>NZ_CAXBDD010000004.1:0-135738 GCF_963974515.1 uncultured Sunxiuqinia sp. | reverse complement strand
TTGCTTCGAAATTGTTTGAGTAATTGCAACTCTCCTGTTGCTGCGGATTCGATGGCAGACTTGGTTAAGCCAAGTTAGGTCGGGTAGTGAAGGTTCGCTTTGAGTGAAGCCCTCACTCGCAAGCTACTTCAAATACAAATTGCTGTCGCCATAACTCAGAAAGCGGTAGTTGTTATCCAGTGCGTGCCGGTAGATGCGCTGCCAGTCGTTGCCAACATAAGCCGAAATGAGCAGCAGCAGCGTGCTTTGTGGTTGATGAAAGTTGGTGATCATGCCATCAACAATTCGGAACTGGTAGCCGGGAACGATGATGATTTGGGTGGAAGCGATCAGAACCGGAAGCCAGTGGCGATCCATGTAGCTGATCAGGGCTTCCAAAACAACTTTGGCTGGTTGCTGATCCGTCGTTTCATAGGGCGCCCATTGTTCGATGTGCAGCTTGCCGGGCAACTGGTTGGCGTTCTTCAGTATTGAAATCCCCAGCCAATAAAGGCTTTCCAGCGTGCGAATGGAGGTGGTTCCAACCGCAATGAGCTTGCCTTCTTTCAAAAGCAGTTGTTCAATCAATTGGCGCGACACCACAAACTGCTCCGCGTGCATTTCATGGTCGGCAATGGTGACTGCCTTGACGGGTTTAAACGTTCCGGCTCCCACATGCAGCGTCACTTCGGCACAGCTGATGTTCTTCTTTTTCAGCGAAGCAAAAACCGAATTGGTAAAATGTAGTCCGGCGGTGGGTGCGGCAACCGATCCTTTAATCTTCGAATAAATGGTTTGGTAGCGTTCCAGGTCGCTGGCCTCGGTGTCGCGATGCAAATAGGGTGGGATGGGCAAGATCCCGCTGGCTTCAATCAGCGAAGCAAAGTCCACCGAAGCATCATTCCAGCTAAACTCAACGAGCACATGCTCCCGCGATTGGCTCAGCTTTTCAGCCACCAGGGTTATCGCTTTTCCGTTCACTTCCACAAGACGTTCCAGGGGTTCCTGCTTCCATTTTTTCAGGTTGCCTACCATGCAGTTCCAGCTACAACGGCTGGTTTGCTGAAAAGCAAGCTGGTAGTCGGCCGGATGAGCCGGGTCGAGGCAAAAAATCTCAATCTGAGCGCCGGTCTTTTTCTGAAACGGCAGCCGTGCCCGGATGACTTTCGTGTTGTTAAAAACCAATAGGCTTGATTCGGGTAAGAAATCAGCAATGGTGTGGAAGGTCGCATCTTCCATGTGCCCATTCTTCCAAACCAACAGCTTGGAAGCATCGCGCTCTGCCAAGGGATATTTGGCAATCCGCTCGTCGGGCAGTTCGTAGTTCAAGGCTTGCGCGCTTTGGCCAAGCACCGGTTTTATGGATGATTTTTCACTCATGGGCCGCAAAAGTACGGAATAATTATTTTCGGTAGAAATTGTTCTTAATTTTGGGGTAAAATTAGAATGTCATGATAAAAGTAGGCGATCGGGTTAAATTTATGAATGATGTCGGCGGAGGCATCGTGACCAAAGTGGTGAGTAAGTCGTTGGTGCATGTGGAGAACGACGATGGTTTTGAGATTCCCACCTTGGTTTCTGAGTTGGTTGTGGTGAGCGATGAGCTGGCAGCCGTGAAGAAACCCTCGGTGCAAGATTTTGTAGCGCAGGCAGTACCGGGCAAGAGGGAGCCGGAGAAAGCACCGGCGAAAGAAGAAACCGTGTTGATTGAAGGCAACGATGAGCCCAATTTCCAGCTGGCTTTTGTACCTGAAGACAGCCGAAATCCGCTGGATGGGTCGATTAAACTTTACCTGATCAACGATAGTAACTTTTCGGTTTTGTATCATTTTTCGCAGTTTGATGGCGTGGAATACGAAACCAAAGAGGCAGGTGAGCTGGAACCCAATACCAAGCTTTGGCTGGATTCCATCGCGCAAGTAGACATCGCCGGACTGCCGGAGTATTTTTTTCAGTTGATTTGCTACCGCGAAAAATCCGGTCGTTTGGAACGCCCGGTTGAAGCGTCGGTAAAAGTGAACCCCGTGAAGTTTTATAAGTCGGGAAGTTTTGTGGGCAACGATTTTTTCAGCGAAAAAGCCATGCTCATCAAGCTGAATCAAAGCGCCATGGAGCAGGCTGTGGAAGGGCTGACTGAGAAAGAGGTGAAGCAGGCGGTTCGTGCCAAGGAACCGGCCCGAAAGCCAAAGCCGGTGGTTGAAAATACCGACTTGCTGGAGGTGGACTTGCACATTCACGAATTGCTTGACAACACTACGGGCTTGTCAAACAAGGAAATGCTGGATTTGCAGTTGACTCATTTTCACGAGAAGATGGATGAAGCCATTAAAAAGCAGGTGAAGAAAGTGGTCTTCATTCATGGGTTGGGAAATGGAACCTTGAAGCAGGAGCTGCGTCGCGAGCTTTCGCATCGATATAAAAGATACGCTTTTCAGGATGCGAGTTTCCAGGAATATGGTTACGGCGCGACCATGGTGATTCTGCGAAAATAAACGGTTGCTAAGAATTGGAATTTCATTGATTTTCATAATTTTGCACCGCAGACCGCTCTATCGCTTTTCGGCATTAGTCGGAAGGAGGAAAGTCCGGGCAACACAGGGCACCAAGCTTCTTAATGGGAAGGCGGGCGAAAGCTTGCAGTAGTGTAACAGAAAATAACCATCCCCGTGTACTCGGGGAAAAGGGTGAAAAGGTGAGGTAAGAGCTCACCGGTTCCGGGGGTGACCTCGGAAGCCGTACGCCTCTTGGGTTGCAAGACCAAATATATCACGACCAGGGGCGGCCCGTCCCATTCCGACTCTGTCGGAAGTCGTGAGGGGTAGGTTGCTAGATCGTAGCAGTGATGCTGCGGCCAGATAAATGATAGAGACTCTCCAGTTTTTTTGCCGGAGAGTACAGAACCCGGCTTACAGGTCTGCTTTTTTTATGAAAGAATCCACACAAACGATGGGCATGAAATGATGGCGGATCGTTTGTGTGGTTTTATTATATTGCCAAAGCAATGTCGAACGAGTCTCAAAACCCATGCTAAAGAAATTAGTCTCGCTCTTCCTGGCTGCCCTGTTGTCATGCAGTTTGCTGGCTCAGGTAGCCGATGAAAAGCCTACTATCACCCTGCAATCGCGAAGCTTGGTTTCGTCAGGTGAACAAGTTCCGTTTTGGTTGCAAAGCAATCAGCTTGGGATGATAGATCCGGAAGATTCCTTTCAGCAGCTATTCTTATTTCAACTGTTTGGGAAGTCACAGAAGTCAAATAATAATCTGGCAGTTTCCTACGGTTTGAGTTTGTTGGGCCGCTTGGCGGATCATGCCGTTTTTCAGCCGGTAGAATATTGGAGCCGAATGCATAGAAAGCAATGGTATCTGCATTTGGGAGCCAAGTCTGAACCCATCTTTGCCGATGGGCTTTCACTCACGAATGGGAACCTGTTTTTGTCGAACAATGCCCGTCCGATGCCGCGCATTGGGTTTGGAGCAACTGATTTTCGCCCCTTCAACCAGGGCTGGTTGAGCCGGTTTTTCTTTGACCTGGAGTACAACGAATATTTTTTGCTGGACGATCGGGTGGTGGAGAATGCCAACTTGCATCATAAACGGCTGGATATTAGTTATATGATTTCGCCGGAATGGACTTTTTCTGCCGGGTTGGACCATTGGGCGCATTGGGGCGGCAACTCCCCGGAGTACGGACAGTTGCCGGGTTTTGAAGATTACATCCGGTATGTTTTTGGCAAGGTTGGAAGTGAGAGCGCGCCGGACACCGACCGGAATAATGTGGCAGGCGACCACTTGGGGCAATACATCGTTTCGTTGGAGCATGATACTAAAAAACATCAACTGAGCTTTTATTGGCAGCATCTTTGGGAAGATGGGTCGGGCATGCGATTTGAAAATGCGCCGGATGGTTTATGGGGAGTCCACTGGAAAGAAAAAAAAATGCACCAGTTACTGGAGTCTGTGGTGCTTGAATACGTCAACACCCGGCATCAAAGCGGCCGGTTTCATAAAGAACCGGACCCAGACCATCCGGGGGAGGTTTTTGGCAATGGCCGGGATAATTATTTCAACAACAGCGTTTACCGTTCGGGATTTGTTAGCTATCAGCGGATGATCGGACTTCCGCTTTTTATGCCGGGAATTAATGAAGATGGCATTTCCACCGGTTTTGCAAACACGCGTATGTGGGTGATTCATCACGGCATGGGTGGCTGGTTTTCGGATGATGTAAACTGGAAAACCCAGGTGACTTATTCCAAACATTACGGACAGCATGGGGCTGAGTATGACTCGCCTGCAGAGCTTTTTTCACTTGGCGCTCAGTTAGCGTATTCACTACCGCAAAAGCCGCTGTCTTTTTCACTAAAGCTGGCTTACGATCGCGGTGCAATTATGGATTCAGGATTTGGAGCTGAATTCCGAATGGCCTTGAAGCTGAATTAGCGTCCAATTAATTTTGATAGATTTTCTTTTTACTTTCCGTAAACCGAAATGGATCCTCATGAAGGGCAATTCCTGTTGACAGGATTTTTCGCGTAAGCCGAATTTGACGATCTCTTTTGAGTTTGATCTGATCGGTCCTTCTTTTCATTAATCCAATTGCCCCAAAACTCATACTTAGCAGGAGCAGGAAACTGACTGTGCTTGATAAATAAGCTGCTGTGGCCAAGGTAAATGAAGCAAAGAATGCCGTGTATAGAACCAAAAATGCACTCGCCTGGATATGTTTCATGCCCGATTGAATCAGCAGGTGATGAACGTGATTCATGTCAGGTGAAAAAGGTGATCGTTTCTGATATAGCCGGATGATAAATACTCGCAAGGTATCGGTTACCGGAACAATAAACAGCGCCAGAGCAAAAGCCGGTGCGTTTTGAACTTTTAAAAATGAGGGGGCTACTATGTTAAAGCTTAGGAATTTAATGACCAGAATTCCTAAAAGTCCTCCCAAAATCAGAGAGCCGGTATCACCCATGAAAACTTTATTGTCACCACCCCACAAATTAAACCGCAGAAATGCCAGTAAACTGCCACTCATCGCTAAACTTAATATGGCGTATTCAAAATGTCCGTTGACATAAAACCAAGTTCCCAAGACTCCTGATACTAAGATTGAGATTCCAGCAGCTAGTCCATCAATGCCGTCAATAAGATTCATCGCATTGATAATAAATAACAAAATCATGAATGAGAGTGGGGCACTTAACCAGATACTAATCTGGTTGAAGTAAAACAAGTTAGACAAGCTCGTAATTTGAATGCCTCCTAAACCCACTAATATAGCCGCAGCGGCCATTTGAACCAACAACTTCTTGCGTGCTGAAATAATCAGGATGTCGTCTTTCAATCCAATAAAAAAGAGCATCAGAAGGGCAGCAAAAATGTACCGTAGCTCGGTGAATTGAAGTTTTCCCAAGAATAGCGTCGACCCCAGGCAAATACCAATAAAAATGGCGACGCCGCCCAGTGTTGGAACAACAGTCTTATTCAGTTTTCGGGAATTTGGAACGTCAAATAAGTGTTTTTCATTTGAGATACGCACGATCGGGGGGATAGTTGAGTACGTAAATAAAAAGCTAGCGACAACGGCTGCGAATATGATTAATAAGTATTCAGTCATAGAAAATGGGTTCAAGTTGCAAAAATAGAATCGTTGTATGTTTTTTAACAGGTTTTAATGTTATTAAAACGTTTTCTTTTCATTTTCAGTGTGTTCGTGAAAATTATTTTTTTTTGAACTCACCTTCAAAATCGTTCGAAATTTCGTCTTTTTCCTTGTCATTACTCGTATTTTAAAGATTTAGCATAAGCGTAATCGATGAAATGCATACCTTTGTTGACAGGTAGAGATTTCGTCTGTGTACTCTAGTGAATTCCGAAAAACCCAAAATGGTAACCCCTGCTCAACTTATATTTAGATGAAATATTTAGAAAACAGTTGCGTTGTTGGGTAACAAATTTTTTTTATATGATGAAAAACGGAGACTACAAATGGCATGCCGTATACGTAAAGTCCAGAGCTGAAAAGAAGTCGCTCGGTGAATTGATTCGCAGAGGCATCGAGGCTTATCTGCCACTGCAGGTTTCGAAGAGACAGTGGAGCGATCGTGTAAAAATCGTTGAAGAACCTTTGTTGAGAGGATACTTGTTTGTGCGTGTCAGCTATCGCGAGTATGTAGAAGTGCTTAAAGTCAGTGGTGTGATGGCTTTCATCTCGTTTGGGAACGAACCGGCCAAAATACCTGAAAAGCAAATTAATGACTTGAAACTGTTTATTGAAAAGGTGAACTCCGCAGTTCATGTTACCAATGAAAACATTGCTAAAGGGCAAAAAGTGCGGGTTGTTGCCGGAGCTTTGGCAGGAATTGAAGGCGAAATTTCTGAAGTAAGGGGAAAGAAAAGAATCGTCTTGCGTTTTGATAAGTTGGGATGTTCAATTTTTGCCGATGTGTCGACCCAGTTTATTGAGAAAGTTGAGCCGATTGAATCCTGACTAATTGGATTCAGGCATGTGTTCCAACTGCAAGCGATTATTTAAGAAATTATAAAGCGCTATTCCTAATGCAACTCCGGTAATATTGGCCACAATATCAGCATATGAAAAGTGGCGGCCGGCATTCATCAGTATTTGCAGGCATTCCATCAGCAATCCCCAGCCAATGACAAAGCTGTACAATTTCCAGCGAGCAATTTGTTTGGCATGAAAAGTCCATAAAATCAAAATGGAAAGCACAAAATACATTGCTGCGTGCACCAGCTTATCGGCACCGGGAAATAAAGGAACTTTTGGTAAGTCGCTGGCTGGAATGAGCGACAAAGCCGCAACCAGAAGCACATACAAGCCAGTGGTTGCTATTTTAATTTGGAACGGAATATGATTGAATAATTTCTTCATGACTTTTCTTAACGCCTTGCCTTTGTTTTTGTTGTTTCATGGGATAACTGTTTTGATAATTTTTTTCTCAATTTGATGGATTGACTGCTTGTTTTGTTCACAGGGAATTTTGTATTTTGAAACGTTAAAAATAAGGATAAAGAAACGATGGTGATGGATCTGTTGAATATTTTATTGACGAATTCCATTACGATCAATTAGAACGAGATGTTTATGAAAAGACGATTGAATTTAATGTTGTTGAGTTTGGTACTCGGTGTCAGCATGGGCAGGGCCCAGAAAATTACTTTGCAATTTCATCCCGATAAATCGTTTAAGATTGTTCAGTTTACCGATACGCATATTAAAGCCGATGATCCGGCTTCGGGTGCAGCGTTTAAAACTATGGCCGAAGTGCTGGAGATTGAGCGGCCTGATCTGGTTGTTTATACAGGCGATATTGTGACTGGACATCCGGTGGAAAAAGGTTGGAAGTTGGCCACCTTGCCCTGTATTGAACGGGAAATTCCGTTTGCTGTAGTATTTGGAAATCATGATGATGAGGACGGGGTTTCGCGGGCGCAGTTGACCGAACTGATGACACGAATGCCCTATAGCTTGTTGGAGCCCAAAGTGGAAGATGTGTACGGTTATGGAAATTATGTGTTGGAGATTAAGTCGGCTGAAACCAACGGCAATGCTGCCATACTTTATTGCATGGATTCAAACGCATACAGTACCATGGAAGGTATTGATGGTTATGGCTGGTTTCATCTCAGTCAGGTGAATTGGTATCTTGAACAAAGCCGGAATCAGCGGCAAAAGAACGGCAAAGTGCTTCCGGCTTTGGCTTTTTTCCATATCCCGCTGCCCGAATACCGCGAAGCCTATGCAAATGAAAAGAATCCGCCTGTTGGCGTTCGTTTTGAAGATGAATGCGCGCCGGATATCAACACGGGAATGTATGCTGCCATGCTGCATGCCGGCGATGTGATGGGCACATTTGTTGGGCACGATCACGTGAACGACTACATGGCTTACCTGAATGGAATTGCTTTGACGTACGGTCGTTTTACCGGAGGAGGGACTACTTATGGTGAATTACCCAATGGTGCGCGGGTGATTGTGCTGACAGAAGGAGAACGGGCATTCAGTAGCTGGATCCGGCTTGGAAACGGCGATAAGCTTTTGCCTGTTGAATTTCCGGCTGATTTTATTTCAGAAGAATAAATTTTGTGAAGATTCTCAAATTTACCTCATGGTCGTTTTAATGAGCATGAATGGCAACTATTGACAGCCACGATAGGAAAAATGGGTAAGAAAGTGGAGAACCACTAATTTTTTAATCAAAAACATGAAAGCTTCCTCTTTAAAAGAATTACGCGACGAGTTGAAAATCTATCCTCCTGAGCAGTTGCAGTCTTTGTGTATCCGTTTGGCAAAATTCAAAAAGGAAAATAAAGAGTTGCTGACTTATTTGATGTTTGAGGCCGACAACGAGCAAGGGTATATTGACTCGGTAAAAGAAGAGATTGATGAAAGTTTTGAAGCCATAAACAGACGAAGTACTTATTTGATAAAAAAGAGCTTGCGGAAAATTTTGCGCGATACCAATAAATATATCAAGTACTCGGGGATTAAAACCACCGAACTGGATTTACTGATTTACTTTTGCCGCAAAATCAGGACTTCCAAAGTTCCCTTGTCGCGAAGTGTTGCTTTGCGAAATATTTATGCACGCCAAGTGGTGAAAATTGAGTCCGTTTTGGATAAATTGCACGAGGATATTCAGATTGACTACCAGGATGATATCCGTTTTTTAAAAGCTTAAGCCAAAAAAAAAACGAAGTCAGTTTCTCTGCTTCGTTTTTCAATTGTATGCTTTTTTACTGACTAATCGTAAAGATGGTCTTGATCTCCGGCATCGCCACAGTCGCAATCACATCCCAATCCTTTTTCGTATTGTTCCAGCGCTCTCAGACTCATTCCCATAGATGAGAACCCACCATCGTGGAAGAGGTTCTGCATGGTTACTTTACGGGTCAAGTCAGAGAATAAAGTGATACAATAGTCGGCACAATCATCACCGGTTGCATTGCCCAGAGGCGACATACGATCTCCAAAATCCAGTAATTTGTCCATTCCTTTTACGCCGCTTCCGGCAGTAGTAACGGTTGGCGATTGCGAAATGGTGTTGATTCGAACATGGCGTTCGCGACCGTATATGTAGCCAAAACTGCGTCCGATTGATTCAAGGAGCGCCTTGGCATCAGCCATATCGTTGTAGCCATAGAAAGTACGTTGAGCGGCAACATAAGATAGCGCCACAACTGAGCCCCACTCATTAATGGCGTCCAGTTTGCGTGCAACCTGCAGTACCTTGTGAAAAGAGATCGCTGAAATGTCGAGTGTTTTATCCAGATAGCTGTAATCCAGATCGCTGTAATGACGTCCTTTACGAACATTTGGTGACATGCCGATGGAGTGCAGGATGAAATCAACTTTTCCTCCCAATACTTCCATCGATTTTTTGACCAGGTTTTCGAGGTCTTCAACATTGGTCGCATCTGCTTCAATTAATTCAGCACCGCATTTTTCAGCAAGCTTTGCGGTTTCGCCCATACGCAGGGCTACGGAAGTATTCGTTAATGTAAATGTCGCTCCTTCTTCAAAAGCACGTTCTGCAACTTTCCAGGCAATCGAGTCGGCGTTTAGCGCACCGAAAATGATCCCCTTTTTACCTTTAAGTAAATTATAAGCCATGATTTTAAATTTATGAGTAAAACAACGCTCGTTTAAAATGGTTGTAAAAATGTTTCGAACAATAAAAAAAACCGGCGGTTGCCGGCATTTTTCAGATTTTCTCCAAGCTGTTTTCTGGTAACCATCCCTGGTTGCCATCAGCCAAACGGATTTGCCTCCAATTTCCCAGGCTGTCTTTTATTTCAACCTTTAAGCCTTCGTGAATCAAAAAGAGATCGGTTCCGCTTTCTGCCGGCGAGCTCTTGACGGCTACACTTGGTTGCACGATTACCGCAAAGTTGTGGCTGGTCATCTGTTTCTTCTGCCGGGCGGCAAAGTTAAAACTAAAAATGGAAATGGCTACAATTAAAATTCCCACCCAAAACGAAAGCCTTTTGATTGCTGTGGTGCGGGTGAAAAAGAACAAGCCTGCCAAAACAAGAAAGAGAATAAAGGAGATGACACTGATTTTGGCCCAGCCATCTGCCGGAAACTTGTTGGCCAGGTTATTCCACCAGCGCACAAAAAATACCTTGGGAAGCGGATCAATGGCATCAATTACATGCTGGTTGGCCAGTTCAAGGTTAAATTGGATATCCTCATCATTTGGGGCCAGTAGTTTAGCCCGTTCATAGTTGATGATAGCGGGCGTAATTTGCCCGTTTTTATAGTAGGCATTGCCCAGGTTATAATACACCTCCGCTGATTCCCGGTTGCTGTTTAAAACTTCCTGGTAAGCGGCAATGGCTTCTTCGTATTCCTGATTCGTATAATGCTCGTTCGCCTTTTCCAGCAATCCTTCCTGTGCAACAGCACTGAAGGAAAGAAGCAATATGAATAGGATATGAATGCTAGTCTTCATTTTATCAGTTTTTTAACGAATTTGTTTTTCCAGTTTTCCCATCAGTTGGGCTGCTTTCTGATAGAGATCCTCTATGGTTCCTTCAACGGCACTTGGCGCGTAGCGGGCATACTCGCAAGTATCCACAATGTGAATAAATTCATCAATTGTATCGTTTGCAACCGTTCGTTTTTTTAAGGCTTCCGTTGCATTTACGCGATTTAGCTCTGCAGCGGGAATACTCAATTTGTCACTTAAATAGCCCCAGAAAGCTTTCAATACTGCCTCGTAAAATTCTTCTTTCTTGTTGTGTTTCAGATGGGCGGCGGCTACTTTCAGACGTTTGCGCGCGACTTTGTTCGCTTTTTTGTTTCGAATGAGCTGGACATTCGCGTTTTCTTTCAGCTTTTTACGATAAACCAGCACAATGATGGCGAATGCCAGCAATGACGCCAGGTAAATCAGGTAGAAGGCGGTACTTCCAAAGAAGAGTGCCTCTTTCTCTTTCAACTTGTATTTTCCCTGTTTGATGAAACGGATATCCTTGCCAATGAGACGAAGATTTTCTTTAGAGTAAGCGCTGGTAACCGTTGTGCTTTGGTCATCGCTGCCTTTTTCAACCAAAAGAACAAATTCCCGCGACTGCTGGTGTTTGAATTGACCGGTTGCCGGGTTGAAGCTGGCAAATTTGATCGGCGGAATAGAGTAGTCGCCGGCAAATCGGGGAATAAAAAGGTATTCGAAGGTTTTTGTTCCGTTCAAACCATTAGCTGTTGCATTCAGGCTCTCGTTCGTTTTTGGATCATAAACCTCAAAATCTACTGGAAACTCCACTTTGGGAGCTTCAATGAGTCGAAGGTTTCCACTGCCCGAAATGGTAATCTTCAGGGTGGCTGCTTCGTTTGCTTTAAGCTGTTGCTTGTCGATGGTTGCCGCGAAGTTCAGGTTTCCAACTCCACCGTAAAAACCGTCGGGCCGCGATGGCAATTCTTTCACATTGATGTTCACCGGATCGCTGACAACCTTGGCCTGAACGGTTCGGAAATTGTCGAAAAAGTCGTCGAAAAAACTGCGCTGCTGGCGGATTTGCTGACGCACCATGCAGGTGATTTCAAAAGGATCGATGGTAATCCGGCCGGTTTGCTGCGGGAAGAGGATGGTTTTTTTCAGCACACCAACCTGGTAAATCTTGTTGTTGTACACCTCCCTGGAAAAACTGATCTGGTTGGGGATCTGGATTTCTTGCGTCCAGAAACCGGCGTAAGAGGGAATTTTTACGTCGTCGAAACTGGTGATGGGAACTTCGGGAGAGACATAGATCTTTACGGTAGCAATGATTTGCTCGCCTCGAAAAACGTTGCCCTTGTCCAGTTCCACTTTTACAAATAAGTCCTCCTTGCTTATCGTTCCGCTTGGAGTTGATGATTGTTGTTGCTGTTGCTGTTGCTGGGTTCCTGCGGCGCCTTGTGATGCTTGCTCCTTTACTACCTGAATCGTCAATTCATTGGACTCATAGACTTTACCGTCGATAGTGATGGAGGCCGGGCGGATAGTAAAGGTTCCTTCTTCTCTTGCCCGAAGGATAAAAATATAGGAAAAAGTGACTGACTGAGTTGTCCTTCCATTAATGATTTGAACACTTGAGCTTTGGGACGTCGATGGTCCCATCAACACTTCAAAGTTTGAAATATCCGGTAATTTAAGGTCGGTTCCACGATCGTTGGCGACAAATGATAAACGAAACTGTTCGCCTACAGAAACCACATTGGGTCCCGACATGGTAAACTTCACAGCGTCGGCTTCGGCAAAGAAGGCCGGAATGAGAAGCAATATCGTAAACAGGAGTTTTCTATACATTTTACTCAGTTATGCTATAATTTTTAATTTTTGCCAAAGTAAGAAATTAACCCTCTACCAGTCTTTGTCTGTTTGGCGCTGTTGCGCTTTGGCAGCCTGGGCTTTTTTTACTTTTTCCTGAATTTTTTCTTCATCGTTTTGCAAGGCCTGCAACAACCGTTCCGCGTTTTCTTTCGATATTTTTTGTTCTTGCGGTTGTTGTTTCTGCTGCTGCTGATCTTGATTCTGTTCTTGTTTTTGCTGGTCTTTATCTTTTTGATCTTGGCCCTGATCCTTGTTCTGATCTTGCTGATCCTGATTTTGATCCTGGTTCTGCTCCTGGTCTTTGTTTTGATCTTGATTTTGATCCTGATTTTGTTGTTGCTCTTCCTGCTGCTTTTTCAGGTTCATGGCATAAACCAGGTTGTATTTGCTTTCCAAATCATCCGGGTTGTTGCGCAACGCTTTTTTATAGGCTTCAATGCTTTCGTCAAGTTTGTCTTGCATCATCATCGAATTGCCCAGGTTGTGATAAGCCCGCGACTTTTCAATTTTGTCGTCGGTCTTTTCGGCAATTTCTTCGAATTTTGAAATGGCCTGATCAAATTTCATTTGCTTGTAAAGAGCATCGCCCAGGTTAAAGTTCCACTTTAAGTCATCGGGTCTTTTTTCCAGTGCTCTGCGGTAAGCTGTTTCGGCCTGGCTAAAAGCTGTTGTGTCGAGCCTGGTCGTGTCTTGCAATGCTTGCTCAAAAATTTCATTTCCCTGCCGCACAAACTTACGCTCGTTTTGAGCCTGGGTGCTTATTCCCATCACTAGAAGGAACAACATTAATCCGGTATGTGTCATTAATTTTTTCTTCATCATCCAAATAGCTTGATTTTTTTCAAATATTTGTTTTTCCGTTCTAAAATCAAACAGTCAAGCAGAAGCATCAGCATGGCAAATCCCAAAAACCACTGAAATTGGTCTTCGTAGTCGGAATAAACAAGCGATTCCATTTCTGCTTCTTCCATTTTATCAATCTCGTTAAACAGGGTGTTTAAGCCCACTTGCGCATTGTTTGCCCGCACGTAAATGCCGTTTCCGGCTGCGGCAATTTGTTGCAGCATTTCTTCATTTAGCTTGGTAATGACCACGTTGCCCTCTTTGTCCTTTCGGTAGTCGCGCTGTCCGTTGGTGACTACCGGAATAGGGCCTCCCTGCGGCAATCCCATTCCAATGGTATGCACAATGATTCCGTTTTCGGCAGCAGTTGTGGCCGCACCAATGGCATCGTCCTCGTGGTTTTCACCATCTGTAATGATGATGATGGCTTTGTTGCCTTCAAACTGGGGGCTGAAGGAAACCGAGGCCAGCTCAATAGCGGCGCCAATGGCCGTTCCCTGCTGTGGTACAATATCAGTGCTGACGGCGTTCAGGAATAGTTTAGCTGATGGATAGTCGGAAGTGATGGGCAATTGCGTGTAGGCGTCGCCCGCAAATACAATCAGCCCGATTTTGTCATCATTCAGGTTGTCTACCAAGCGCGAAATTGCTCGTTTAGATCGTTCCAGACGGTTGGGCTGAATGTCTTCAGCCAACATGGAATTCGACACATCCAAAGCAATAATCAGTTCTACGCCTTCGCGCTTCACAGTTTTAAGTTTGCTACCGAACTGCGGGCGGGCAATGGCTACAATGATGGCGCTGATAGCCAGAAGCCAAATGATAAATTTCAAAACCGGACGCGCGTGACTGACATTGGGCATCAGCTGGCGGATGATTTCCTTGTTTCCGAAACGCTCGAGCGCCTTGCGACGACTCCTGCGAGTGATCCAAAACAGGATGATGAGCACCGGGATGATTGCCAGTGCGTATAGGTATTCGATATGTGCAAATCTGAACATTTCCATAGTCTGTCCCATTTAAGGAATGTTTCTAAATAAGGTCGTTTTCAGAAATAAGCCTGTCAGCAAAATGACTCCGGCCATCAAGGCATAGCGGACAAACTCTTCTTCTTTCCGACTGTATTCTTTTACATCCATCTTAGATTTCTCCAGCTGGTCAATTTCTTCATAAATCTGAACCAGCTTCTCATTGTTGGTGGCGCGGAAATAGCGTCCATCGGTAATATCAGCAATTTTCTGTAAGGTTTCTTCATCAATTTTGACTTCCACATCGCGCATTTGTATGCCGAAGGGGGTTTGAACAGGGTAGGGCGCCATACCGATTGTTCCAACGCCAACGGTGTAAACGCGAATACCGAAGGTTTTAGCCAGCTCCGCTGCTGTTTCCGGGGCTATCTCGCCCCGGTTGTTTTCGCCGTCGGTCAGCAAAATGATGACTTTACTGATGGCGTCACTTTCTTTCAGTCGTGCAACTGAAGTGGCCAAGCCGTTTCCAATGGCCGTTCCATCTTCAATCATGCCACTTTCAATATCTTTAAACAGATTGATCAATACGGCATGGTCGGTGGTTAGCGGACACTGAGTAAAACTTTCGCCTGCAAATACAACCAATCCCATTTTGTCGTCGCGGCGACCTGAGATAAATTCGGTAGCCACATTTTTGGCAGCTACCAGTCGGTTGGGCTGAAAGTCGCGGGCAAGCATGGAGCTGGAAATATCCAAGGCTATGACAATGTCAATTCCTTCGGTGGTTACATCCTGCCAGCTGTTGGACGACTGCGGACGGGCCAGTGACACGGTAAGTAGTCCGATGCCGGCCAGTTGCATCAAGAATGGCAAGTGCCGCAAATAGTGTTTCCAGCTTTTTGATAACCCGGCAAATCCTTTCACGCTGGAATACCGGATGCTGGCTCCCGCCTTGCGGTACTGAAACAAGTACCACACAATCATGGGAATCAATACCAGCAAGAGGTAAAAAAACTCCGGATTCTTATATGTTATTCCGTTCATCATCTTTCTCTTATTTTAAATCAACATCTTCGCCGTCCCGCTCGTCTTTTTGCTGATCAGCTTTTTTGTCTTCTTGTTTGGTTTGATTCACAAAAAAGTAAGCGTTCATCAGGGTCAGGTTATGATCGTCAGGCAGCGGGTTGTACTTGGCAAACTTTACCAAATCCGACAGGCTGAGTATGTTTTTTAGTTCTTCCAATGATTTTTGCGAAATCAGGTTTTCGCGTTCTTCAAAAGCCCGGATCGTTTCGTGGGTCGTATATTCCATCGCCTGAATGTTGAACCGGTCTTCGATATAGGTGCGCAAGGTGTCTGACACCAAACTGTAGTAGGTTTTGATTTCTTCGGTTTGCCACAGCTTTTCTTCCTTTATCCGGTCCAACTCACGAAGTGCAACGATGTGTGGTGGTTCTTTGGGTTTGGCCGGTTTCACAAAAATAGGCTGATTCTTGCGTCTTCGCTGGATGTAGTAAAACAGGAAGAAGAGCAAGGCACCAATTAAAATCGCACCCAAAATGTAGGGTGTGACTTCTTTCAACGTTACCGGAGCCTCGTAGGGTTTTTTGATATCGACTGGCCCTTTGGTGGTGTCAATGGGCATGCTGTGGACAAAAAACTCGGCTGGCAATGTTTCGATGGTGTCGGCCAGTTCGTCGTATTGCAGTCGAAACTGAAGTGAGGGGACCACCTGTTTTCCGCTGTCGAACGAAGTAATGGTCAGATTTTGGATAATTTTAATCTGATTGGCTTCGTCCAGTTCGAAGGTATCCAGCGGCGACTGTTCAATTACTTCGATGGTTGATGACAGCGAATCGCCAATGACCGGAAATTCGATGGTCACATTATTGGGTTGATCCAGCTCAATCCGAAGGTTGATCTGGTCGCCAATTAAGATGTTGGTCGAGTCTATGACGGCCCGGGCCTGGATGCGTTGTGCCTGAACGGCTGCTGTTTGAACCAGAACCAGTCCGATCACAACCGCTATGTATTTTAATCCTCTCATACTTATTATGCTTTTAACCCCCGCTTTTTGAACAATGTCATCAGCGATCTCACATAGTCTTCATTCGTGTTGATATTGGCATAATCCACACCACTCTTTTTGAAGGCCGTGTCCAGTTTTTGATTGGTTTCGCGCCACCAGCGGGCATAATTGTCCCGAACTTTTTTGCTGCTGCTGTCCACCCAAATGTATTCGTTGGTTTCAGCATCTTTCAGCTTAATCATGCCAATTGGCGGCAGTTCGGTTTCACGCTCATCGTAAATACGCAGGGCCACAATGTCGTGTTTATTGTTGGCAATGGATAGCGCCTTGTCAAAATCCGGTTCATTCTGAATGAAGTCGGAAATAATGAAGCTGGTGCAACGCTTTTTAATGGCGTTGGTCAGGTATCGGATGGCTTCGGTAATGTTGGTGCCTTTGTTTTCCGGTTCAAAGTCAATCAACTCACGTATAATCCGTAAAATATGGGATTTTCCCTTTTTTGGAGGAATGAATTTTTCGATTTTTTCAGAAAAGAAAATCACCCCGATCTTATCGTTGTTTTGAATGGCCGAGAACGATAGAATGGCCGAAATTTCGGTGATCACATTCTTTTTGAATTTAACGAGCGAACCGAAGTCACGCGATCCGCTGACGTCAATCAGCAACATGACAGTCAATTCACGCTCTTCCTCAAATATTTTGATATACGGCTTATTGTAGCGGGCAGTCACATTCCAGTCAATGCTACGAATGTCGTCACCGAACTGGTATTCGCGCACTTCGCTGAAGGCCATTCCGCGGCCCTTAAACGCTGAGTGGTATTCTCCGGCAAAAATATTCCGGCTCAGTCCCCGCGTTTTAATTTCAATCTTCCGTACCTTCTTTAGTAACTCCGTGTGTTCCATACTTACAAGTTTATCAAAGTTCAAAGTTCAAAGTTTAAAGTTTCAGGTTGCCCAACTCGCA
Organism: uncultured Sunxiuqinia sp.; assembly: GCF_963974515.1. GTDB lineage: Bacteria > Bacteroidota > Bacteroidia > Bacteroidales > Prolixibacteraceae > Sunxiuqinia. The sequence continues at coordinate 118,618 of NZ_CAXBDD010000004.1, read as the reverse complement.
ACTCATAACTTGCAACTCAAAACTCGCTTTACGGAACTTCAACCGTGTTCAGAATATCGGTAATAATTTCCTCGGATGTGATGTTGTTGGCTTCCGCTTCGTAGCTGAGGCCGATCCGGTGGCGGAGCACATCGTAGCATACGGCGCGTACATCTTCCGGAACAACGTAGCCGCGACGCTTAATAAACGCGTAGGCTTTGGCGGCTTGTGCCAAACTGATACTGGCACGCGGTGAACCGCCGTACGAAATCATGTCAGCATATTTTTCGAGCTTGTCCTCGGCGGGTTCGCGGGTGGCAAATACGATGTCGACAATATACTGGCTTATTTTTTCATCCAGGTAGACATCCTTCACCACATCGCGGGCATTCAAAATATCCTGAGGTTGCAGAATGGTGGTTGCCCTTGGAAACTGTTTGAGCAGGTTTTGCTGAATAATCAGTTTTTCCTCCGCCTTCTTAGGATAGTCGATCACAACTTTCAGCATAAAACGGTCAACCTGAGCTTCGGGAAGCGGGTAAGTTCCTTCCTGTTCGATCGGGTTTTGTGTGGCCATTACAAGGAATGGTTCCTGCAACTTGAAGGTTTCGTCGCCAATGGTAATTTGGCGTTCCTGCATGGCTTCCAGCAAAGCCGACTGCACTTTGGCAGGTGCCCGGTTAATCTCATCGGCCAATACAAAGTTGGTAAAGATTGGCCCTTTTTTGACGATGAATTCTTCGTTTTTCTGGCTGTAAATCAACGTACCCAGCAAGTCGGCGGGTAATAGGTCGGGCGTAAACTGGATTCGGGCAAAATCGGCGCTGATGGTTTGGGCCAGCGTATTAATAGCCAGGGTTTTTGCCAGCCCGGGAACCCCTTCCAACAGGATATGCCCACCGGAAAGTAAGCCAACTAATAAACTTTCTACCAAATGTTTTTGGCCAACGATGACCTTGTTCATTTCCAAACTGATCAAATCCACAAAAGAACTTTCCTTTTGGATTCGTTCATTCAATTCACGAATATCAACTGCTTGATCCATATTTTAAATATTTGTTTCGATTTTGGTTGACGAAAATACTTCAATCATCTACTAAAAAGGATGTAACTTTGTTAAAAGTTGTTAAGTTAACCTTCCTCTGGAAGAGCTGTAAAATTAATAATTTCAGCCGCCCATTCAGCCTTTTGTGATATCTTTTTTACATTTGCGAAAATTGACTGATTTTGAAACAACGTTATTTTATTGAGTTAGCGTATAATGGCACCCGTTTTCACGGCTGGCAGGTTCAGCCCAATGCGCAGACGGTGCAGGAAACTTTGGAGAAAGCCTTGAGCACGGTATGCCGCGAAACCATTGCCGTTACCGGGGCCGGAAGAACGGACACCGGTGTTCATGCCAGCTATTTTGTGGCGCATTTTGATTCTGAAAAGAAGGCGCTGGATCATACGGATTTCGCCTATAAAATGAACAGTTTTTTGGGGGCCGACCTTGTTATTTTTCGCATCAGCAAAGTGAATGCCGAAGCGCATGCCCGCTTCGATGCCACTTCACGCACCTATCATTATTTTATCAGCCAACGCAAAGATCCGTTTGCGCAGGAAACCTCCTGGTATTTAAATCGTCCGGTGAATGTGGATCAAATGAATGCAGCCTGTGCCGATCTGTTTGACTACACTGATTTTACCAGTTTCAGCAAGTTACACACCGACGTGAAAACCAACAACTGCAAGGTTTATGAGGCGGGTTGGGCCCGGAATGGTCACCAGTTGGTGTTTACTATTAAGGCTGACCGGTTTCTACGCAACATGGTGCGCGCCATTGTCGGCACCCTGGTTGAAGTGGGGCGCGGCAAGCTGACGATTCCTGAATTTCGGCAGATCATTGAAGCCAAAGATCGCGGTGTAGCCGGCGCATCAGCTCCTGCCGAAGGGTTATTCCTCGCTGATATTAGTTACCCTCTTGAAGTTTTTCAGCGGATGGAAGCTTGAGTTTCAGATTCAAAATTCCAGATTTCATGTTCCAAGGATCCAAACCACAGGCACAGGATTGACCGACTGCTGATCACTGACAGTCTGGCTGGAAATGTCCGGATTTTTTTGGAAAAGGCCCCGATGTTTTTTCAGTCTGCTCCGTACGTGCTTAGAAACAGCGGTTTTCAATTTCCCGAGCCAAGTAATTTATATTGGTTCTAAGGTTTGGACTGCTAATTTTGAAGTCTCAAAACGAAATCAATAAATCAACACTATGCATAAGCATTTATTACTTGGAGTTGAAGCGATCGGGCAGGGTGCGATTGACGGAGGGATGTCGGGCGTATATGCCTATCCGGGAACACCATCAACTGAAATTACCGAATATATTCAGGAAAATGAGTTGGCCATTGAACGCCAGTTACACAGCAAATGGTCAGCCAACGAGAAAACGGCCTACGAAACGGCCCTGGGTATGAGTTACGCCGGAAAGCGAACCATGGCCTGTATGAAACACGTGGGATTGAACGTGGCGGCCGACGCCTTTATTAATTCGGCCATTACCGGCGTAAATGGAGGCTTTGTGCTGACGGTTGCCGATGACCCGTCCATGCATTCGTCGCAAAACGAGCAGGATTCGCGGTACTACGGACAGTTTGCCATGATTCCGGTGCTGGAGCCATCGAACCAGCAGGAAGCTTACGACATGGCTCGCGAGGGTTTTGCGCTTTCGGAAGAAACCGGAGTACCGGTGATGTTGCGAATAACCACACGCCTGGCTCACTCCAGGGCCGGGGTGGAATACAAACCCGTGTTGGATGAAAATCAGCTGAGCATGCCGCAAGATCCGCGCCAGTTTGTGCTGCTTCCGGCCATTGCGCGCCGACGGTACAAGTCGCTGCTCGAAAAGCAAGCCTCATTTGTGAAACTTTCCGAAGAATCAAATTACAACCAATATCACGATGCAGCCGACAAACGTATGGGGATTATCTGCTGTGGAATTTCGTACAACTACCTGATGGAGAATTATCCCGATGAAGCTTGTCCTTATCCGGTGTTGAAAATTTCGCAGTATCCGCTTCCCGAAAAACAATTGAAGAAGTTGGAAACTGAATGCGATACGATTTTGGTGTTGGAAGAAGGGTATCCGCTGGTCGAAGAACAGTTGAAAGGCTATTTTGCCTGTGGAACGCCAATCAAAGGCCGATTGGATGGGACTCTGCCACGCGATGGTGAGCTGAACCCCGATTTGGTGGCGAAAGCATTGGGTAAGGATATTTACGTGGGAATTCAGGTTCCTTCGGTGGTAGCCAATCGCCCGCCGGCTTTGTGCCAGGGCTGCGGCCACCAGGATGCTTACGAAGCCATGAACGAAGTGTTGGCCGACTATGGAAAGGGCCGCGTGTTTTCCGATATTGGTTGCTACACGCTGGGAGCTCTTCCTCCTTACGAAACCATCAGTTCATGTGTTGATATGGGAGCTTCTATTACAATGGCGAAGGGCGCGGCTGATGCCGGATTGATTCCCGCAGTAGCTGTTATTGGTGACTCCACTTTTGCCCATTCGGGAATTACTGGTTTGCTCGATGCGGTGAATGAGAAGTCAAACATCACAGTGGTAATTTCCGATAACGAATCGGTATCCATGACTGGCGGACAGGATTCTTCAGCCTTCGGTAAAATTGAAAGCATTTGCGAAGGTTTGGGTGTTGACCCGGCGCACATTCATGTGATTGTTCCACTGAAAAAGAATCATGCCGAACTGGTGAAACTGTTTCGCGAGGAGCTGGAATACGATGGCGTTTCGGTTATTATCCCACGCCGCGAATGTATTCAGCGGGCCAGCCGCCGCAAGAGAAACGTAAGCCGTCATGCCAACCATTAAAAACTGAAAAAATGAAATCAAACATCATATTAGCCGGAGTTGGCGGACAAGGAATTTTATCCATTGCCGCCGCTTTGGGAACAGCCGCCCTCGAAAACAACCTGTACCTGAAACAAGCTGAAACACATGGCATGAGCCAGCGCGGTGGAGCGGTGGTTTCGCATATGCGTATTTCCGACAAACCCATAGCTTCGGATTTGATTCAGATGGGAACTGCCGACCTGATTCTATCGGTCGAGCCGATGGAGTCGCTTCGTTATCTGCCTTTCCTTTCGGCAGTTGGCTATCTGGTGACGAACACCACGCCTTTTGTGAATATTCCCAACTATCCGGAGTTCGAAAAGGTGATGGAAGAAATTCACAAGCTTCCCCGCTTTATTGCCATCGATGCCGACCGGATCGCGAAGGAAGCCGGCAATGCCCGCGCGTCAAACATGGTGATGCTCGGCGCTGCCAGCCCGTTTATCGACATCGATTTTGCAAAATTGGAGGATGGTATCCGCGAGGTTTTTGCCCGAAAAGGAGAGCAGATTGTTGAAGTCAACCTGAAAGCAATTCGCGCAGGCCGGCAATTCTCCGAGGAAAATAAATAGACCGCGCGCAGTTTTCTCTTCCAAACAATATGCGACAGGAAACGTTAACAAATCAGTATTAATGACCTGAATGAAATTGTTATGGAAAAGAAATTGAATCGATATAGCGAAAAAATTACCCAGGACGAGACGCTTCCCGCATCGCAAGCCATGCTTTATGCCATTGGCATGAGCGAAAGTGACCTCAAAAAGGCCCAGGTGGGAATTGTGAGTACGGGCTTTCAGGGGAATCCCTGCAACATGCACCTGAATGGTTTGGCCGATGCGGTCAAGCGGGGAGTGGATGCTCAAAAGGATTTGTATGGATTGATTTTTCATACCATTGGTGTCAGCGATGGCATTACTAATGGCACCGAAGGCATGAAGTATTCGCTTCCCTCGCGCGAAATTATAGCTGATTCGATTGAAACCGTAGTGAGCGCGCAGTTTTACGATGCGGTAATCCCGATTGTGGGCTGCGATAAAAACATGCCGGGAGCCATGATTGCCTTGGGGCGGCTGAACCGTCCGGGGATTTTGATGTACGGAGGAACGGTGAAAAAGGGACGGTGGAAAAACCGGGATTTGAATATTGTGTCGGCTTTTGAAGCCTATGGAGAACGCATCAAAGGCGACATGAGCGACGATGACTACAAGGGAATCATTCAGCATTGTATTCCGGGAGCCGGCGCTTGCGGGGGCATGTACACGGCCAACACCATGGCTGCTGCCATTGAATGCATGGGAATGAGCTTGCCTTATACATCTTCAAATCCGGCTTTGAGCAAGGAAAAAAAATCGGAGTGCGTTCAGTTGGGCGAAGCGATCAACGAATTGCTTCTCAAAGACATTAAACCCCGGGACATCATGACCAAGACTGCTTTTGAGAATGCCATTCGCCTGATTATGATTCTGGGAGGATCGACCAATGCGGTGATTCACCTGGTTGCAATGGCTAAAGCAGTGGGGGTCAATTTGACGATTGATGATTTTCAACGAATCAGCAACACAACACCTTACCTGGCCGATTTGAAACCCAGCGGCGAATACCTGATGGAAGACCTGCATGATCAGGGTGGTGTGCCGGCGGTGATGAAGTTTATGCTCAAAGAAGGTTTTCTGGATGGAAACTGTCTGACGGTGACCGGAAAAACCTTGGGTGAAAACCTCGATCGGGTGCCAGACCTCGATCAGGATCAAAAAATTATCCGGCCTTTGAGCAACCCGATCAAAAAGACCGGGCACCTGCAGGTTTTGTATGGCAACCTGGCTGAAGATGGCGCCGTAGCCAAGATTACGGGTAAAGAAGGCGAATCGTTTACCGGCCCGGCGCGGGTGTACGAAGATGAATTTCTAGCCATTAAGGGAATTTTATCTGAAGTTCAAAAAGGCGAGGTGATTGTAATCCGGAATTCGGGGCCCAAAGGCGGGCCGGGCATGCCGGAGATGCTAAAGCCAACCAGCGCAGTGATTGGAGCCGGCCTGGGCAAGGATGTGGCGCTGATTACCGATGGCCGGTTTTCAGGAGGCTCACACGGATTCGTGGTGGGGCACATCACTCCCGAAGCTGTTGAAGGTGGGCTGATTGGACTGGTCCGGAATGGCGATATGATCACCATCGATATCACCCAAAACCAACTTTCGGTTGACTTGAGTGAAGTGGAAATTGCCGAACGCCGAAAGTCCTGGGTGAAGCCAGCCAGCAAAGCGACTTCCGGCATTCTCAAAAAGTATGTGCAGCTGGTATCGAACGCTTCCGAAGGCTGTGTGACGGTTTAAGCAGTATTGTCATTAGCTGGTCATTAAGTTGTTTTTAAACGGCCTATGACCACAAATGACGATGATTGACAGCCAGAATCGCATAAATTGGAAGTAAGCGGACAAACATTTTAATGGATATTGCCCCGGCAGCTTTGTTGTTGGGGCATTATTGCTTATTTTGGTCACGCTAAAAGAAATCTACTACTCAAATCAAACTTGAAAAAATGAATCAAACGATTTTCAGTGGCTTGGCCGCTTTGTCTGTTTTTACGGCCTGTCAGACTTCCCCCGAAAAGGAAAAGCAAGCACCAAAACCCAACATTGTCTACATTTTGGCCGACGATTTGGGTTATGGCGATTTAAGTTGTTACGGACAGCAAAAATTTCAAACACCGAATATTGACAGGCTGGCCAGTCAGGGGATGCTGTTTACCCAGCATTATGCTGGAACGACGGTTTGTGCTCCGTCGCGCTCATCGCTGATGACCGGACTGGATACCGGGCATACGCCGATTCGCGGGAACAAAGGTTGGGATCCCGAAGGGCAGTGGCCTTTACCAGCTGAGTCGCTCACCTTGCCCGAAATCCTAAAAGAAGCTGGCTATGTGACCGGCGCTTTTGGCAAATGGGGGCTTGGCTTCGTGGATACCGAAGGTGATCCAAACAAACAGGGGATTGACGAGTTTTACGGGTATAACTGCCAGAGTTTGGCACACAATTACTATCCCGGGCATTTGTGGCATAACCAGGAGAAAATTGAATTGGAAGGCAATGCCGGGGATCAGTTTGAAACTTATGCACCGACGTTGATTCATGAACAAGCATTGCGTTTTATCGAGGCCAACAAGGATACATCGTTCTTTTTGTTTTATCCTAATGTGATTCCGCATGCCGAATTGCTGATTCCGGAAGAATATATGGCCGAATTCAGAGGTAAATATCTACCTGAACGCGTCTATGACGGGGCGGAACCGGGTGATGCACGCTTTCGCGAAGGAGCTTACGGCTATCAGGAAGAGTCGCATGCCGCATTTGCAGCCATGGTAACCCTGTTGGACCAGCAGGTTGGTGACGTAATGAAGAAGCTGGCAGAACTTGGGATCGAAGAAAACACCCTCGTTGTGTTCACTTCAGACAATGGTCCGCACCTGGAAGGTGGTGCCGATCCGGATTATTTTGACAGCAATGGCCCCTTGAAAGGTTACAAACGCGATTTGTACGAAGGAGGCATCCGCGTGCCGATGATTGCCCGTTGGCCGGCCAATATTGTTGCCGGCAGTGTATCTGATCATGTTTCGGCTTTTTGGGATGTGCTGCCAACTTTTGCTGAAATGGCAGGTGCAGAGGCTCCACAAGATATTCAGGGTATTTCATTTTTGCCTGCCTTGCTTGGCGAGGAGGATCAGCAGCAACACGATCAGCTGTATTGGGAGTTTCATGAGCAGGGTGGACGTCAGGCTATTCGGAAAGATAACTGGAAATTTGTCACCTATCAGGTTTTTAATCCCGAAAAGCAGACTTTCGAACTGTACGATTTGTCGGTTGATTTGGGCGAAGAAAACAATGTGGCCAGTGAACATCCAGAAATTGTTGAAGAAATGAAAGCGCTTCTGGCTGATGCCCGCGTGCCTTCTGAGCCGTTTCCTTTTGGAGACGAGTAAGTAGGCCACTTCACAGGTTTTGGAAATTGAGAAGTTCATCACTGAATTTATAGTCGATAGCAGGATGAGAGACACAAAATACGTTTGGACCTTTCTAATTGGATTCTTTTTTTGGGGAACTGTTTTTGCGCAGCCCGCGATTTCAGAAGCCAAATACCGGATTCGGGCTTTAGGGATGAATATTGGAGAGTTTACCGTCAATCAGACAAAGTTGGACAACGAAATAAGTATTGATGCAGTGACTGATATTGAAATCCGAATCGTTTTTTCTTACAAGGTGAAATACACACAACAAAGCCATTACCAGAATGGTAATTTATTGAAGTATCGTGTGCAAACGTTGAAGAATGGCAGCATTAACTCTGATACGCAACTGAAAAGAATGGACGAAGCCTACCTTTTGATCAAGGATGGAGATTCGACATGGGTGAACAAAAATATTACATACAGCGGAAGTTTGTTGTATTTCAACGAGCCAAAACAGGATTCGCTGATGTATAACGAGCGAAACGGAGAAATGAAATCGATTCAATACATCGCTGAAAATACCTATGCGATCACTGATCGCAAAGGTCGTCGAACAAACGAATATCGGTATAAAGATGGAGTTTTGGAGACAGCGATCCTTGAGCACCCGATCGCGACGATTTATATGGAGCGTACCGACTAAAACTGAAGTTTATGATTTTTCATTCCTCCATTGAGCCTGTTTATTTTATCCTTCCACTGGTTGGTTTTCTGATTGGTCTGTTTGGAACCATGCTTGGAGGCGGTGGAGGTTTTTTCTTTCTGCCCATTCTGACACTTCTAATTGGCGTGCCGGTTCAAACGGCTGTTATTACTTCGTTGGTTGCTACCCTGCCCATTTGTATGGTTGGCGCGTTGGGCCACTACCAGAAAACCAATATCAACTTTCGGATTGGACTGATGTTTTCGCTCACTGGTATTTTGGGTGCGTTTGCGGGAGCCCGTATTACCGGCATGGTTAGTCCGGAACAACTAAAAGCCGGCTTTGGTATTTATTCAATCTTTATTGCGTTGAACATGGTTCATGGTACCTGGAAAAAAAAGCGATCCGAGGCCGGTAAGGTGCTTCGGTCCGAAGACTCCGGAATGCGAAGAAAGGTGAAAGGATCAATTTTCGGATTGTTTGCGGGCTTCATCACAGGTACTTTTGGAACAAGCGGAACAGCTCCGGTTCTGGCGGGCTTGTTTTCCATGCGAATCCCATTCAAGCTGGTTATCGGCACTTCGCTGATGGTGGTCCTGGTGAACACGCTGTTTGCGGTTGGAGCGCATTTTTTGGTTGGACGAATCGACCTGATGCTGGTTTATTTTTTAACAGCCGGATCAATCGCCGGAGCCATTTTGGGCCCCAGAATTTTAACGAAGGTAAAAACGGATCGTTCCGAGAACAAAGTCAGGTACTTGTATGCAGCGGTCATGGCAGCTATCGGTATTTTGATGATTGTTCGCTAATCTGATTAAAACCAAAAAGATGATTCAAACAATATACCTGATCATTCTCATCTATTTCTTTCTTGGCGGAATTGGTTTCTATCTTATCAATCGAAAGAAAGACTCCGCGACCGCCCGAAAAAGTTACACAAAATTCGCGACCTACTTCTTCATCATTAACCTACTGTTTTTTAGTATCGTTTTAAGACCTGTTCTGTTCAACTATCTGGCCGTCGTAATTATTATTGCTGGTCTTTTTGAGCTGCTGAAACTGTTTTGGAACGATGGATTTAAACAAAAACGGTTCTTTTTAGTTGCACTAGTTGTTTTTATTTCCCTGGCTGCTGGATTCTTTTTTTTCAGTCGACTTCAGAAAGAATTGATTTTGTTTTCGTTTTTGGTTCTGTCCATATTCGATAGTTTCAGTCAAATAACCGGGCAGCTTTGGGGAAAACAAAAGCTTTTTCCGACCGTCAGTCCGGCAAAAACAGTCGGGGGATTAATCGGGGGAGCCATTGTGGCACTTGCAAGCAGTTTGCTGCTGAGTCGGTTGTACGGAGGCACGCTTTTTATGTCGGTTTTATTGGCTGTAGGCATTGTTTTTTTTGCCTTTGCCGGTGACTTGGCCGCTTCATTTTATAAGCGAAAATTCAGGGAAAAGGATTTTGGAAATTTAATTCCCGGACATGGTGGCTTTCTTGATCGGTTCGACAGCCTGATTGCCGGAGGAGCTTGGGTCACGTTTTGTGTTTATATTCTAAATTTCTAAGAGATAGCGTATGGGGAATGTCGTTGTTTTATCATTTGTATATTTGGTCGGAATCGTTCTTTTGCTCGTATTCAACGAGATCAACTACAGGCGGCTTAAGCTAAAAGGTGAAATCACCCGTAAGTTCGCCCATTTTACGGCAACCCTGGCTGTTGTGCCGTTTCCTTACATCTTTCCATCGCATTGGTATGTTTTGGTGCTGGCCTTGCTGTTTTTTGCCGCACTCTTTATTACACAATACAGCAAGCTGCTGAAATCCATTCATGACATTAAGCGGAAATCGGTTGGAAGTTACCTGCTGCCCCTTTCAATTTATATTACATTTTTGATCGCCGACCTAATGGAAGACAAATTCCTGTTTATTTTGCCCATGTTGATTCTCGCGATTTGCGATCCCATGGCAGCCATCCTCGGTATCAATATCAAAGAATATAATGGAAGAATTAAACTATTTGGGAAAAAACTAAATAAAACATGGCTGGGGTCAGGGGCATTTTTGGTAACCAGTTTTATTGTCAGCATCATCGCACTTTATTTCCACCGGGAATTGTTCGATTTGAAAATATTTTGGCTGGCCCTATCGATTGCCATAGCTGGTACGCTGGCAGAACTGATTAGCTGGAGAGGGTCTGATAACCTTACGATTCCCTTAAGTGTGGTATTAATGTTGGTGTTGTTTCTGTAAAATTCAATTTTATGGCCTAAATTTAAGCCTAAAGACACGTGGAGACAAAAGAATAAAAATAAGAAGCATGAGAAAAATAATTATTAATGGAGCAAATGGGTATGTTGCGGCTAATTTTATCAATCAACTGCTTTTAAACGATTATGAGGTGATTGCCTTTGTCAGAGCAAACAAGCATTCGCCGGAAGAAAGGATGCATACGATGCTTGTGGAAATGAATGGCGGAGAACGGGTGGCTACCAAGAATCTGAAGGTATATGGTTATGGTTTGGATGACGAAAACCTTGCAATTCCTGTCAATGAGTTGACTCAGATTTTTGACGGGCAGGTGGATTATTTGCATTTTGCGGCCAGCTTGAAATACGACTCCCGATCGAAGACTGAAATCTTTAAAACCAACCTCAAAGGACTTGAGAATTCCATTCAGGTATTTCTAAAAAATACCGGACAAGACTCCCGATTTTTCTTTATCAGTACCGCCTATTCGTGCGGAAAATTTACCGGCCTGTTTGAAGAAAAATTTTATCCGGATGCCGAAATATCAAGTTTCAGAAATTACTATGAACAGTCGAAACGATTGGCTGAAAACATCATAAACAAATATCGGGATGAAGCCGGTTTAAACGGCTACATCTTGCGCCTGTCTCAAGTTGTCGGACACAGTGAAACGGGGGTGACCAAAACAGATTACGGAATTTTCGATTTTGCAAAACGGGTATACAGCCTGGCTAAACGCTACCCTAATAAAACAATACGGGTTGGCGTTGATCCGGATTCAACACAAAATCTGATTCCCATTGACACCGCAGTTAATTTTTTGGTGCGAACCGTGGAAACTGAACAGGTGCCGGTAGTTATGAATTTTGTGGCAAAGAATTCAATCAAGAACAGGCTGATTGCCGATAGTCTCAATGCGCTTCTGCCCATTCAAATAGTTCCTGTCAAAGGGTTGGCCAAATCCGAGATGGATGCCTTTGAACGAATCATTTCCAAAGGCATGTCATTCACCATTGGTTATGCCGAAACCAACCTGACCTTCGACACCAAGAATCTGGATTCGGTGATGGCTGGGATCAATAATGAGGTTGATGAACAGGCAATCGAAAGCATGCTTCGCTATTTTATTGTCAGCTTGTCTGACAAAAAGGGGAAGCAAAAACTGGGGTTTGCAGTTTAACTTTATCGACAGATCGAGGCGCGTTTCCAATCCCCCAGCACCTTAATAAATACATTGCAAGAATCTTAAAAACTCAAAATGAAACAAATACAAGTCAATGGGGAAAATGTCTTGAATGTTCCCAACCTGATCAGCCTTTACCGGCTTCTTGTTTTTCCAGTCATCCTGTTTATGGCGCTTACCGGTCGCGAGAGCTGGTTTGTCGTGCTTTTGTGTATCAGTTTAGTCAGCGATGTGCTTGATGGAAATATTGCACGGATCTATAAGCTTCAAACCAATTTTGGAGCAGCGCTCGACAACCTGGCCGATATTTTCACTTACGCCATGGCACTGCTTGGCTTGTTTATTTTTAAATGGACAGATATTGCTCCTCACGCGTGGTTCTTATATTTGTTTCTTTCTGTATTTGTTTTGAGTTATCTGGTGGCTTTTTACCGCTTTGGAAAAATACCCGGCTTGCACCTTTACTCTGCGGTTTCGGCCGGATACGTGCAAAGCATCTTTTTTTTCGTGCTGTTTGTTTTCGGGTTTTATCCCTGGATGTATTACCTGGCCATTGGCTGGGGAGTGATTGCTTACATCGAAAAGATTTTTGTATTGTTGAAGCTCGACGATATCCGAATCGGTGTAAAAGGCCTTTACTGGTTGATGAAGGAAGAGAACTAGCTTAAGGTGAAAATTTCTAATTGTTAAACTTAGTGTTTACCGATGAAGTGTCTTAAAGAAAAGGTGGTCTGGATCACGGGTGCATCATCCGGAATAGGAGAAGCGGTGGCTTATGCAATGGCCAGAGAGGGAGCATTTCTGGTGCTTTCGGGGCGAAACGCCGCGAAGCTCGAGGAAGTAAAAATCCGCTGCCTGCAATTCACTCCAAAATGCTGGGTTCAGGCAATGGACCTGACCGCCATCGAGCAGTTGGATGAGCTGGTCTCCGTTGTACTGGAACAAGCTGGACAGATAGATATCTTGATCAATAATGCCGGACGCAGCCAACGCTCACTGGCCCGGGAAACGCCTCTTCGGAATGACCGGGATATCATGGAGATCAATTTCTTTGGTGTGGTGGCGCTCACCAAATTGGTCTTGCCACACATGCTGAAAAGGCAGTCAGGGCACCTGGTGGTGGTGAGCAGTGTTACCGGCAAATTTGGGGTTCCCATGAGGACAGCTTATTCAGCTTCTAAGCATGCCGTTCAGGGCTATTTCGAAGCATTGCGGGCAGAGTTGGTCCATGATCATATTCAGGTTACCATTGTTTCTCCCGGGCGTATTAAAACCAACATCTCCCGAAATGCGCTGACAAAAGATGGGCAGTCATACAATAAAATGGATGACGGGCAGGCCAATGGATTGCCTGCCGATCGATGTGCTGAGCAGATTGTACGTGCGATAAAGCACGACAGAAAGGAGCTGTTGGTTGGAAAAAAGGAAATTGCTATGGTGTACATCCGACGTTTTTTGCCGGCTTTGTTTCATCGACTCATTACAAAAATCAAGAACTAGCATAAAAAGCTTCACGAAAATAGAAGATGATATGGAAAAGAATATTTGTGGCATTCAACAAGTCGGAATTGGAGTGAAAAACGCGCAAGAGGCGTGGAGATGGTATCGGGACGTATTTGGAATGGACATCAACGTGTTTGAAGATACCGCGACGGCTAAACTCATGCTGCCCTACACCAATGGACAGCAATGTGACCGCTATGCTGCCTTGGCCATGAACATGGAAGGTGGCGGTGGATTTGAAATCTGGCAGCACACCAACATCGCACCAAAACCCCCTGTTTTTGACGTTCAGTTGGGCGACACGGGTATATTCATCTGTAAAATGAAGTGCCGGAATGTTCAGAAAGCGTTTGAAGAACACCAGGCTAAAGGATTGGATATTTTGGGCAAATTGACTCGTGACCCGCAAGATCATTGGCACTATTACCTCCGCGATCCTTATAATAACATTTTTGAGGTGGTCGAAGAAGAAAATCACTATTGGAAGCAAAAGTCCGTTACCGGCGGTGTGGCCGGTGTGGTGATTGGCGTGTCGGATATGGAAGAAGCCAAAAAAGTTTATGTTGATATTCTTCGTTATGACCAAGTGGTTTTTGATGACGTCGGCCAGTTTGTTGATCTGGAGGGCCTGCCAGGCGGAGAACAAAAATACCGGCGTGTTTTATTGAAGCACAAGCCTCGAACTGGCCCGTTTAGCAAGTTGTTGGGGCCAACACAAATTGAACTAATCCAGCCAATTGACAGGCACCCCAAGAAGATTTACCAGGATCGCATCTGGGGCGAACTCGGATACATCCACCTGTGCTTCGACATTGTTGGCATGGATTTGTTAAAAGACGAATGCGAACAAAAAGGCTTTCCCTTTACCGTAAACAGCGCCGATAGTTTTGATATGGGTACTGCTGCCGGGCATTTCTCCTACATTTCCGATCCGGATGGTACACCCATTGAGTTTGTGGAGACGCATAAACTTCCAATTATAGAAAAGTTTGGCTGGTTCATGAATCTCAAGGGAAGAGACCCGAAAAAATCACTGCCCGACTGGATGGTGAGAACATTGGCTTTTAGCCGGGTTAAAGACTAACTCAACAGCGGAATAGCGACTTCCTATAGATCCGTTTGAAAGACCAGGATCTCGAAATTTTTGAGATCTTGAACGTCGAAAAAGTTAGGATCTGTAATTTTTCCTACTTTTGACTGGTTCTTGGGATCAAAGAATTAGAAAATGGAGGCACCCGCACGCAAAATCATTCACGTAGATATGGACGCGTTCTACGCATCGGTTGAGCAGCGCGACAACCCTGACTTGCGTGGTAAGCCGGTGGTGGTTGGTGGCGACTCGAACCGGGGTGTGGTAGCTGCTGCCAGCTATGAGGCACGTCGGTTTGGGGTGAAGTCGGCGATGCCGTCGGTGGTAGCCAGGCGCCGGTGTCCCGATCTGATTTTTGTGCGGGGCAACTTCGAAAAGTACAAGGCAGTGAGCCAACAGATCCGGGAGATATTTTTCGAGTACACTGATCGGGTGGAGCCGCTTTCGCTCGATGAAGCTTTTTTGGATGTGACTTTCGTTAAAAAGGGCAAACCTTCGGCTACGCTGATAGCCCGCGAAATCAAGCAGCGTATTAAGGCCGAAACCGGGCTCACGGCATCGGCCGGGGTTTCTTATTGCAAATTTCTGGCTAAGATTGCTTCGGACGAGAAAAAGCCGGATGGCTTGTTTGTAATTACACCGGCTGAGGCCGAAACGTTTATTGATAAACT
Organism: uncultured Sunxiuqinia sp.; assembly: GCF_963974515.1. Classification (GTDB taxonomy): domain Bacteria; phylum Bacteroidota; class Bacteroidia; order Bacteroidales; family Prolixibacteraceae; genus Sunxiuqinia. Next base: position 103,430 of record NZ_CAXBDD010000004.1, on the reverse strand, counting down.
GGAGGTGCGTAAATTCTTTGGCATTGGTAAGGTGACGGCTGAAAAGCTGAATCGGCAAGGCATCTACTTTGGGGCCGACCTCAAACTGCTCGGCCAGCAGGAATTGATCAGGCAGTTCGGCAAGTCAGGCCTGTACTATTTCAACATCGTTAGGGGCATTGATGACCGCCCGGTGATTTCCTCGCGCGAACGCAAGTCGCTGGGCGCTGAGCGCACCTTTGGAACCGACTATTATTTGCTGCGCGATTTGACCGAGCAAATGCTAAAAATTGAGCAGGAGCTTTGGCGGCGCTTGGAGCGGGCCCAAAAGTACGGCCGCACCTTGACGCTGAAAATTAAGTTTTCCGATTTTGAGCAAATCACCCGCAGCAAAACCCTGATTGGTAAGCTTGACTCAGAGGTTGTGTTGCACCAAACTGCCATGCAGTTGCTCAAGAATGAGGATCCTTTTGTTAAAGGTGTCCGTTTACTGGGGCTCACGATTTCCAACTTTGATGAACCACATCAGGAAGCGGTTCAGCTCACGCTGGAGTTTTGATCGGCTATGTGATTTGAGTTCCGGGTTTTGAGTCTGTCCACCCACTGGCGGATCAGGCATTCCCCTAAAAAGCCGCAAAAGGTCAGTTCCAGTCATCACAACGAATGATCAAATATCCAATCACCAATTATTAACCAACTTTTTCTGGTTCTATGTGCCTATCGTGGATTTTATGAATTTTAGTCTTTCAGAAGAACCGCTATGGCTGTAGGATTAACGAAGGACTAATGACCAATCTTTTTCACCACCCCTGGAAGTCGGAAGTAGAACGATGAGCCTTGTCTATGTTTTGATTCCACCCAGATGTCGCCCTTCAACAATTCGGCAATCTCTTTGCAGATCGCCAGTCCGAGGCCCACACCGCCGTGTCGTCGGGTGCTGGTATCGTCAACCTGTCGGAAGCGGTCAAAAATGATGTCCAGTTTATCAGGAGGAATACCAATTCCTTCATCTTCGACACAAAAAACAATGTCTTGATCTTCCACTTTGTAGGTGTACCGGATCACTCCCTTCTCGGAGTATTTAACGGCGTTACCAATGAGGTTGGTCAGCAGTTGGGTAAGCCTCGTTTTATCGGTGGTCAGTTCAATTTTCTGGCTGTCCTCCAGGAGCTGAAACTGGCTGGTTAGTTGAGGCTTTTTGTGCTTGCTCAGCTCACTTTCAAGGTAAAACTGCAAGGTTTTTTGCAAATCACTCAGGAAGAACGTTTCCGTTCGCCGTTTGACCCGACGCGACTGAAGCATGGTCAGGTTAAGAATGGATTCGATAATGGATAGCAGGTGGTTTCCACTGTTGAAAATGATCTGGCCCATTTCGATCATGTCTTTCTGGGGAACCGTGTGATCCATCAGTTGGCTAAATCCGATAATAGCGTTCAACGGCGTGCGCAGCTCGTGCGACATGGTAGCCAAAAAGGCCGATTTCAGATGGTTGGCTTGTTCTGCTTCTTCCTTGGCTTGAATCAGTTCGGCCTCGATGGCTTTTTGTTTCGTCACATTCATGGCTACTCCCCGTGAGCCGATGAATTGACCGCCTTCGAAAACAGGTCGTGCGGAGATCCGGATCCAAACCAATTGCTTGTCTTTCGTTTGAATGCGGAAGGTAAAAGGACCAATTGTTTTAGTTTCAAGAAACTTTATATGAATTTCCTGTATGCTGGCTTGATCTTCAGGAACAACAACTTCCATGAAATATTTTCCCAGGTAGCTTTCCGGTTTGAATCCGGTGACTGCTTGCACCGAAGGGCTGATGTAAGTGATCCTCCAATTGCCATCGAGCTCATAAATGACATCGTTGATATTCTCGACTAAATTCTGGTATTTTTCCTGGCTTTGCTTCAGTTCATTTAAGGCTTTCACACGGATGCTGATGTCAAGCAAGGATGCCACCGACATGCTTGTTCCGGGAATCAGGTCGACGTTGAGCAAAATCTGGTGCTGGTTGCCGTGCTTGCTAATCAGCTTGAATTCATATTGTTTGGGTGGGTTTTTCCCGGTTTCACGACGGTCCTGATGAAATTGCTGCATGCGTTTCAAATCTTCAGGTGCTATAAATTCAATCCACTTTACTTTGTTTGCCAGATCCGTTTCGGTGTACCCTGTCAATTGCATGAACATATCGTTCATCAAAATAATCTCGGAGTCCTTGTTAATAATGCACGTGGCTGTTCCGGTGTTGTTAAAAATGGCTTTGTACCAGTTTTTACTCAGTCGCAGGTCTTCCTCTTGCTGCTTGGTTTTAGTGATGTCACGAGCAATGCCCAACACGCCAATCAGCTTGCCATTTGCGTCGCGCATGGGTGTTTTAACGGTTTCCAAAAATGCCCGGTGCCCATCGCTTGCAAAGGTAACCCACTCCAGGTTAGTAGTTGGTTGATTAGCGTGCATGGCTGCCAAGTCATTTTTTCGAAAAGAATCAGCCAGTTCCTTACCCACAAAATCATAATCGGTTTTCCCAATAATTTCGGCTTCTTTGGCACCAAAGAACTGTTCAAAACGGGGATTGCAGTTCAAGTAATTGCCGTCAAGGTCTTTTAACCAGATTAAATCAGGAATGGTTTCGATAACGGTTCGCAAGTGTAAACGCTCATTGTCCAACTTGATCCGGGCATTCTTTTGTTCGGTAATATCGGTAATTATTCCCAGTACTACAGTTCCTTGTTTTAAATGCATCAGCTGACCGGACACAAGCCCGTTGCGAACTTCGCCAGATTTTAGGCGAAAATCGTATTCTTTGTTTTTGACGGCTCCTTCGGTTTTGAGCAAATGGATATATTCTTCCCGGTCTTTCAAATCAGCCCAGATTCCTATATCTAGCGTTGACATGTTCAAATACTCTTTCTTTTTCCATCCGGTAACTTGTTCAAACCGTTCGTTGGCTTCCAGTATTCTGGAATGTTCGTCAGCGGTAGAAATCAGGATCAAGGAAGAGCTGAATTGAAATGATTTCTTAAATTTTTCTTCAATTTCCACTCTTGCCGCTTCAGCATTTTTTCGGTCGGTAATATCCAATATACACCCTTCGAGGATCTCAAGTTTTCCCTCCCTATTTTTCAGGCCGATTCCTTGCTCCCAAACCCATTTTTCTTCGCCGGATTTAGTTCTGATCCGGTATTCGACGGTGAACCGTTGATCTGACTCCACTGCCGTTTGAATGGTTTTGGAAACCCGAACCAAATCGCAGGGGTGCACGAGTTGTGCATAGGATATCTTATTATTGTAAAGAATTTCCTGTGAGAGGTAGCCCGTCAATTCGACGACAGGATTACTCACGAAAAGCATCGTCCAGTTTTGGTCGTAGAGGCATCGATAAACCATCCCGTTCAAGTTGCCAATTAAATTGGTTAGCTGGCGGTTGGTTTCCTGTAACTTGAGTTCGGTCTGCCGGGTTTCAGTGATATTTGTTACGGCAACAATTACCCGGCTGTAGTCGTGCTCGAAGCCACTAATTACCGTTAGTTGTGCTGAAAAAAATGCTGTTTTCCCATGCTTCGTTTGAAAGGAAGTTTTCGAGTTCAGGTAATATTGCTTTTTCTGGATGGCATAAAAGAAATCAATGATCTGTTCGAAGGTGTTTGGATGAAGAAGTTCAAGCAGATTTTGTGCTTTCCGTGAATCAGCAAGGGTTTGGCTGACATGATTTAAGGGAGTAACTGAAATTTTTCGAAGCAAATTTTCCATCTCATCCGGCCTTGACCGGAAATAGTCCCGCAGATCAGTAATTCCTCTCCGATTTAAGGCCGAAATAAACTTAAATGCTGGTGAGAAATCTTCTTCCCAAAGCATGATCGGTTGGTTACTCTCTTTTGGCATTTCGAGTTCACTCCAATGATTTGGCTTCAATAGATTCTCCCGCGATGAGTCTCGTTTTCCTTGTTCCAAAAGAATGAGTTGCCTTGTCAGCTCCACATTTTTTTTTCTTTCAAGTTCGAGTTGTTGCCTTAGTTGGTCTATTGTCTCATCTAAATCTGCCTGTCCGTTTGTGTGTTGGGCATTCTCCCACATATCCTTCTCCTTTTTCTTTCCTTATCCCAATTCGATTCCAAAATCAGGGAGCCAAAATAGAAAGATTATTTTAATTAGCGACTAACATAAATCAAGTTTGACCAAAAAGTTTGTTGGTGATCAGCTGTTATAGCCGGAATGCCTGGAGTTTCGCCAAGGTCTGGTAATAGTTCTTTTCAATCTCCAGATAGGCATCCATGGCTTCATAATAGAAGGTCAACTCGTTGAAATACTCGATCACAGAAATTTGCCCCAGGTTCAAAGCCTTGTCCAAAAAAATATTGTTGGCCGCCTCTTCCAGAGTTGTTTCATATTCACGCCGAATACTGTCGTAGGCTGCGGCTTGCTGGTAGTGTTTGGTTGTTTCATTTAAAATCGAACTGATTCGCGCCTGGTAGCGACTTTCTTCAAACCACGCGCGGGCTTGAGCATGGCGTACCGTGTTCTTTTCTTTCCACAAGGGGATGGCAATTCCGGCCCGAACCCCGCGGTAGGTGCCTTCGGGAACTTTTTCTCCTTCGTAGGTGAGCTCCAGATTGGGCAGCCAGTCTTGCTTGCTAAGTTTGACATCCATTTCGGCAACTTTTTGCGCTTGAGTCAAATAGATAAGCTCGGGCTGGTTGGCCTGAACTTCTTCCAAAATCGCTACAAGTGGCGGTAGCTCCTCGCCGGACAGTTGAATGGCGTTTGCCTGATTCAGCGTGCCACCTGCCAGCAATTCCAGTTCTTGATGCACGCTTTCGAGTTCTTGTAACACAAGTTGGTAGGCGCTTTTGATTTTCAAATTCTGGAGCCTTGCTTTGTTCAGGTCAAGAACAGAAGTATTTCCCTGGTCGAAGTTGGTTTGATATGATTGGTAAAGCTTAGTGGAATGCTCCATTCGCCGTTGGTATTCTGCTTTCTTTTTAAGAAGAAAAGCGTAGTCGTAGAACTTTAGCTTCGCTTCCAGTAGCTTGTCTTGCCTGAAAAGCTGAAATTCCAGTTCGCTGAGTTTACTTTGGCCGGCAGCCAGTTTTTTCTTTGCCGAATACACCGTTGGAAAATCAAACGACTGGCTGATTCCATAGGTCGTTTTGGTGCCAATGACATGGTTGTTTCCAGGGAAATGACCATACTCGATGGTCGGATTGTCAGGTGTGAGCCCGGTTTGAAAGCCGGATTTTTCCGCTTCCGATAATTTTCGGGCAGCAAGCAGTTCTTTATTGTTCTGTTCCACTAGTTTTAGAAAATCGTTCACCCTTTGTTGGCCAAGGGTTGCAGTCGATATCAAACTGGAAAGGATAATCATTAGGATCTTCATAAAGCTGTTTTTTCTTCTTGTTTTTTCTGAAATAGATAGTAGATGATAGGCACCACATAGCTGTTCAGTAATGTTGAGCTCAGCAGTCCGCCTAAAATAACGATGGCCATCGGACTCTGGATTTCGTTTCCTGGCTTTTCGCCAGCCAGCGCCAGAGGGATCAGTGCCAAAGCCGCAGTCAGCGCGGTCATTAAAATCGGGTTCAGCCGGTCAGCCGATCCTTTAATGATACGATCTTGCAAGCTGTCAACTTGGTCTGTTAAGTTCTGAAATCGGGAGATGAGCAGGATGCCGTTTCGGGTAGCAATTCCAAACAAGGTGATAAAGCCTATAATGGACGGAATGCTGATGACCCCGGAAGTGAACCAGATTGCGAAGACGCCGCCAATCAGGGCGAGTGGCAGGTTGATTAGGATGATGAGTGCCAGTTTCGTGTTTTTGAATTCGACATAGAGCAGCAGGAAAATGATGAGCAATGCGCCGAGTGAGGCGATCAACAATATTCGGCTGGCCGCCGCTTCGCTTTCAAACTGGCCACCATATTCAAGGTGGTAGTTTTCCGGCAGCACGATATGTTCATCAATCCGGTCTTGAATATCGTTGACTACGCTGCGCACATCGCGATCGGCTACGTTTACGGCCACCACAATCTTACGCATCACATTTTCGCGTCCAATGGTACTGGGGCCAAAAGTCGATTGAATGTCCGCGACATAGTAAAGGGGGATTTTTTGTCCGTCGGGTGTGTCAATCAAGGCATTCCGGATGGCTTCAATCTGATCGCGGTGCGCGTCGTCAAAACGCAGCACGAGGTTAAAAGCCCTTTCATTTTCAAAAACATCGGATATTTTTTCACCTGCGAAGGCATAATCTACAAATTCCAGGAATTCATTTATTGTGATGCCGTAACGCGCCAGCATTTCCCGGTTGGGTTTGATCTGAAGCTGCGGAATCTCAATCTGCTGCTCAACGGTCAGGTCGCCAATCCCTTCCAAATCTTGAATTTCGCTGCGAATTTGGTTCGCCAGCCGAAACATTTCATTCAGGTTGGTACCGAACAGCTTGACGGCAATGTTGGTTTTTGAGCCCGAGAGCATGGCATCAATCCGGTGACTGATGGGTTGCCCCACTTCAACGGTGATTCCTTCGATGCTGTTCAGCTTTTCGCGCACTTCCCGCAAGAATGCTTCGCGCGACCGGTCGAGCAATTCGTATGGTGCATCAATCTCCGAAACATTAACGCCAAAGGCATGTTCGGCCATCTCGGCTCGCCCTGTTCGACGGGCAACGGAAGTGATTTCGGGAATGTCCAGCAACGCCTGCTCGGCCATCGTGCCCAGTTTGTTGCTTTCTTCGAGGTTGATGCCGGGCATGGTGGTGGTATTGATGGTTAGCGAACCTTCGTTGAAGGGTGGTAGAAAACTTCGTCCGAAACCGGAGATCAACAGCAACGCAACAAGGAATAAACCCACAGAAATACCAACCACGATTTTTCGGTGCCTCAAAGCGGTGCTCAGCGTTTGTGTATAGTGCTGACGTAGAAAGCGTTCGATGCGACTCCCCTGGGCTTGTTTTTGCAGGCGTTTTTCGTTGGTCAGCAGGAAACTGCTCAATACCGGAATTACGGTTAAAGCCACAAACAAAGAGGCGAACAGCGAAACGATGTAGGCAATTCCAAGCGGTTTTAGCATGCGGCCTTCCATGCCTGATAAGAAGAACAACGGCACAAAGGCAACAATGATAATCAAGGTGGCATTTAGAATCGAAGCCCGGATTTCAACCGATGCTTCGTAAATCACATTGAAATGGGGGCGTTGTTCCTCTTTCGGCCGGCCGCTGTTTTCGCGCAGGCGTTTGAAGACGTTTTCCACATCAATAATGGCGTCATCAACCAGCGAACCAATGGCAATGGTCATTCCTCCAAGGGTCATGGTATTGATGGAGATTCCCATCCACTTCATGACCAAAACAGCAACCAGTAAGGAGAGCGGAATTGCAAGCACTGAAATGATGGTGGTGCGGTAGTTCATCAGGAAAACAAAAAGGATGATGATCACGAAGATGCCGCCTTCGATCAGTGCTTTTTGAACATTGTTCACCGAGGTTTGAATGAATTGTGCCTGCTCAAAAATATCGGTGTGAATTTTGACATCCGATGGCAGGGTCTGTTTTAAATCAACCAGCGAGGTATTTATTTTCTCAGTTAGCTCCAGCGTGTTGATATTGGGCTGTTTGGTGATCGTTAGCAACACGGCCTTTTCAGCCCGGTACGATGCATCGCCTATTTTGGGAGCGGCTCCGACTTTAACGGTGGCCACATCGTTTACTTTTATAGGAGTGCCATCTTTTACTTTGATGAGGTTGTTGCCAATCTCCGCGATGTTGTTACTCCGACCCATACCGCGGATCAGGTATTCCTGCCCATGTTCGTTCAGAAAACCGCCTGATACATTTTCATTTGAAGCCTGGCACGCATCGATGAGCTCGTGAAAGGAAACTCCGTGAAATTTCATTTTTAGGGGATCGGCCAGGATCTGAAACTCTTTAAATTCGCCCCCGATAATCGCTACCTGAGCTACGCCGCCAACCGATAACAAGCGCGGGCGGATGTTCCATTCTGCCAGCGTGCGCAAATCCATTGGGGTGGTTTGGCTGGAGGTTAGGGCAATCATCATGATTTCGCCCATAATTGATGACTGTGGGGCGAGGGTAGGCGAACCAACTCCGGTTGGCATTTGGTCGGCAATGGTAGCCAGCTTTTCGCTCACAATCTGCCGGGCGTTGTAAATGTCCATGTTCCAGTCGAACTCAACCCAGACAATGGAGAAACCCATAGCTGATGAGCTTCGCACCCGACGAATGTTGGTGGCCCCATTCACCGCCGTTTCGATTGGGAAGGTGACCAGACGCTCCACTTCCTCGGGAGCCATGCCGTGTGCTTCGGTTAAAACGACAACCGTGGGTGCGTTCAGGTCAGGAAATACATCTACCTCCATTTCGGTGGTAACAAAAATGCCAGCGCCCAGTATTAGCGTAGCCATGATGAGTACCACCAGCTTATTTCGCAGCGAATATTCAATAATTTTATTCAGCATAATCGATCAGGATTAGTGTTGGTGACTTTGGGCAGGCAAGGACGTGGACATGGAAGCAAGTTTAATCAGGTAGGGGTTTTTTGTGGCTATATGATTACCCAACTCCAGCCCCCCGGTGATATGATAATTTTCGCCATCGTTGCAGTCGATCGTGAGGTAATGCTTCTCAAAGTTTTCTTCTCCTTCAGCAAAAACATAGTAGCGGCCGGCTTCTTCAAGTAAAGCCGATTTTGGTACTACGATCGCATTGGGGATGGTGACAGTTTTTAGGTAGATTTCGACAAAGGAACCGGCCATTAAATTACCCACGTTGTCCACCTCAAAGTATATCGGAGTGAAAAGCGAATTGTCGCCGGTCGATTTGCCATACGAAATCAGCCGGCCGTTCAATTCTTCCGATTTGTGCAATTTTTGATCATACGGTGTAATGAAATTAGCTGATTGGATTTTACTGAGCATGGAAAAATAGCGCTGCGGAACGTCGGCCTGTACCACGAGTCGCTTGTTTTTGGTAATTCTTATAAGTGGCTGACCGGTATTGACAAACTGCCCTTCGGTAACTAGGATTTCTTTAACAAAGCCATGGGTTGGGGCAGTTACATTTTGGCCTCCGGCGGAATAGTTTTGCCGGATAATCTCATAATTATTTTTGGCTTTTTCGAATACCATTTTTATTTCAGCCAAATTTTTGTCCGACGTAATTTTGTCTTCATTCAGCAGTCTGGCCCGCTCATAATTTGCTTTGGCGGTTTCGTAAGCTGTTTTTGCATCCAGAAAGGTCGTTTCAATGTTGTCGTGAATCAGGCTCCGACCTGAAATGGTTACCAGCTTTTCGCCTGCACTTACCGTTTCGCCCGGAAACAGGGCTTTGCTTCCAAATACCACAGCGCCATCATGCGTGGCCGTTAGCGTGATTTCATCGCCTTGCGCTGGCATGATTTTGCCGCTGGTATGAATCACTTCCTGAAAATCCTGTGGGCGAATTTCGATTACGCCATAAGTTTCATCGTGCTCCTGTTCAGCTTCATGAGCTTCTTCCTGGTGATTGTGGTTATCGTCGTTTTCATGATCATGTCCGTGATCATCACCTTCTGTATCAGTGTGCACTTGCGTCAGCTCGTCCTTATGATCATGTTCTTGCGAATCGTGGTTGTTGGTGCATGAGGTTCCAAAAAACAAACAACTCACGATAAAAAATGGGATAATAATTTTTTTCATTTCATTTGAAATTAATATTCTGGCTCAGTTGATACCGAACCAAACTCGTTGTAGAAAGATGAGGGGTGAGAATTATCCCAGCGCAGGTGGTCCGCGCGATGAAGTGTGTTTGGAGAAATCGAACGAATAGTGGTTCAACCAGGAATCAAAATAAACAACCGGACTTTTAGGAAGTACGGCCAGTTGAAGCCTTTGGCTTTCAAAAAGCGAATCGTGAACAACAATTTTCGAAAGGGGAGTGGTTGCCGAGGTTTCAAACTGGCACGATTCGCAATCTTCGTGTTGGTGCGATGTTTCGCATTGATGTCCGGTTAGGGAAACAACTTCGGAAGCCGGTTCAGCATCGCGCTCGGTATTGTTTTCATGCTCACAACTTTGCTGACAGGTCACCACATCAGTATGATGATGATGCGGGATAATGCTGTGCCCCATAATCACGAGCATGGCCATCCACACAAAAAAGCTTCCAATATGTTTGCCGGTCTTAACCATTGAATTAGATCTGATCTACAAAAATACATTTTTCATCGAAACTTGAAAGTTTTAAAGAAAATTGAGGCCAAAACCTACGGCATGTGTTGCTCAATACATACCGAAAATGTTTTTTCATGAAACGCATGACCGGTTCCAGGATTACAATTTGAAGCTGCAAGATAATTTTTACTGATAATTTGAAACTAAAAAGGCTGATTTGTAGTTGTTTATGATTATTGACGCAGATTTGATGAAAAAAAATACTTCGAAAGCTTTTGTTTTGAAAAAGATGTCGCTATTTTTGAACCGAAATGCAAGTGGAAAGCTAGGATAATTAAACAGGGCGAACCGAATGCCATCATAAGCGAAGTATAATCGGTCATTGGTGGTTGCATTAAAAATTTTGAATTAAGAATAAAGAAATGAAATTCCATACTTCTGTAAATAAAATGATGAATATGACATGTACTATGATGTGTATGTGTTGTGGACTTTTTATGCAGAAGGGGAAAAAGATATGAACTTATTATAAGTTGAAATAACATCATAGGAAAAGCCCTTCTGTAACCCAGAAGGGCTTTTTTTATGCTTTAAACTATAAACATCCGAATAAAATGAGAGATAAGGCTTATCGCAGTGTAGTTAAAACAATTTCGTGGAGGACTGTTGGAACCCTGGATACCATCATGATTGCATGGTTGGTAATTGGAAAATTGGAATTTGCGGTTACCATTGGTGGTATTGAATTGTTTACTAAAATGGTACTCTATTATTTCCATGAACGCACCTGGAATAAAATTAAGTTTGGAAGGATGAACGATTCGGACATTGAATATCAAATCTAGCAGAAATGGAAAAGAATTACCTGCCCATAGCGCTCAATATAGCCGGCGAAAAGATCCTGATCATTGGCGGAGGACAATCGGCCTGGAGTAAGATTAAGATTTTGAAACGATTTGATGCTGATGTTGAAGTCATTGCCCTCGAGGTGTGTGATGAAATCAAAAACAGCGGTGTTCCCTATACGGTCAAGGCTTATGAGAAGTCGGACTTGAAAGGCTTTCTGATGTTTTATTCATGTACCAACAACCCGGAGCTGGATGCTCACATTGCCCGCGACGGCAAGGAAGTGGGCATACTGGTAAATATTCACGACCAGCCGGCCTTGTGTCAGTTTGTATCGCCGGCCATCTATCAGAATGGTGATATTCGTGTAGCGGTCAGTTCCAATGCCAAAGATGTTTATGCCTCGATCCGCATTCGGAATGAGATTAAAGAATTTTTAGAAACCAAAACACATAAAGATTAGACGAGATGAGTATTCAACTATCCCCCTTAAACGAAGTCCAGTTGAAAGCTTTGGAGCAATTAACCCAGGGCGCAAAGCCGGAGCAGGTCATTTGGTTGAGCGGCTATTTTCAGGGACTGGCCGGAAGTGCCACCTTGGGATCGCTCGCGGCAACTGGTGCCGGCCAATTTGATTCGGCAGCTCCCACAGAGAAATTACCACTCACCATTTTATATGGCACCCATACGGGACGAAGCGAAGCCTTAGCCAAAGCCTTGTGCGAACAAGGAAGTACACAGAATATCACTTGTCAGTTAAAGCCGATGGATGATTACAATCCTAAGCATTTGAAAGATGAAAAGAACCTTTTGGTGATTGTGAGTACCCACGGCGAAGGAGAACCGCCAGAAATGGCTGAAGATTTTCATGCGTTTATAACCGGCAAACGGGCACCCAAACTGGAGGGATTGAACTATTCTGTGCTGGCTTTAGGCGACAAAAGTTACAAACTTTTTTGCCAAACGGGTATTGACATCGATCAGGCCCTGAAAAAGGCTGGAGCAAATGAGTTGGTTCCTATCGTGATGTGCGATGTGGATTACGAAGAGGATGCCGCTAAATGGACCACGGATGTGCTGGGCGAACTGGCAAAATTTCAGCCCGAAACTCCAACGCAGGCAGTTTCTGAAGTGAGCTCGGCAAATGATGCTGAGGTTTATTCGAGAAAAAATCCGTTTCAGTCGAAAGTGCTTGATAAAGTCCGCATTACCGGTCGCGAATCCGACAAAGAAGTATATCACCTGGAACTGTCATTGGAGGGTTCGGGCATTCATTACGAACCTGGCGATGCCTTGGGAGTTATTGCTCAAAACCCACCCAAATTGGTCAAGGAAATCATCTCTACCTTAGGTGTTATCGATAATGAAGTGGTGGAGACCCGAATCGGCAAATTGCCTTTCAATGAAGCATTGGAGCATCACTACGAAATTACGCTGCTGACGCGCGATGTGATTCAGAAATATGCGGAGAAGACGGGCTCCAAAGAAGTTCAGGCTATCACTGACGATGAAGCGAAGTTGGATCATTACCTGTTCGGTCACGATGTGCTGGATTTGTTGCACGAATTTCCTGCGAAACTAACAGCTACCGAGTTTCTGGATTTGCTTCGGCCACTTCCGCCTCGTTTGTATAGTATCTCGTCCAGCCAGAAGGCTTTTGAAGATGAGGTACACATCACCGTGTCACGCGTACGTTACGAGAACAAAGGCCGGCAGCGCTATGGTGCATGTTCTACTTTTTTAGCCGACCGTTTGGACGTAGATGACGATGTGCTGATTTACATTGATAAGAACCCAAATTTTAGGCTGCCTGCCAATGGCAGTCCCATTATTATGGTTGGAGCCGGAACCGGTATCGCGCCTTACCGGGCCTTCTTGCAACAGCGCGAAACCGCTAACCAAAAGGGGAACAGCTGGCTGTTCTTTGGCGAGCGGCGCTTTTCTTCTGACTTTCTTTACCAGCTTGAATGGCAGAAGTACCTTCAAAAAGGTTTTCTCGAAAGGATTGATCTGGCTTTCTCGCGCGATCAGGAAGAGAAGGTCTACGTTCAGCATAAACTCAAAGAGCAGCAAGAAGAACTGTTTCGGTGGCTTGAAAATGGCGCCAGTTTTTATCTCTGCGGCGATATGAAGTATATGGCCAAAGATGTCCAGATTACTTTGTTGGACATCATTAAAACGCAAGGCGGAATGACGGATAAAAAAGCCCGCAGCTATTTCAAAAAGCTAAAAAAGGAAAAGCGTTTTATGGCCGACGTGTATTAAAGGATACAAAGACGTTAGAAGATTTTTGAATTTTTATTTGAACATTGATAAGTATAAAAGCGTATTGGTAGTAGGTATTAATACCAAGGGTGCTTTGAATACAAAAAAACAGTTGAGAAAATGAGCGAAACAATTGATTGGAGCAAACTGGCAGAAGTTGAAAAAATAAAATACGATAGCAATTACCTTAGGGGAACCTTGGCCGAAAGCCTGGCTGACCCGGTGACAGGAGCAATTGCTGCCGATGATACTCAGTTGTCGAAATTTCATGGAATTTATCAACAGCATGACCGTGACGTGGAAAAGGAGCGGAAACGTCAAAAACTGGAACCGGCTTTTTCCTTTTTGATTCGGGTCCGCCTCCCTGGAGGCGTGACGAGTGCAAAGCAATGGCTTCAGATGGACCGCTTGGCTGATACGCATGCCAATGGCACATTGAAGTTGACCACCCGTCAGGCTTTTCAGTTGCATGGGGTGATCAAAAAGAAACTGAAGCCTGCCATTCAGGGAATCAATGAGGCTTTGCTGGACACGATTGCTGCCTGTGGTGATGTGAACCGTAATGTGATGTCGCATGCCAACCCGGCTGAGTCGGAGCTGCATGCGGCGGTTTATGAGTTGGCCGGTGCGCTGTCGGCTCACTTGATGCCACAAACAAAAGCTTATCACGAGATTTGGTTGGATAAGGAGAAAGTGGCAGACAGCAAAACCGAGGTTGAGCCCATTTACGGCAATCGTTACCTGCCTCGGAAATTCAAAATTGGCGTGGCCATTCCTCCGTATAATGACGTGGATATCTTCTCGCAGGATTTGGGATTTATTGCTATTGAAGAAAAAGGAAAGCTGATTGGCTACAATGTAACAGCCGGAGGTGGTTTAGGCTCGACATTTGGTATTCCCGAAGCTTATCCGCGCCTTGCCGATGTCATTGGCTTTTGCACACCCGAGCAGGTGATTGAAGTGGCAGAAAAGGTCGTGCTGGTGCAGAAAGACAACGGCGACCGCACCAATCGTAAGCAAGCGCGCTTAAAATATACGATCGACCGCAACGGACTGGACTGGTTTAAAGCTGAGGTGAACAAGTATCTGGGTTACGAACTTCAACCAGCGAAACCTTTCGAGTTTACGCGTAATGGAGATCGCTACGGCTGGAAAAAAGGAACCGATGGAAGGTGGAGCCTGAACTTGTTTATTGAAGGTGGCCGGGTAAAAGATACCGAAACCCTTCAGTTAAAAAAAGCTTTGCGCGAAGTGGCCGAAAGCGTAGGCGATGCACAGTTTATCCTGACCGGCAATCAGAACTTGATTATTGGTAACACCAGTGAAAAAGAAAAAGTGAACCGCATTTTGAAAACATATGGCGTGTGGCCGGTTCAACTGTCTGGGTTACGGCAAAATTCAATTGCCTGTGTGGCCTTGAATACTTGCGGGCTAGCCTTTGCCGAGGCTGAACGCTACCTGCCCACACTGATGGAAAAAATTGAAACGATTTTGGCTGAACATGATTTGACCAAACAGGAAATTGTGATTCGAATGACCGGCTGTCCTAATGGTTGCGGAAGACCTTACCTGGCCGAAATTGGTTTTATTGGAAAGTCACTTGGCCATTACAACCTCTATTTGGGAGGAAATTTCAACGGCACACGATTGAATACCCTCTACAAAGAAACACTTTCAGAAGAAGAAATACTCGCTGAATTAAGACCGATCATTGCAGACTATGCTCAGAGCAGGAATGAAGGAGAAGGTTTCGGAGATTTCGTTATTCGGAAAGAATATGTGACAGAAACAAAGCAAGGAAAAGATTTTAAACATTGAAAATATGGAACTACCGGCAATATTTATCGGAAGAAAACTATCAACGTTAACCCGAAAATGGTTGGTTAGCGAACAGATAAAATTTATTGAACAGCCATTGGTTCGGATTACCTATCGGAGACCGGATGTTCGTTTTTTCGATTCGATAGGCAACTCGGAAAAAAAATGGGTGGTCACCAGCTCTTACGCGGCTCACTGGCTCTTGCGGTTTGCCTTGAAAATAGGCATGAAAAAGGACGACTTGGTCTATTGCCTTTCCGAAAAACAAGAGCGGATTCTAACGAAATGTGGCGTAAGGGTTGTTCGCCCAAAATCGTTGAACGCCTATTCGCTGGCCGAATTGCTGGTCAATCAGAAGGATGGTGCAAAAGTGATTTACCTGCGTGGTGACAAATCTTTGAATCCGCTTCCCGAACTGCTGGATCAGAACCAGTTGGATTGGCATTCGGTTGAAGTATATAAAAATACTTCCATCGAAATCATGATGAATGAAATGTTTGACGGTTACCTGTTTTTCAGCGAAAGCGCCATCAAGAGTTACAAGGCCTCGGGTAATTTTCCGCCGCCCAAAGCACCGGTTTTGGCTAATGGAAACCGGACTGCTCAGGCGGCCTGGGCTGAATTTCCTAACTTAGTGCTCGAATCCCATGAGGAGGAAGAACTGTCGTTTGTGAAATATGCCATCCGACGAATTACCGAAAAACTAAATGAGCCGGAACCAAAACACCGGATAATCATTGAATAGACGCGAGTAGCATGAAAACAATATCGATCTTAGGTTGCGGCTGGCTGGGGTTTCCTTTAGCCGAAAAGTTATTGGCTGACGGGATCCAGGTGAAAGGTTCGGTAACGACCCGTTCGAAACTCAAGAAATTAAGTGCTGCGGGCATCGAACCATACTGCCTGTCGCTGGATGAAGAAAAAGTGCAACTCAAAGACCCGCGTTTTTTCGATACCGATTTGGTCATCGTGGCTATTCCTCCCAGGCGGGTTGATTTCATTGAGACCATTTTCCCGGCTCAAATTAAGCAGTTGGTTCGCCTGCTTGAAGAACACCGGGTGCCGCGGGTTTTATTTATTTCATCCACGTCAGTTTACAATGAATTGGGAGGAAAGGCGACCGAGGAGGATGTTTTGCTACCGGAAAAGCCATCGGGAAAAGCCTTGGTGATGGCTGAACTTCTGCTAACCCAAAACCGGAACTTCAAAACGACGGTGCTGCGCTTTGGCGGGCTGATTGGTGCCGACCGGAATCCGGCGCGCTTCCTGAGTCGTAAAGTTGATGCTGTCAGTGGCACGAAGCCTGTCAACCTCATTCATCAGGACGATTGCATCGGGATCATTTTGAAAATTATCAATCAAGAGGCATGGGGCGAAACCTTCAATGCCTGCTGTCCGGCGCATCCCACACGACAGGATTTTTATGAGCGTGCTTCGAAGGTTTCGGGCATTCCAGCTCCAGAATTCAGCGGTGAAAAGGTACCCTTTAAGCTGGTTGACAGCAGCAAACTTATCCATGTCCTGAATTATGAGTTCAAATACCCAAGCCCGCTGGATTATTTGAACTTAGTTAATGCTGAATAATGCTATTTCCGTGTCTTATTTCAGGTGTCCACTGGGGTACCTGGGTAACAATATATAAATGACAAATTCCAAATTCCAAATTCCAGAACGGCAACCCGATGCACATTTGATTTCGATTGTGGGAGCAGGCCCAGGTGATCCTGAGTTGCTTACCGTTCGTGCTTTACGGCGGATGGAACAGGCTGACGTGATCTTATACGATGCCCTGCATGGAACCGACATTCTGGATTTGGCGGGCCCGGACACGCAAAAGATTTACGCCGGCAAGCATTACCAGGATGGGCAACATCAAACCGAACGTCAGGATAAAATTCATCGCCAGCTAAAACAATTTGCTGCTGAAGGCAAACGCGTGGTGAGACTGAAAGCTGGCGATCCCTTTATTTTTGGGCGGGGAGCCGAAGAATTGGCATTTTGTTTACAGGAAAACCTCCGTGTCGAAGTGGTCCCCGGTATTACAGCGGGTTTGGCGGCTGCGAGCTGTTTTCACATCCCCGTTACCCTGCGCAATGTGAATAGCATGGCTCTGTTTTACACCGGGCATAAGCGTAATGGGGGTTTTGAGAACATGGATGAAGTAGCGGCCATCATCAAAGCCAATGCCCCCGTGATGGTATACATGGGCTTGAAAAATCTGGTGCTTTTATCGAACGAATTGATGAGCCGCCATGTGCCGGCCGATGTGCCCATGCAAATTGTTAGTCGGGCAGGGCACCCCGATCAGCAACTCTTCACTTCCAGTCTGGGAAAAATTGAGTCGGACCTCAAACGAATCGATCCGCCCATGCCTTCTGTCATTCTTATAGGAACTCATGCTCACCAAGTAAACAGTAATTCCATTCTGTAAGAGTCTTGTAATGCATTGGTAGATAGGCGTATGTTGTTGGATTGAATGCTGTGTCGATTTATCTCACAAAGAAAAAGATATTTCGATCTTAAATTCGAAACATTTCATGGGTTTAGATAGTATGAACTTTATAAATACATCTAAATCTTAATGTTATGAATAAAGTCTATTTGTTTTTGCTTGCTTTGAGTTTGGTCTTTACTTCTTCGTGTGAGAAAACTGAGTTGCAGGAAGATTTCCAGACGGATGTTGAACTAAAAAGTGCCCACATGAAAATGACGCGGAATTTCAGGGCGCATCTCTCTTCGGATCAGGAAGTCCCTCCTGTTGAATCCTTGGCTACCGGTCAGGCGACTTTTCAACTGAGTAAGGATGGAGAAACGCTCAGTTATAAATTGATTGTAGCCAACATTGAAGATGTTCGGATGGCACACATTCACCTCATACCGAGTGGAGGGGTTGTGGCTTGGTTGTATCCTGCCGGACCGCCACCGCAGCTGATTCCCGGAACAACGAACGGGATTTTAGCTGAAGGTGAGATTACAGCAGACGACCTCGTCGGCGCTTTGGCTGGAATGGAGCTTAAAGATCTTCTTGATAAGATGGAGTGGGGACAGACCTACGTCAATGTGCATACAGTAATGTATCCTGGAGGAGAAATTCGCGGGCAGATTAGTGGTGGAAAGTAAGCGAATACGGCTTACGATTGTCGGGCCTCTCAAGCAATTGGGGGGCTTTGTTTTTTTGAGACGCGGATGGTTTGCCAATTCTTTATCGATTGCCCGTGGATTAGTTCGTCTTTTTTTGAACTGATGCTTCCTTGTAGCTGTTTAACTGCTGGAAGAATAAAAAAATGACGATGAAACGAGCCATGGAAACCACTGTTTGCTCCCAAGGGAATGTTTATCGGCGAGTTCCATACGTCGATGTTCACAAAAAAGCGATGAAGTTTAGTAGAAGAATTATACAAAGTTAATTAGAAACGATAAACATATGAAATCAGTCTTCACGCAAGTACAAAATGCCTTGGGAAAACCTTACGATGATTTGGAGTTTTTGCTGAAATGTTTTGCCGAAGTATTAGCCGAAAGTGATAAGCAAGAGTTGGTGAACCTGATACCATGGATCAATTCGCCACGGCAGCCCGCCGAAAACCTGCTGTTGAGCAATGATTACATTCACCTGCTCTCCATGTGTTTCCAGATGCTCAACCTGGTTGAAGTCAATGGGGCGGTGCAAAGCCGTCGCGCTAAGGAAGAAGAAAGTATGAGCCGTGTGAATGGCTTGTGGGCCATCAACTTCCAGATGTTAAAAGAAAAAGGGATTTCGGAAAAGCAGATTCTGGATGTTTTGCCCGGGGTGCTGGTTGAGCCCGTGCTTACCGCACATCCCACTGAGGCCAAGCGCTCTGTAGTCCTACAGGAATACCGTAAGTTGTATTTACTGTTGGTGAAACGCGAAAACCGGATGTATACGCGCATAGAGCGCGAAGACATCCGCGACGAAATCAAACAAATTCTTCATCGCCTGTGGAATATTGGCGAAATCTACATTGAAAAACCCCGGCTTGAATCGGAGTTAGATAATATTTTGCATTATTTGACCGACGTTTTTCCGGATGTGGTTGTCTTTTTGGATAAGCGACTGAAGCAAGCCTGGAAAGAATCGGGCTTTGATACCAATTTATTGAACGACACGGACCTGTTTCCCGGCTTGTCGTTTGGAAACTGGGTTGGGGGAGACCGCGACGGCCATCCGTTGGTGAGCGCCGAAATAACCCGGATGACTTTGAATAAGTTGCGGATCCATGCCTTTATCATCGTGAAAAAAGAGCTGCTTGCACTGGCTCAAAAACTCAGCATTTACCTCGATATCCAGGAAGTTGGAAAATCGTTTCGTGACCGGGTCGCGCACCTGGCCAAGGAACTGTCAACGGATGGCAAACAGATTCTTCAGGAACACAACAAGGAAATTTTTAAGGCTTACGTGCTTCTGTTGCTTCATAAACTGCCGATTGATCTCAGTCAGGAATACAATATGACGCTGGAAGATCGTGAGAACAGTTACCAAAACTCGGACCAGCTGGTGGAGGATTTGAACTTTTTGGCCGAAGAGCTTGAAAATTATGGAATTCCGGAAGTGGCGCAGGTGGATGTAGGCCGTTGTAAACGGCTGCTCAAAGTTTTTGGGTTTCACCTGGCACAGCTCGATATCCGGCAAAACAGCCAGTACCACGAAAAAGCGCTTTCGCAGCTGGTTATGGCCTCGCTCGGAGAGAGCGGGGAAAGTCGGATGGAGGCGACGCCGGAGGCTAAGCGCGCCTTCCTTGATGCCGAGCTGAAAATCAACCGACCCTTTTTGGTCGATCATTCGGGTACGGGAGAGGAAGCCCGTAACGTGATTGAAAGTTTCCAGGTGGTCAGCGATCACATCAACAAATACAGTCGCCGATCCATTGGCAAGCTGATTATTAGCATGACCCGGAATACGGAAGATTTGCTGACAGTCTACTTGTTTATGCGCGAAGCGGGCATGACGTTGAAATACGGAGATTTTCTGGCGGCAAGACTACCGGTAGTTCCGCTGTTCGAAACCATTGAAGATTTGCAGACCAGTACCAAAATTATAGATGATTATCTGAGCCATCCGGTGGTGATGAACAGCCTGAAATACCAGCGTGATCGGAATAAAACCGAAAAGCTTTACCAGGATGTAATGATCGGGTACAGCGACAGTAATAAGGACGGAGGAATTTTGGCCAGCTCGTGGTTTTTGCACGAAGCTCAGCAGGCGCTAACCAAAGTGGGGCAGAAGCATGGCGTGATCATCCGTTTTTTTCATGGTACCGGCGGCAGTATCAGCCGGGGCTCGGGGCCATCGCACTGGTTTGTGAAAACGTTACCCCAGGGATCAATCAACGGGAAATTGCGGATAACCGAGCAGGGTGAAACCATCGAGCGAAAATACGCACACAAGGTAAATGCCGCCTATAACCTTGAGTTGATGCTGGCCAGCGTAACGGCACAAACACTTTTGCACAAACATTTTCCGGGCGAAAATGACTTGGTGGCCGAGCTTTTTCACAAGTTGGGTGAGCGCGGGCGCGACTTTTATCGTGAGCTAATTGGCGATTCCGATTTCATTCGCTTTTTTGCCGAGGCCACCCCAATTGATGTGATTGAGTCGAGCAAGATTGGTTCGCGGCCGGCGCGACGGACCGGCAAGCGGACCATGGAAGATTTGCGTGCTATTCCCTGGGTGTTTAGCTGGTCACAGTCGCGCTTCAACATTACCAGTTGGTATGGTGTGGGATCGACCCTCAAAGAAATGCAAACGAAAAATACACCCGAATATGAGCAATTGGGCAAGCTGGTGAAATACCATCCGTTTGTTCGGTACGTCGTGACCAACCTCGATTCGAGTCTGGCCGCCACTGATGAACGCATCATGGCCAAATATGCCGATTTGGTGGAAGATCCGGCGATTCGCGACCGGATGATGGGCAAAATTATGGCGGAATTAAGCCTGACCCGCGAGATGTTGTCGGATTTGCTTAAGAAACCGTTTCAGGAACGGAGAAAAAATCATTACTTTTCAACGCTCTTGAGGGCTGAAGCGCTGAATCACTTGCACGAAGCCCAAATAGAGTTGCTCCGAAAGTGGCGTAACAGCCGAAGCAAGCAATTGCCCGGAGAAGATGAACACCTTTTTGCTTTGCTCCAATGCGTCAACGCGATTGCCAACGCGCTTGGTTCAACCGGATAGAAACGATTGAAAATGAGTAATACGATTGACCAGCGTATCCGAACGCTTTTTCCTGATGCAGCGCCTTTTGAACAAGTGCTGGCGAGTTATTACCAGCGAATGACACAAGAGTATGGGCTGGATGTGAATCAAACGATCGCGGCCGTATCGCTTTGCCCCGATGAGCTGAATAACCCGGTCATTGAAAAAATCCGCGATTTTTTCGGCCATGTTTTTCATTTGGGTGGCTTAACTGGCTATCCGTTTACCGGCGAAACCGGCTTCAATGCTTTTGGCGACCACATTCCGGATGCCGGAACTGCTTTTATTTTCTTTGGGCCGCACTTGGCGATTAATGAAGAGCGGCTGGGCTATTTGCACCGGCCAGGTCAGGCGCGCGATACCCTTTCGTGTGGTGCAGCTTTGGCTGCCTACCAAATGCTGCTCGATGGCCATCAGGTTTTGCCCGATCAGCAACCCGATGATTATCAGCAAGCGAGGGTGAGACAAATGATTGCTCCCTGGTTGGATACCATTCCTCGTCACGAACCAGAACGCGTGTTGCTGAACATCTTGTTTAAGGAGAGTCATGCATTTGTGGTTAGCCAATCAAGACGAATCAAAGAGAAATTTCAGGCCGAAAGAGTCATCCTACTAGGGGCTCTGGTGTTGAACACCCCCCTGAACATGCCCGATTATTTGCAGGTAAAGTATTTTGAAACGCTGTAAGTTGAAAGCAGGGGAAACGCACTGAACCGGCAGCAGTCACTGAGCTGGAGACTCGAAGTCATCCCCTCAGTTGATCCAACAAGCCGTCGATTGCGGGTGAACAATTTTAACGTTTTGAACTTTGGAAAAGGTATTAATAATGAAACACATCCCTTCTATTTGCCGTTTTCCATATTTGATATTGATATATTATGATGAGGATATTAAATGATATTATCAGAATCACAAGTAACAGTTCGAGCTGTATAGTTTGACCGGCGCGAAACTTCTTTAATAAAATACAAACGAAATGACCTGGCTGGCTGCTTTGACATACTGATAGGACCATATCTCTCCACCTGCATAAGTAGATTTTGATTGTAGTGCCGGAAATATATTAATAGATCCGGCTTGTGCGGTCAAAAAATTCTGATCGTTCAATCCAGCCGGTTATCAGCCTATAAGAAGCTCGCTTGATCTTCGCTTACCTGACCTTTAATGCTTCATACAGGATTTCGACTGGGTGCGAGGCTCGACGCCCGGTACCTTCTACTATTTGATGTCGGCAGGATGTTCCCGGAGCTGAGATGATGGTTTCGGTTGGCGTTTGGCGAACAGCAGGCAACAAAACCAACTCCCCAATTTTTTGGCTCAGTTCGTAATGTTCTTTCTCATATCCAAATGATCCGGCCATACCACAGCAACCGCTTGGAATTTCGCAAACAGTATAGTTGATCGGAATTTCCAACATCCTTTTGGTTGGAGCTGTGGATGCCACCGCTTTCTGCTGACAATGTCCATGCAGTTTGATCTCCCGGATCTCGGTGGTAAACAGTGAAGCGTCAATGTTGCCCTGATCAAATTCCGCAGCAATAAATTCATCCAGCATCAGGGTGTGTTTTGAAAGTTCCAAGGCTTGATTTTTCAAGCTGGCATCAACGAGTTCTGGATATTCGTCACGAAATGCCAGGATAGCTGATGGTTCAATTCCAAGCAGTGGGGAGGTTTCACCTATGATGGGATACAAGTTTTGGACATTTTTGTTGGCCAGTTGCCTGGCAGTTTTTACCAGGCCTTTCGACAGGAAGGTGCGCCCGCTTTCGTGATGCTTTGGAATGGCCACTTCGTAGCCCAGCCGGTTAAGTAATAAGATTGTTTTAATGCCAATTTCACTTTCGTTTTCATTCGTGAATTCATCGGCAAACAGGTACACTTTTCGTGTGTTGGTGCCATTCAAAAGAATGGGTTTTTTATACCACTCCCGTAAGCTCAGTTTGGATAGGCTTGGAATTTTACGTTCAGGAGCAAAGCCGATGAGTGTTTTAAAGGTTTTTGTTCCGATGATGAAATTCGTGAGTGGCCGTACAATCCGTCCTAATTGGTTTAATCGTGGAAGATAGGCGATCAAACGAGTTCGGAAAGGAATGCCATGAAGCTCATAATAGTGCTGTAGAAATTCAGCCTTAAACTTGGCCATATCCACGTTCGAAGGACATTCGGACTTGCAGGCTTTACACGAAATGCACAAATCCAGCACCTCGTATATTTCTTCATGATCAAATGGACTGGCCTTATCAGACCGAGTTAGAAATTCTCGTAAAATGTTGGCGCGGCCTCGGGTAGTCTTGTCTTCATCTTTGGTGGCCATAAACGTGGGACACATGCCGCCGCCAATGGCGACGCTTTTTCGGCAGTCGCCCGAGCCATTGCATTTTTCAATTGCTCGTAAGAATCCTTTCTGCTCCGAAAAATCAAAAGTGGTTTCAAACTCCCGCGTCTGGCTAATCTGGTAACGCAAATTCTCCGTGATGGGTGGCGTATCCACTATTTTTCCAGGATTCAGCAAATTGTTGGGGTCCCAGGTTCGCTTGAGTTCTTTTATTAGCTGGTAGTTTTGCTCACCCAGCATAAATGGAATGAATTCACCTCGAAGCCGTCCGTCGCCATGCTCCCCACTCAACGAGCCTTTGTATTTTTTTACAAGGGTGGCAATTTCAGCAGCAATAGTGTGATAAAGTTCAACATCGGCTTCATCCTTTAGATTTAGAAGCGGGCGCAGATGGATTTCGCCCGTGGCGATGTGTGCGTATTTTACACAACTCAGTCCGTACTTTGCCAGAATTTGGTCAAACTCATCCATGTAGTCCGGTAAATATTCGGGAGCGACAGCGGTGTCTTCAATAACGGTTACGCTTCGTCTGTCTCCGGGAATATTGGACAGCAAGCCAAGTCCTGCTGTGCGGAGGGCCCATACTCGCTTGATTTTGTCGTTCCCCAGCACCAATGGAAAATGATATCCCAGATGAGCCGCACGAAAATCAGCTTCCAGCTTTGTTGCGATAGCATGAATTTCTTCCTCGGTTTCACGCGCAAACTCAATCATCAGCATGGCTTTCGGATCACCTTGAATGAAAAAACGGTTTTTGCGTTGCTCAATGTTTTCCTTGGTGCAATTCATAATGATATCGTCCATCAGTTCAATGGCTCCTGGTTGGTGCTTCAAGGCCACCAGGTTTCCACGGTAGGCCTCCTGTAAGCTATTGAAATGTGCACATACCAGACCTTTGTGTTTGGGTGGGAGCGGGATGAGGTTGAGTTTGAACCGCGTTGAAAAAGCCAGCGTTCCTTCGCTTCCGGCCAGTAGTTTGCAAACATTTATTTTTTTGCCGTTTCCAGTAAAAGGATCGGTTTCGAGCAAGGCATCCAGTGCATATCCGTTGTTTCTTCGCACTACTTTTGGATCGGGGTATTCACTTCGGATGCTTTCCTGGTTGGATGGATTTGAGAGTGTTGCTTTGAGGTTTTGATAGATTTTGGTTTCCAGGCTTTCCGGGTTACCGGAACACTTGGCGTGAAACTCATCGGTCGACAGGGCTTTGAAAACAACGGACGACCCATCAGAAAGCAGGCAGTCAGCTTCAAGAATATGATCACGGGCACTGCCGTATATCAAGGAATGCAATCCGCAGGAGTTGTTGCCTACCATGCCGCCAATACAGCAGCGATTAGCGGTCGATGTCTCCGGGCCATATTGCAAATCATGAGGTTCCAAAAACTGGTTCAGTTCTGCTAGATTAACGCCGGGTTCAACCACTATCCATCGTTCTTCAGGGTTGAATTCCACAATTCTATTCAGGTACTTCGAAATGTCCACCACAATCCCTTTTCCTACAACCTGTCCGGCCAGTGAAGTGCCTCCAGCCCTCGGAATCACCGACGTTTGATGCTCGCTTGCAAAAGCGATAATCTTGGAGAGGTCTTCGTCCGACCTGGGTTTACACACAGCCTGCGGAATTTCACGGTATGATGAAGCATCGGTTGCATAGATAATCCGCTGTACATTGCTGGTGTATACCTCACCTTCGAGCGATTGTTTCAGAAGATAAAATGGATCGGTTGATTTCATAGTTGAACAAGTTTCGAACCAAACAAAAATATCAATTTATTTTCGTGACAGACAAGCTTTCGCATGATGGTTTTACAGAATTATACGGATTGAGTCAACTGCGACGAGACAGAAAAAAGCAATCTTATGAATTTCTTAAACTGGAAGGCGGATTAATGCAATCGATTGCAAAATCAATCGTTTCCTGCCAGAAAGCAGTATATATGGAGGCTCATATTTCTCAGGATTGACAAATAATTAACCTGTTCGGCGAATATTAACACGTTATTTTAGCTACTTTTGCATTTTGAATCTTTTACTCAAAAGTTAAAAATCTTAAACTTTCAGTTGAAGACAACCGTAACAGATAGCAGTATGGCAGGAGGCAGCGGTTTGTGTGGAGGTTAAAAGTGGAAAAGAAAAATTGTTGGTGTGTCGGTTTCTTCTTTGAAAAGGATGTGAGCCGAATAATCAGCAGATATTAAATAAATCAGATAAGTTTTTTTCGAATGAAATTACTTGAACGTATTATCAAAAACTCGCAGAGCTATCAAAAGCGGATTGTACTCCCGGAAGGGACAGAACCCCGGACTTTGAGAGCCACAGAAATTATCTTAAATGAAAATATTGCCCGGATTATTTTATTGGGAAATCCGGTAGAAATTATGCAGGCCGCCGGAGAATGTGGCGTCAACATCAAAGGAGCCGTGCTGATTGATCCAAAAACAGATGAACGCCGGTCGCAGTATGCTGACCTGATGGTGGAAATCAGAAAGTCGAAAGGCTTAACCAAAGAAGCGGCGCTTGATTTATTGAACGACCCGCTGGTGTTTGCCCCATTGATGATTAAGAGTGGCGATGCCGATGGCGAAATTGCCGGTGCCGTGAATGCCACAGGGGATGTGTTGCGTCCGGCTTTCCAGTTTGTGAAAACCTTGCCGGGAGTCAGTGTGGTCTCCGGAGCTTTTTTGATGTTCATGAACGATCCGCACTTTGGACATGATGGAATTCTTGTGTTTGCTGACTGTGCAGTAATGCCTGATCCGAATGAGCGCGAGCTGGCTGAAATAGCTGTGACAACAGCCAAAACGGCGAAAGCAATCGTAGGTATGGAACCACGTGTGGCCATGCTCAGTTTTTCGACTAAGGGAAGTGCACAGCACGAACGGGTCGATAAAGTGGTGAACGCCACGCGGATTGCCAAAGAAATGGCACCCGACTTGAAAATTGATGGTGAACTACAGCTGGATGCGGCTTTAATTCCAGAAGTGGCCCGCTTGAAAGCTCCAGAAAGTGAAGTGGCCGGCCGGGCAAATATCCTGGTTTTTCCAGGCTTGGAAGCAGCCAACATTGGTTATAAACTGGTGCAGCGGCTGGCAAAAGCCGAAGCTATTGGCCCGGTTCTTCAGGGTATGGCGGCTCCAATCAATGATTTGTCGCGTGGTTGCTCGGTGAGCGATATTGTAAATATGGTAGCAATTACCTCCAACCAGGCTGCTGCCTCGTTCGAGTAAATAAAGTTGAAATGGCTAGTGAAGTGATTTATGAACCAATTGAAGAATTTGGTTTAATTAAGAAAAAGGTTTCCAAAGCCTTATTCTCAAAAATTGGAATTGTTGGTTGTGGGCTTGTTGGACAAAACATTGCCCGAGTGGCCAGTTTCTATGGTATTGAGGTAGTTTTTATTGAAGTTAGCGAAGATAAAATCAGAGATGCCTATCGCAATATCGAAAAAATTCTCGATCATCGAATTGAACATTGGGGGTTGACCCAAGGTGAGAAACGAGCTATTCTTTCAAGGATAAAAGGAACCCTTGATTACAAGGATTTAGCAGGTTGTGATTTTGTGGTGGAATCCATCCGAGCAGTTAATCGGGGAGGCAAAATCAAGGAACGCAAGAAAATCTTCCGGAAGGTCGAAGAAGTGGTTGATCGTGATTGCATTATCGGCACGAACTCAACCACCATTATTATTACCGAACTTTCGTCGGAGATGAAATACAAGGATCGCTGTGTCAGCTTTCATTTTTCGGTTTCATCGCGCGAAGCCCGGATTATGGAAGTGGTCAAAGGATTGTACACTTCCGATGAATCTTACGCGAAAGTTTGTCAGTTTGTCCGTTTAATCAACCGGAAAATAATTCCGGTTGAAGAATCCGCAGGCTTGGTCAGTGTTCGCCTTTTTGTGGTTTTGCTCAATGAAGCTTGTGAAATTTTGATGGAAGGCGTAGCCACCATGGAAGATATTGATACCACCATGAAAATAGGACAAGGGATGAGATTGGGACCATTTGAAGTTGCCGATAAGATGGGACTGGATAAAATTGTTCGCTGGATGGAGAATATTTATGCCGAGTTTGGTGATGTTCATTTTAAGCCATCACCGATTATCAAACGCTTGGTCCGGGCCAAACAGCTTGGCATATCAACCGGAAAAGGCTTTTATGAATACGATGGAGAAGGCAACCGGATTTTGAACAGCGCAACCAGCTCAACCATCTGTTAAAAACAATCTCAACGAAAATATTGAAGGAATGAAGATTCTGGTACTTAACTGCGGAAGCAGTTCCATAAAATATCAACTTTTCAACATGGATGGCCAACTTGTGGTTGCCAAGGGAGGGGTTGAAAAACTGGGCATGAAAGGCTCATTTTTAAAACACCATCATGAGGATGGAAGACAAATTGTTTTTGAAGGCGAAATTTTGGACCACAAAAGTGGGGTGGAATATATTTTGGGAGTTCTGACCAGCCAAAAATATGGTTGCCTGAATAACCTGGAAGAGATTGACGCGGTTGGTCATCGTGTCGTACATGGAGGTGAATATTTTCATGCCAGTGAGCTGATTACCGATGAAGTGATTGAAGCGCTGGTGAAGTGTACTGATTTGGCTCCCTTGCACAATCCACCAAACCTGAAAGGGATCAACGCCATGGAAGAACTGATTCCGGGAATTCCTCAGGTTGGTGTTTTCGATACCGCTTTTCATCAAACGATGGAACCACAATCCTACATGTACGGAATTCCTTACGTGCTTTACGAAAAATATAAAATTCGCCGTTACGGTTTTCACGGCACCAGCCATCGCTACGTGACCAAACGGGCCTGCGAACTACTGGGACGTGATTTCGAAAACCAAAAGATTATTTCCTGCCATTTGGGAAATGGCGCTTCGGTCGCCGCGGTAAAAGATGGTAAGTCATTCGACACCAGCATGGGATTCACTCCACTGGAAGGATTGGTGATGGGAACCCGCTCAGGTGATTTGGATATTGGAGTGGCCACTTACATCATGGAGAAAGAAGAATTGGGCACAAAATCAGCCAGCACTTTGTTCAATAAGCACAGCGGTATGCTCGGATTGTCTGGTATTTCATCGGATATGCGCGAAATAGAAGACGCAAAAGCCAAGGGCAACGAACGCGCTAAAATGGCTTTGGATATTTATAATTACCGGGTAAAAAAATATATTGGTTCGTACATTGCCGCGATGGGGGGATTGGATATTCTGATTTTGACCGGAGGAATTGGAGAAAACGCTGATACAACCCGTTTTGGAGTGGCTAGCGGATTGGAATTTCTCGGCATTCATTTAGATGAAGAGAAGAATAAAGGCTTCCGTTCGGAAGGAATTATAAGTACGGACGATTCGCCTGTAAAAATTATGGTCGTTCCAACAAATGAAGAATTAATGATCGCCTTGGATACGGAAAAGAAAGTTCTCGAACTTGCCAAATCGTAAGTTTTTCGGGCGCTAAGGTCGTAATCCGAAAGTTCAGGGTTAAAAATATTTTCCGTTTGACATCCGATACAGTAATGTGTCGGATGTTTTGTTTTTCAGGGGTTTAAAAACATTTTTTTAGATTGATATTTGTTCTGTAAATTCAACTGTTCTTATTGTATTTTCACCTCCATAAAACGAAAGAATGAACGCA
Source organism: uncultured Sunxiuqinia sp. (assembly GCF_963974515.1). Classification (GTDB taxonomy): domain Bacteria; phylum Bacteroidota; class Bacteroidia; order Bacteroidales; family Prolixibacteraceae; genus Sunxiuqinia. The sequence goes on along the minus strand of NZ_CAXBDD010000004.1, from coordinate 74,169 downwards.
AAACATTTAGCCGACCTGGTTTTGTCAGCGAAAGATCGCCCCAAACAACGAATGGTTGTGGTGAACGGCGTGGATGGTCATAGTATTGAGGCAGCCGAGCAAGCCCGTAAACTTGGCATTATTGATGTAATTTTAACAGGCGATCAATCCCAAATTGAGGAAACTTGCAAACAGCTTGGAGTTAATGTGGGAAATTTCGAACTTCTTCATGCCGAAACAGATGAACAAGCAGCCTTGGCTGCCGTTCGGCTAATTCAGGAAGGAAAGGCCAGTCTGGTGATGAAGGGCTTAATTAATACCGATAAATACATGCGAGCCATTCTAAACAAGCAATTTGGTCTGGTTGAGCCCGGAGGTTTGCTGACACATGTTTCGCTGATTGATAATCCGGCCTATCACAAGTTATTAATTGTAACCGATGTGGCGATTATTCCTTTACCAACATTAAAGCAAAAAGAAATCATGATCCGGTATCTGATTCAGGTGGGTCAGAAGTTGGGAATTGCTCTGCCCAAAGTGGCCATGATTGCGCCTACCGAACAGATTATCAAATCAATTCCGGCTTGCGCCGATGCGGGAAGACTGAAAAAGATGGCTCTTGACGGACATTTCCCCGGTGGTCTGGTTGATGGGCCAATGGCCCTGGATGTGGCTCTGGACAAGGAGTCAGCCCGGATAAAGAATATTCAGTCTGACGTGGCCGGCGATGCAGACTGTCTGCTCTTTCCGAACATCGATTCGGGCAATGTTTTCTATAAGACCAATACCAGGCTCTGCCGTTCCGAACAAGCTGCGGTGGTGGTCGGGGCAAAGGTCCCGGCCGTTTTGTCATCGCGAGGCGATAGCGCTCAAACCAAGTTGAATTCCATTGTTTTGGCCACATTAATGACTCGTTAATATGATCAATGAATACCGAATATTAGCCATCAATCCCGGTTCGACCTCGACCAAGTTCGCCGTTTACTATAACGAGGAATGCAAGCTTAACCGAACCTTGCGCCATTCGATCGATGAATTGTCGAGCTACAAAAGCATTTTAAAGCAGTTCGATTATCGTAAGGGGATGATCATTGATGCACTGATGGAAGAAGGTTTTGAGGTGGATAGCCTGAAATATATTATTGGGCGGGGGGGGCTAACTTATCCGTTGGAATCGGGTGTTTATCTGGTCGATAATTTGATGCTGAAACATGCCAGCGAAGGGATTTATGGACAGCATGCCAGCAATCTTGGCCCACTCATCGCCGACTTTATTGCTAACCAGATTCCGGGAGCCAAAGCCTACATAGCCGATCCGGTAGTGACGGATGAACTGGATGAAATTGCCCGAATTACCGGACATCCTGCTTTTGAGAAGCGATCGATATTTCATGCCTTAAACCAGAAAGCAACGGCCAGGCTGCATGCAAAAAAGCTAGGTGCAGCATACGAAAGCCTGAATTTGATTGTAGCACACCTCGGTGGCGGCATTTCTGTGGGCGCTCACAAAAAGGGCAGGGTCGTAGATGTCAACAATGGGCTGGATGGTGATGGCCCTTTTAGTCCGGAGCGGAGTGGGGGTTTGCCAACCGGCCAAATGATCGACTGGTGTTTCGACAGTCAGATGACCAAGTCGGACGTCCGTCGAATGGTGCTTGGCGAAGGTGGTTATGTGGCTTATCTGAAAACAAATAATGCCAAAGAAGTGGAAGAGCTGGCCCGGCTGGGAAACGAAAAGGCCCGGTTGATTCAGGATGCCATGGGCTATCAGGTCGCCAAAACAATTGGTGAAATGGCGGTAGTGCTGAATGGAAATGTGGATGGAATTCTCTTGACAGGAGGCGTTGCTTACAATCAATACCTGACCGATTTTATTGAAAAGAAGGTCGGTTTTTTAGCGCAGGTTTTCGTGTATCCCGGAGAAGATGAACTGGATGCTCTGGCGCATAATGCCTTGCGGGTAGCCCGGAATGAAACGCAGGCTAAGAGGTATAATCCTAAAATGCCTTAATCCTTCCTGCAAAAATATAAAAGGCTTAAATTTGTCGTTTCTGCTATACCAATTAACTTCGAATCGGTTTTATTCGATTGAAAACAGTTGGGACTATTTGAGTTTGAATTTTAACACCCGTTCAACTTGAATGCCAGCACAAAGATTAAGATTTTCTGTCCCTGCCATCTGATTCAAACAGCACGTCGAAGTCCACCCATTGCTTTGTGGTTTGACACAGGTGATGAAATGTTTAGCCTGAAACACCGTTCAGATCTGCCAGCCAAACAAAAGAGCTTTTGAAAGATTTCATCGGTTGTCAGCCAGGATCGAGGGCTAAGTATTCCGAAGAAATTGTATATTTAGGGGATTCTTGCCGGTTAAAAATATGGAATGAGTATAGGATTCGGCAAAAAACCAGAATGAAAAAATATGGCGAATAAGGTACGATTAAATAAAGAGCTGGGCTTGTTTGATGTTTTTTCCATCAGTACGGGGGCAATGTTCAGTTCCGGTTTTTTTCTTTTACCCGGTCTGGCATCGCAGTTCACCGGGCCTTCTGTTTTTGTTGCTTACCTGGTAGCTGGCTTGTTAATCCTGCCTGCCATGTTTAGCATTGCCGAGATATCAACAGCGCTGCCAAGGTCGGGCGGAGCTTATTTTTTTCTCGATCGTAGTTTGGGGCCACTTATGGGCACAATTGGTGGCTTGGGCACTTACCTTGCCCTGGTTTTTAAAACGGCTTTTGCCATTGTGGGGATTGGAGCTTACGCTGCTTTCTTTTGGCAAGTTCCGGTTAAAACCATTGCCATAGCTGGTACCTTTCTGTTTATGGGAGTCAACCTGTTCAGTGCAAAAAATACTTCACGGCTGCAAAACTACTTTGTCATTTTTTTATTGATTGTGCTGGGCACTTTTATTATCGATGGACTCTATCGTGTGTTTTTTACCATTGGAATTGATCAGCCATCAGAGAATAACCACTTCCAGCCGTTTTTAACCCATGGGTTTGAAGGAATGATAACAACCGTTGGTTTTGTTTTTGTATCCTACTTGGGACTAACCAAGATTGCGAGTGTTGCCGAGGAGATCAAAAACCCGGAGCGGAATATTCCTTTGGGGATGCTTTTGTCGCTAGTTGTCACTGGCGTGATCTATGTGCTTGGCGTATTTATCATGGTGTCTATTATCGATCCCACGGAGTTTGCCAAAGACTTGGCTCCGGCGGCTACAGCAGTTGAGCAACTGTTTACATGGATGCCTGGGGATATGGGCGCTTACCTGATGATCGGTGCTGCCATGGCGGCCTTCGCTTCCACTGGCAATGCAGGGATGATGTCAGCTTCGCGCTATCCTTTTGCGATGGGGCGTGACAAACTTTTTCCTCCCGGATTTTCTAAGGTCGGAAAGAAGGGAACTCCGGTGACTTCGATTTTATTTACGACCGGACTAATCATCTTTTTCATCTTGGTTCTTTCGGAAGAAGGAATTGCAAAATTAGCCAGTACCTTCAATCTGATCGTACTGATGCTGATAAATTTTTCCGTGATTGTTTTCCGCAACAGCCACATTGAATCCTATGACCCCGGTTTTAAATCGCCTTTGTACCCTGGCATGCAGATCGCAGGAATTATTATCTCAGTGGTATTGATCATTTACATGGGCTGGATGGCCATTTTATTTAGTGCATTCATCATTTTGGTAGCGGTGCTGTGGTTTAACTACTACGCTAAAGGCAAAGTGAAGCGCGAGGGAGCCATTTTTCACTGGTTTGCCCTGTTAGGAAAGCATCAGCATCCTGATTTGGAAAATGAATTTATGACGATTTTGAAGGAAAAAGGACTTCGTCAGGGAGATCCATTCGATACCACAATCATGAAAGCGCGAATTATCAATGCTGCAGAAAGCATGGATTTTAATGGGCTGGTTGATCATGTCTCGGGGTTATTTTCCAAAGAAATTCATATCAATAAAGATTCGCTCGTTTCAGAATTTCATACCATCTCGGCGATTGATCCTGCACTGGTTACACCCGAGGTTTCGGTGTTGTATGCCAAATATGCCGGTATCGGTGAGCCGTCGCTTCATGTTGTTCGTTCGAAGAAAGGGATTTTAAAACCTGTTGGGAAAGCGGATATTTTATCCGAAGATAATATCAAAGTATTTTTCTTTTTAGTGAATCCGGCCAATGAATCCCGCTTGCAGTTGCGCATGCTGTCTCGCCTGATGAATATTGTGGAACGCGAAGATTTTGTCAAAAGTATGCTGGAACAAAACAGTGACCGCGAAATAAAAGAATACCTGCTTCATAATGAGCGATTTATTACCGTTAAATTGATGCCGCAAACCTTGCAAAGCGAAATGATCGGCAAGCAGCTGAAGGAGATAAAACTTCCTGAGGATGTGCTTGTTGCTCTTGTTGAGCGTGATGCACGGTCGTTTGCCCCTCATGGGTATACCATTTTGCAGGAGAATGATGTGTTGACAATTATTGGTGAACCGCGGTCCATCAAACAATTGTTTGATCTTTATATGAGCACGACCTAGACTATTTTTGGATCATTCTTCTCAATTTTCCATCAACCCATCAAAAAGAAACTTAATAGTCATTATCTGTCTTGAAATAATAACGGACTTGTTTGTATCTTGTCAGCCTGAATGGGAGGGGAGCGGCGAGCTGATTTGTTTGTCTCTCACCTGCAAAAGAACTATTTTATGATCTTATCAAAAGTTTTTGGTTTGAATTTGCCCTTGGAGGATCCGATCCTGATTTTTACCATGATCCTTTTCATTATTCTGTTTTCTCCGATCGTACTAAACAAAATCAGGATACCGCATTTGATTGGATTAATCATTGCCGGAGTGTTGATCGGTCCCTATGGCATGAATCTGATGGCTCGCGACAGCAGTATTGTGTTGTTTGGTACGGTGGGTTTGTTGTACATCATGTTTGTGGCCGGGTTAGAGATTGACTTGGCTGATTTCCGGAAAAGTTTGTGGAAGAGCATTATTTTCGGCGCATACACCTTTATCATCCCCATGGGGCTTGGAATCGCTTCGGGCCTGTATTTACTTGACTTTGGCTGGAATACCTCGATCTTATTGGCCAGTATGTTTGCCTCCAATACGTTGATTACTTACCCAATTGTTAGCAAGTTAGGAATCACCAAGAATAAAGCTGTTACGATAAGTATTGGTGGTACGTTGATAACTACTGTGCTGGCCCTGTTGGTTCTGGCTGTTATTGTACGATTGGAGACCGGCGAAATTTCGCAGACGTTTTGGTTGGGACTTAGCGCGTCGATTTCCGCATTCGTTTTATTCATTATGTTTGTTTTTCCGGTGATCGGACGGTGGTTTTTCAAACGTTTCGATGACAACGTTTCGCAGTATATTTTTGTTCTGGGCATGGTCTTTCTGGGGGCTTTTTTGGCCCAGGTTGTGGGTATCGAAGGCATTGTGGGGGCCTTCCTTGCCGGACTTGCGCTTAACCGCCTAATCCCAAAAACTTCGCCCCTAATGAACCGGATTGAATTTGTGGGAAATGCCTTGTTCATCCCGTTCTTCCTGATTGGAGTAGGCATGTTAATCAATTACCGGGCATTTATCAGCGATTGGGAAACCATTAAAGTAGCTGTGGTTATGACTGTAGTTGCGACGCTTTCAAAATATTTGGCAGCCTGGATCACCCAAAAAACGTTTCGCTATTCCGCCGACCAACGCAGGCTAATTTTTGGCTTGAGCAATGCCCAGGCGGCATCAACTTTGGCTGCCGTGCTGATTGGGTATAATGTTATTATTGGACAGGATCCTTCCGGTGATCCGATTCGCCTGTTGAACGATGCAGTTTTAAACGGAACCATTTTGATGATCCTGGTTACCTGCACAATCGCTTCATTTGTTACCCAAAAAGGCGCACAGAACATTGCACGCGCTGAAAATGTGGAAGAAGATGATAAACCAAAAAATGAAATTGAGGAGCGTATTTTGATTCCGCTGAGCAACGAGCGGAATGTGGAAGAACTGATTAATTTGAGCACGACTGTTAAATCGAAGACTAAGCATAGCAAGCTGATTGCACTGAATGTTGTTACCAGTGGCAACGTAAACGAGTCTGCCGAAAAAGATGCCCAAAAAATTATCGACAAAGCTGTGGTAACCGCTGCGGCAACGGATAATCACCTGACCTCGCTCTTACGTTACGACCTGAACATCGTAAATGGAATTTCCAATGTCGTTAAAGAACATAAGATTACTGACTTAATCATTGGCCTGCATGAAAAGAAGGGAATTTCTGACTCCTTCTTTGGGATGCTGACCGAAGGTATTCTGACTAAATGTAACACCACAACCATGATTTATAAACCCTTTCAGCCCCTGGCGACGATCAAACGGCATGTTGTTGTTATTCCACCGAATGCCGAGAAGGAAATTGGCTTCTTCGTTTGGTTGGTTCGGGTTTGGAACATGGGCGTGAATACGGGGGCTAAGCTGGTGTTTTATTCTTCGGAAGAAACGATGGCCTTTCTCGAACATATGCAGAACGAACAGGCTATTGAGGCGGAGTTCAATCGTTTTACTGATTGGGAAGACTTTTTGGTTTTTAGCCGATATGTGCGGGAAGATGATAATCTGTTGATAGTTATGAGTCGCCGAACACATCCGTCATACAATGATACCATGGTTAAAATTCCGTCCTATTTGAACAAGTACTTTGGTCAGAACAGTTACATCCTGGTTTTTCCCATGCAGCTTGGAGTGGCGGACTATCATTTAATCAACATGCGTAACCCTTCGATGATGGAACCTTTCGTGGAACAAGTTCAGCATCTCGACAATTTCAGAAAAATGATTGGCCAGTTTCTGAAAAAGAAATAGCCTTTCAACCCAGAAATCAGAAATTACGGAATAGATTCCCGATTTCTGAAGAAAAATTCTATTTTTGGTCAAGGGATATGAGATTGGAGAAATTGAAAATTGCGATGAATCCGGAGGCCTTCCGGACGTGATATAGCCATTTCGGTGTGAATACGAATGAATCTTAGGGAGGTAATACATTGATAACCCAATGAAAGAACAGCCTGAAATCGCTTAAAAGAATGGACAATTGGATGAAGTATTTAGTTTCAACTATAACATTGCTAATCAGTCTAAATTTATTCGCTCAGCAAAAAGTCGTAAACTACGATGAAAATGAGGTGCCAAACTATACTTTGCCGCGTTTACTGGTTTCTGAAAATGGCCGGAAGATAAAGAACACCAAGCGTTGGGAGAAGATCAGGCGACCGGAACTTCTGAAACTGTTTGGGCGGGAAGTGTATGGGAAAATTCCATTGGAGATTGAAATTGCTGATGTTATTGTCCACGAAGAGGCAGGTGAGGCTTTTGACGGTTTAGCCATACGCCGGCAGGTTGAGCTGGTTTTCAGAAAAGATGATCAGGAGCTGAGTGTCGAATTATTATTATACCTCCCCAAAGATTCAAACGACGTACCAGTTTTTATTGGGTATAATTTTAATGGTAACCACACCGTGGCCGACGATCCTGATATTCGCCTGACCGAGTCGTGGGTCAGAGATAACCCTTCATTGGGAATCGTGCACAACCAGGTGACGGAACAGTCGCGTGGGGTAAGCAGAGAACGGTGGCCCATTGAGGAGATTCTCGAGGCAGGCTACGGCATTGCCACGATGTATTGTGGTGACGTGGATCCGGACCGCGATAATTTTCAGGATGGGATTCACCCTTTTTCATATCAACTGGGACAATTCCGGCCGGGGTATGATGAATGGGGAACAATCAGCGCCTGGGCCTGGGGACTGACCAAAGCGATGGATTATCTCTCTACCGTTGCTGATGTGGATTCGTCCAGCGTGATTGTTTTCGGACATTCGCGACTTGGAAAAGCGGCCTTATGGGCAGCCGCCCTGGATCAACGGTTTGCCATGTGCATTTCCAATAATTCCGGTTGCATGGGTGCCGCCCTGTCACGTCGCCAATTTGGCGAAACGGTGGGCAGCATTACCAAAGCATTTCCCCATTGGTTTTGCGAAAATCTGAACAAGTACGCTTCACGCGAAGAAAACCTGCCGGTCGACCAGCATATGTTGCTGGCTTTGGTGGCTCCTCGTCCGTTGTATGTTACCAGCGCCACCGAAGATTTATGGGCCGACCCTAAAGGCGAGTTTTTGTCGGCTGTTGAAGCTGGAAAAGTATACCAGCTCTATGACCTTGAAGGTTTACCTGTAAGCGAAATCCCACAGCCCGACAGCCCGGTTTCGGGAACGATTGCCTACCATATCCGCACTGGAGAGCACAACATAACAAGCTACGATTGGCGGCAGTTTATTGATTTTGCGAATAAGCAGTTAACCAAGGAAGAATAATAGGCTCAGGCGAACACTCAGGATTGAGCAGGATAGCTGTGTTAATTATTTTCCATTCATTTGATTCTTATTCGGATAAAATCATCTAACGCAAAAACATATGAAGAAAAATCACTTTCTGGCTTTCGATCTGGGCGCATCAAGCGGACGGGCAATTTTAGGGACTCTTGAGAACGGCAATTTGGAGCTTACCGAGGTTCATCGTTTTGAAAACCAAATGCAACAAGTCAACGGTCATTTCTTCTGGAACATTTTCAGTTTGTTTAATGAACTGAAAACCGGCTTGAAAAAATGCATCCAGGAGCATCGGATTCAGCCCGATTCGATTGGTGTAGACACCTGGGGCGTCGACTTTGTACACTTGAATAAGGAAGGCATGATTATTTCCCTGCCTTTTGCCTACCGCGATTCGCGCACCGACACGGCGATGGACGACCTTTTTCAATTGATTCCGAAAGAAGAGGTTTACCGGCAAACGGGTATTCAGTTTATGCAGTTTAACAGTCTGTTTCAGTTATTTTCGATGGTGAAAGATCAATCGTCGTTGCTGGAGATTACCGATAAAATTTTGTTTATGCCCGATGCGCTGAATTACTTATTTTCGGGTGAAGCAGTGACTGAATTTTCGATTGCCAGCACCAGTCAGATGATTGTGCCGGGCAAAACGCAATGGCAGGCAGACTTGATAGAAAAAGCCGGAATTTCTACTTCCATTTTAACCGATTTAGTAGATCCGGGCACCATTATCGGAAAAATCAAGGCGGATGTCGCCAAAGAAACCGGAAGCACGCAGGTGCCGGTGATTGCGGTTGCGGGTCACGACACGGCCTCGGCAATTGCTTCTGTGCCTGCAAGCGACAAGAACTACGCCTACATCAGTTCGGGCACCTGGTCACTCATGGGGATTGAAAGCGACAAGCCACTGGTTTCGGAAAAAACCCTGGCAATGAATTACACCAACGAAGGCGGTGTGGAGGGAACCACGCGATTTCTGAAAAATATCATGGGCATGTGGCTCATCCAGGAGTGCCGCCGGGCCTGGATTGAGGGTAAAGCATACAACTGGGATGAAATGGTGCAGCTGGCCATAGATGCCGAGCCTTTTCGGTTTTTGATCAATCCCGATGATGCCGTGTTTTTGAATCCAGGAAATATGCCGGAAGCCATTACCGATTATTGTGAAAAAAGCGGGCAGGGGACACCGGATTCCCATGCGGGCATTATTCGTTGCGTGTACGACAGTTTGGCTTTGAAATACCGATACACCTTGGAACAAATTCGCACCGTCAGTGAACTCCCCATCGAGAAAATTCACATTATTGGTGGCGGGGCGAACAATCGCTTTTTGAATCAACTCACTGCCGATGCTACCAAGTTGAAGGTCATTGCCGGCCCTACAGAAGCAACGGCCACCGGAAATATTTTGGTGCAGGCCAAAGCTATGGGAGCATTGCATTCGCTTGCCGAAATGCGCGAAGTCGTCCGCAACTCATTCGAAGTCGAGGAGTTCCTTCCGAATCCCGACCTGGATTGGGATGAAGCCTATGAAAAGTACAAAAGCCTCGTGCAGTAATTTATTGCCGGACGCCTTTTGACGCAGCATAATGCCTTTTTGAGGTGGATGCGTCCCTTTTCAACGCTTTTTATTAACAAAGACTTGGGTTATCCCCCCAGCGTATCTGATTTAAAGTCCTCCGGGTATGCCGCTTTGATGAGTTTGAGTGCCGTTTTGTACTGGTTTTTTTTGTGTTTTCGCCGGTTGTGTCGCGTTTTGCAATGGTTTATTCTGTCCCGAAGTTGTATCTTTAGTTCCTTGAACCAACGAAATAAGATCCAATGAAGAAACTGTTCTCCATCCTGACCCTGTGCATCGTCTCCGCTTCCGTGTTTGCCCAAGCGGGAAAAGTCTTCGACAAGCTCACCATGAAAAGCGAAATCCTGAAAATGGACCGCCACTTTGCTATTTATCTGCCACCCGATTATGAAACGTCGGAGCGGACTTATCCGGTACTGTACTTGCTGCATGGCGCTGGTGACGACCAAACGGGATGGGTGCAGTTTGGCGAGGTGCTGCGCATCACCGACGAAGCCATTCGAAACGGTTCGGCCACCGCGATGATCATCGTAATGCCCGATGCCAATACCAGTAAGCGGGGGTATTTTAACGACATCCAAGGGGAGTGGCGCTACGAGGATTTCTTCTTTGAAGAACTGATGCCCCACGTTGAAAAGGAATATCGGATTAAAGGAGACAAGCGCTACCGAGCTGTTGCCGGCCTGTCGATGGGTGGTGGCGGAACCTTGATGTATGCGCTTCATCATCCGGAACTATTTTCATCGGCCTGTCCCCTGAGCGCCGCAACCGGGCCGCTTTCTAAAGCCGATGCGCGGAAGTACTTCGAACGCTGGGGTCAAACCGGTGCCTCGGATGCCGAGATTGAAGCCTACTATGAGCAACACAGCGCCTTGGTCTTGGTTGAGAATATGCCTGACGACCAGAAAAAGGCCGTACGCTGGTTGATTGATTGTGGCGACGATGATTTTTTGTATGAGGGCAATTCACTGCTGCATATCGCGATGCGAAAAAAGGAAATTCCCCACGAATTCCGCATCCGGCAGGGAGGACATACCTGGACTTACTGGCGCGAATCGTTACCAACAGTCCTTTCGTTTGTGTCCGATGCTTTTCACCAATACTGAAACGTCTGCTTTGTTTTCGTTGCTAGTGGTTCTGTCCGCTATTCAGATTGGCCATGTGGTTGATAAATTGCTTTTCTTTTTCGACCAGCTTATTTTTAGTTTCCACAATTTCGCTGATATCGTCAACGATCATCAAAATATACCGGTCTTTTTGGAAATGAAAAGACCGGGTTGAAAACTGGAGGTGTTTTAAGACTTTCTTTCCATCATTCATATAAAATTCGCGTGCGATATGCTCTCTATAAACCGGTTTATTTTCCGAGTAGGAAATCAATGCGGCCTCGCGTAGCGGACAACGGTTACAGTGGGGTGTTCGCCCGCAGTCTTTCATTTTCTCCACTTGATATGCGCATCCGATGGCTTCGCCGCAGCGGACATATTGGATGTCCTCTGCCTTATTTCTTAAAAAAATAGCGGTTGTCGCGTCGTTAAATGCCTGTAAGCGCATGTCTTTGTCGAGAAGTAAAACACATGAGTTAATGTTGTTTAAAACCAGGTTGAGGAAGTCGGGCGAGCTTTTCAGGAACGCAAAGCTTACGTTGGTCATGCTGATTCTATGGTTCATGGGATGTGGGTTTTCTTTTGAATAAAGTTAGGTCATTTTTATGGTTGAGCCAATAGGTTCGGCTAAACCTGGCTAAGTTGATTCAAACCACCCTCTGATTGGATCGCGAAAAGTGCGGATGACTTCGTGCCCAAACTGGCCGTAGTCTGTTTGGGTTGAATTGACGATGATGATTTTTCCGGCACCTGCATTTTCCGCTGCTTTTATCCCGGCAATGGAATCTTCAAAAATCAGACACTCTTCGGGTTTCAGTTGCAGCTTTTCCATGGCTTTCAAAAAGAAGTCGGGATTGGGTTTTCCCCGCATGGAACCATCATCGTAAACCACCTGTTCAAAATCAAACCAATGGTGAAGATCGAATTGCCGAAAAAAGAAACCTACATTCTCTGGTCCCGAAGCGGTGGCGATGGTGTAACGGAGATTATTCACTTTTAGGAATTCGAATAATTCGATGGCTCCGTCGGCCAGGGGTTGTTGCTCTTTCACGCAGATGTCGCGGTATAGTTGTTCTTTTTCGTCGATAAATCGTTCGAGTTCTTCCGGCTCAATTGCCCGGTTTAACAAGCCGGTGAAAATATCTCGGTTGTTCTTTCCGTGAATTTTTTCGTTTTTCTCCTGGTCGGTCAGTTCAATCTGGTGGTTTTCCAGAAACCGATCCCAGGCCGTGTTATGGAAAGGTGTATCCCAAAATAATGTTCCGTTAAAATCAAAAATTACTCCCTTGATTGCCATGATCATTTATTTTATTAGTTGCGCTCTGCAAACTGTTTTATTGAAGTTCCAAAGATAAGAATTGCCGGGTTTAATTACTTCTTTTTGAACAGGCGAATCAGCTCACCAACGGTTGTGGTAAGGCCGGGATTTGTTTTCTGAGGGTTGTAAGGATTATCGTAATTACCCCTTGCGGTTTGTGCTTTACCATAACCCAGATTTTGAAGCTCGCGGTTAAGTTTTTTCATGTTTTGCTCAAAATTGTGGTAATCCCGTTCAAAGCCTCGTGTGGCAACTGCATCAAGCTGGTAGGTGCGGAAGCCGACATAGATTTTGTTTGCGCCGGCTTTTAGTTTGTTGGCGTGTATCACACGTGCCTGTAAGGAAATATGATTAATCATCAGCGAGTCGCCTTCTTGTGCAAAAATGGTAAAACGGCCGGTGCTGTCGGTTGCTACAATCTTGGTATCGCGGTAATTGATCAGATGGGCATTTTCTGCCGGAACGGAGTCTTCAGAGAAAATAAAACCGGTGAAAACAATGGTTTCGGGGACTTCCTGACCAGCGACAGGTAGGATGCTGACCAGGAGGAAATAAAGCAGGAGGAGCCTCATCGTTTTTTGATCGTAAAGCTACATCCTGGCTCTGTTAAGATTCTTTAATTCATGATAAGATTAAAGAAAGAGTCTTAAATAGCGTTAAAAGCTGTTGGAAATTGACGCGCCTCTTACTTCCATATTTTGTTCGCATTTAGTGCTTCCTGGTAACGATGGGCATTGATGTTGTGCTCGCGCAGGGTCTTTGCGAAATTGTGGTAGCCATTAAATTCGTCGCTGGCGCACATGTATAGGTAGGCGTGTTCTTCGGCGTTTAGCACCGCCTCAATGCTCGATATTTCGGGGAAGTTGATTGGCCCCGGAGGTAATCCGGCATAAATGTATGTGTTGTAAGGAGAATCAATTTTTAAGTGGACGTTGAGCACCCGCTTGATTCCGAAATCGCCTAAGGCAAACTTGACGGTAGGATCTGCCTGCAACAACATGCCCCGCTTGATCCGGTTGAGATAAAGGCCCGCTACCCGCGCTTTTTCATCGGCCTTAATGGTTTCCTCCTGAACGATGGATGCCACGGTTGATACTTCGACAGGAGTTAACCCAAGTGCCTCGGCTTTGGCAATCCGGTCAGCGTTCCAAAAACGCCTGTATTCCGACGCCATGCGGTCCACAAATTGCTCCGGACTTGTGGTCCAGTAAAATTCGTACGTATTCGGAATGAACATGGCGTGAAAAGAATGTTGGTCGAACCCGTGTTTGCTGATTACCATACTGTCATTCAGATACTGGAGTAGCTCCAGCGAGTCGGGTTCAATTTTTCGCGCAACCGACCCGGCCAGTTGATCGATAAAACGCAGGTTGTTGAAAGTGACCGTTACCGGTTCCTGGTCGCCCGCCCGCAGCCGGTTCACAATTTCGTTGGTGTTCATCCCCTTTTCAAAAACATACCTCCCGGCTTTGATATTGGACGGATACTTTTTCTTTTTAGCCACCCATCGAAAAGCCTTTTCATTTTCAATAATGTCGCGCGAATTCAGCGAATCCAGCACATCCTGGTAAGTGGCTTCCTTGTCAATGGTGATACTTCCGGGGTGGTCAATGTTTTCTTCGAAGACATATTGAAAAAGCTGGTAGCCTCGCAGTCCGGCAATGATGAAGGCGACGGCAAAAATAATGATCAGCCATTTATTGAGCTTTGGAAAAAGATGCAAGCGATTATTTGAGTTTACATTCATGTGTTTTCAATTTGAGCTACAAAAATATACTTTTCTGCGGTTTTACAGTTGTGTGAGTTTTACCTTAATTTTTAAAGAATTGAAAACAGTCGGGCACCGATCTAAGCGAAAATCTGTATTTTCGTGGCCGGAAGTCATTCAAAAAAAATCGAAAATTATGCATCAGGTTAAACTTGCTGAAAATATCTACTATCTGGGTTATAACGACCGCAGGACCAATTTGTTTGAGAATATCTGGCCCATTCCGCATGGCGTTTCATACAATTCCTATTTGATTGTGGATGAGAAAATCGCTTTAGTTGACACCGTTGAGCGCCAGTTTATTGACGATTACCTCGACCAGATTGAGGAAATTATTGGCGACCGGCAGGTTGATTATTTGATCATCAATCACATGGAGCCCGACCATTCGGGAGCAATTAAAGCTGTTAAAACCAAATATCCAAACATCACGTTGGTTGGAAACAAAAAGACCTTCGGATTTGTAGAGAGTTTTTACTTCAAACCAGACAATACCCTGGAAGTATACGATAACGACACCCTTGATCTCGGAAAGGTCAGGCTGCAGTTTCAGATGATCCCGATGGTTCACTGGCCCGAAACAATGGTTACTTACGATGAGACGCATAAAATCTTGTTTTCGGGCGACGCCTTTGGAAGTTACGGAACGCTGGATGGTGGTGTTTTTGACGATGAAATTAACCTTGATTTTTACGAAGTGGAGATCATGCGTTATTTCACCAACATTGTCGGAAAATATTGTCCGCACACGCAACGCGCCATCAAAAAGTTGGCACCGCTCGACATTCAGATGATTGCCGCTACTCACGGGCCCATTTGGCGAACTGATCTGGACTGGGTGTTGAGCCGTTACAACAAGTGGAGCACCTATGATACAGATAAGGGGGTGATCATTGTGTATGGCTCGATGTATGGAAATACGCAAAAAATGGCCGAGGTGATTGCCCGCCAGCTAAGTGAGCGCGGCATTAAAGACATCCGTGTGTACGATTCGTCCAAGACTCATGCTTCGTACATTATCAACGATATTTTCAAATACAAAGGTTTTATTGTCGGAAGTTGTGCCTACAATAATGCCATGTTCCCGAATGTGCAGACCTTGCTGACCACCATTGAGCACATGGGCATTAAAGATCATTACCTGGGTGTGTTTGGGAATTTCGCATGGAACGGGGGCGGTGTAAAGAACCTGGTGAAGTTTGCCGATAATATTAAATGGGATTTGGTGTATGAGCCGGTAGAAGAAAAAGGTGCCCTGAAAAAGGATAAATACCAGCAATGCATTGAACTAGCCAATGCCATGGCTGATAAGTTGCTGGCGGAATAAAGGGCTAGTGTTGAGTCTCCGTAATCAGTTTTTAGTAGTCATCCCGGGCTTGTTTCGGGATTCTTAAGCGGACAGAGCTATTGAACTCCTTCGCAGCTATTCAGAATACACAACTCTAAAACACAAAAACCCTTCGGCATGCCGAAGGGTTTTTTTACTACTACTACTCAATTACTACTAACTACCCCTTCCCGAGGGGATATTTTAATTATAAGGTTATTCCGGTTTTAAAGATAGCAATTTCTTTGAACCCGCTAAGCTCATGCTTCAACTTTTTGCCCTCGGCAATGTTTATAATTTCGTTAAATAATTCGTTTGTAAGTTGTTCCATGGTGCAATCTTCAAGCAGTTTTCCGGCATTAAAGTCAATCCAGTTTCTTTTCTTTTCGTAAAGCGCCGTGTTGGTGGCAATTTTCATGGTGGGCACAAAACTGCCAAACGGAGTTCCGCGACCGGTGGTGAATAAAACGATTTGACATCCGCTAAAACCAAGGGCTGAAGCGGCTACCAAGTCGTTGCCGGGCGACGAGAGTAGGTTGAGTCCGTTTTTCTTCAGCGGCTCTGCATAGCTCAATACATCAACAATGGTGGCGGTTCCCCCTTTTTGGGTACAGCCCAGCGATTTGTCTTCGAGCGTGGTAATGCCGCCCTGCTTGTTTCCGGGCGATGGGTTTTCGTACACCGGCAAATCGTGTTTGATGTAGTATTCTTTGAAATTGTTAATCAGGCTGACGGTTTTTTCAAATACTTCCTGATTTTCAGCACGTTCCATCAGTACTTGTTCAGCGCCAAACATCTCGGGCACTTCGGTGAGGATGGTGGTTCCACCTTGCGCGACTAAAAAGTCAGAAAAAGAACCTACCAGCGGATTGGCTGTAATGCCGGACAGTCCATCGGAGCCGCCGCACTTCAGGCCGATCTTCAGTTCCGAAACCGGGCATGCTGATCGTTGGTCGTAGCGCATGGTTTCGTAAAGCTCCTCCAGTAGTTTCAAGCCTGCTTCCACCTCATCTTCCACTTCCTGCGCTACAAGGAACTTGATCCGCTTGTCGTCGTAGTCGCCAATGAATTTTTTCAACTGGCTGATCTGGTTATTTTCACAGCCCAGCCCCATCACCAACACACCACCGGCGTTTGGGTGATTGATCAGGTTGGCCAAGGCCTTTTGCGTGTTTTCATGGTCGTCGCCCAACTGCGAACAGCCGTAGCTGTGCCTGAAAACCTGCACATTGTCAATATCCGTTGCTGGGTTGCCAGCTTTAAACTGGCTGATGATCAAATCGGCCTGCCCATTCACACAACCAACTGTTGGCACAATCCATAGCTCGTTTCGAACGCCAACCTGGCCGTTTCTCCTGCGGAAACCCTGGAACGTTAAGTCCTGTTTTTCGTGTTGAAGGGTGTTCAGCTTTTGGTTGAAGGTGTATTCCATGGTGCCCGAGAGGTTGGTCTTCGCGTTGTGCACATGAACATGTTCACCCGGTTGAATGGCTTGGGTGGCATGCCCAATCGGGACGCCATATTTAATCACGTCTTCGCCTTGGTCAATGGGTCGCAGGGCGATTTTATGCCCGCGGGGCACTTCTGCCGAAATCGTGAGTTGTTGTTGATCCACTTCAAGAATCTCTCCTGCTGAAAAATCTTTTAGGGCGATCACCACATTGTCCAATGCATGAATTTGAATCGAATTTGCCATCGTTTTTTTGTTTCGTGTTATGAATTTGCAGCCAACGCTCGTTTGGCTTTTCCCTCTATGGTCATTTCCATCAGTGGGTTGCTTTCGCTTAATACGGCTTTCACCGCTTTTTTCATGCCAACTTGCTGAATCAGGAACAGGTAGTGGCTGACGGTAATCGTCAGGTTTGGAATCTCATTCAGATTTTGCTTCCAGACTTTGTCCAGGCTCAATACTTTTTCAACCAATTGGTAAATCGAAATTGGCCGGCCATCGCAGGCAGCCCAGGCTTCCTTGTAAAACTCCAAAATCCACTCGTCATCCTGAATGTTGTAGCACTTGCCTTCGGTTTCACCTTTAAAGTAGGCAATCATGGCGGCCAGGGAGAAAACGAGCTTTTGCGGAAGCATGTCGTGCGCTTTCACAAAGTTGAGCAGCGAGGGGAGGTTGCGTGTTTCCCACTTCGACATAGCATTGAGCGCGATGCTTTGCCACTGGTGCCGGATATAAGGATTGGAGAAGCGCTCCAAGATTTTGCCGGCAAAATTTTTCAGTTCTTTCTCCGAGCCATCCAGTACCGATAGAACTTCGTCGTAAACCAGCTCCTTCATGAAGTTACCGGTTTCGAGGTTTTCATAGGCTTCGCGAACAGTCTCAATTCCGCTCAGGTACGAAACGGCGTAGCTTCCGGTGTGGCATCCATTCAGCACCTGCACTTTCTGCTCGCGGAAACGGGTCATGTCTTTCACGAATTTCACATCGAGTCCGGCTTTGGCAGCAGGGAATTCATTGGCCACCCACTCGGGCGCTTCAATCACCCACAGGTGAAAATATTCGCCCACAACCACCAAATTATCTTCGCAACCCAGCTCGCCTTGAATTTCTTTGATGTCATCCTTTGGGAAGCCCGGCACAATGCGGTCAACCAGCGTATTGCAGAAAGCGCAGGCGGTTTCTGTCCATTGGATGAATGCTTCGCCCAGGTTCCAGTTTTTGGCATGTTGCAAAACGTATTTTCTCAGCATATCGCCATTGCGGTCGATCAGCTCGCAGGTAAAAAAGATCAAGCCTTTGTCAGCAGCGCCGTCAAAAGCCTTGAAACGTTCGTAAAGCAGTGCCGTTACTTTGCCTGGAAAGGAATTCTGCGGCTGCATGTCCAGCGTATCGGCCGGATCAAAGGTGATGCCAGCCTCCGTTGTGTTCGAAATCACAAAACGTAAATCCGGGTTAAGAATCGATTCTTTGTAAGCGTCGAATTCTGTGTAGGGGTTGATCCCCTTATTCAAACATTGAATGAATTCGTATTCTTTAACTGGCGCACCATTTTTAATCCCTTTCAGGTAAACATGGTATAAGCCGTCTTGCTGGTTAATCAAGTTGATCATTCCACCCGGAAGAGGCTGAACGACATCGATTCCGGTGTTGAAATCAATTTCATTGTTCATTTTTTGAACCATCCAGTCGGCAAATGCCCTTAAAAAGTTTCCTTCGCCAAATTGCAGGATCCGCGTAGGATATTGTGCTGCGTTTTTAACGGTTGATCTGTTCAGTTTCATATCTAGTCTTTTTCAATTTGAAGTTCCCGTTGTCGTACACGGAATTTGTGTTTAAAAAAACCGTGTTCGCACACGATTTGATCGGCGAAAGTATAATTATTTTCGAAATCCGCCTAATGAAAGGCATAACCCGCACGTTAAATAATTATTAACCAGTCTATTTTAGATTGATTCTAAATTTCGGGATGGAATGATGTTCGCTGAATTATTTTCTGTTCAACTCGTACGGCGATTTTAACTCACTGATGCTGTAGAATTGAAGAAATTACCAGTGCGTGTCATGCTGGCAGATGACTAAAGGGTGAAGCGTTTTGATCCGGGAGGTTGCCAGGATTCTGTTCGGGAGTATACAGTTATTCCTTCGCACAATTGTTTCGACCGTGAAACTGTCTTGCTAAGGAATGGATGGTCATGCGAGTTATCTGCATGGCGGTTCTTGTCGCGAAGTGGATTTAGAACTTGATAAACACACCAGTTAGGAGCTTCACCCTGCTTTTTTCGCTCAGGTCGCCGGCCAGTTCAAGACCAATGGACAAAGACACATGCTCGCTAAAGACATTTGCTTTCCGCAGCTCAACTGGCAGCACAAAGCAGGTTTCATATCGATCAGAGTACTTGTAGCCGATTCCCCAGGAAAGAGCGCGTTCTTTTACAGGGATATCATTCCGGATGAGGAACGTATAGCTGGCACCCTGAACTTCCAGATGATTCCTTTCTACTTGAATTTCAGGAAAAATTTATTGGTGATGAATAGACTTAACGATAGACGATCTCCGTTATGAAAGCTGACTTTTGTTTGTTTTTCTTGACATAAGGCGCTTAATGATCGTATTGCGAATAGCATCAGCAATGAGTACTTTTTTGTCATTTTGTTTTTTTTCGAGATTGATATGGGTGATTTCTGTATTTTGCAGTTTGTACTCCAAAAATATAAAATAATCGAAGAGGTGACGATTGTATGTTTTTTGAATAAAATAGGCTTATTAAAATTAATTCCAATAATCGTGTTGCTTGCTTGCTGATAAATTATAGGCGAAACGTAGTTCTATTCGCGCAACAAATTTTATTGAAAGGCGATGGAGAAATGGATTGTTATTATTACAGGAGGTCCTGGATTCGGCAAAACCAATCTTGTAAACGCGTTCGGCAGAACCGGGTACCGGGTTGGGGGAGAAGTTGCCCGCGAATTGATTGACGAGCAGTTGTCTGTCGGAGGAGAGAGCTTGCCCTGGAAAAACGGGAAGGCTTTTCAACAAGAAGTGATCAGGCGCCGAATAGCTTTCTTTAACGCTGTGACCGAAGGTGAATTGGCATTTTCAGACCGCGGAATACCCGACCAGCTGGCTTTTGCACGGTATCGTGGATTTCAGAATCCTCGGGTATTGGTTGAAAATGCTAAAAAATATCGCTACTTTCCGGTGGTGTTTGTCGCGCCACCCTGGAAAGAAATTTACCGGCAGGATCAAATAAGAACGGAGTCTTTTGAAGAAGCGTGCCAGATACACGAAATGATCGTTCAAACATACCATGAGCTGGAATATCAGTTGGTTGAATTACCACTGACGACTGTTTCGAAGCGCATGGAATTTATTCAACAATATCTAACAAAGCTAAATGATGAGTTTAACGAGAAGAAGATTTTTTAGGCGTTCGGTGGTTCATGCTGCCGGAATCGCCAGTATCCCCATGATTTTGTCGGCTACTTTGCCCGAAAAGAAAGAAAAAAAGAAAGACCGGTTTTCTATTTTTCCAGGTGATGGAACCGTGCTCTTTCAGGGCGATTCGATAACCGACGCCGGACGCAACAAGGAGCGCCAGTTGCCCAACGACGCCAGTTCGTTCGGAAACGGTTATGCCTTAATGGCCGGAGCCAGCTTGCTGGAGAAACTGGCTGGTAAAACGCTAACGATTTACAACCGCGGAATTAGTGGAAACAAGGTGTACCAGTTGCGTGACCGATGGAACGAAGATTGCCTGGATCTGCAACCCGACGTGCTGAGTATTTTAATTGGTGTGAATGACTACTGGCACAAGCGCAATGGAAATTACGATGGAACACCTGAGGTGTATGAAACTGATCTTCGGGCTTTGCTGAAGCAGACCAAAGAGGCGCTTCCGAACGTGAGACTGGTGATTTGTGAACCTTTTTCAGTGCCCGGCGGAACAGCCATAGGCGAGGGCTGGATGGATGAGTTTGCTCCTTATCAGAAGGCGGCTAAAAAGCTGGCTGAAGAGTTTGACACTTTTTATGTGCCCTACCAGCAAATTTTTGAGGAAGCATTGAAGCATGCTCCTGCTGCTTACTGGAGTCCCGATGGGGTTCACCCATCGATGGCCGGTGCTCAACTCATGGCCAGCGCCTGGCTAAAAGTGGTGAAGTAGAATCATCGAGTTATTTTGAGGAGGCTTTGTGACAATGCGTTGGTGCATGGTTTGCGGGCATAAGATGTTATAGCGAGGTCGGGGAAATCCCGGCCTTTTTTTATTGTCTTTTTCCGGATGATTGTTTCATGAATAATTTAGTCTATTTTACCTCTATCTTACTCAAAATAAATCAGTTTATTATTTTGAATTAATTTGGATAAGGCGTAACTTGAATGTTCGTTTTGAAATCTCGTGGGGTTGATTAATAACCCGTTCTCTCTCGAACTAGCTATCGCCTAAAATCAGATCCCTCTGCCAAAAATCGCTTTTCTTTATTGGTTGAATGATGCGTTCTTTCAATGTAAATGCTTCAAATTGATCCGGAAGATGCAAGAAATAGACCCAGCCAGTCCTTGTTGATTCGAGTTAAATTGACAACCGATAAATGGTTACATCAAGTAGTCAGAACGAATCAGATTTAGTATGAATAATTTTAAAAATTGCATTATGAGTAATTTAGAGATTTTAAAAAAAGGCTACCAGGATTTTGAAACTGGTAACATCGAAGGGGTTCTTTCTTCTTGGCATAAAGACATTGTTTGGGAAGAATGTGCTGGATTTCCTTATGTGAGTGATGATGGAAAGTACGTTGGCTCACAGACTGTGTTGAATGAAGTTTTGGTGCCCATACCAGAGCATTACGATAATTTCAAGATTCAAATCTCTGACTTTGTTGACGGTGGTGACAAGATTGTGATGGTTGGCCATTACACGGGAACGTGGAAAGCTACAGGAAAAAAATTCAAGGCCAATGCCACACACACGTGGACTTTTAAAGATGGCAAAGCCATCCATTTTTTCCAAGCAGTTGATTCGGCAACCATCATTAATCCGTAAATCACCAATTCCTGTTATGAGAAAAGTAAATGCATTTGCAGCGAGTGAACCCGGAGGAACGCTCGTGCCTTTTTCTTACAACTTACCTGATATCGGCACGGACCAGGTGGATATACAAGTTCATTACTGCGGGATTTGTCATTCTGATTTAAGTATGCTCAACAACGATTGGGGAATGACCCAGTACCCTTTTGTTCCGGGGCACGAGGTGATTGGTGAAGTGGTCAGCGTTGGGCGTGAGGTGAAAAATCTGCAGGAAGGGGATATTGTCGGACTGGGCTGGAATTCGGGCTCGTGTATGCATTGTGATCAGTGCATGAGTGGCAGCCATCATTTGTGCCATAGCGTCCAAGGGACCATTGTCGGCCGTCACGGCGGATTTGCGGACTACGTGAGGTGCCATTGGTCGTGGGCCATTGCCATTCCTGAGGGGGTGGATCTTCAAAAAGCCGGACCACTGTTGTGCGGTGGAATAACGGTTTTCAATCCAATTGTACTCTGGAATATAAAACCGACAGATAAAGTGGGGGTAATCGGAATCGGAGGACTGGGGCACATGGCTTTGAAGTTCCTTAATAAGTGGGGCTGTGAAGTTGTGGCTTTTAGTTCCCATCCTGATAAAGAGGCACAAATTAAGGCCATGGGAGCAACAAGCGTGATTAACTCACGCGATCCGAAGGAGTTGGAAAGTATTGCCGGAACCCTCGATTTTATCCTAAATACGACCAATGTAACGCTTGACTGGAATTCCTATTTAACCTGCTTGGCGCCAAAAGGGAAATTTCATACGGTAGGAGCCGTATTGGAGCCCATGGCCATACCTGCTTTTTCGTTGATCATGGGGGAGAAGTCGGTTGGCGGAAGTCCGCTGGGAAGTCCTGCGCTGACTCGAACCATGCTTGATTTCTGTAAGCGTCATACCATTTATCCAGTGGTGGAAGAATTTCCTATGGAACAGGTGAACGAAGCAATTGAACATTTGGAGAAAGGAAAAGCCCGCTACCGTGTTGTTTTGAAACGATAGGAATCGAATGACAATCGAAAAAGTGATTGTCGTCAATTCATTGCTAAAACATTAAGAGACAAAAAAGGCCGGTCAACCCGGCCTTTTCTGACGTATTTATGAAGTGGTTAAGCCAAAAGCTTTTTCACTTGCTTGTAAACGTTTTGCCCGGTGAAACCCAGTTTTTCATCCAGCACAGTGTAGGGGGCCGAAAATCCAAACGATTCCATTCCGAATACTGTTCCATCTGCACCAACCAAACCTTCGAGGGTAACTGGTAAGCCCGCAGTTAATCCGAATTTTTTCACTCCGGCGGGTAAAACCTTAGCCTGGTATTCGGCGCTTTGTGAGCGGAATAATCCTTCAGAAGGAACTGAAACAATCCGACATTTGATGTTGTCTTTCGCCAGTAATTCAGCTCCGGCGACCAAGGTGGCTACTTCCGAGCCACTGGCTAGTAAAATTACATCGGGTGTTCCTGCGGTGTCGGTGACAACGTAAGCTCCTTTTTCTGATTTCAGGGCTTCAGCATACCGGTCTTCTCCGGGAAGGTTTGGAATGTTTTGGCGCGACAAGATCAAAGCTGTTGGGGTCTTGATATTTTCCAGGGCCAGTTTCCATGCTACGGTTGTTTCTTCCGAATCAGCCGGGCGCAAGACGAGCGTTGAATTTTCGCCTTTGTGGTTTTTTAGTTTTTCCAGCAGGCGGATTTGTGCTTCCTGCTCAACGGGTTGGTGAGTTGGGCCATCTTCGCCAACACGGAATGCATCATGGGTCCACACAAATTTCACCGGCAACTCCATTAAGGCAGCCAAACGAACGGCAGGCTTTTGGTAGTCGCTAAATACAAAGAAGGTACCACAAACCGGGATCACACCGCCATGCAAAGCCATACCATTCATGATGGCCGCCATGGTCAGCTCGCAAACACCAGCTTGAAGGAAAGCGCCTGAGAAATCACCTTTTGTAAAGGCAGTTGTCTTCTTCAGGAATCCGTCGGTTTTATCCGAGTTGGAAAGGTCAGCTGAGGCAACAATCATATTTTCAAGCTCGTCAGCGAATGCTGCTAATACGGTTGATGATGCTGCACGCGATGCCACGCCTGCTTTTTGCTGGATTTTGCTGAAATCAAAATCCGGCATTTCTTTTGAAAAGAACTGATTCAATTTCTTGGCCAGTTCAGGATTGGCTTTTTCCCATTCAGCTTGTGCCGCTTTTTTTACTGCAGCAGCTGCTTCCAGTTCTTTGTTCCTTTTGGTGAAGAAATCTTCGACTTCAGGAAAGATTTGGAAAGGATTTTCCGGATCACCACCCAAGTTGGCAATAGTTTTAGCCAGATTGCCACCAGCTTCACCCAGCGGCATTCCGTGGGTTGAAACTTTGCGTTCGAAACTCTCACCGGCATCGTTCAAGGCGCCTTTACCCATAATGGTTTTACCAATAATCAGGGTAGGTTTTTCTGTTTCCAGATTGGCAGCTTTTAGCGCTTCGCGAATAGCATCCTGGTTGTTGCCTTCAATGGTGATGACTTGCCATCCCCATGCCTCATATTTTTTCGCCGTATCTTCGGTCGATACTTTATCAGTTTCGGTTGAAAGTTGGATGTCGTTCGAATCGTAAAACATCACCAAATTGTTCAATCCAAGAAACCCGGCAATCCGGCCCGCACCTTGTGAAATTTCTTCCTGTACACCGCCATCTGAAATGAAGGTGTAGGTTTTGTGAGCCATCCATTCGCCAAAACGGGCAACCATGAAACGTTCTACAATGGCAGCACCAACAGCCATGGTGTGTCCTTGTCCCAGTGGACCTGAGGTATTTTCTACGCCCCGTTCAACATCCAGTTCCGGATGTCCCGGTGTGACGCTTTCCCATTGGCGGAAGTTTTTCAAGTCTTCCATGTTGAATTTTCCGGTTAGCGATAAAATCGAATACAACATGGGCGACATGTGCCCCGGATCCAAAAAGAAGCGGTCGCGGTTGGGCCAGCTCATGTCCGTTGGATCGTAATTCAAAAATTCAGAATAAAGTACACTTACAAAATCGGCTCCGCCCATGGCACCACCAGGATGGCCGGATTTTGCTTTTTCAACCATTGCGGCAGAAAGAATGCGGACATTATCCGCAGCTTTTTCAATCAACTTGTTACTCATGATTTAGTTTTTTGCCAGAATTTAATTATCAAGTTTTATTGTGTTTTTTCAAACGTTTGCAAAAATAAAATTATTTGCCAAGGAGCAAGAATAAAAACAAAAATACCGGACGAAGAAAGCATAAAGCTTAACATCGACCGGTATCTGTGTTGTAAGGCAAGAGTTTATTGTAAGATTCGTACCATAATGACTCCGTTTATCGCCGCAATTTTGTCGGCAAGTGACGGGTCTGCTTCTTTGCGGTCAACATCAATAATGTTGTAAGCTATTTCAGCCTTGTTGCGGTTGAGCATGTTGGCAATGTTGTAGCCTTCGCTTGCCAGTAAGCTCGAAATCTGGCTCACCATGTTGGGAACGTTTTTGTTGGCTACAATAATTCGTGCTCCACCGGTATTTTCCATTTCGGCGGCCGGGAAATTCACTGAGTTGATGATGTTTCCGTTCTCCAGGAATTCCTTCATTTGGTCAACGGCCATGATGGCACAATTGGTTTCTGATTCGGCTGTTGATGCACCGAGGTGAGGAATTGAAATGACTTTGTCCATTTTTAGAGTTTCTTCGTCGGGGAAGTCGGTGATGTACCGCGCTACTTTACCCGATTCGATTGCCGCTGCCAAATCGGTATTATTTACCAGTCCTCCCCGGGCAAAATTCAGCAGGCGCACGCCATTTTTCATCAACTTGAATTTGTCTTTGTTGATAAATCCTTTGGTTTCTTCGGTTAGCGGAATTTGCAAAGTCACATAATCAGCATGAGCCAGCAGGGCCTCCATTCCTTCGGCGTGTTTTACATTTCGGCTCAGTTTCCAGGCGTGTTTTACTGAAATGAAGGGGTCGTATCCCAGCACATTCATTCCAAGGGCTTGCGCAGCATTTGCGACCAATACGCCAATTGCTCCCAGTCCAATCACAGCCAGTGTTTTACCCCGGATCTCCTGCCCGGCAAAGTTATTTTTACCAGCTTCAATTAATGCGGGAACCTGATCCCCTTTTCCTATCAAGGTTTTTGCCCATTCGATTCCTCCTGCTACATCGCGCGATGCAAGCAGTAATCCGGCAATGGTGAGTTCCTTCACCGCATGGGCATTGGCTCCCGGTGTGTTAAAAACAACAACACCTTGGTTGGTACACTTGTCAATCGGAATATTATTAACACCAGCTCCTGCACGAGCAATCGCTTTCAGGTTCGAAGGTAATTCCATGTCGTGCATTTTCATGCTACGAACAATAATTCCGTCGGGGTTTGAAAACTCACTGGCGATTTCGTATTGATCCAAGGAGAAGTTTTTTAAGCCTTCGGGATCAATCTTATTTAAGGTCTGAATCTTAAACATATGTATCTAATTTTTGGTAAATTGATTTTTGCCTTTAATGAGAAGATAAAAAGTCTGACAAAGATCAGAATTTTATTTAAGAATTGATATTTTTCGGTTTCCTTTTTTTATGAATTCGAACTAGTGAGCCAGTATTTGTGCGAAATACCTTGAATTTTATAAGGCGTGGAATATAAACTGATTATTTGCCTTTTCTCCAGCGCAGGTTCGGTCTGAAATAATTGGATGTTGGCCGGCTGATGGATTTCACATCTTCAATGGAGTAAAAAGCGTTCGGATTATAGGTTCGCATGATTTCCAGTACTTTGTTGACTTCGTTCCGTTTGATAATGGTATAAATGACCGCCACTTTTTCGTTGGCTCCCTGCGCTTCGTGGTGGGTAATACCATAGCCGCCGGCTTTGAGCTTGGCAATTAAGTTTTGGGCGCTTTTGCGAGTGATAATCTGAAGTTGAACAATGCCAACCGCCAGCTTTTCTTCAATGATCAGCCCAATGTAGTTACCGGTTGCAAATCCTGCTCCATAGGCAACGTAAGCCACCCAATTGTCAATATTCTGGATGATTTTGCTCATGGTAACCAGCCAGATAATCACTTCGAAAAAGCCAAGCAACGGAGCAATGAGTTTCTGCCCTTTTGAAACCATGACAATCCGCATGGTGCCGATGGTCACATCGCTGATTCGAGCGAAAAAAATTAGAAGCGGCAGAATGAGATAGGAAAATAAATTGCCTTCAAAAAAGTCAGTGCTTAGTATTTCCATAGTTCAGTGTACCAGGTTTTTTCTAAAATTAGAAAAATATCCGTTCAAGCCAAATAACTGTTGCCGGCCAAATGAAACGACTAGAATTCACTGGTAAAGTGAAATTTAATGTCTTTAAACTCATCCTGAGCCATTTGCAGAATAAAGCTGGAATCGGCCATGAAAACGTCACGGCCGCGTTTGTCGACTGCCATTTTCTGGTGTTTCCGTTTTTTAAATTCACTGAGCGTTTTGGGATTGTCGCATTCAATCCAACAGGCCTTATGCATCGGCAGATTCTCAAAACGGCACTTGGCTCCGTATTCGTGCAATAAACGGTATTCAATAACCTCAAACTGAAGTTGGCCAACAGTTCCAATAATTTTGCGACCATTAAATTGGTTGGTGAAAAGCTGGGCAACTCCTTCGTCCATCAGCTGGTCAACGCCTTTGGCCAATTGCTTTGATTTCATGGGGTCGGCATTTTCAATGTACCGGAACAATTCGGGAGAAAAACTTGGCAAGCCTTTGAAGTGAATTTCTTCACCGCCTGTAATGGAATCCCCAATGACCAGGTTGCCAGAATCAGGCACACCGATAATATCTCCTGGATAGGCTTCCTCAATAATTTCTCTTTGAGCGGCCATAAAAGCTGTCGGGCTTGAAATCCGAAGCGGTTTCCCGCTGCGAATGTGCTTGTAGGGTTTGTTGCGCTCAAACTTTCCGGAACAGATTTTTACAAAAGCGATCCGACTGCGGTGATTGGGATCGATGTTGGCATGGATCTTAAAAATAAAACCAGTGAATTCACTTTCCTCGGGTTTTATTTCGCGCTCTTCGGTGATGCTTGGTCGGGGGGAAGGGGCAATCTCCACAAAAGCATCCAACAGTTCCTGCACGCCGAAATTATAGAGCGCACTGCCAAAAAATACGGGGGCCAAATTCCCCTTGAGGTACTCCTGGTGATCAAATTCAGGATAAACACCTTCGACCAATTCCAGTTCCTCGCGCAAAACTTCAGCATCTTCGCCAATGTACTTTTCTAGTTCCGGACTGTCGAGATCCTCAAAATCAATCCCTTCTTTTATCGCTTGCACATTGGCCTCAAAAAGGCGTAAACTCTTGTTGTAAATATTGTAAACACCCTTGAAATCGGGACCATTGTTGATTGGCCAACTCAGCGGGCGTGTTTTAATCTGCAATTGATTTTCAATTTCATCCAGCAATTCAAACGAATCCTGTGTTGGGCGGTCCATTTTGTTGATGAAGACAATTACCGGGGTCTTCCGCATTCGGCAAACATTCATCAGCTTTTCGGTTTGGGCTTCTACACCTTTGGCAGCGTCAATGACGATGATGACACTATCAACTGCAGTTAGTGTCCTGAAGGTGTCTTCCTGAAAATCTTGGTGGCCTGGCGTGTCCAGGATATTGATTTTGTAGTCACGGTATTCAAAGCCCATAACCGAGGTGGCGACTGAGATTCCCCGCTGGCGCTCTATTTCCATAAAGTCGGAGGTGGCACCCTTTTTTATTTTATTGCTTTTTACGGCACCGGCAACACGGATTGCACCACCAAAAAGCAGGAGTTTCTCCGTCAAAGTGGTTTTCCCGGCGTCGGGGTGGCTAACAATACCAAAAGTTCTTCTGCGTTTAATCTCTTCTAAAAAGCCCATACATTTTATTTGAGCTGCAAAAATAGGATTTTTTGGAGAATAAGAGAATAAACCGGGTTTGTGTTTATTGAATGGATTTGGAGATGTAACGCCACAATCGTTTGTGAAATTTTGCTCCTTCCTCACCAATTCGATCAAAGTAAGTTCGAGGCTGATCAGAAGGAGAGAAAATTAGGGCATCGCCCGGTTCAAAAAGGGCGGTAACTTCAGGATGAAATTGGACGCCAAAGACATTGGGGTATTTTTTGTGGCGGATGCCTTCAATGACTTTTTTATCCATTGACCAGGCTGTGATTTCCCAGCAGTCGTTCAGATTTTCAATGGCCTGATGGTGCGAGCTTAGTACAGGCGGCGAAACTGTTGAACGCCATTTGACATCGTTTTTGAAAAAGCCATTTTCGGCCAATTGTAAGGGATGAAAATTAGTGGTCATCAACTGGTCATTCTCAAAAATCTCTTGCCAATAGTTACGGTGGATTTTGTTATTATCGAGTTGAACAATTTCGGCAGGATCATCAATTTCATAAATCTCTGATGGAATGTCCTGAATCAAGGATCCACCAGTGGCGACATTCATGCTTTGCATGCCCAGACAAAAGCCTGCTATAAAATATTTCGGATTGCTTTCGAGCAGGGGAACAAATTCAGGATTTTGAGGTCCGCCCAGCAGATGAAACAGCAGCGAAAGTTCGAACAGGTGACGGTATGGATCAGTGACAACTGCATATTGATTCTCTTCACCATAGAGTTCGGGTTGGATGTCGGAGCCACCCATAAAGAAGATCCCCAAGGTTTGTTGAAACAGAATCTCGAAATTGGAAGAGAAATCGTTTTCGGTGAAAATATTGTCTGGTCTCAGCATCCCGGTTAAATGCTGCAAGTGAAAACGACTGAGCTCATTGTCGCGGATATACTCGATGGATTGATTGTAGTTATAGTTCTCAAAGCTGTAATAAATACCGACAATTTCGGTTTCACCAACAAATAAAATATTGTTATCGATCAAGTATTTCATGGTTTTGATGTTTTCAACAGTGGGGTGGGCCATGAGCAAGTAGGTTTTTCCGGGTTCTCCACCATTCTTGAAATAGTCTTGAGCTGCCGCCGGTAAATGAACAAATAGACTTAGGATGAGCAGAAATAATATAGCGAATTTATTCATTCTCATAAGATATAGATTGTAGGTTTGACGAGTTGAAATTAATATTTTTCTGACAGAAGCTGAAAAATGTTATCAACTAACTTTTTTATTGCTATTTTTAAATCGAATAAACCCGAAGAAAAACGCTTAACATGTCTCTAAAACTGTTTCTGCTAAATGCCTTTGGCGGTATTAAAGCCACTTCAAAAATTGAATCTGAAAAAGAATCTCTTTGGAACGATTACCAAGTATTTTCAAAAGTTCAACAGTCTGCCGAACTGAAAGAGTTCCTGGATTTGGAACCGCAGGTTACTTCCGAATCGTTCAAAAAGCGTAAGTCCGAACTAGCTGCTTTGAAGTTTAAAGGAAGTCCTGAAGAGCGACAGCTCAAGCAGTTTGAGAAGCTGAAGCGAGACAAAAGGTTGGAGCGATACTATCAAACGACCGGCTCGAAGGATTTGCAGCGTTATGAAAGTTTAAAGGAAGGAAGCGACCTGAATCGTTATTTTGAGTTGGAAAAATTGATTCAGGAGGGATTGAATAAATCAGATGAAAGGGCAAAAGAAACGCAAGCCGAATACAAACGGCTAAAAGCAAGTGAGCCCGTGCGATTTTTTCTTCAATACCCCAAATCGTCCGCCTACAAAAATTACCTGCGAATGCAGAACTCCGAAGAAAAGCGAAGTTTTGAAGATCTGAAGGATGCGGTTGAATCGGATGAATTTAAAGAAAAGAAGACTTATCTGGAAGATCCGAAGAAGTGGGAGAAAACCCCCGAGTTCGAGATGGAAAAGCGATACCTTGAACTGAAAAACCAACCGGAAATTAGTCTCTATCAAAAGTATAAAAACTCCTCTGCCCTGGATTTTTTTAAGAAATGGGAAATCGTGTTTGAAGATCGTTTCGAAGCTGGTGTGTTGGATCTTTCAAAATGGAAACCGCTGAATTACTGGGCGGCGAAGACTGTTGGGAAAAATTTTTCACCGGCAGGGGATTTGCAGGCATTTACTGAAGGAAAAAATATCCACCTAAAAGGAGCACGGCTTCAGATTCAGGTGAAGAAGGAAAAGCTGAACGCGCTGGTTTGGAATCCAGTTTTGGGATTTGTTGAAACCGAGATGGATTATTCGTCCGACAACTTGACCTCTGGGGGGCTATTTGAATCGCAATACGGAATTCTGGAAGCGAAAATCAAATACAATCCGGATAAAAATTTTCAAGACGTATTTTACCTGGCTGGTGAAGATAACTCGCTTCGGGTCAATTTGTTTGAAGGTGGTGTGAAGACCCAGTTTGGTCTAAGTAAAACTGAAAACACAAAGATTCATGAAGAGAGCTTCTCTTTGTCGGGTTTGTCTGTAGGCAAGCTTTATATTTTTAGCATGGAGTGGGATAAAGGGAAAATTAGCTGGAAAGTAAATGATAAAGAGCTTTTTACAACTCACGATAGGGTCCCGGATTATCCGATGTTTATTAATCTGGCCTCGCTGGTGATTAATGAAAGCAATGCACTGCCACATAATTTTGAAATTGATTGGGTTCGATTTTATCAAAAACGAAAGTCCTGATTGATTAACGTTCGATTTTAATAACCGCGTTTATTGAATAGTACATAGCCAAAGCTGAAAACAACATAGAACTTGGTGTTGGGTTTTTCAAAATAATTCACTGTCAGGCTCAAGGGGCCAAGTGCGGTGTGATAAACCAATCCACCGAGCCCCATCAGACTGATCTCCGAATAATTGTCCGGATGATAGATGGCTTGATAGTTTTCTCCCCTGATAATTTTCTGAACGGGTAAAAATGCATAGCCTTCCATTCGCAGGTGCATTTGACTGCTCAATTCAATGATCGATTTTAAACCCGAAGCCACATATTTGTTGGCACGGTAATTCTCCAGGAACATGGTTTGACTAAACGGCGTTGGTGAAAAGGTATTGGCTTCCAGCAAGGTTGCCGAATAATTGTTCAGCAACTTTTTGTTGCTGTAAACGCCCTCCAGCGTCAGACCTAAGGTCGAGCGGCGGGTAATGGGAAAGTGGTTGTCGTACTTTCCTTTTAATGTGAAAAAACCATGGGAGCCGGTAAAAGGCCTGTTAAGCGGAGAATTTGATCCGGGGTGATGTTTCTCATTCCCCAGCGTATGGGTGAAGCTAAGCTCTGAAGCAACCCCTTCTGTAGCATACTGCTTGTAATTTTGCGAATTCCGTTCAATGCTGATTCTGCTTGAAAACGCATCGAATCTGGTTTCTTCAGCATTGTCGTCCCGCTTGATCGATTCATTAAAGTAGTAGGAGTCGATGGAAGAAGAATAACTGGTTCCAAGAGTAATTTTTCCATGCGTTTTTACCGGGAACCCGAGCTCGAACCTGACATTACTTTCATCCTGAATGATGAAAGGAGAACTTACGTCCTCAAAGAAAAACTCATTGCTACTCGTAAAAAAGTCCCACCGGTTAAGGGTCAGATAACCCGAAAGGTAGAATGGGAGGTTGGTTGGAAAATCAATTCTTCCGCCAGCTTTGATCGAACTGTAAAACCGGCCAAAATAAAGATTGGTGCTAAGGGTATAAGCCCGGTTATCAAAAAACAGGTAGTCGAGGCTTAAAAAGCCTTGATTAATAGGCTTGGTTGAAACATTTCCACCAAATTTGATCTCGAGGGCTTTTTCTTTTCTTACCTTCAAATGAATGTCAAAATAACCCGTCTCCTTGTTGTAAAAAGAGACCGGACGTACTGAGCGCAGCTGTGGATCGGCCACCAATTTGAAATACTCCTTGCGTAGTTGATCCAAATCGATGATTTCATTTTTGTGCTTGACGCTTTGAATAATGTATTTTCGCTGCATTGGGTCGCTAACGCCTTCAACCTGAATGTTTTGAAATAGAAGTTCGGGTTTTCTTATATTAAACTCATGTCTCTTCTTATCCACTGCTTTCTGGCTTACTCTGCGGCTGATCAACATTTTGATGCTGTCCATTTGTGCCAATCCTGTTTCGTACCCGGCTTGCTCAAGCAATAGAACCTTGTTGAAATCCAGTAAGCTGACATTGGAGAAGGAGCTCTCCAGTAAAATTCCTCTGTCCTCCGGCACTTCATAGTTTGTTTTTTGCATGATCATGTTTTCCAGCTGCGCCATCACATCGTCTTCGTGTGCGCGTTCGGAATTGTTGGCTACTTTATGGCCAATAACAATGTCGGGATTAAACGCTTCAATAGTATTTTTCACCGGGAAATTATTCACGATACCACCATCAAAAACCAAGGCGCCATCAATCGAAATCGGTTTAAAATACAGAGGGAAGGTCATCGATGCGCGAATGGCTTCTCCCAAATCGCCGCTTCGAAGCTCCACCTCCTTATTTTCGTAAACATCGGTGGCAATGCATAGAAAGGGAACCATCAAATTATCAAAGTTGTTTCCACACACGGCATTGGTTGAAGAAAACATCTCCATAAAGGCAAAGTCTATTTGTTCTTCGGGAATGATGTTAGTTGGCAGCATTATTCGAAGGCGATCTTCTGTTCTTCGAAGGTCGAGATTCAGCCAGGCGGGGGTATGTTCCAGCTTTCTGAAATAGTAACGGTATTCTTCCTGTATTTTGCCTGTAGCCCAGAATCGGAATTGGTCGGAAAGGAAAAGCTCTTCCATTTCATCGGGCGTGTACCCGGCGGCGTATAATCCGCCAATAATTGCACCCATAGATGTGCCGGCAATGTAATCGATTGGAATATTATTATCTTCGAGCGCCCGGATTACACCAATGTGTGCCAAGCCTTTTGCTCCGCCACCGCTTAGAACGAGTCCGACCGATTGTGCGTTGGTAAAAGTTGCAAAACACGATATGAAGATGATCAGGAAAAAAGCTTTCATGGCAGTAATATTCGAATGATTTTTGGCCTCTTAAATTACTAAAATGAATGCTAAATTACTGAATAATCGGAAAGCTAAATGAAAATCAGGAATCAATTTTCATTTTTAGGTTTTGAAACCCTTCCCCAAGTATTTCGCTGGTGTCCATTACCGTAATAAAAGCATTGGGGTCAATTTGCCCGATGTACTGTTCCAGAATGGCTACTTCGCGGCGACTGACCACGGTGTAGATGATTTCTTTTTCTTCGCCACTATACATACCGGTTCCTTTTAGATAGGTGCCTCCGCGTTCAAGATCAACCAGTAGTTTGTGTTTAATTTCGTCGTGTTTGTCTGAAATTATCAGCAGCGCTTTGTTGTAGTTTGAGCCTTCAATAGTGGTGTCGATAGCACGACCGGTAATGTAAATGACCAGCCAGGAATAAAGTGGAATCTGCCATTCGCCAAAAGCTGCAAGTCCCAGTAATACGATCACCGAATCAACATAAATAAGCAATTGGCCCAACTGTAGTCCGGTGTATTTGGCAATGATCATGGCGATGATGTCAGAACCGCCAGAAGTAGCGCGGGATTTAAAGATTAGTCCGAGTCCGAAACCAATGAGCACGCCACCGAAAACACATGAAAGCAGCACATCTTCAACCAAAGGCGCGCTGCCATCAATTCGGAGGTAAGTAATCAGATCCATGAAAACAGAAGAAAGTACAAAGCCAACCACCGTTTTGACACCGAAACGCGGCCCCAGTATTTTTATGCCAGCAATGGTTAGCGGAATGTTCAGCACCAGCCCAAACAATCCAATTGGAATTCCGTCAGGCCAGAACGAGAACACGCCTTCTGTCATGTAGTGCACAACAATGGCAATACCATAAACGCCTCCGGGAACAATTTTGTGAGGGGTAATGAAAAAAACAAATCCAACTGCCAGGATGAATGCTCCGATGGTTATGAAACTATATTCCTTGAACCAGCGAAGGGTAAACAATTTTTCTTTTTGGAGGAATGCCATACGTTTCTGTTTTATGCAAATTAAGCTGAGTATCGGATGATAAGCAGTGATTTTTATCAGCAAAAGCATCATTTGTAGGTTGGTGGAGTGATTTATGGTGTTTTTGAGTGCGGCTCGATGTTTGGGTGAATTTTGTTTGTAAAGAGGTGGAAAAACTTAAAATTGACAGAAATGACAGTGCAAAAAGAATATTTCAATACCCCCAATGTGTACGCTTTCTTCGATCCGGATAATTCCATATTGATTATCCGGTTCTCTGAATCCTGCGGTAACTTATTGGAGCTTGACATCGATTACGAGAGAAGAAAGATTGAGCGCATCGTCGAAAAACATCGACCGTCGGCCATGCTGACTGACCTTTCAGCTTGCACCTACTATACTTCGGGCGAGCACATCCGTTGGTATGAAAATACACTGTTTCAGCGATTAAAGGGTTTGCCGGTAAAAAAGATCGCCGTGGTTGTTCCGAGTAATCTTTTTGTACATGCCACCATTGAGGCAGCCCGGTTCTCTATGGAAAATCCCATGTCTGACGTTCAATATTTTATGGATAGCGAAAAAGCTTTCAACTGGCTTTCATTCCAATCATGATTGGCCTGCTGCGTGGTTAAATAGCCACACCTGTAGATGAGGTTTCTCATGGTGAAAGTTTTCTTGACGCGCCTCTTGCCGGGTGGCTTTTTTTATTCATTATTTCTGTGAAAAAAAGGATACTCTGTATGGAATGGGAGCTGACCGGAAGCCTGGGGAAATAACCAAAAAAAGGCCCTCAATTGAAGGCCTTTTTATATCATAAATTCTAATCTTAGAATCGTTTTTCTTTGATTCTCGCTTTTTTACCAGTACGCTGACGCTGGTAAAAAATACGTGCACGACGCACACTACCGGTCTTGTTAATGTCAATTCCTTCAATAAAAGGAGAAGTCATTGGGAAAATACGCTCAACACCAATGTTTCCCGACATTTTACGAACAGTAAAAGTCTTGTTTGTTCCGGCACCTTTCACCTGAATAACTACACCGCGGAAGTCCTGAATACGTTCTTTGTTTCCTTCCTTAATCTTGTAGTGTACAGTGATGGTATCACCTGCGCTAAATTTTGGTAGGTTGTTTTCAACCTCAAAAGCTTTTTCGGCTACTTTAATTAAATCCATCGTTCTAAAGTTTAAAGCAATGTTACACAGCTGCAGTGTAAGAGATTGCATAATTTGGCGCAAAATTAGCAATATTTGCGGTCCTGCAAAACATTTATGTTTTATTTTTAGTGTGAAGCGCCGTCAATTACCTTGAAATGATCTCCGGTGCTTTTTATAATCGCTTCGTACCACCATTCCGGATATCCAGGGAAATCAGGAGATGCCGGTAAACCATATTCATTTCTCAAGAACTGGCCGTTTTTCTCTTTTTTTACATTTCCATCCATGTACTTGACAATGAGGTAATGTGATAGCTTCTTCCAGTCTGCGGTCATGTTGTTGGCTTCATTCATGGAGTATTGAGTCAGAAACTCGCGTGCTTTGGCCCGGCCTTGCTTTTCGAGGAGCAGTTTGGCTGCCTGATCAATTGCTGGAGTGTAAGCAATAAATTTGCCTTCAATTTCAGCCTGACGCTCGCGGATGTGCTTGATCATGTCATCGTAGCGCAAGTAGGCAAAGTTGGTCACTGTGTTGAAGATCCAAAAAGCTGATGTTTCAGAATAGTTCAGCAAATCGCCATTGCCAACGGCAAAGCACTCGGGAATTTCGGTTATGCCGCAATACATGGGCGCGTAGCAGGTGCTGTAAGTATCATCAACGCCAAACCAAAGGATCCCGCCAATGGGGTCGGGCAGCCACGATCGGCTTTGGGAAACGAACGAAAACCCGGTTTGCTGGGTTGAAATAGCGCGTTCGTTGCAGTATTCAACTGAATCGACTTCCCAAGTTAGCCCGCGCCAGCGGTAAGGCAAAGCATGTGGGCCTGCTCCAAGATCCTGGGTCATGTCCAGTTCCGTACCTTCAAAGTGGTCGCGCATCATTTCCATCACATCTTTAACCGATAGCTTTTTGTCGGGCTTTATCCAAAGAGGCATGCGGTTGGTCGCGTAGTTGGTAGTTGTATCGTACTCAACCAGACCTTTGGCGTAGTTGGTGTATTGGTCCATTCCTTCCGCTACTTTATTAAACCCGGCCCAAACCCGCGCTTCGCAGAAACGGGCGCCGCCAAAATCAACCGGTGCATAAACATCCGAAAAGCTAAAGTCTTTATTGACGCCGTCATACCATCCTTTTTCGCGGGCAAAAGAGATGACATCTTTTGAGTACACGCAGTTTTGCGAATCGTTTAAAGGGAAAGTGGTAATCCTGGCTTGGTTAGCATGACCGCTGATATATCCGTCAGGAACGCGGACAGCTACCCACACAGCACCTTTCTCTCCCTCTCCTTTGCCAATCATCTCCAAAATCCATACTTCATTTGGATCAGCAATTGAAAAAGACTCACCAGAACTGTAATAGCCATGTTTTTCAACCAGGTCAGTCATTACTTCGATTGCCTCCCGGGCGGTTTTTGCACGTTGAAGGGTGACGTAAATCAAGCTTCCATAATCCATAATAGCTCCTGATTGGCTTCCCAGCTCCTTGCGTCCGCCAAAGGTTGTCTCACCTATTGCCAATTGAAATTCATTCATGTTTCCAACGACACTGTACGTGTGTGCCACCTCGGGAATGACTCCCAGTAACTTCCCGGTGTCCCATTCGTGAATTTGGCGGGTGGCTCCTTCGGGATGGTCAGCAGCCGGCTGGAAGTATAACTCGCCATATAGGCTGTGCGAGTCGGCGGCATAAGTAATCATGGTTGATCCGTCGACCGAAGCACCTTTGGTGACCAGAAAATTGGTACAAGCCCAGCTGTATACTGAGCCAATCAAAATAAAAAAGGCAATTGCACTTATTCTTTTTCTCATTATTATTCGTTTTAAATTTCTCTGTTTTGGGAGTTCAAAATCAAGGCTCCTAAAAAAGCGAAAAAAAGGCTGAATTAAAAATGAGTAAACTCAAAAACGGGTCGATTTCTGCTTTTTCGATTGATTTATCGACTGATTGCAACGGGATGACTTAAAACCGATCAGGGACGCCAGGCTTTTTCTGCCTCATTTAACGAGTTATTTTTTGTGAAAGTCTGTCAAAAATCACCAAATTTAGGGACTCAAAAGAAATCAATGGGAATTCAATCGTTAAAGTAATGTGTGTTTTTTATTGTTAATACGAATATTTGATTAAAATTACAGAGGAATGAAATACAAAGCTTTTCATAAAATGTCATACGGTATGTATCTTGTAGCCACCGAGTTGAATGGGAAAAAATCGGGCTACATTGCCAATACCGCTTTTCAGGTAACAAACTCTCCGGAACAGGTTGCCATTTCGTGTCACAAGAGCAATCAAACAACTGATATGATTCGTGAAGCCGGCGCTTTTTCAGTGTCCATTTTGAAGCAGGAACTGGATGTCAAATTGATTGGCAACTTTGGTTTTATGTCGGGCACCGACATGGATAAGTTTCAGGATGTGAAAACGCAAACGGCAAAAACCGGTATGCCCATCGTATTGGACGAATGTGTGGCCTGGCTGGACTGTAAGGTTACCCAAACCGTTGATGTGGGATCGCACTGGCTGATTATTGGTGAAGTAGTGGACAGCGACGTGGTTTTGGACGAGGAGCCCTTGACTTACAAGGTCTATCGTGAGAAGTATAAAATGTTTTCACCGAAGAATTCTCCGACTTACATTGAACGGGACACCTTAGATCAGGAAGAAGCTGAAGCGAAGAAAGAAGAAGAGGAGCAGAAGCCTGACGTAGCTGCTAAACCGGATGCTGAGCCACATGTTTGCCTGATTTGTGGTTATACCTATGATCCGGAAGTGGGGGATCCAAGCATGGGAATTCCCCCGGGAACACCGTTTGAAGATTTGCCTGACGATTATAAATGCCCGATTTGTAACGCGGCGAAAGAGTATTTTAAGAAAGTATAGGGTTGTTAGTGGCCCATCGTTTTGGCTCCCTCAACCGCCCATTCAGGATAACTCGTCAGGTCGATGGGGAGTACTGCAGGGCCCCAAAACAAGGTCAGCAAGGTAATTAAAACAATGGCAATCAGGTTCAGGACGAAACCTGCCTTCATCATTTCCATCATCGATAGTTTGCCTGTGCTGAAAATAATGGCATTTGGGGGAGTTGCCACCGGAAACATAAAAGCCATGGAGGCTGCCAGGGTAACCGGAATCATCAATAGCAGGGGGTTGACCTGGATTTCCGTGGCCAAACCCGAAATAATCGGCAGCATCATTTCGGTTGTTGCTGTATTGGACGTGAACTCCGTCAGCCCGCTCATCATTGCGGTGACGACTCCGATCAACCCAAGGTTCGACAGGGATTTTGCTTCGGCTAGTTGGTTGCCAATGTAGGCCGACAGGCCTGATTCGATAAAGCCGTTGGCCAGCGCAAAGCCCCCTCCAAAAAGAAAAACAATGTTCCAGGGAATTTTTTTCGTGATTTCCCAGGTAACCAGCCCTTCATTTTTTTGTTTTGAGGGAATAACAAACAACAACACCGCGACAAAAATGGCGATGGTGCCATCATTAATGAATTGCGGGTGC
Organism: uncultured Sunxiuqinia sp.; assembly: GCF_963974515.1. GTDB lineage: Bacteria > Bacteroidota > Bacteroidia > Bacteroidales > Prolixibacteraceae > Sunxiuqinia. Next base: position 34,641 of record NZ_CAXBDD010000004.1, on the reverse strand, counting down.
TTAAAAATGGCACTCCACCCGGGAATTGATAAACTCCCCAATTCAATTTCTTTTCTGAAAAACCAAAGAAAAATAAGCAGGCAAAATAAAGCCAGCACGCGTTTTTCGTTGGTGGAAACCGGCCCCAGTTCCTCGTATCTTTTTATGAAGAAGTTCTTCTTCAGGTTTGACATTTCCGGACTGGGTTTGTACCGGAAATACAGGAATAGCAAGGTAATTACAAACATGGCAATAGTAAGCGGCAAGGCAAAAAGGGCCCATTGTCCAAAGGATATTTCGGGTCCTGCTGGAAAGATAATCTCAAAGATCCGGACAAACGACAGGTTAGGTGGCGTGCCCACCAAGGTGCTGATTCCACCGATTGAACAGGCATAAGCAATGCTGAGCAACAAGCCGGTGCGATATCGATGGATGTGCTCTTCGCCGACCACCTCAGTCAAGGCTGTAATTACAGAAAAAGCAATTGGAAGCATCATCATGGCGGTGGCCGTATTCGACATCCACATGGATAAAAAGGCGGCTGCAAACATAAAACCAAACAAAATCATGATAGGCTTGCTTCCTGTGAGGGACAGGATTTTTAGGGCAATGCGCTTGTGCAGATTCCATTTCTCGAGTGCCAGGGCCATGATGAACCCACCAATATACAGGAAGATGATGTAATTGATGTACGAGTTGGAAATGGTTTTCCCGTCCAATACGCCCAATGCCGGAAAAAGCAAGATGGGGAGGAGGGAGGTCACGCCAATGGGCAATGCCTCGGTGACCCACCACAAGGCAATAAGCACCGCAATGGCCGCGGTGTAGGTTACTTCCGGCGAGCCAGGTTTCAGATCGATAAAAAAAAGGATTCCAAAGAAAATGATCAGGCCGGCAAAAATAATTTTGAATTTGACGGTTGGGTTAGATTCTGGTTTAGTCATAGTTGCAGCAGTCAAATAGTCTAAATTTAGCTAAACTTTCAACGGATTGACCCTCTTATTGTTCACGCTTTATCAAGTCAGTTTAAGACAAAAAAATCCCGGACGATTGTGGTGGCCCGGGATTTTGTAGCTTGTATAGGTTATGCTTACATGTTGGCATCTTTCAGAATCACGTCGTGTGCACCGCCTTCGACAATGCTGGTTGCTGACACCAGCGTGATTTTGGCTTCGTCTTTTAGTTGCTGAATGGAAATAGCACCACAGCTGCACATGGTTGATTTCATTTTTCCCAGAGTAATGTCGAGGTTGTCTTTCAGCTTTCCGGCGTAGGGAACGTAGCTATCTACGCCTTCTTCGAATTTAAGGCCGGAGCTTCCGCCCATGTCGTAACGTTGCCAATTGCGTGCCCGGTTCGATCCTTCTCCCCAGTACTCTTTCACATAGCGGTTGTTGACCATCAATTTACGGGTCGGACTTTCGTCAAAGCGGGCAAAGTAGCGGCCCATCATCAAAAAGTCGGCTCCCATGGCCAGCGCCAGCACCATGTGGTAGTCCTGCACAATGCCACCATCGGAGCAGATGGGGATGTAAGTTCCTGTTTTTTCAAAGTATTCGTCGCGGGCTTGGGCCACTTCAATAATGGAGGTTGCCTGTCCGCGGCCAATACCTTTTTGTTCGCGGGTTATGCAAATCGATCCGCCGCCAATTCCCACTTTAATAAAATCGGCCCCTGCTTCGGCCAGGTATAAAAATCCATCTTTGTCAACCACGTTTCCAGCACCAATTTTTATTTCACCCTGGTATTCTTTTTTGACGTATTCAATGGTTTCCCGTTGCCAGGCCGAAAAGCCGTCAGATGAGTCTACGCAAAGCAGATCGGCTCCTGCCGCCACCAGGGCGGGGACACGTTCTTTGTAGTCGCGGCTGTTGATTCCGGCCCCAACCATCAGTTTCTTGTTCGTATCTGATAGTTCGTTCGGGTATTCTTTGTGGCTTTCGTAGTCCTTCCGAAAGACAAAATATTGCAGGTTTTGATTCTGATCAATAATTGGCAGGCTGTTCAGTTTATGGTCCCAAATCACATCGTTGGCTTCGTTCAATGTCATCCCAAGCTGGCCTGTAATCAACTTGTCGAAGGGAGTCATAAAATCGTTTACCTTTTTATCCAGCGGATCGCGTGTCGTTCTGAAGTCGCGTCCGGTGACAATGCCCAGCAATTTGCCGTTGGGCGAGCCGTCTTCCGTAATTCCCAAAGTGGAGTGGCCTGTTTCTTCGATCAGTTTAATCACATCAGCCAGCGTATGTTTCGGGGTCAGGTTCGAATCGCTGACAACGAATCCGGCCTTAAATTTTTTCACTTTGCGCACCATTTCGGCTTGTGTGTCGATGGGTTGCGAACCAAAAATAAAGGAAAGCCCGCCGTTGCGCGCCAAGGCAATGGCCATATTGTCGTCGGACACAGATTGCATGATGGCCGAAACAAAGGGAACATTCAGCTCCATGCTTGGTTTTTCACCTTTTTTGAAACTTACCAAAGGCGCTTTTAATGAGACGTTTTCGGGCAGGCATGTTTTATCGGTTAGTCCGGGAATCAGCAGATATTCACTAAAGGTTCTGGAAACTTCGTTTGAGTACTTGGCCATAATCTATCAGCTTTTGGATTGAAAAATTGCGCAAAACTACGATATTTTTACAAAGAACCGGAGCTTTTGGTTTAAAAACAAGCAATAATTTGTATGAATTAAGCGGTTGACTCGATTTATATCGTGGGCTACTCAAGTTGTTCGCTTAATAACGGACTGCAACATAAAAAATGTGCGGTGAGGGCTCCTCTTTATGTTGAAACCTCACCACAAAAAAAAGAGCCAGCTCCTCGAATTCAGAGGCTGGCTATTTTTCGTTGCTCTTCCGCTATCGGAAAGCTTTTATACTTCGTAAGTTGACGAAGCGGTGTCGCCTCCGCGTCCGGTCCAGTTGGTGTGGAAGAACTGGCCGCGCGGTTTGTCCGTGCGTTCGTAGGTGTGTGCGCCAAAATAGTCGCGTTGAGCCTGCAACAGGTTGGCTGGCAAACGCTCGCTGCGGAAGCCATCGAAATAGCACAGGGCTGATGTGAGCGCAGGTACAGGGATTCCATTTGAAAGGGCTGTAGCGCAAACACGTCGCCATCCCACCTGGGCAGCCTCTACTTTTTCTTTGAAATAAGGATCAAGTAGTAAGTTTGCCAGGTTCGGATTGTTGTCGAATGCAGTTTTGATATCAGCCAGGAAAACCGAGCGGATAATACAACCGCCGCGCCACATTAGGGCGATACCTCCGTAGTTCAGGTTCCAGCCATATTCTTTGGCGGCTTCCATCATCAGGTTATAACCTTGGGCATACGAAATAATTTTAGCTCCGAATAAAGCGTTTTTCAAGTCGTCAATCATTTGGGCTTTGTCGCCTTCAAACTTGGCAACTGGTCCGTTAATTACGTTTGAAGCTTCTACGCGCAGGTCTTTTTGAGCCGAAAGGCAACGGGCAAAAACTGATTCGCCAATCAGGGTCAATGGAATTCCGAGGTCGAGAGCCGAGACGCCTGTCCATTTTCCGGTACCTTTTTGCCCGGCGGTGTCCAGAATCTTTTCAACCAACGGTTCGCCATCTTCATCTTTAAATCCAAGAATATCGCGGGTAATCTCAATCAGGTAGGAGTCCAGTACATCGTCGTTCCATGCTTTAAAAACTTCGTGCATTTCATCGGCACTCATGCCCAGCATTTCTTTCATTAACTGGTAGGCTTCGCAAATGATTTGCATGTCGCCATACTCAATTCCGTTGTGAACCATTTTTACGAAATGTCCGGCGCCATCTTCACCAACCCAGTCGCAGCAAGGCTCACCATCTTCTACTTTGGCGGCAACGGCCTGGAAAATTTCTTTGACCGCCGGCCATGCTGCAGGCGATCCACCTGGCATCATGGAGGGGCCTTTTAACGCGCCTTCCTCACCGCCCGAAACACCAGTTCCAATGTAAAGCAGACCTTTGCTTTCCACGTATTTGGTCCGGCGAATGGTGTCGGGAAAATGCGAGTTTCCGCCATCGATAATGATATCACCTTCTTCCAGGTGAGGGATGATCAATTCGATAAAATCATCGACGGGTTTACCGGCTTTGACCAGCATCATTACTTTGCGTGGTTTTTCCAGCGAAGCACAAAGTTCTTCGATTGAATGCGCCCCGATGAAATTTTTACCTGCACCACGTCCATTAACGAATTTGTCTACTTTATCAACGGTACGGTTGAATACGGCTACCGTGTAGCCTTTGCTTTCCATGTTTAAAACCAGGTTCTCGCCCATCACGGCCAATCCTATTAAACCGATGTCTGCTAATTTTTTCATTTTTTATTCCTTTAAATAGTTGTTATTTGTTGTGGTTCTTTGTCATTTGTTGCCATTCAATAGTCAATTAATCATCGGGCACACCAACAATGAATGGCCATCAATGACTAGCAATGACGATGAGTGATTATGCTATTTTAAATCCTATTTGTTTCAATTTCTCTAACGTCTCTTTTGATGTATGTTTATGTTGAATTGTGAAAACCGGGAATTCTCTTCGAACGGGATAATCACCCCTTAATGTCTCAAAATCATCTGGATTTTCCCGCAGGCGTTTGTCGTCTTCACGAATATCGTAAGTGAACAAAACCGCTTCGCGAAGGATCTCTTCTTCTGCGCGATTCAAACTGTCCAACTGAAGAATTGTTTGCTCAGGCAAGTCAACCCCTTGCGGTTGCCAATCGTCAATTCCAAGCTTGAAAAACCGGCTTATGGCTTGCACGCTCATGGTGGTTCCGTTAGCTTTTCCGTCTTTCGAATAGCCAGCAATATGTGGTGTTGCTATATCAACCAGCTGAAGCAAGTTCTGGTCAATATTTGGTTCGCGTTCCCAGCAATCTAAAACTGAACCCGAAATTTGTCCACGTTGAATGGCCGTTTCCGCGGCAAACGTGTCGACTACTTCGCCACGACAACTGTTTAGAATGATTGGTTGGCGCTCCAGTGCGTTGAAAAATAGGGTGTCGGCCATGTGGAAAGTTGCATCTTCGCCATGCATGGTCAAAGGTACATGAAACGAAATGATGTCGGACTTGGAAATAATCTGCTGAAAGCTGACAAACTGCTCTGGCCCTTCTTTTCGTTCGCGAGGCGGGTCGTTCAGCAAAACCTCCATGCCCAGTAATTCACAAACGCGTGCTACTTTGGAACCAACCTGTCCAACGCCAACAATACCGATGGTTTTTCCTTCCAACTCAAAACCTTTTTTTTTAGCCAGGACAAATAGTGCAGAAAGGACGTATTGCTCTACTGACTTGCTATTGCAGCCTGGGGCGTTGGTCCATTCAATTCCGGCCTGTTTGCAATATTCTGTGTCTATATGATCGTATCCAATGGTGGCCGTGGCGATGAATTTAACCGAAGAACCTTTCAGCAGTTGTTCGTTACAAATGGTACGGGTGCGGGTTACAATGGCATCGGCGTCTTTCACCACTTCCGGAGTGGTTTTCGCTCCCGGAAGATAAACCACGTCACCGAATGGTTCGAAAGCTCCCCTGATGTATGGTATTTTATCGTCAATTATAAACTTCATTGGTTTGATTTTGCCTTAGTTTTAACTTGTTAAAAAAATCAATCTTCGTTGAATTTTAGCGCTTTGTTTTTGTTAGAATCGGCAACTGCCTTTTTCTCTTGTGTTTTCAGACGGTTTGTTTTTATAATAATTCTTCACCATTTCATCGAGTACTGCATTGGTGCGTGCTGCTGTTTCTCCGGTGCTCACACATTCTCCTTCGCCGCGCAAAGCCTGAACAACTTGTTTGATAAGGTGATGCGAAATATTTTCAGGATTTTGAAAACCGAAACTGATGGTTCCTTTATCAGTCGTTAAAAGCAAGTCGTCATGACTGAAACTCGGAAGGTTTATTTTTCCTTTGGTGCCAATGATTTCCAGATCGTCTTTCGTTGCGGATTCGTCGGCAACAAAACACCAATGGCCCGTTCCCGTCACGCCGTTTTCGAATGCAAATGCACCGGTTACGGTATCTTCAGCTTCGTATAAGCCTGCTTGGTTAACCGCAATGCCATGAACTTCGGTAACCGGGCCAAAAAGAAAGTCGAGAAAATCAAATTGATGTGAGGCCAGGTCAAAAAAGTGTCCGCCGCCGGCCACTTCCGGGTTGACCCTCCAATTATGTGCTTCCGGAGCTTTCCCCTGCTCTGTTGCGCTCTTGATGAGGGTAACCGCGACACTGAGCGGCTGACCGATGATTCCGTTGTCAATGAGTTCTTTCATTTTCAGAAAGGCTGGCAAAGTACGCCGGTAGTAGGCCACAAAAAGTGGCATTTTGGTTTCTTTCGACACTTTAATCATTTCACGGCATTCGGCGTAGTCTAGTGCCATGGGTTTTTCTACATAAACTGGTTTTCCGGCACGCATCGCCTGAATGGCATATCCAGCATGCGTATCGGGTGGAGTAGCGATGTAAATGGCGTTGATCTCCGGGTCGTTGATCAGGTCGTCAGCGATATGATAACATCTGGGTACGCCATGTCGCCGGGCATAGTCAGCCGCCTTTTCCTTGTTCCTGCGCATGACTGCCACGAGTCTGGAGTGTTCTGTTTTTTGAAAAGCCGGCCCGCTCTTCACTTCGGTTACATCTCCACAACCAATGATGCCCCAATTAACTTCTGTAAGTTCCATTGAAAATTCCAAATTTCAAGTTCCAAATTTCACGAGCCTTACCCACACTGACTTCTATTCAAAGGATAGGGGTAGAACAGCTCTTCTTTATAAGGCTTCTCATCTCAGAGCCATATGCTTATTGCTCTCTGACTGCTCTCCTTTGGAGACGTCGGGATGGCCTTCAATACTTAAACCGGTCTTTAAAAGCCCACAAGCCAATGGCTGGGTTCGAGATGTAAAAAATTTCCTCCCCATTGGGTAGGATATTGTACCCGTCTTTCAATTTCGCCGGATTGTATCGTGCTGTGATTTCGTCGATATCTGCATAGTGAAATCCAACGCCTTCGATTTCTTCTTTGGTCAGATTTTCAGGCTTTTTGCCTGGGCAGTAGGTAATACTGAACCGACCCTCAGAAGACCCATGGATCAAGTGAGCAGCCGCGCTTAAATTATGGCGCAATTCTTCGTTTTCATCGCAGGCTTTTAGTGTGGCTGGCGTTCCAAAGTAACCGTATTTCCGAATTAGGCGGTCGATCTCTTTATCTTCGCCAAATTCTTTTAGGGCAGGTGCCAACACGATAAGTTCACCTCCATCGTCAATAGCCATGCGGGTGCGGTAAACCGATTTATTTCCCAGCCAGGTTGATTTAAATTCCGTTGGGTCGAGCCAAACCACCACCTTTTTCAGCGGTTTGTCAAGCATTTCAAAATTGACCTGGAGCGAAAGTTTGGCCGCTTTATCGAAAACTTCATAATCGTCGCCGATAAACAGTCCGCGGGCTTTTACTTTGCCATCAGTTTTATCGAGTCCAACCACGGTTTGTACATACAGAATGGGCATGTGGTTGGTGAAATTATCCGACGCGTAGTTGAAAATCTTACGTACCGGGGTATCGGCATGACCCATCATTCGCTCCATTCCGTAAGCTGCTCCAATAAAATGACTTTTATTGATCCCTTCTACGCCGCCTGTCCCCACAAATACGTTTTTGTTATAATTGGCCATACCTACCACTTCGTGTGGAACAACCTGCCCAATGGACAAAATCAGGTCAAAATTGCCTGATAGCAGTAATTTGTTGACTTGCGCCGGCCAGGGAAAGTCAACCGCTCCTTCCGATACTTCTTTGACAAACTCAGCAGGCACCTCGCCCACATTGACCACATCATTTCGCCAGTCGTGCTCGCGGATCAGCGATTTGGGCAAGCTTCCAAACATGTGGGCAATCTGCTCGTCGGTCATTGGTGTGTGGGTGCCCAGGGCAGGCAGCACATCCGTCAGTTTATCGCCATAGTACTGCCACGTGAATTCGGTTAGCTCGCCGGAGCGGCTGGGCAGTCGTGTATAATCCGGCGGAATGGCCAACACCTTGTTGATACCTTTCAGCTGATCAAACGCGGCATATAACCCCTTTTTAAGGTCCTCGCCCGTTAACTCGTGATCTGGTGATCCTATTTCATAATAAAGCATGATAATACAGTTTAAGATTTCGGATTGCGAGCTACAAGTTGCGAGTTCCCAATAACTCGCAACCCGAAACTCGCAACTCATTTATCGTTTTACCCTCGCGTTGCCTTCCCAAATGCTCCAAACCATGTCTTCGTCGGCTGGTTGGGCGTAGTCAGTCAGGAAGGTTGTTGCCATTGCGCCGGTTGCCCAACCAAATTGTGGCCATTTTTCAGCATCCCAGCCTTTCAGGATTCCGTAAAGCAAACCGCCAACAAAGCCATCGCCCCCGCCAATGCGGTCGAGAACGTTAATTGTTCTTGGTTGAATGACTTGCCAGTTGTTTTCGCCTTCCAGCATTATGGCGCCCCATAAATGCTCATTCACGCTGACAACCTCACGCAAGGTGGTGGCAAATACAGAGGCGTTGGGGAAGGCTTCTTTGACGCGACCAATCATGCCTTTAAAACCGTCGATCTCCGCTTCAATGCCTTTACCTCCTGCCTCAGGGCCTTTGATTCCCAAGCAAAGCTGGAAATCTTCCTCGTTACCAATCAGTATATCTGATACGGAAGCAATCTCCGTAAAGTTGTCACGCAATTCTTGATCACGGCCTTTCCAGAATGAAGCCCGGTAATTCAAATCGAATGAAATGCGCGTGCCGTGCTTCTTCGCCGCCCGGGCTATTTCGAGACAAAATGTACTGGTTTCAGGAGAGAGAGCAGCAATCAATCCTGAAAGGTGTACGATCTGTACGCCTTCTTCTCCGAAAATACGCTCCAGATCAAAATCTTTGACATTCAACGTGCGGCCAACTTCGCCAGCCCGGTCGTTGTGTACACGGGGCCCACGCGAGCCATAACCGCTGTCGGCAATGTTAAACTGGTGGCGATATCCCCAAGGATCGTCCTGGGCCACTTCAGGGCCTTCATAGTCCATGTGGCGGCTTTTCAGGTTGCTCTTGATAAATTGTGCAATGGGACTTCCTTTTACAAAAGTGGTCAACACTTTCACCGGAAGTCCGAGGTACGAAGAAATGCTGGCTACATTGGTTTCAGCACTTGTTGCCTGCATTTTAAACGTGTCGCTGCTATGCACGGGTTGCCCGTTTATCGGGGTAATACGTACCCCCATACTTGTTGGTACCAACAAGGAATAGTTACAATCTTTCTTTAATTCGAAACTCATATTTTAGATAATTAGATTACTGGATATTAGATGACCGGATAATCAGTCATTAGCTGATCAGAAATGACTCATAATTAATGACCATGGACTAGTGCCCAAATTACACCCCTCCAAAGGCGCTGTAGCCGCCATCAACAGGAAGCACGATTCCAGTGATGAAGCTGGAGATGTCTGAGATCAGGAACAAGGTAGCTCCTTGCAAGTCTTCAGGTTCGCCAAATTTCCCCATAGGTGTATTGTCTACGATTTTTTGTCCGCGAGGGGAGAAGTTGCCTGTTTTTTCATCGGTTACCAAAAAGCGGTTTTGATTGGTGATGAAAAAGCCGGGGGCAATGGCGTTTACGCGAATGCCCATTTTAGCAAGATGTACTGAAAGCCATTCAGTGAAATTATTGACCGATGCTTTGGCTGCCGAATAAGCTGGAATTTTTGTCAGGGGTTTGTAAGAGTTCATCGATGAAATATTCAAAATTACCCCTTTTTTGTTTTTCAGCATGTCCTTGGTGAACACCATCGACGGCAGCAGCGTACCTTTGAAATTCAAGGCAAAAACCTTGTCGAAACCGTCCATTTCAAGTCCATAAAACGTGTCTTCCAAATTGTCAAGATTTTCCTCTAGTATTTGTTCGACTTTAGTCGTGGCTGACGGATGGTTTCCTCCAGCGCCGTTGATCAGGATTTCAACCGGGCCAAGTTTTTCCTTAATCTCTTCATTGGCTTTTTCAAGCGATTCCCTATCCAGAACATTGCCTTCAACCCCGATAACCTGAGCGTTGAATTCGGCGGCTATTTCTGCGGCAACTTGCTCAGCCCTATCTTTTTGAATATCGGCAATAGCAATTTTAACACCCACTGAAGCCATGGCTTTCACCATTTCAAGTCCTATAACGCCGGCTCCTCCGGTAATGACACATACTTTGCCGCTTAAATCTTTAAAACTAATTGGTTCCATAATTATTTGAATTAAACTCCTGGTAAAAATCCAGGTTCTCTTTGGTTACAATATCAATTGAAGTATAATTTTCTGAAGCTACTGTCTTCTTCAGAATGAGATGTTGAAACAAGGTGATAATCGATTGATGGCCCTGTTCTTCAGGACGCTGACAAATCAGGAAGTCCACTATATTTTTACGTACATACTCCCTGTTGGTTGGAATCAGGTCGTGTCCAATCAGCCTGATGTCATGCAAGTCGTTCTTTTCCAGGTATTCGGCCACTTTGTAAACCTGGGAATTGGTCACGAAAATTCCTTTCACATCGCCAGCTTTTTTGATCCCGGCTTCAATCGGAGCAAAATAATCATCACTGGCCGGGTCATTGATCTCGATGGTCGTGATATGCCGTTTTGAAGGTTTTTCTTTTCTTTTGAAATAATCGTAAAAGCCTAGTTCTCTTTGTACCAAGTGGTTCTGGTTGTCCATTTCCTTGGCAAAATGAATGATTAAAACTGAAGCGTCAACAGGCACCGAAAAGTCAAGCAATTTGGCCGCCAGCATGCCACTTTGAAACGAATTCTGGCCAATGTAGCTGATCTTGCTGCTATCCTGAATGTTTGAGTCAATAAACACAAACGGAATTTCGCGCTCTTCCAGGCTTTTAATAAACGCCTTGGATTCGCGCGAGAAGAACGGTGCTAAAACGACACCATCGTGCTGCTCCTGTAAAAGTTCGTGGGCTTTCTCCTTGAAAAAAAAGGGATCGGTTTGCTTAAACTGGTAGATTTTAATTTCTATACCGTATTGCTGAATCTCGTTAAAAGCCTGTCTGATTCCAATCAGCGGCTTGCTCCAGTATGCTTCTTCCGTTTGAGGCTCAGGAATCAGAACTCCCAGCGAATAAACTTTCTTGGAAGCTAGCGTGCTGGCCAGAATATTGGGCTGGTAATCGAGCTCTTCAATAATTTGCATGATCTTTTCGCGTGTGGCAGGTGAAACCTCGCCTCGCTTATGAATCACCCGATCAACCGTGCCAATCGAGACATTTGCTTTCTCTGCAATGTCCTTAATTCGTATTCTTCTTATCGGTTTGATAGCTTTTTTCTTTTAGTTTAAAAAATCTTAGACCAACAAAGCTATGGAATTTTTTTTAGACTCGTGTGCGAACACGGGAAAAACTATTTTATAACATTTTTCGATCGATTTTTGATTTTTTCTATGGATTTGCAAAAGAAATGTTCTACTTTCGTGTGCGAACACGGAAGTGGCCGTGTCCTTCGTTAATTTGGATTGTATTAATAAAACAAATAAATATCTAACATGGAATTAAGCAAATATAGTTTTGGTGTGGGTGACCGTTTTTCACACCAAGGAGAAGCCCAGTTGAGAGCTATTATTAAGGCGAACAAGTCAGGTGTTGATGTGAGTCCGGTTTGGAACAAGTCGAACCGGGAGCATGGGATTGTAAAGACAACGCCAAATGATGTTCGAACAGAAGCTGATGCAGCTGTAAAAGCGTTGGGTTGGAATGACCGCTATTTTGTTGATGCCGATCACATCAATCTTACAACGGTAGCTCCTTTTGTGGAGGCATCCGATTTTTTCACGTTGGATGTTGCGGCTTTTATCGGTAATGAGAGTTCGAAAGAGGCTATTGAAGCCTTTTTGTCTTCTTGTGAAAAATACAAAGGCGCCCTTCAAATTCCGGGAATTTCTGAGCCAATTCAGGTAGATGATGAGTTGCTGATTGAAATCGCCGTTAAGTTTCTGGCTGCAACAGAGCAGGCAGCCAGCATTTATCAGTACTTGGTTGAGAAAAAAGGGAAAGGTAATTTTATTACCGAAGTGTCGATGGATGAAGTGGACACTCCGCAAACACCAGTTGATTTGTTTTTTATTCTGAAAATGTTGGCCGATAGGGGTGTGCCTGCGCAAACCATTGCACCAAAGTTCACGGGACGTTTTAATAAAGGTGTGGACTACGTAGGTGATTTGGGGCAGTTTGCCAAAGAGTTTGAAGAAGATGTGTTAGTCATCGCACACGCGATAAAGGAATTTGGTTTGCCGGCCGATTTGAAACTGAGTGTGCACTCGGGAAGCGACAAGTTCTCGATTTACCCAATTATGGCCGAGATCATCAAGAAACACGACAAGGGGCTTCATGTAAAAACAGCCGGAACAACCTGGCTTGAGGAAGTGATTGGTTTGGCTCTGGCCGGCGGCGAAGCGCTAGAGGCTGCCAAGGAAGTTTATGCCAGCGCCCTGAGCCGAAAAGACGAATTGTGCGGGCCTTACGCCGACGTGATTGATATTGACGATACCCTCTTGCCATCCGCAGAGGAAGTGAATGGCTGGTCGGGCGAAAAGTTTGCCAACACCTTGCGCCACATCCCGGGACATCCGGATTATAATCTGAATTTTAGACAGTTGATTCATGTGGGATACAAAGTTGCTGCCGAAATGGGCGAGCGGTATTATTCACTGCTTGAAAAAAATGCCGATGTAGTGGGCTCCTGCGTTGAAGAGAATATTTATGAAAGACACTTGAAACGCTTATTTAATTTATAAGAGTTTAATTTTTAAGAGAAAAATACGGAGACTGATGAAGAAATTTATGGATGAGAATTTTCTGTTACATACAGAAACAGCTCAGAAACTATACCACGAACACGCGGCCAAAATGCCAATATTTGACTATCACTGTCATATTTCACCGAAAGAAATCGCTGAAAACAAGTCGTTTGAAAATATCACACAAATTTGGTTGTACGGCGACCATTATAAATGGCGTGCCATGCGTACCAATGGGGTAGACGAGCGCTATTGTACGGGCGACGCCAGTGATTGGGAAAAGTTCGAAAAGTGGGCCGAAACTGTGCCCCATACTTTGCGTAATCCGCTTTATCACTGGACTCACCTGGAGTTGAAAAAATTCTTCGGAATCGATAAGGTTTTAAGCCCGGAAACCGCAAAGGAAATTTGGGATGCATGTAACGAAAAGCTAACATCAGGCAATTATTCATGCCGCGATATTATTCGCATGGCCAATGTCGATACGATTTGCACCACAGACGATCCGGTTGATTCGTTGGAGTACCATCAGTCCATTAAAAAAGATGGATTTGAAGTGGCCGTGTTGCCGGCCTGGCGCCCCGACAAAGCCATGATGGTTGAAAATACAGAGACTTTTAATGATTATGTCTACCAGTTAGGTGAAGTAGCTAATGTGGAAATTGATAGTTTCGATGCCTTTATGGTAGCTTTAGATAAGCGTCACCAGTTTTTTCACGATAATGGTTGTCGGCTGTCTGACCACGGTTTGGATACAGCTTTTGCCGAAGATTATACGGAGGAGGAGATCAATGCCATTTTTGATAAGATCCGCTTGCAGAAAGCACTGAGCAATGAGGAAATCATAAAATTCAAATCCTGCATGTTATATGAATTTGGTATCATGGATCACTCGCGGGGCTGGACACAACAGTTCCACATTGGGGCACAGCGTAATAATAATACCCGGCTTTTCAAGAAACTGGGACCCGATACCGGCTTCGATTCAATTGGCGATGTGCCCGTTGCCGCACCACTGGCCAAATTACTCAACCGTTTGGATATGGAAAACAGATTGTCGAAAACCATTTTGTACAATCTGAATCCGCGCGATAATGAATTATACGCGACCATGATTGGTAATTTTCAGGATGGCTCGGTGCCCGGAAAAATGCAATATGGCTCCGGTTGGTGGTTTCTCGATCAAAAGGATGGCATGGAGAAGCAAATGAACGCTTTGTCGAACTTGGGCCTGCTGAGCCGCTTTGTTGGCATGTTAACGGATTCGCGTAGCTTCTTGTCGTATACTCGCCACGAATATTTCCGTCGCGCCTTATGCAACTTATTGGGCAACGATGTGGAAAATGGCGAAATACCAAATGACATGAAGTTGCTCGGAGAGATGGTGGAAAACATTTGCTACAACAACGCCAAAAATTATTTTAAGTTTTAGAGCATGAGGTTCAAAATTAGTTCCGATCGATGTTATTTGAATTGATTCTTATTGTAAAGATTTCTATTTTTGCAATCGATTGCACTGAAACTAAAAACAGAATTAGAACATGAATAAAAAAGTTGTAACGTTTGGAGAGATTATGTTGCGCCTGGCAACACCAGGATACTTGAGATTTAACCAATCAAATAGTTTAACAGCAACTTTCGGTGGAGGAGAGGCTAACGTGGCCGTCTCTTTGGCCAACTACGGAATTCCGGTGGACTTTGTGACCCGACTACCGGAGAATGACATTGCCCGAGCTTGCAAAATGGATTTGAAAAGCTATGGAGTAGGCGTCGACAAGATTATAACTGGCGGCGACCGTGTCGGGATTTATTTTCTTGAAACAGGTGCTGTGAGCCGTGGTAGTAAAGTCGTTTACGACCGGGCACACTCGGCCATCGCTGAAATTAAACCTGGTATGATTGATTGGGACGAGGTATTTGAAGGAGCCGGATGGTTTCACTGGACCGGAATTACACCAGCCATCTCGCAGGGAGCTGCCGAGGTGTGTTTGGAAGCCATCAAAAAAGCCAATGAAAAAGGAGTTACCGTTTCCTGCGATCTGAACTACCGTAAGAACCTGTGGAAGTATGGTAAAACTGCAGGTGAGGTGATGCCGGATTTGGTTGCCGGAACGGATGTTGTTTTAGGAAATGAAGAAGATGCCGCCATGGTTTTGGATATTCATCCTGAAGGCGTTGATGTCACCGGTGGACATGTGGAAGGTGCGGCTTACGAATCCGTTTCAAAACAAATCATGGCCCGTTTTCCCAGGTGTAAAAAGGTAATTACTACCTTGCGCGGGTCGGTGAATGCCAACCACAACAGCTGGGCCGGCGTACTTTGGGATGGTAAACGGTTGTATGAATCTCGTCAGTATCAGATTACGCACATTGTTGACCGTGTAGGCGGTGGTGATTCGTTTATGGGTGGACTAATCTATGGCCTGCTGACCTATCCTGACAATGATCAGAACGCCCTGGAGTTTGCCGTGGCTGCTTCGTGTTTGAAGCACACCATTTATGGTGACTACAACCAGGTAACGGTTGATGAAGTGAAAAAACTGATGGGCGGAGATGCATCCGGCCGTGTAGCCCGATAAATTGAAACTTGGAATTTGAAATGAAATTATGGCCCGATTTACAAGAATAGAAGTAGCACAAACAATGAAAAATACCGGACTGGTTCCGGTTTTTTATCATGCAGATGTTGAATTATGCAAACAAGTAGTAAAGGCATGTTATGAAGGAGGTGTCCGTGTATTTGAATTCACCAACCGCGGCGATTTTGCTGCTGAGGTTTTTGGCGAGCTGACCAAATGGACGGCTAAGGAGTGTCCGGAAATGATTATGGGCGTGGGATCCATTGTTGATGAGGCAACCACCGCTTTATACATTTCTATTGGTGCAAACTTCATTGTCTCGCCGTTAATTGATGAAGGAATGGCTAAGGTTTGTAACAAACGCAAGATTGCTTGGAGCCCTGGTTGTGGTTCAGTGACAGAAATTGGCCGCGCACACGAGTTGGGTTGTGAAGTGGTCAAGATTTTCCCGGGTTCATCGGTTGGCGGCCCCGATTTCGTAAAAGGAGTGATGGGCCCAATGCCCTATGCGAGCATTATGCCAACAGGCGGTGTTTCGCCCGACGAGGAAAACTTAAGCCAGTGGTTTAAAGCCGGAGTTCACTGTGTGGGCATGGGGTCACAATTGTTCCCGAAAGAAATTTTGGAGCAAGGTAATTTTGATTATATTACAAAAAAATGTCAAGAAGCCTTGGGCATCATTGAGAAATACAAAAAATAACCAACGACAATTATATGGTTTATAATAGCAAACTTGTGAAATTTTTATGTGGGATTCTTTTGCTGACTACGTTCTCTTGCGTTGGTCCACTAAAGGACAAAAGAGAACTGAAGCTGGCACATGGATTACCTGTTGACCATCCGGTACATCACGCAATGGAATTTATGGCCGAACGTACTGCTGAGCTTTCTGAAGGAAAGTTGATCATCGATATTTATCCTGCCGAGCAGTTGGGGTCGGAGCAACAATGTGTCGAATTGCTTCAAATCGGCAGCCTGGCGATTACCAAAGTGTCGGCCGCCGTAATGGAAAGTTTTACCGACGACTACAAGGTTTTTGGACTGCCTTACATCTTCAAGTCAAAAGAACACGCTTTTAAGATTATGGATGGTGAAATTGGGCAGGATCTCCTGTTGAGTACCGAGAATAAATGGATTCGTGGGTTGACATACTACGATGCCGGTTCGCGCAGCTTCTACACCAAATCGAAACCGATCACCCATCCAGATGATTTAGCAGGATTGAAAATCCGGGTGATGCGAAGTATAACAGCCGTTGAAATGACCAAAGCATTGGGTGGTTCGCCAACTCCAATTTCGTGGGGCGAATTGTACACCGCCTTGCAAAGTGGTGTGGTTGACGGCGCCGAAAACAATCCGCCCAGCCTTTATACTTCGCGGCATTACGAAGTTTGTAAGTTCTACTCGCTTGATGAGCATACTACCATTCCCGATGTGTTGGTGTTCAGCCAAATTATTTGGGATAAATTGAGCGAGCAGGAGAGGGAGTGGATTCAGCAGGCGGCGGATGAGTCGGCTGTGTTGCAACGTAAACTTTGGGCCGAATCCGAAATAGAATCGCTGGAAGAAGTCCAAAAAGCAGGTGTTCAAATTAACTATCCTGACAAAGCCCCATTCATTGAAAAGGTGCAACCCTTGCTGGAAAGTTACAAGGACAAACCAGTCATCTATTCCTACATCAAACGAATACAAGCCGTTGAATAAAATCAAATTAACATGACTGTACGAAATTTTATAGACAAATCGCTGGAATGGATCCTGGTCTTTTTGATGAGTATCCTGGTTGTTGATGTGCTCTGGCAGGTTATTAGCCGGTATATCATGAATTCACCCAGCAGTTTTACCGATGAATTAGCAGGTTTTTTACTGATCTGGGTGGGCTTACTTGGCGCGGCTTATGTTGCCGGCAAGCGCGAACACCTCGCCATTGACCTGCTTATTCAAAAGAGTTCGCCCCAACGAAAATTTAAGCTCGAAATGATCATTAGTGCCATTATTGTTGTGTTTGCCATTACGGTGATGATTATTGGTGGTTCATGGCTGGTTTATACCCGGTTTTACCTGTCGGTTAAGTCGGCTGCTTTGGGGATGCCTTTGGGAATTGTTTACCTGGTATTGCCGTTGAGCGGTGTTTTGATCGCTTATTTCGATGTGGATAATATGTACAACATGGTTAAAGAAAACCGGAAAAAATAAGCTTATGGAATTTCTTGAAATATTTGTGCTCATTTTCAGTTTTATTGTTTTGCTGGTCATCGGCGTGCCCATTGCATTCAGTATTGGGATTTCCGGAATTTTGACCATGTTGGTCAGTATTGATGTGATCCCGGCCCTGACAACATTCTCGCAGCGTATGGCCACGGGTCTGGATAGTTTTGCCTTACTGGCTATTCCGTTCTTTATTTTGGCGGGAAACATCATGAATAGCGGGGGAATTGCCATCCGCCTGATCGACTTTGCCCGTGTGCTTGTTGGCGGGATTCCCGGGGGAGTGGCAATTGTAAATGTGCTGGCGAATATGCTTTTTGGAGCCATTTCCGGTTCGGCAGCCGCATCAGCATCGGCCATCGGTAGTATTATGGGGCCTGAGATGAAGAAAGAGGGTTATGCCGACAACTTCAGCGCGGCAGTGAATATTACGTCGGCAACCACAGGTTTATCCATTCCTCCCAGTAACATCCTGATTGTTTACTCTTTGGCTAGTGGTGGTGTATCCATTACCGCGCTGTTCCTGGCCGGTTACGTTCCCGGTATCCTTACCGGGCTTGGAATTATCATTACTGCGGTCACCATGCTGATATATAAGCGTAAAGGGACCAAGGCAGCCGTAAAAGCTTTGGGAATTGCCGCACTGATTGGTGTCGCACTGGTCTTGGCGTTTCAGGGCATTTCGATGGCCCGCGCAACGTTTAACCCGATTGTCAATCGAGTCCTATTTATCCTCTTTTTAATCGCCTTTGCTATTTTTGCCTTTATCAAGACCAAAAACAACAAGGCGAAAGCATTGGATGGATCGAAGAAACTTCTGGATGCCATTCCCAGCTTGCTCATGTTGATCATCGTGATTGGAGGTATTGTGGCCGGCTATTTTACGGCGACTGAGGCTTCAGCCATTGCTGTTTTATATTCTGTCATTCTGGCCTTTATCTATCGACAGGTTTCTTTTGGCGATCTGCCATTGATCATTCTGCGTTCGGTAAAAACAACCGGAATTGTGTTACTGCTGGTTGCCACTTGCTTGGGATTGTCTTGGATTATGGCGTATGAAAATATTCCACAAAATGTTAGTGAGGGCTTATTGTCTATTTCAAGCAATCCGTTTATCATCTTATTGCTGATTAACCTGATTCTCCTTTTTGTAGGTGTGTTTATGGACATGACTCCGGCTGTATTGATCTTCACACCTATTTTCCTGCCGATTGTAACGGCGATGGGGGTTGATCCCATTCACTTCGGTATCATTATGGTGCTCAACCTAAGTGTGGGACTTTGTACACCACCGGTCGGATCTGTGCTCTTTATCGGTTGCAGTGTCGCAGGCTTAAGCATCGATAAGGTAATCAAGCCGCTTATCCCCATGTTTTTAGCGATGGTAATCGTGTTGCTTCTGGTGACTTATTTGCCACAACTGAGCTTGTGGTTACCTGCTAAATTTGGATTTTGATTTAGTGAAAGATAAAGTTGAAAAGCCAGAATTGTCACACGGAACAGTTCTGGCTTTTTTCTTTCTGAATGAAAATAGCAACGCCTTGGTCGCTTTTTGAAGAAACAAAAAAATATCAGCTTGTTAGTCATGTAAGTATTTCGTAATATTATTCCCCGAAATGCGGAATGTTATGAAAAGCTCCAGAAGTGTCTTATGCCTGTTTTCTATCAGCTTGGTAATGCTGTTTGTGAGTGGAACCCTGCCCGCCTGTGCGCAGGAAAACGGGAATCAGGAGAAGCTGGATCAGCGTGTGAAGAGTTTTCTGGAAAGCAGCAAAAACAACTGGCGCGACATGAATGTGCCGGAATCGGACGGCCAGCTTCTGTACGATATTATTATCGAGAATAACTACACGCGTGCCGTTGAAATCGGCACATCGACAGGTCATTCGGGTATATGGATCGCCTGGGCGCTGAGTAAAACAGGTGGTAAACTGATCACCATTGAAATCAATAAAAGAAGGTATCTCGAAGCGCTGGCGAATTTTAAGAAAGCTGGCGTATTGGATTTTGTCGATGTGCGCCTTGCTGATGCGCATGAACTCGTCCCGGCTCTGGAAGGCCCGTTCGACTTTGTTTTTAGCGATGCCGACAAAAGCTGGTACATCAACTATTTTAAAGACCTGGATCCGAAGCTGGAAGTGGGAGCCTGTTTTGTTACCCACAATGTAAGCCAGCACAACAACTACAACTTTTATGAGTACGTCAGCCAACTGGGGAACTACAAAACTACACTTGACGACCGGGGTGCCGGTATGGCCATCAGTTATAAAAAAGCAGAATAGGGGTGTGAAGGTATCAAATTCCAAAAATCCAAGTACTTGTGTGTCAAGCATCCGGCAAACTGTTCTGATGAAGGGCTAATCACCATCAATGACAAGCGATAACTCCATCACGTCGTCGCCTACAGCGACGGAATCAAGAGGGCATCGCGGTTGTTGTGTTTCTCGCCAATTAAAAAGGTTAGTGAGAACTCGTGTGACCCGCTGGAGTAGTTGGACAATTTAGACAGTGTATAGTCGTAGCTGTAGCCTATTTTGAATCGGTTTTTCATCACCCCAATCATAGCAATCACGGCGTCAGGTTGTACGCCCAGGTTTTGACGGTACCAAAGTCCGCCGGCCAGCGACTTTTCTAACATGTACAAGCCCAGGTTGATCTGCTTGAATGTTCCCTGTTGTTGGTAAATGATGTTGGGCGAAAGGGTAAACTCGCGCGACAATAAGCCCCGGTGCAGTTTGTGGGTTCGCGATCCGGCATGGATTGTTATCTTCATGGGCAAGCGGCCTTTCTGATCGCCAACAAAAACCGACTCGTCGGGCTGGGTTAAATGCATTAGGCTGAATCCGAAAAAGAAAGCATCGTATTGACCCAGCGCACCTATTCCGAAATCGGGATAAAGCAGGCTTGCGTTTTCTTGCTGCTCTTCATTACCGGGAATGGTAATGCCTGTGAGCTGATCAATCATGTCTGGAAAAATAAGCCGCCCGTAATCCAGTTTCTTGTAGGTCATTCCAAGTTGAAGGCCGAGATCGAAAAACAGCCGCTCGTTGACTTTTGCATGGTGCGAATAGAACAGATATCCCGATGAGGTTTCAATCAATCCGTTCAGCTCCGTGCTGTTTTGAAATTGTGCCCCCAATCCTCCTTTCATCTTTTCAAAATACTGATCGTACGACAAGCTGTAATTGACATAGGTGTTCCCTTTTTGAGGCCACTGGTTGCGGTAGTTTAGAACCAGCCGGGGTGTTGCTGAGGTTCCTGTAAATCCTGGATTTAGATAGAGTGGGTTGGCATAAAACTGCGAATACTCCGCATCCTGGCCATTGGTCAGCATGCAACAACTTATAAGAATGAAAATAAAGAAAGCCTTTTTCACACGAAGTTCAGATTTGAGTCATCCTTTTTAACGACCGGTAAAAGTAACATTTAAGTTTGAAACTGGCAGATGGAACGCCTTTTCGTGTTGCAGAACAGCAATTGATTCGGTCTATAAATTGCGGATTAATGCAGGAACCGCCTTGCCATAACGGGTTAGTTCAGGAAAAATGACAGAGATTATCAAACTGTGCATGGGGTGGCTGAATTGGCCTGACCGGTTTAAAATTGCTCCCAGGTAATTTACTTTCAGGACGTCGAAGTCGTAACCCAGGTTGAGCGAGAGTTGGTTGTTTCCGGTATCGAAATTTGAAAGAAATCCGAGGCCGGCTTCAAGCTGCTTGCGTTGAATCGTCACTTCGGCAAATGCTTGTGCAAACTCATTGCTGTAATGCAGCACTGCGCGGGGACGAATCAAGTAGCTTCGTGACAAAAGTCCCCGTTGGCGCCAGGTGAAAATCTTTTCTGCATGAAGTAACAGGTCATACACGTATGTATTGAACTCATCGGTCTGCGGATTTTTTTTGTACGACCATCTGGCTTTGCCCGAAATGCCCACGGAGCCATGGTAGTCTGAAAATAAGATTCCGGCTCCGGCAACCAGTTCGGTGGTTCCAAAAAAACCGCCCAATGGCACCGAACTCCCTGATTGTCGGATTCGTTCAGAAACAAACATGCTCAGTTCTTGCAAGGGTTGTTGAAAGCCCAATGTGACGGATGGAACCAAATACTGGCGGTTGACCATCGGAAAATACTTGGCGATGGAGGCTTCTGCAAAAGGGGCGACTACGTCTTGCGTATAGTCCATTCGAATTCCGCCCAAAAAACCCAATCCGAGCGACTTCTTCCGGACAAAAAAGTCATGACTGGCCAACTTCAATAAGGCTTGCGTGTCTTTGCGCCGGGTGCTTTGCAGAGCCACCATCAATCGGTCGCCACGGGTTGAGCCAACAAACGATGGGTTAAGCAAAATAGGTGTGGTGTAGCGTTGAATGTCGATAAACTCTTGAGCCTTGACAGGTTGACTGAGGCTTACTAACACAAGAAAGATCAAGATCATTCCGAATCGACTCACAGAATTTCGTTTTAATGATTAGTATGACTGGGGCTCAATGCCTCTTTCAAAAGCAGGAAGAAAGTGCAACAAATCGTGCATCAGTTCTTTCTTCTGATCGTTGGTCTGCAGCATGGCATCCTTCAGTTTGCGGCTTTCCTTTTCAACAATTTCTTTCGAAATTCGTCCTGACATGTTAGTGATCACGGTGTAAGCTTCAAAGGCTACCAGCAATTCCTGCTCAATTACCAAGTCAATAAACAAGGAAAGGTGCATGCTGTAATCCAAGCCATTTTCCCAGCAGGCCGAAACAAGTGGTTGCAATTCGTTGGCATATTTTTTATTCTCAATGGCTTGAATGAACAAGGGAATGGCATCGCTTTGCTTAATTTCAGCCAGAAGCATGCGGATTTGCGATTTAACCTCAGGACTGTCTGTTGTATGGAGTAGTTCAACCAATACTGGAATATAATGGACGTTTCCCGTTTCTTTGAGTTCCTCAATGGCTTGGACCGCCGTATCTGTATTGGTTGAATTTAAACGTTCAACGGTGCGTATGCTGATCTTTTTTGATTTCTCTGTACTCATGTGCTTTTACTTTAAGCTGCAAATTTAATATTTCCAAAAGAATAATGAGAACGAGGCCATGGCCGATTTGTTGAATCGAATAAGTACATTTGCAGACAATTTTTTTTTGATGGATAAAACCAAGGAGTTGGGCGAGGGAAGTATCCCGCGTCTGATGCTGAAATATTTTATACCAGCCTTCATCGGGGTATTTGTGAATGCCTTGTATAACATTGTCGATCGGATTTTCATCGGTCAGGGGGTGAGTGCCGTGGCGCTGAGTGCGGTATCAGTTATATTTCCGGTCATGCTGATTATGATGGCGTTTGGCATGCTGATCGGCATTGGCGCCGGCGTGCTGGTGTCGATCAATATGGGTCGACGTGATATGGATAAAGCCGAACGCGTGTTGGGTAACAGCTTTTTATTGATGATCCTGGCTTCAGGTTTAATCACCCTGATTGGTTTCGTAATTAAAATGCCCATGCTGAAGATGTTTGGGGCCACGCCCGAAACCATAGAATATGCCAACGACTATCTGAATATTATCTTGCTTGGAACGGTTTTTCAGGTGGTGGGCTTCTCATTAAATAATGTCATCAGAAGCGAGGGAAATGCGCGAATTGCGATGTATTCCATGATTCTGAGTGCCGGTCTGAACATGATTCTTGACCCCCTGTTTATTTTTGTTTTTGATTTGGGAGTGAAAGGTGCTGCCTATGCCACCGTAATCTCTATGATTGCCCTATCGGTTTGGGTGCTTCTGCATTTCCGGAGTAGTCGTTCGATTGTTAAACTGCGGCCAAAATATTTTCGGCTGGAGATTCCCATTGTGAAAGAGATTCTAGCCATCGGAATGGCGCCGTTCTTTATGCAAACCGCCAACTCAGCAGTGCAGGCGTTGATCAACACCAAGCTGATTCGGTTTGGTGGCGATTTGGCGGTTGGAGCGATGGGGATTATCAATTCGGTCATCACGTTGATTGTGATGTCGATTGTGGCGATTAACATGGCGACTCAGCCCATTATCGGCTTTAACTATGGTGCCAATGAAGGCAGCCGGGTAAAAGAAACCTTACGCCTGGCTATGATTTCGGCTACGGTTATATCGTTGGTTGCTTTTGTCCTGGTTCAGGCCTTTCCCGAAGCAATTGTCGGGCTTTTCAATTCTTCGGATCCTGAACTGCTGGCCATCGGGAAGCAAGGCTTAAGGCTGGCTATGCTGGCCCTCCCGTTGGTTGGTTTTCAGGTGGTGGTGGGCAACTTTTTCCAGTCGGTTGGGAGGGCACAAATTGCTACCCTTTTAACGTTGCTCAGGCAGGTCATTGTCTTAATTCCGCTATTGTATATTCTGCCCGATTTTCTGGATTTAAAAGGAATCTGGATTTCCATGCCCATTGCCGATACCTGTTCGGCCTTGATTGTCACGTATTTTATTTCAAAGGAATGGAAACGTCTGGCTTAAATTGTCGCTTGGGCTTTTTCCGCTGATCTCGGAGTCTCGCACGGGGTGATGTAAATTCCACTCCTTCGGAGTTATCCTGGTGAGCCGCTAAAACAAAAAATAATGTCCGTCGAATCTCGTTCAACGGACATTGCAGTGTGTCGTTTGCCAGCCAAGAGGCCTCGCTTAAATTTTGTTTTTCTCCAGCTTTTGGGTGAAAGCTTCCAGCTCGCTGAAAACATCGCGTTTCATTTCCTGAAGCTTGTGTTCATATTTTTCGAAAAACTGCCGGTAATAGTTAATTCCCTCGTTCAGGTTGGCCTGGAATTTTCGCAAATAAGCCAGTTGTTTATTGTCCTGGGTTTCGCGAGCTTCCCTTAGCCTGTTTTCAAGGTACTCCACATACATGTGCAATTCCTTCAGAAACAAATTTGGCCGTTTTACTCCCTTCAGCAGGTTGATTTTTCCGTAGATGTGGTCAACCATTTCCTTCAAGGACACCACTTGTTTGAAATAGGCAATGTTTGGTCCGGGACAAATACTAACGCCAGTGCGTTTGCTATCGGTTTCAAGGCCGTTAG
Organism: uncultured Sunxiuqinia sp.; assembly: GCF_963974515.1. Lineage (GTDB taxonomy): Bacteria > Bacteroidota > Bacteroidia > Bacteroidales > Prolixibacteraceae > Sunxiuqinia. Next base: position 10,045 of record NZ_CAXBDD010000004.1, on the reverse strand, counting down.
CCAGGTAGGTTGAATTGGTCAGCCCTTCGCAAAGGCATTCCTTTTCAGTCAGCTTACTTTTTTGGTATTGCTTTTCATCCGTGCCCATTTCCGATTCTTCCACTTCGTTTAATTTCTTTTTCAGATATTGTTTTGATGCGGTACAGATCGGTATCTCGGTATATTCTGTGTTAAAGACCAAGTATTTTTTTGTACAGGGAAAACCAGGTTTTCCTTCAGCAAGGTAGTTCTGAATGGCCTTTTGCTGGCTGGCGCCTCTAACATTATTGAACGGAACGCCAAGGGGTGAAGCATCGCTCAAATAAAGATCATCTTCTCCGGCATTTTTGAGCAGGTTCAGGCTTTCTTCGTCAATGTTGCAAGCCTCCGGAACCAGCATAAACGGGCTGCCCCAACCAATGCTGTCCAGGTTGTACTCTTCAAGCAGAAGTTGGTGTTCCTCATTGGTTCCAACACCACCTTGTGCGGTTATTCTTATCTCAGGGGTCTGGCTCAATTCTGCCAGTCCTTTTTCTTTTAGTCCGCTTTGGTAAACTTCGAAGGTAGCGTCAATCAGCTCTTGCCGTTTTTCTTTAAACTCTTTCAAGATCGGGCCGAGCAAGTATCCCTGGGTGGCAAAAGCGTGTCCGCCACAGTTCAGGCCCGATTCAACACGGTATTCCGAAATCCAGATTCCTTTCTTTGCCAGAAAGCGTCCCTGTATCAAAGCCGATCGAAAATCGCTCACCTTTAAGGTGATTTTTTTGCGAAGCTGGCCGTTCTCATCCGGATAAAAATCGCTGAAATTTTCAAGGTAGCTGTATAGTCGAGGGTTCATTCCGGCTGAAAGTACCAGCGATGAGCTTAATTTGCTGTTGGCAAATCCTCGCAAGGCGGCATGTGCGTCATTGTATTCGGCAGGCAGTTGCTCGCGGTTCAGGTAGTTCGCTTTGTCCAGCTTGGTCATGATGTTGACATCAATACTCCCCGGACGCAATGTGGTACGCAGCCAGTTTTTGACATCGGTCAGGCTTTTGTTTTCCATCAGATGGTTAAACTTCTCACGAATTTGTTTGGAGTCGGGAAGCAGCTCAAAATATTTCTCCAGTTCACTTTCCTTTTTGTGCAGGCTATTGACCAGTTCGTCGTATTTCCGGTTCACCAGCTCGTCTACCAAATTCAGGTAAGCTGTAATGCGTTTCGCCCGAAAGTCTTCTGCCTTGTTTGTAATTGTTTGGTATGGAATGTCAAACTTTTGGCTGTAGAATTCGCGCATTTTTTCCATCAAAATATCATCAACTAACGAGATGACTGATGAAATGCCAAAGTGCGCTACCCGGACGGGAGTGTCTATGGTATATCCCAATCCCATGACCGGAATGCTGAATGTGTGTTTGTTTAAACTCATTTAATGCGTATTTATTGTTATCGGAACGTTTTGATTTGCAGACTATTTTTTATTTGTGAAACCTGCAGTTTAAACTACCCTTGTTCTCGCGTTTATTTGCGTGTAAAGATATCGATTTTTATCTCGTTTGAAAGAAAATCAAGGATTACCGTGATGTTTGAGATCTATAGTTTCTCCGACAATGCTTTTGCGGTGAATGAATCTGACTTGCTCACCATGTCTTCGGGAGTTCCTTCAAACAAAACATGTCCGCCATTTTTACCGCCTTCGGGTCCCAGGTCAATAATCCAGTCGGCTGATTTTATAATTTCCAGGTTGTGCTCGATGATGATAATGCTATGTCCGCGCGCGATCAAGGCATTGAATGAATCCAACAACTTCTTGATGTCGTGGAAGTGAAGCCCGGTAGTCGGTTCATCAAAAATGAACAGGGCCGGTGAATCTTTTTCCTTGGCAAGAAAAGCCGCCAGTTTTACCCGCTGGCTTTCCCCGCCCGACAAGGTAGACGAACTTTGCCCCAGCTTGACATAGCCCAGCCCAACATCTTGCAGGGGTTGCAGCTTTTTGGCGATTTTTTTCTCGGTGCTGCCTTTGAATTGTCCGAAAAAATCGATGGATTGGTTGACAGTCATCTCCAGGATGTCATGAATATTTTTCCCTTTGAATTGGACTTCAAGAATTTCATCCTTAAAACGCTTGCCGTGGCAGCTCTCGCACTGCAGATGAATGTCGGCCATAAACTGCATTTCCACTTTTATTTCGCCTTCACCTTGGCACTCTTCGCATCGCCCGCCATCAACATTGAATGAAAAGTGTGAGGGTTTGAATCCCTGATACTTCGATGCCTGTTGCTCGGCGAATAGCTTGCGAATCTCGTCGTAGGCTTTCAGGTAGGTCACCGGGTTGGAACGCGACGATTTTCCGATTGGGTTTTGATCCACAAATTCCACCGATGTCAGCCGTTTGAAATCGCCTGTAATGGTGTCATGCTGCCCTGTTTTTTCGCCATATCCGCCAAAGAGCTTGGCAACTGCAGGATATAAAATCCGGCTCACTAAGGTCGATTTTCCCGATCCGCTCACGCCCGTTACCACGGTCATGGTGTTAAGCGGAAACTTGACGGTGATGTTTTTCAGGTTGTTTTCGCGGGCGCCCTTTATTTCAATGAAGTTATTCCATTTTCTGCGTCGTTCGGGTAGTTCTATTTTTTTTGTACCATTCAGGTAGTCGGCAGTCAGACTGTTTTTTGCCAACAGCAATTGCTTATGATCTCCCTGGAAAACCAACTTTCCGCCATGAATTCCGGCTTTGGGGCCAATATCGATAATCTCGTCGGCAGCACGAATAATTTCCTCATCGTGCTCCACCACCAAAACCGTATTCCCAATTCGCTGCAGTTTCCGCAATACGCTGATCAGCCGTTCCGTGTCTTTGGGATGGAGCCCAATGCTGGGTTCGTCCAGTATGTATAACGAGCCAACCAGGCTTGAACCCAACGATGTAGCCAGGTTAATGCGTTGCGACTCACCGCCCGAAAGGGTAGAGGAGAGTCGGTTGAGGGTCAGGTAGCCCAAGCCAACATCGTATAGAAAATCGAGTCGATTACTGATTTCAATTAAAATACGTTTGGCTAATTTCTGTTCGTGCTCATTAAGTTCAAGCTGCTTAAAGAAATCTTTCAGCTCATTCACCGGCAGTAAAACCAAATCCTGAATGGATTGTCCCCCAACTTTAACATAGCCGGCTTCTTTTTTCAGGCGGGTTCCGCGGCAATCGGGGCAATTTGTTTTTCCGCGGTAACGCGAAAGCATCACCCGGTACTGTATTTTATAACTGTTTGATTCCAACATCTTAAAAAAGGAATCGAGGCCTTCAAAATAACGATTTCCTTCCCAAAGCAGATGGCGTTGTTCTTCGCTCAGCTCGTAATAAGATTTGTGTATCGGGAAGTCAAATTTTGAGGCATGCTGGATGAGTTCGAGTTTCCACTTCTGCATGCTATCACCTTTCCAGCAAGCCACAGCATCCTGGTAAACGGAAAGTGACTTATCCGGAATGACCAGATCTTCGTCAATCCCGATAACTTTGCCATAGCCTTCGCATGTTTGGCAAGCGCCCACCGGGTTGTTGAAGCTGAACAGGTGCTCGGTCGGTTCTTCAAATTCCATTCCGTCTGCTTCAAAAAGGCTTGAAAAAGTCTGCTCTTTTACATTTTCTCCCTCATAAATTTTGATGATGCAGGAGCCGTGTCCTTCAAAAAAAGCGGTTTCAACCGAATCAGCCATCCGGCTTACATTATCTTCGTCCTGACTGGCTTGCAAGCGGTCAATGACGATATTACACTTTCCGGAGCAGAAATCCGTATTTTTATCCGCCAGTAATTGATCAATGCGTTGAATGCCATTCGGAGTCTCAATTCGCGAAAAACCTTGCTGAAGCAGTAATTCCGCTTCTGCAAGAACCGACCGACCATTCTTGGCCGTTAGTGGAGCACCAATAAGTATCCTTGTTTCGGCCGGAAAGGAGGTCATGTAGTTGACGACATCCGTTACGCGGTGGCGTTTTACTTCTTGTCCCGAAACGGGAGAAATTGTTTTGCCGATGCGTGCATACAATAATTTAAGATAGTCGTAAATTTCGGTTGAAGTCCCCACTGTAGATCTGGGATTGCGTGTGTTTACCTTCTGCTCAATTGCGATGGCTGGCGGAATTCCCTTAATGAAGTCAACCTCGGGTTTGTTGATTCGCCCAAGAAACTGCCGGGCATAGGATGAGAGACTTTCCACGTAACGACGCTGGCCTTCGGCATATAGCGTATCAAATGCCAGGGATGATTTTCCCGATCCGGATAATCCAGTAATTACCATAAGTTTGTTACGCGGTATCTTGAGCTCAATGCTTTGCAGATTGTGTACTCTGGCTCCCTTAATGTGTATTTCTGATGCTGGTATTTTATTGCTTGTCATGGATCTGTCTTCATTTTAGCGGATGGAAATTTGTTTTTTAACCAAAAAACAGTCATTTTTACCCCGTGCAAAATTAACAAATTGTTTTACTCATACATAAAATCTGATTGCCTATAGAAGAATTTTACTTTTGTTTATATAAGAAAACTAAATAGAAAGTAATGTTCAAAACTGAAACATTGAACGATAATTTGCTCGTTCAGAAATTCATACAAGGCGATCAGGCTGCTCTTGAAGAGCTTGTCGGACGGCATAAAAACAGAGTATTTACCTACATTGTTCTGATCGTTAAAAATCATCAGCTTGCCGAAGATATTTTCCAGGACACATTTATAAAAGTTATTCGTTCGCTCAAGAATGGGAAATACACCGAAAATGGAAAATTTGTTTCCTGGGTCTTACGTATTGCCCACAACCTCATCATTGATCATTTCCGCAAGGAAAAGCTGTTAAATACCACATCGAACGACGATACCGAAATAGACCTTTTCAACTCCCAAAAATTTGCTGAGGATAACATCGAAGACAAGCTGGTGTATGATCAAATTACGGAGGATGTTCGTAAATTAATTGATTTATTGCCTGAAGATCAACGACAGGTAATTATTATGCGCCACTATATGGGCTTGAGTTTCAAGGAAATATCAAGGCAAACCGAAGTGAGTATCAATACCGCTTTAGGGAGGATGCGTTATGCCCTAATTAATTTACGTAAGCTGATTGAGAAAAATAGGATGAACCTGACAAAAATTTAAGTCTTTGGCAGGCAATAAACTTTCGTCGCAGGCGTTTTTTATTTGAATTAAAAACTACACACAATGCCTATGATGAAAAATTATACCTTAATCTATTTTATTCATGCTCATCCATCTGATCAATTTGCTCCTCTAGAAATTGATTTAAGTCGTGAGAAGGAAGTTAGTATGGATTCTGAGTTGAGCGAGTTATTGTTTTCGCCTTCTGAAAAGTCAGTTCAGGAAATTCTTAATTTCTCCAGATCGTATGAGGTTTTAGACTCGAATCTGACGGCTCACATCGAAGTGATTAAAAACTAAGATTTTTAAAAATGAGTTGTAAAGCATCTTGACCCGGATGCTTTTTTTATGTAATTTAGTGATATCAATATGATATCAATTTAAATTACAAAGCAATGGAAAAAATTTATCGTGCCGGTTCAGGCTATGTTTTTGTTGTTGTGGAAATTATTCTGCTCGTGCTTATGGTGTTCGGATTTTATAGCGAAAAACCTATTCCCGCTGTTTCACTGATAATTGTTTTCGTGTTTTTTGCCAAAGGATTTACCATTGTCAATCCAAACGAAAGTGCGGTTTTGGTTCTTTTTGGGGATTATCGCGGGACGATCAAGAAGAATGGATTTCGTTGGGTGAATCCTTTTTTTATAAGGAGAAAGATTTCACTGAGAGCGCGAAACCTGGACAGTGAACCAATTAAGGTCAACGACAAAATTGGAAATCCGATAAGGATTGGGGTTGTGCTGGTTTGGCGTGTGCGCGATACTTTTAAAGCGGCTTTTGATGTGAATGATTTTGAACATTTTGTAACCATTCAAACGGAGGCGGCGATCAGGAAGTTAGCTGGACTCTACCCATATGATAATTTTGAAGATCATGAGGCCGAGATCACATTGCGTAGTGGGGGTGAGGAAGTAAATGAGGAACTTGAGCGTGAGGTAACTGAACGTTTGGCAATCGCCGGCATTGAGGTGATAGAAGCCCGGATCAATTACCTGGCGTATGCACAGGAAATTGCACAGGCTATGCTGAAACGCCAGCAAGCAACGGCCATCGTTGCTGCCCGTTTTAAGATTGTGGAAGGAGCCGTTGGTATGGTTGAGATGGCTTTGGATGAATTGGGCAAAAAGGGAATTGTAGAGCTGGACGAAGATAAGAAAGCCACGATGGTCAGTAATTTGATGGTGGTGCTTTGTGGAGATAAAGAAGCCACCCCGGTTGTTAATACTGGAAGTATTTATTAAGTCGAGGCTGAACGACGATCGCCGTGGGGTGGCTCGTGTGGAGAATCTGAGTGATGATACTCCGGAAGATTGGATAGAGTTGAGAATGATTGGAAAGAGAATATGATGACAAAGAAAAAATCATTTGTATTGCGTTTAAATCCGGATGACTATGAAGCGCTGGAGCGTTGGGCTGCCGACGATTTTCGGAGCATTAACGGGCAGCTTGAATGGTTGATTAATAAAGCTTTGAAAGATGCCGGGCGGAAGTCTAAAAAGACACCAGGCAGCAAGTGAGTTGATCAATTATTGTTCATTTAGAATTAATTGTTTTGAATAACCAACCGATACGCTCATGAGAAAAGTTTATGTATGTCCCAAGTGTAATGTCAGACAAGCCGAGATCGATGAAATAAGAACGACCGGATCAGGTTTCACCAAGTACTTTAATATTCAGAACAGGCGCTTCACCGCTGTTTCGTGCAGCGCCTGTGGATATACCGAGCTATATAAAGGTATACGCTCGTCAGGAGCAAGCAGCGTGCTGGATTTTATCACGAACTAGCGATTTTATGATTTGTTCACGCAGTTAATTCCTGATTTTTTTATTAGCGAAAAGATGGATTTATCCGGTCTTGGCGTCTTCAAAAAACCTCGAAAGTGTACTCGTGCGCTCAGTTTTTGTCAAAAGCAACCAATGAGGATATTCTACAACATTTTTTTTAGTTCATCTCTTTTTTAATTAACCTATTGTCAGTATATTAAAGCGGTTTAAAAATGCCGACTTATATCCGAGTATTAAAATAGGATATGAAAATATGATGCATGCGAATATTAATATATATATTTATGCGAAAATATACTATTCTTTAATTAGCGAGTTTTGACAGGGATGTTTAAAGAATCACAAATAGAAGATTGTATTAACTGCGCTAAATCGTGCTGCATGCGTTGTTTGCCCGAGGCGGAGTCCAGCATATTTGAATGTTTGTCGAAGGAAGATATGGATTATTTAATGAATTGCAAGCGCAATGTTGTTTTTAATCCCGGTGAAACCATCATTAAGCAGAACACTTCGACAACGCATTTTGTGTGTATGAAGGAGGGCTTGGCCAAAGTGGTGGCTGAAGGTGCGAATGGGAAGAACGTAATTTTGAAGTTGATTTCGACCCATAGTCTGGTGACTGCCGGTGGTGTAATTAGTGACGATATTCGGCATTTTACGGTATCCGCCTTGACGACGGTTGAATGTTGCTTTATCGATTCTACCCGTTTACATACCATCTTGGCCCGCAATAGTAAATTTGCCTACGAACTGCTAAAATACAACAACAAGCAAAATATTGAGATGCTCAATACTTTGATCGGTTTAACCCAAAAATATATGCCTGGTCGGGTAGCCGATACCTTGTTGTACTTAAAAAACAAAATCTATCAGGCAAATCCATTCCATTACAAACTCAGCAAGCAGGAATTCGCAGAGATGTCGGGCATGACAAAAGAGAGTTTCATTCGGAATATGAAGGAGTTAGAGGTCTCGGGAATTCTCAGGCAAAGTCGAAATGAAATCGAGATTCTGAACGAGCCGGAACTGATAAAAATCAGTAAAAATGGATGATTGACATTTGTCAATTTTTCTCTCGAAATATGTCACCCCGCAAGTCTTAGAAATTAGTCCTTTCAATTATACTTTTACGCTCAAACTAAAGAGTTGGAAGCGATTCCAGATTAAATGAATGTACTAAATTTTTAAGCGTATGAAACTCAGAGAAATAACCAAGTTGTTGTTTGTAGCCTCGCTGGTATTGTTTATTATCCCCGCGTGTGTAAAAGAAGGCCCTCCGGGATTGGACGGTGCTGATGGTGCTGACGGAATAGATGGTGTTGACGGTGCTGATGGTGCTGATGGTGCCGATGGTGTAGCATTTTGTATTGATTGCCACAACACGGCGACAATGGATGGATTTGATGCCCAATGGGCGACTTCAGGTCATGCTGCAGGAAGCTCACTAGGGTATGCAGGTACCAGGTCTGGCTGTGCTAACTGTCACTCAGGAGTTGGATTTGTTGCATGGCTGAATGGAGGTTCTGATATTTCAGGATCACCAATTGACTGTAAAACGTGTCACACCCATGGTGAAACGCCAGTTTTTGAAGATGGGGAAGGGAATCCTGTTTTCTTAAGAACTGATGAAGCGGTTACTTTGATGGCAGACAATACGATTGAAGTAAGCTTGGCTAGTGGTTCCAATGCGTGTGTAAACTGCCACCAGTCAAGAAAAGCTTATACAGATATCGATGCTGACGGTGATGGTATTGCTACTATTCCTAGCCATTATGGTCCGCACTATTCTTCTCAAACCAATATGCTGGTAGGAACAGGTGGTCGCGAATTTGCAGGTACTACAGCATATCCTGAATCGGGCAGTAGCGCAAGCGCGCATGCTGAGCTTGGTTGCGTTTCTTGTCATATGAGCGATTCCAACCACGAGTTTACTACGCCAATGATCAGCGCTTGTACGCAGTGTCACAGTGGTGCTACCAACTTTGACGTAAACGGTAAATTAACTGAAATTGCCGGTTTGGTTACAGAGTTGGAAGTGTTACTTGCAGCTGAAGGAGCTTTTGCAGACGGAGAGGTCGTTGAAGGTGTTGATGTATCTGTTGATGTGTTGGGTGCTGCTTGGAACTACTTGCATATCTATGATGATCATAGTCAAGGTGTTCACAATCCAGCCTATACTGAAGCACTACTTCGCAATACAATCGAAAAATTGCAATAAACAGAGAAAATATAATTAAAGAAAAGCTTCTGACGAGGAAGCTTTTTTTTAATCGTTTATAAGCTAAACACCACGCAATATGAAAAATTTTAAAATATTACTGGGGCTTTTCCTTGTTCTGGCCGTTGGTGCTTGCGAGTATGATTTTGTTGCTCCGGAGGAAATTCCAGATATACCGATTGAGGAGGATCTAAGTTTTGCGACAGACGTGCTTCCAATCTTCACTGCAAATTGCGCCAGCTGCCATAATGCGGGAGGAAGAGCACCTGATTTATCCGCAGCCAATGCCTACCAAAGCATCAATACTGCAAAATATATCAACCGGGACAACCCGGAATCGAGCCTGATCTACTCATTTGTTAAGTCCGGAGCTTCGACGCATACACATGCCCAATACACCGGTACCCAGGGACAATATATTTTAGTATGGATACAGCAGGGCGCACAAAATAATTAGTGAAAATAAAAAGAAATCTACTATGAAGAAGACAATATTATATATCCTCTTAGGTCTGTTTGTTTGCACTAATTTGTTTGCTCAGGATGACGAATCAGCCGAAGTGGTAGAAAAGGATAAACCAGTTCGGTTTGCCTGGGAGAGCGGAATGCTGATCGATCAGCAGACCTCACAAATTCCAACGGTGAAAACCTTGGAAATGGTCATTCAGCATAAATTTGGCTCTATTGATAATGGGAGTTCTGACCTTTGGGGAATTTACGCTCCGGCCGGAAATATCAGGCTTGGACTGAACTACGTAGTGGCTAACAACGTACAGATTGGCTGGGGAATTTCCAGAAAAAATATGTACAATGATTTCAATGCCAAGTGGACCATTTTTGAGCAAACAAGAAAGAATCAAGTGCCTGTTTTTGTTACCGTCTATGCCAATGCTGCCATTGACGGAATGAACCGGGACGATCTTCAGCTATATAA
>NZ_CAXBDD010000003.1:0-141658 GCF_963974515.1 uncultured Sunxiuqinia sp. | reverse complement strand
TTAAGTCATTCGAAGTATCTATTTGGCTAAGATTTAGTTCTTTTGATACATTTGTTTTTGGTTCGTTCATGAATATTAATGTGCTCACTATTTCATCCTCACTGTACGTCCTAAATTTCAAACCATTCCAGTCGATGAGAAAACAAGAATCCGCTATACCAATAATTATCCTTGAATCTTTAGAGTCAATTCTTCTCAGATATGTTTGATGCTTTAAAAGGATTAATTCCATTTTTGTCGAATCGAATCCAACAAAATCTGAATCCTTATCAAAAAGTGGCGGAGGAGGTGGAGGCGGCATAGGTCTCCATTTGATATGCAAGCTGTCAACTAATTGCGGAAAAATATCACTCAGTATTTTCTCTTCAGAAATATGATTCCTTTCGCAACCGATGATTGAAAAAAGAACCCAAATCAGATATGTTACTTTATATGCTGTCATTTTATCAATCCTGCTGATCGTCCTCTTGCCCCATCTTTCCGCATTGCCCGAACAAGCAGCCAGCTATTTTGAGTTTCCAACTCAATACTCATTAAACCGCCTGAATACTTACGAATTCTCCCCACGCCAAAAGCTTTATTTTTTCAGTCACCAAGATAATGATCTTTGCTGGTAAACCGTTCTGCAGTTTTCTGATTGATGTCATTTGTTCGGCTTGGGTGACTTAAATGGGTTCTGAGCTAAAGTCCGGTCGTTGCAGGTTGTCTCGTCTCCCCGGATAAATCAGGGCGTTACTGATGATGCTCATTATCTTTCTTCCGCTAACTGTGGGGGCCGCACCAGTCAGTAACCCGGCCCTAAAGGGCCGGGCAGTTGTGACGACTCAAGCCAGGCTTTAGCCCAAATCTCTATTGTGCCTACGTTTGAGCAAAGAGGCAAATGCCTGTTCTGATGAACACCTGATCGATTTTCCAATTCATATCTTTTTCCCGATTTGCCGCCTCCTGTCTATTATCTGGCGCCCCGCCGGCCTCGTCTGGCACTCGTCCGCGAATATTATGGACTATTCCACGGTCTTCGCAGACTTGTCCATGAGAGCCATGGAGCACTTGCCGAAAAGCGTGGACTTATCCACGAAAAGGATCGACTGCTCCACGGTCCTTGTGGCACAAAATCAACAGGCTGCGAATTAACTTAACCGGCTCGGAGCGCGTTTTAACAGGGCTGGTAAAATGACATCAGGGCCGCCTTGGCAGGACACAAGAATGCATCAGGATCTACTGAGTCTATTAAAAAAAAAGAAAACGATGCCGGTTCACCACGAACTGGCATCGTTTTCTGTGTTTTAATAGAGATCGTGAGTTTATTGGTTCAAAACATTCTCTGTAAGTCCATTTTTCTGAAGCCAGTCCGGATAAGCATCCAGCACCGTTTGAGGGCTGTAAATGTACCAGGCGTAGCCCAGACGTCGCTCGCGGCTCACTTCGGCCATAGAATATAAAAGTTGACTGTCTCGGTCAGAAAACAAAGGTTTTCCAGTTCCCAATTCATAGTAACGGGTCCAGACGGGTGGCGCTTCCGGATCATGAACCACTCGCCGGTCTTTGGTGATGGTTTTGTATTGCGTTTCAAGAGGTTTCGCCTCAAAGGTTTCCACGCGGGTATTGTAAATCCGGGAATCGGCAAACCATTTTACAGCACTTTGAACCGCCTGAACAACCCGCTGGTCTGGTTCCTCAATGTCCATCAGAAACTGCACAATCGAAGCACTTTCTCCATTGCAGATGGATGGCGGCTCGTAAGCTCTTGCCCATGCCGGCTGAAGCGTATTGGCATCGTACTGCTGACACCAGGCCGTCAAGCGCCGCTGATCAACAATCTGACTGTTCAGAATACACTCCAGACCTTTTTCATAAGCCGTTTCAATCCGAAGCCGAATGTCATCGTCTAAAAACGAAAACGAAGGATCTTCCTGAATGATCATCCTCAGTGTTTTCATGATGCCCATATACGCCCCGTCATTAAAGGTGATGTGCCGGCTGTAGTTCTCTTTCAGCGGATAATATTGCGGCCAGCCGCCATTCTCATATTGTGCATCGAGCATAAACTCCAGCCCCTTTAAACATCCATCCTTGTATTTTTCAATTTGAGTTTCAGAATAGACTTTCGCCAGGTATTGAATTTGGGTGTAAGTCGTCGCGTTATCAAAGGTGGTTTGAAGTTCATCCTTCGTCTCAAGCAAGTGCTCAATTTGCTCCTCAGTTAAAATGGCCCGCATATCGTAATTCTTAGGCCAGCCGCCATTGCTGCGCTGGTAGAGCAGCATGTTGTCAGCGATCCTGGTTATTTCCGTTTCATCGTACCGCTGCTGATCCGGCAAGGGATTAATGATATTTCCCTCATCACGGATTCCATACCAATGGCGAGAGCTGTTCAAAAACTCTGACATATTCACTGAAATACGATCCGTCGAATCCTCATCGGTCTGGGCATAAACAACGATCGAAAGAGTTAAAACCAAAAAAACACTTATAAAAAGTTTCATATCGCTCGCTAATTGCTTTCGAACTGATACATTCCCGATCCAAGCTTTAACATAACATAACCATCTTTGTGCCCAACAACTTCAAGATCTGATACGTCTGCCAGTTTCTTCCCGCTTTCAGTAACTGCCGACTCTGCCGAAGCGGGCACATAAACGACCGCTTTGGTATTCACCGGAACGGAAACATTAACCTTCAACTTGCCATCTACTTTCTCCCATCCGGAAACGACCTGACCATAGTAGGTCTGCAATTCGGCTTTGGCATGGCTAAGTTGTTCACCAATATGCGGTTTAATTTGAATTCCCTTGTATCCCGGATTGTCCTCTTCCGTGTCAATTCCGGCCACCACTCGATACATCCAATCGCCAATCGCGCCATAGGCGTAATGATTGAACGAGTTCATGCCAGGCGTCTGAAAAGTTCCGTCGGGCTTGATGCCATCCCAGCGTTCCCAAATAGTGGTGGCGCCCATGGTCACCGGGTACAACCATGACGGATAGGTCTTTTGCATCAACAGTTCGTAAGCCACATCGGTATATCCAAAGCGAGACAGCACATGACACAGGTAAGGCGTGCCAAGGAAACCTGTCGTCAGGTGAGTGTTGTAGGTACGGATATTATCAACCAGTCGTTTGGCCGCCTGGTCGCGCAGGGCTTCGGGGAGCAAATCAAAGTTCAGCGCTAAAACATAGGCGGTCTGCGTCCCTGATACCAGCTTGCCATTTGGCGTCAAATATTCTTGGACAAAGGCCTGCTTAATCATTTTCAATAATTCTTGATATTTCTTCACATCATCTTTCTTATCCAGTAGCTCGGCAGCATTAATAAGTAGTTGAGTGGAGTGCGCGTAAAAGGCCTGTGCAATCAGACTTTTATCGGTTACGGCCGACATCCCCGAATTATCATCAAAAGGACGGTAGAACAGCCAGTCGCCAAAAGAGAATGCAGGTTTCCACAAGTGATCGGGGCTGACCGACCGGATGTAATTCACCCAGCCTTTCATACTTTCATATTGCTGAGCCAGCAAATCCTTATCACCGTAAGCCAAATACATGGTCCATGGCCCAATGGTTGCCACGTCGGCCCACCCCGGACTGACCTGCCCGTTTCTCAACACATCGGGCACCACAAAGGGAACGCCGCCATTATCATACTGGTCGGAAGCCACATCTTTAAGCCATTTATCGAAAAAGCTATGAACGCGAAAATTGAATGTTGCCGTGCGTGCAAAGGCCTGTGCGTCGCCGGTCCATCCTAAGCGCTCATCGCGTTGCGGACAATCCGTTGGCACATCTAAAAAGTTGCCGCGTTGTCCCCACTGGATGTTGTGCTGCAACTGGTTCACCAATTCGTCGGAACAAACAAAAGAGCCCGTTTGCGCCATATCAGAATAAAGCGCTGTGGCAGTAAAGTTCTCCCGCTTCAACTCACCTGGATACCCTTCTACTTTAATGTAGCGGAATCCTTGCCAGGAAAAATGTGGTTCAAACTCCTCTACGCCTTCACCTTTCAAGATAAAGGTATTTTTTTGTTTGGCCGACCGCAAGCTTTCTAAGTAAACATTTCCATCTTTATCCAAGACTTCGGTGTGTGTAATGGAAATTTGATCACCCGCTTTACCAGAAACTTTCATTTGTACCCAGCCCACCAGGTTTTGTCCAAAATCAATGACCTGGTCACCTTCGGGTGTAGTCAAAATTTCAACAGGATGAAACACTTCCTTCTTGCGAACGGGCTCGTTTTCGGTGGTGATCAAAATATCTTTAGAATAATCTTTCAATTCTACCCCACTCCACTTGTTATCGTTGTATCCAGCTTCCGACCATCCTGTTTTTTTCAGCCGGGCATCGTAAGTTTCGCCGTGATAGATTTCGGAATAGACGATGGGACCGGTCGATGATTTCCAGGAACCATCGGAAACAACCAATTCCGTGGTGCCATCTTCATAAGTGATTTCTAGTTGGAAAAGCAAAGCCAACTCACTGCCATAAACATTGACCTTGCCCTCAAAGCCAATATTTCCGCGATACCAACCGTTGCCGAGCGTGATACCCACAGCATTATTTCCCTGCTTAACCAAGTCGGTAACATCGTAGGTTTGGTATTGTAAACGCTCATTGTAAGTCGTCCAGAAAGGAGCAAAACAAGCATCGCCCACTTTTTTCCCATTTATTTCAGCCTCATAGACACCTTTGGCTGTAACAAAGGCCACGGCATGCTTAATTTTCTTTGAGCTGTTGAATTCTTTGCGAAACATTGGCGAGGGACGTCCTTCCTCTTCTTCAAAACCAACCTGAATCCATTGCGCCTTCCAATTGTCAACGTCCTTGATTCCCGTTAGCCAATGGGAGGGCTGGCTCCATTTCGAACGGTTTCCCTGGTTGTCCCACACCCGAACCTGCCAGTAATAGGTAGTGCCGGACTGCAGTTCGTTGCCGTTATAGGGCACATAAACCGATTGCTCCGAACTAATTTTACCTGAATTCCATGCCAGTTTTTTTCCTTTTTCAAGCGATTTTACATCGGTCGCTACCCGAATTTCGTAAGCGGTTTGCATCACGTTTCGGTTGGAAGAAAACAGCTGCCAACTCAAGCGTGGTGCTGCCTTGTCGATGCCGGTAGGCTCAATCCGGTTTTCAATCAGCAGGTTGGTTACCTGAACTTGTGCGAAGGCCATTACTCCAATCAATTGAATAGCCAAAACTAAAAGAATTCCTTTTCTACTCATGGTTTAAAATTAGGTTACTATCGTTTGTAAATTGAGTCCTGTTTGCGAATTCAGCAAATCGCCAAACAAGATACAAAAGAAAGCGTATTTTCCATTCCAATCCATCCGGTACTATCCTGTTCCTATCCTGTATTTTTTTTCGATAATCGAGTAAGAATTAAAACATCCTCGGCTACAAGCTAGTAAGCTTTGGAAAACAGGCAAAAAAGGTTTTGTTTCCTAATAAATAATTTCTAATTTTGCGCGACCATATTTTATGGGTATAGAGTTTTAATGTTTAATAAATTAGATGTTTTATGAAAAACCAGTATGAAACCGTTTTCATTGCAACTCCCGTTTTATCTGATGTACAGATAAAGGAAGCGGTAACTAAGTTCAGGAGCATCATCACCGAAGACGGTGGAGAGATACTCAATGAAGAAGACTGGGGATTACGCAAGTTAGCATATCCCATTCAGAAAAAAAGCACCGGTTTTTATCACCTGATCGAGTTTAAGGCTGAGCCTTCCTTGATTGAGAAGTTAGAAACCCAGTACCGACGTGACGAGCGTATCATCCGTTTCCTGACTTTCAAGTTGGATAAATACGCTGCGGAGTACAGTGAGAAGAGAAAAAATAATTTGAAAGCTAAAAAATCTGAAAAGGAGAATTAAGCTATGGCTAACAATCAAAGTGAAATCAGGTATCTGACTCCCCCGTCAGTTGAAATTAAAAAGAAAAAATACTGCCGTTTCAAAAAGAATAAAATCAAATACGTGGATTACAAAGATCCTGAGTTTTTGAAAAAATTCCTGAACGAACAAGGTCGTATTCTTCCTCGTCGTATCACTGGTACTTCGTTGAAATATCAACGCAAAGTGGCCAAAGCAGTTAAAAGATCACGCCATTTAGCGATGCTGCCCTACTTAACAGATATGTTGAAATAATTTAAAGAATTTAGACAGATGGAAATTATTTTATTACAAGACGTTCAGAACCTGGGGAGCAAAGACGACATGGTAACGGTGAAAGACGGTTATGGTCGTAACTTTTTAATCCCGGGCAAAAAAGCGATCGTCGCAACTGAATCAGCTAAAAAAGTTTTGGCTGAAAACACCCGGCAACGTGCCCACAAAGAAGCGAAATTGAAAGATGAAGCTTTGGCAATTGCAGAAAAACTGAAAAACAAGCAAGTTGTTATCGCAACCAAAACCAGTTCTTCAGGTAAAATTTTCGGTTCAGTCAACACCATCCAGTTAGCAGAAGCTATCAACAAAAAAGGATTTGAAATTGACCGGAAACAAATTAAAATTGCTGAAGACAGCATTAAAGAAGTTGGTAAATACACTGCCAAAATCAAACTGCACAAAGAAGTTGTTGTTGATTTTGATTTTGAAGTAATTACCGAAGAGTAGTTTTAGATTTACACACATCAGACACATTTTTTCAAACACAATAGAAAGCCATCCGTCATCAGACAGATGGCTTTTTTCATAAAAAACCCCGATCTAACAATAAACTCTATTCATTTTCGCTGCCAACGATCATTCGTTTGTTTTTCATTACATTGACCACTGCATCTACAATGCAATCATCCTGCATAGTGGCGTAATTGAAAATCAAGTCAAAATCGCAGCTATTCATTTTCTGTCCATTCACGTGTTCCACAAACAATTCACGCTGACGATCAATTTCAATAACATAAGCTTGTGCTTCGCTTTTGGTCATGTTACTCACCTGCATAATCCGGTTAATCCGCCAATCTAAAGGCGCCTGGAGTTTAATACTCAATTTCTGTGAAATATCGCGGGCAATCGATCCGGCAGCACGACCAACAATAATAAAATTGCCCACCTCAGCGATCCGTAAAATGACATCGCGAACCGTATCAATGACCTCTTGGTCATCTGCGTCGTAAACCTTATCAACCGAGAACGCAGTGGTCACCTCGTGCAGATGAGTCTTTGCTTCGGATAGGAAAACGCTTTTTATCCTCCCCGGCTCCATTTCCAATTCCAAAGCAGCCTCTTCGATAATCTCCTTACTTACCCATTTCCATTCCGACTCGGTTTGCGTTTCGGACTGGTAGCTGTAGCCTGAAAGAATTTTTGATAATTTAATCGCAATTGGTTTGGCAGAACAGCCACATTCCCTCGAAATCATAACAACCGGCCCCGGATACTTTGTTTTCTTCTCCTGGGTTGAGAAGTCGGACAAATAGTTGCTCAGAAAATTTTTCATCGTTATTTGAATTTTAATTAGCTCCGCAACAATAAAGCTACAAACTGAAAGGGTATAAAAATTCAAAAACTGTTCTATAATACCTTATTTTGGAAATGTTTTAAAACTATTTTTAACAACATAAAACATTTTGCTATTTTAGTGGAAAACTTTGTACAATGGCTAAAATAATACAAACAGCAATCGCCTCTTTTGGCATGTCAGGGATGGTTTTTCATGGCCCCAGTTTAAGAGTTAATCCCAATTTCAATATTCATTCAATTTTGGAACGGACTAAAAACTTGTCGGCTGAAGCCTACCCGCAAGCTCGAATCATCAGAAGTTTTGAAGCCCTGATCAACCAACCGGAAGTTGATTTGGTGATTATCAATACGCCTGATGTCTTTCATTATTCCATGTGCAAACAGGCACTCGACGCAGGAAAGCATGTCGTGGTTGAAAAGCCCTTTACCCATGAAATTGAACAGGCTAACAAACTGATTCAGTTGGCAAAAGAAAATAACCTTGTGCTTTCGGTTTACCAAAACCGGCGCTGGGATGGTGATTTTTTGACTGTGAAAAAACTTTTGGAAAGCGGTATGATTGGCCGGCTGGTTGAGTTTGAATCGCATTTCGACCGCTACCGGAATTACGTACAGGAGGGAACCTGGAAAGAAGAAGGTGACAAACGCCACGGCGTGCTTTTCAACCTGGGCTCGCACATGGTCGATCAGGTGTTGCAGCTTTTCGGATTACCACAGTCCGTGACTGCACATTTAGCTATTTTACGCGATGGCGGCGAGGTAAACGACTATTACGATATTCGTTTGCAATACGGAAATTTCGCCGCTATTCTAAAATCATCCTACCTGGTTCGTGAGCCGGGGCCGCGCTACAGCCTTTATGGCACTTTGGGTACGTTCCATAAATGGGGAATTGACCTTCAGGAAGAAATGCTGAAAGCCGGGCACCTGCCTGACGAAGACGGCTGGGGAACCGAACCGGAAGAAAATTGGGGAATCATTAACTCCGAATGGAATGGGCTGAACTACAATGGTACGATTGAAACTCTGGCAGGAAACTACACGGCATTCTACGAAAACCTGTACGACGTTCTGGTCAACGGAAAAGAACTCGCGGTAAAACCGGAAGAAAGCCGTGATGTGATTCATATTCTGAATTGTTGCCTGCAAAGCCACGAAGAAGGCAGAACCATTTTTGTTTAATTCCACGACAACTTGCGAAGGTTTTTCAGCAATCGTTTTTCCTTGACCTTGCCTGAGTAGAGGACAACGGCATAGCGCAGCACGGTCGGTTCGCTCTCGGATAAAGCTACTGGTTGACGCCCCGGCCAAACGGCATTTTGCATGCTGTTTTCACTGCGTAAAATCCAGTCGTTTGCGGTTTCAAATTCATTGGCCGAATAAATTAAAACACCTCCCGGCTGTGAGTGCTGAGCCATAGAGCCGGAAACATTGACATAATCTCCAGCCTTAACAGCCTCATTATGAGGGATCAATACCCCGTCATCCGAAGAAAAAACGACATCGGCAGGCAACTTGACGCGAACCGAAAAACCGCCATAGCCTTTCACATCGTCAGATCCACCCAAGGCTACATTTTCAACTAAAGCTTTCAGTTCAATTTCAAACTGAAGAATGCGGTAGTTTTTTTGCTGCTCATGAATATATACGCTCACCCGCTCTTGCACAAAAGGTTTTTTGCCGTTCTCATAGGCTGGCGAATTCCAATTAACAATGGTTTTCAAAGACGCCATGCCCTCTTCTACCCTATGAAACTCGACCGACTTCACATCATGAATAAAATCCTTCAACTCCCACTGATCGCCAATGAGCTTGCCATCAATCAAAACCTGGTGCCAGGCCCAAAAAATTCCTCGGTGATGAATATGATCCGCCGGGGCATCTTCTGTAATCAAGGTTCCATCGGGCAAATAAACCGGATGAAAATAGTTGTTACGCCCTTTGTCCAGATTCATCATGATTGCATCTTTCTTATAAAAAGCTATTTTCTTTTTTCCCTCGATCAATAAAATGCCCTCATCGGTTCGCTCCATGCTTAGTTGGCTGAAAGCGCTTGCAGAAATAAAGAGGCTAATTATAAGTAGCAGTTTCGTTTTATTCATAGTTAGTCAAGTTATGTTTGTCTCAAAAATAAACGGTAAGACTAAGATATAATTATCTGGTCAAACCAAGCCTTTTTTGAAGTTGAAAACCGTGGATGGCTGAAACTGCTCTCCCGCCCGAAACTTGGTCATCACTTTTTTCAAAGCATTTTTCGAAGGTTTCTCATGGTTCAGGTCAATCAAAAAATTCGAAAAGCCCTCATGCTCAAGTTGTTTTCGATATTGAAAAAGGCTAACCGGAATAGTAGGGGTCACGATGGTCATCCCTTCTCTTTGCGACTTGACAAACGATTTTCCACCGTCATCCTTAAACCGACTTTCCGCACCGGAAACCGGCACTGGCATGCGCGAAAAAAACAATTCGGGATAAGCATGCAGCACCACAAGGCCCTGCTTGTTCTTCATGCTTTTCAGATTTTCAAAATCGTTTTCTATGGGGTAACAGAAATTGAGCATTTGATTTTCCTTCAGCAATTTGGCCGCGGCATCATTATAAACGTACACATTTTCGTTGCTGCACACCTGGACAGATGGGCTCAATAACAACTTTTGCGACAAGTGACTGACGAAAAACCGATTAAATCCAAGCTTTTCAATTTTTTGCAACTGCGTTTTCCAATCGGCAAGCTGCTCTTCCGAAATAAACTTTGGTAGTTCAAGGTAGATTTTCTGTTTGTTCATCTGAGCAAAGTCAGCAGAAAAATCAAAGGTCTCCAATTGTCTGCGAGTGAAAGACAGCA
Organism: uncultured Sunxiuqinia sp.; assembly: GCF_963974515.1. Classification (GTDB taxonomy): domain Bacteria; phylum Bacteroidota; class Bacteroidia; order Bacteroidales; family Prolixibacteraceae; genus Sunxiuqinia. Next base: position 131,358 of record NZ_CAXBDD010000003.1, on the reverse strand, counting down.
CAATTCCATCGAGCTCGTCGGTTCGCAGCCAGTTGAACCATTTCGCATCATCAACCCGAAGTAAAACCTGAGAATTTGATTTTTTTTGCTTGATCTCCAGTTGCTGTCGAAGTCGCTTCTTCTCAGAAAGTGGGAGTCTTACAACCCGGTACTGTGGTAGCTTTCTAAATTTGGTCGGCAGAGCCTTCGCTTTACGTCCCACCCAGAATAATTCGTCACCGGGGTTGACTGTTTCTTTCCCAGCCAGTAAAAACATGTACCGGCTGTTTTCTCTTTTCAGTTCCTGTAAGCGGGCATTGAAAGTACTTTCATTTCGGACATTCCGAATCCGAATGCGATCCCCTTCCAGCAGGTCGGTGTTTGACTCAAAAGTCACCTCCTTATTTTTCACCCGGCTCACAAAACCGATCGGAATTCCAGTGTTCGAAGAATCGGCAATTCCGTCCTTCACGTCTTTCCCCAGAAAGTAAGCGATCTTCTCGCGCCCAAAATCCAGCTTCAGCAATTCCTCTGCTTCCTGCTTCTTCTCCGGGTGGTCGATAGCCATACGGTAAGCCTGTGCCACGCGATAAACGTAATCGGCCGATTTCATACGCCCTTCCACTTTAAGCGACCGGATGCCCAGCGCCTTCAGTTTCTCCAGGTTAGGCAGTTGCTGGTTGTCTTTTAGGTTGAAAAGAAACTTGCTTTGTTCACCATCCTGATAAATACGGCGGCAAGGCTGTGCGCATAATCCTCGGTTGGCTCCGCGGCCTCCGAGGTAACTGCTGAAGAAACACAAGCCCGAAAAGGAATAACACAAAGCACCATGCACAAAGAGCTCGAGCTCTGTTTTCGCGCAGGCGGCAATTTGGCTCAATTCGGTCATCGTGAGTTCGCGAGCCAGAATGACCCGTGCAATTCGCTTTTGTTCCGAAAACGCTACACCAAGCGAATTGTGATTTCCCATTTGCGTGCTGGCATGAATAACCAGTTTTGGGAAACGCAACCGCGCAAGATAATACAAGCCCCAGTCCTGAATAATGATAGCTTCAACGCGGGCTTGCTCCAAAAAAGAAAGCACATCCAGCAAAGGCTCAATTTCCTTGTTCTTAATTACCGTATTCAGGGTAACGTAAATTTTCACCCTGCGCTTTTTTGCTTCCTGCACAGCGGCCAGCAAATGACCTTCGGCAAAATTAGCCGCACGTCCACGCGCATTAAAACTTGTCAAGCCAAGGTAAACAGCGTCGGCACCACCCTCCAAGGCCGCATAAAACGATTCGGTATTTCCGGCTGGTAAAAGCAATTCAGGATTTTGGATTCCCATAAACAATTGAATTTTCACAAAAATACGCATTATCTAATGTCTTCATCATTTCTCCGATGATGCCAGCCAGCCAAGAGCTTATTTTTACTAATTATAAATTACACATTTTGGATGAAATTGTTATCTCTGGATTGCAAAATATCAAACTTCGTGTTTACTTTTGCTTGCAGAAATTGCATCGATAACAAGTGGAGCATCTTATACATATACATCAAACGCTTTTCGAACAATCCCGTGAAACAATTCGCCGGGAGTTGATTGATGAGATCGACTGGTCGCACCGATTGATTTGTATCAAGGGTTTTCGTGGAGTCGGCAAAACCACCTTCCTGCTTAACCTGGTAGAAGAAAAATATGCCGATGACAAAACTTGCTTGTATGTCAATTTGAACAATTTTTACTTTACCCGGCGCAAGATTTACAATTTTGCCGACGAATTCTACAAAAAAGGTGGCAAAGTTCTGATTCTGGACCAGATCCATAAATATCCGGAGTGGTCGGAAGAATTGCGGGCATGCTATGATCATCTTCCTGAGTTGAAAATCGTTTTCACCGCCTCACCTGTTTTACGGGTCATTGAGGGAAATGAAAAACTTAAAAATATCGCCAAGGTTTATCATCTCGAAGGTTTGTCGTTCCGCGAGTATTTAAATTTTCACGGAAAACATCAATTCAGGCGTTACAAACTGGATGAAATATTGACAAATCACCAGCAAATTACAAAGGAAATCACGGAACATGTCAAGCCGTTAGCCTACTTTCAGGAATATCTGCAAACCGGATTTTATCCATATTTTCTGAATAACAAGTCGTTTTACTACGAGAAGCTGCTCAAACATGTTAATCTGGCTTTGGAACTGGATGTGACTTATCTGAACCAGCTGGAATTGAAGTATCTTCCCAAGCTGAGAAAGCTGCTTCAAATTACAGCCAGCGAGGCACCTTTTTCGCCCAATATTAGTAAAGTAAGTAACGAAGTGGAAACTTCGCGGGCTACGATTATGAACTACATACGCTACCTGAAAAATGCGCGTCTGATTAACTTGCTTTTCCCTAATGGCAGCGAAGATCAGTCGAAAAAACCGGATTTGGTATACATGCACAACACCAACCTGCTGTTTGCCGTAGAACCAAACAATACCAGCAACCGAAATTTACGCACCACCTTCTTTTATAACCAAGTGGGATACCAACACCATATAAAAAGCTCGGACAGAGCTGACTTTAAGGTAAACGAAAAATACCACTTCATTATTGGTGGAAAATATACCGAGCCGGAAGAAGGAACTTATGCTGCTGCCGACATGATTGAAGCAGGCAGCGAAAATAAGATCCCTTTGTGGCTTTTTGGTTTTTTGTATTAGATGCTAGATGCGGAATAAAAGAATTGAAGAGAAAAGAGAATAAATAAAAAGGATGTCTTATAAAAAGTTGGAAATATGGAATTTGCCTCGTGAACTTTCAATTAAAGTTCACCAACGTCCAGCATCCTGCAACAAGAATTGAGAATCAAAAGAATATAAATCTGAAATTTAACTTGAATAAAATGGCAAAAGAGAAGAAATTCATTACGTGTGACGGAAACTACGCAGCGGCGTATATGAGTTACATGTTTAGCGAAGTTGCCTGTATCTATCCCATTACGCCATCGTCAACCATGGCCGAATATGTGGATGAATGGGCTGCAAAAGGGAAAAAGAACTTATTTGGACGTCCGGTACGTTTAGCCGAAATGCAAAGTGAAGGCGGCGCTGCCGGTGCTGTTCACGGGGCGTTGCAATCAGGCGCATTGACTTCAACTTACACCGCCTCACAAGGTTTGTTGTTGATGATTCCTAACATGTACAAAATTGCCGGTGAATTGCTGCCGACTGTATTTCACGTGAGTGCCCGTGCCTTGGCAGGTCACGCCTTGTCAATCTTCGGCGATCACTCCGATGTTTACGCGGCTCGTCAAACCGGATTCGCCATGTTGGCTGCTGGTTCAGTACAAGAAGAAATGGATTTGGCTGGTGTTTCTCACCTGGCTACGCTGAAATCACGCGTACCTTTCTTGTCGTTCTTCGATGGATTCCGGACTTCACACGAAGTTCAAAAAATCGAAGTTCTTGACCAGGAAGATATCCGCCCATTGATTGATTACGAAGCATTGCAAGCATTCCGCGATCGCGCTTTAAACCCTGAAAGCCCGCAAACCCGTGGTACTGCGCAAAACCCGGATATTTTCTTCCAGGCGAAAGAAGCTTCCAACGCATTCTACGATGCGGTTCCCGACATTGTGGAAGGCTATATGCAGGAAATTACCAAGCTGACCGGGCGCGAGTATCACCCGTTCACCTACTACGGTGACAAGGATGCTGAAAACATCATCATCGCGATGGGGTCGGTTACCGAAACCATCAAAGAAACCATCGACCATCTGGCTGCTCAAGGCAAAAAAGTTGGTTTATTGTCGGTGCACCTGTATCGTCCGTTTAGCGGCAAGTACTTTATGAATGTACTGCCAAAATCAGTGAAGCGCATTGCCATTCTTGACCGCAGCAAAGAGCCTGGAACAAACGGCGAACCGCTTTATCTTGAAGTAAAGGACCTGTTCTACGGAAAAGAAAACGCGCCTGTGATTGTTGGCGGACGCTTTGGCTTGGGTTCAAAAGACACTACCCCATCGCAAATCATGTCGGTTTACGAAAACCTGGAGCTTCCCGAACCGAAAAACGGATTCACGCTGGGTATTGTTGACGACGTGACCTTCAAGTCACTTCCGTTAAAAGAAGAAATTAAAGTTTCTCCTGAAGGAACCTACGAAGCAAAATTCTATGGTTTAGGTTCGGATGGTACCGTTGGAGCCAACAAAAACTCCATCAAAATTATTGGTGACACCACGGACAAATTTTGCCAGGGTTATTTCGAGTACGACTCGAAAAAATCGGGTGGTTTTACTTGTTCGCACCTTCGTTTTGGCGACAGCCCGATCCGCTCAACCTACCTGATTACCACGCCTGATTTTGTGGCTTGCCACGTTCCGGCCTACGTGAATCTGTATGACGTGTTGAAAGGCCTGAAGAAGGGTGGTTCATTCCTGCTCAACTCCATCTGGGATGAAGAGGAAACCAAAAAACGCCTGCCCGACGCCATGAAACGTTACCTGGCCGAAAACGAAATCAAGTTCTACATCATCAACGGAACCAAACTGGGCGAAGAGCTTGGACTGGGAACCCGTACCAACACCATCATGCAGTCGGCTTTCTTCAAAATCACCGGAGTAATTCCTTACGACCAGGCGGTTGATTCCATGAAAAAGGCAATTGTTAAATCATACGGTTCCAAAGGCGAAAAAATCGTCAACATGAACTTTGCCGCTGTTGAAGCCGGTGGTAAAAACGTGGTTAAAGTTGCTGTTCCTGCCGAGTGGAAAGATATCAAGCTCGAGGAAGAAGCGGCCGCCACTGACCGCCCGGATTACATCAGCAAATTTGTTGACGTGATCAACGCACAAAAAGGAAACGATCTGCCGGTATCAACCTTTGTAGGTTATGAAGACGGTACCTTCGAACAAGGAACCGCTGCGTTTGAAAAACGCGGAATTGCGGTCAACGTGCCCGAATGGCAAGAAGACAACTGTATTCAGTGTAACCAATGTGCTTACGTTTGTCCTCACGCGGCCATCCGTCCGTTCCTTTTAACCGAAGAAGAACTGGCCAATGCACCGGAAGGAACAGCGGTAAAAACAGCGACACCTACCAAGCAATTCCCCGGATTGAATTTCCGCATCCAGGTTTCAGTACTGGATTGTACCGGTTGTGGAAACTGTGCCGAAGTGTGTCCTTCCAAAGAGAAATCTTTGATCATGAAACCGCTGGGATCACAGGAGTCGCAAATTGCGCGCTGGGATTATATGGACAAGCAAGTCACTTACAAAGAAAAAGTGGTTGACAAGTTCAAGTCGGTGAAAAACTCACAGTTTGCCCAACCTTTGTTTGAGTTCTCCGGAGCTTGTGCGGGTTGTGGTGAAACACCATACATCAAACTGATTACTCAGTTGTTTGGCGAACGCATGATGATTGCCAACGCCACCGGTTGTTCTTCTATCTACGGTGGATCGGCTCCGGCAACTCCCTACTGCAAGCACAAGGAAAGCGGTGAAGGACCAGCATGGGCTAACTCACTGTTTGAAGACAACGCCGAATATGGTTTTGGTATGTCAGAAGGTGTGAACGCACAACGCGACCGCATTGCAATGATCATGAGCGATGCTTTACAAAACGGCATCAGCGATGATGAAAAAGCAGTTTTCACTGCCTGGATCGAAGGAAAAGACAATGCCGAAGCATCGAAAGAAGCGTCAGCGAAGGTACTGGAAGTTTTGACTGGAAACGATGCGCCATATGCCAAAGACATTCTAAGCCTGAAAAAATACCTGGTGAAAAAATCAGTATGGGTATTTGGTGGCGACGGATGGGCCTACGACATCGGTTACGGAGGTCTGGATCACGTGTTGGCTTCGGGCGAAGATGTAAACGTATTGGTGATGGATACCGAAGTTTATTCGAACACTGGTGGTCAGGCATCAAAATCGACTCCGGTTGGTGCGGTTGCCAAATTTGCCTCTTCAGGTAAGAAAATCCGCAAAAAGGATTTGGGTGTTATGGCCATGTCGTACGGCTATGTTTATGTAGCACAAGTGGCTATGGGGGCTAACCAGGCGCAATACCTGAAAGCAATTCGCGAAGCGGAAGCTTACCCGGGACCATCGCTGATCATCGCTTATTCTCCGTGTATCAACCACGGACTGCGTGCCAGCATGGGCGCAACACAAGCTGAAGAGAAAAAAGCCGTTGAAGCCGGTTATTGGTCACTGTTCCGCTACAACCCCATGTTGGAACAAGAAGGACAAAATCCTTTCGTAATGGACTCAAAAGATCCGGACTGGAGTAAGTTCCAGGAATTCCTGAACGGCGAAGTTCGTTATACTTCACTGAAAAAGTCATTCCCGGAACAAGCTGCCGAACTGTTTAAGGCGTCGGAAGAAAATGCCAAATGGCGTCATGCTTCCTACAAACGGTTCGCTGCCATGAACTTTGCACCGGAAACGACTGAAGAAAAGTAAGCTGAGAAAAAAACCGTTTACTATAGTTCAAAGCCATCTTCCTACGGGAGGGTGGCTTTTTTTTATTCACTACCGGCCCATAATCATCCCTTTTAACGACCATAGGATAAACAGTACATCCTTTTTTGTTTCATCGTCGATTCGATGCTTGTCCAGGGCCAAAAAGATATCGTCGATGGCATGCATGTATTCGGCCGCACTAATATTCATTCCCCGATGCGCTTCCGGCATATCGCGTCCGTTGTAAGTCACGGGGGCACCACTTCCGGCACTAAAAAAATCAACTGTATGTTGTTTTACAATCGCTAGTTTCTCCGGCGTTTCCAGATAAGGAAGAAAGCGGGAACTGATCGCCGGATTGTTCATGTGCGCGTCCACTACGTCATCAACAATTTTTGTAATACCTTCTTTACCTCCAAGTCTTTCAAATAACATTTTACTCATAACCTTCTCATTTTTTTTTCATTTTCAATTCACAGGCACTTGTATGCCTGGTGTTGTGATTTTGGGGGGTGATCGAGTCGCCCCCATGCATTGACTCAAAATTAGGGCTTATCACTCCCGTGGACTGACACATTCCGTTCAACAATGAATACATTTAGGTCTTTTTATTCTTTGGAACTGCCTTCATACACAAATATGATGGGGCACAAGACGCACCAATTTTCTCGGCTGCCCCGAGAAAAACCTGTTATCCCAACAGGGTTAAATGTCAATTGCCCCAGGTGTAGTGAAACGGCACCCGGGTTGAATTGCACAACAGCAAACAAGGTGCAATTCTTTAGTATTGGGAGGATCTTTGTCGGCCTGCGCCTCATCGCAAAACGCTTTTCTCCAGATCTGCAGATTTATCCTTCCCGCCAACGCAGGTCCGGGCGACTTTGACGCCCTGGCCTGCTTTCGCCTCCGGCCAGGTGTCGGACTTAAGGATCCAAACTTTTCCTTTGGTTTTCATCTTCTGGTTCTTAGAAAAAAGTCCCGATCAAATAAAAATCAAAACTTACAAATTTGTGTCTGAAAGTAGATTCTATGGAAGGAAAAGCGAAGCTACATCACTCCACTTGATTCATGTATTCGGACGGCGACAGACCATATTTTTTATGAAAGCATTTGGCAAAGTAAGACGGGCTGTTAAACCCGGTTTCGTAGGCAATCTCCGAAATATTCCCGGACTGCTGGTTGATGAGGCTTAAGGCCTTGGCCAAACGATATTCCTTGATAAAACTATTGGGAGACATGCCAGTGAGTGAAACCATTTTTCGATACAATTGCGACCTGCTGTAGCCCAGGTGCGCTCCAAAATCATCTACATGCAGCTCCGTGTTTTGCCAGGTCTCCGTTATGTAGCTCATTAAGCGATTTAAAAATTTTTCATCCGAAGGATTCAAGATCTCAACCACCTCGTCATCAAGAAAAACATTCAGATTATCGCTTTTGTAAAGCTTTTTGATTTCCAAAGACATCACGATCTTGCCATCCGAAATATGAAACATCCGCTCAGCCGTTTGGATCGCCTCTTCAAAAAACTGCTTCCCTTCTGTAACCGGCACTCCGGAACTGATTCCTGTTTTTAGTTTATTGGTATCACACCGCATGGATTCATGCCTTTCCTTGTCTACAGTATGCAGCTCGATCGCGCACCGAACAGCCTCCGAGACCGACTGAAACGAAACCAGGAAACGGTTCCCGCTTTGCTTCACCAGTTGGCCTCCAAAACGACCAAAAACGCTGGAAAACGACTTCATACAACTGGAAAAGTCTGAATTCTGGATGTTCGGTGCATCAAGCAACGGCCCGTCATCAAACCCGGTAACCAGAATTGCCCTGAAAGCAGGATCGCGAATAATATTTAAATCGGTGTTTTGTGACTTTTCCGGATCAGTAATTCTGCCGAGAAATGACTCGACCACGTGGGTATCTACTTCAATAATCTGGTGCGGGACTTCGCCATGAGCATGGTCATGCATTTGTTGAATGGCATCAGCGTTGGGCGCTTCAATCAAACAAAAAGCGGTTTTCCGCTTTTCATCAAACCAGTAGGTTAAACCTTTACAATCAAATTGATCCTGAATTTGTAAATCCTGCTGATGTAACTCGGCCACAATTTCGGCAGTTACCTGGTCTGACACATCATGACGATCCATATAAATTGGCATAGAACTAGTTTTACGGTTTAAAGCAACGCCCATCACAACTACACAAACCACTGAATACAGAAATAGTTTGCTTCCATAAGAATACCTGCGACCAAAGAACACCTGAGCCATCAACTCACCAACTCATATACTAAGCACTTATACTGCTTTTTTTACCAATTGTTGTATCGACTGGCACAAACGAAAGTCATCCCATTGGCCATTATTTTAAAATCCGGCGGATTGACTTGTTTGAAGAATAAGGAGCCAGGATGCAAGCCGTACCATACCAGCCGGGGGATCGCATCATCCCTTGCTCCGGTTATTCCTGCAAACATCTGATGCCTGAGGCAGCGAAAACGCAATCTGTAGAAAAAGTCTTCTTGCTAGGTCGAAGTCATCCGACCAATATGCGGAATCGCTTGCGAGTGCGGGCTGCACTCGAAATGAATCCTTCACTAATCAAGCCACTCAGCTGACAACATCGAGTGACCGGTTCAGTAGGCCAATTAAAATAAACATGGAATCTCCTCCTCAAACATGTGTAACCTGTTGCAACATAGTTTAGACTTTTGCAACATACGTGCTAATCATTGCTTTTTGATTTGGCGTAACTTGATTCAATGAAAAAACTGTAAAAAAAAAGTCTTGAAAAAATCAGCATTTGATTTAAGAGGACCTGGTGTAATAAAACTATCCTGGTTATTAAATCTACTTCCAGTCTATAGAACCTCAATTGTAAATTATCCTGCTTACGGGTAGATATTCCGCTTGAGATCCAGTGGCTGATGGTGCCAGCAAAAGTAAAATGGAATGAAGGGCATTCACCAGGGCCTGTTGTAACCCCTGACTTTGTTTTGGCATCGGCCCTTTGAAACAGCAGGATTGGTTTGCCTACGGGCCAAAAAGAAAGCTGCTTCTGGGGGGAAGCAGCCTCTCGAATTGATTCTGTTTGATTATTAAAATTACTAATTCAACAGATGTTTATAGCTTGGATTTATTAAATCCGGTAAATACGCAGCAATTAAATCAAGCGCCTGATCTTCGGTCACTTGGTTGGGAGTAAGAATTTTTTGGCGATTTAGTTCTTCCGAATTGATCACGCGGCTGATAATTTCTTCTGGAATCTCGCTGTATTCGGCCTTGACCAGCGATGCTCCGAATCCCTTTTTGCAGCACACATACGATACCTCAAAATGTTCAGCACGAACGACATAATTTTTTGACCTTTTAGTCTCGTGCAGCGTGATGACAATTGGAGCCTCTTCGTTGTCGTATGACAAAACCCAGGCTTTATCAGCCTTTGCTGACAAATCTTGATTGTTGACGGCTACGATGTCGTAGTCACTAAATGTACGGTCGGTTTCTGTTGCCTGCACTGCAAACGTTGCCAGACAAAGGACACATGCGGTAATTCCTGTAATAACTTTGTTTTTCATGACTTTGGATTTAATCGTTTAATAAATTGTTTCTGTTTTGAGCGCTTAAAAGCGTCTCTTGTTTTCTGCTTTTTTACTTAATAGACGAGTAACAAATTGAAAAATTACACCTCCCCAAGTCATAATCAGACGGCTTTCGACGAACAACAAGATCTAGGGGGTGAACGATATCATCCGGTCAACAAAAACATGAATATTTTTTCTGAAAATTTGTTTTGAGACAAACGGTAGTCACACAGAAGTAGAATGGAACAGGTATTGAAGGTTCGCAACCTATTCGATTGGGAATTTTACCGAAAATTCCGGTTTCAGCCCTAACCATTGCAATGACGAGCCGAATCAAATCAGCCAACCGAGACAGCAACTCCGACCAAAAAAAAGCCAGATCCGGATGACTGGGATCAATTCAATATCTTCTACCTCACCTTGGAGTATTACCAGAAAAATGGATGGTTTTGATTGCTAATACTAAAGCTCCCGCCAATTTTAAACTTATCTGAAACTTTGTATTGAAGAAACATGGAAGCCCCGCGAATACCCATATCCTGAAGAGATGGATTGGCAGGAAGGGGATTAAAAATTGAATTGGCAACAAAACTATTTCCTCCAAGCATAAGCTTATCGTTCAATTGATAGTGCGCTTGATTGGTGATCCCAAGCGAATGGACAAATGGATTAAAATAAGTCAAATGATGATTGGAGATGGTAAAACGATTGTTGGATGAAAACGAATTGAAATCAATCACAAGATCGGGTCGCCGGTTAAAATCGAACGATGCCAAATCTGGCTGCTCGATGGACAACTCGCCAAAGGTGGAATTGGGTAGGAAGTTGAACAATTCCCGGTAGACATAATCAAATTCAGGATTTACCGCACTTGTTTTTGCCGAATCGGCTTGGGCAAATACCGTAAATCCTGAAAGGAAAAAAATAATCGAAAAAATAATTGATTTCATTGGTAAAAGATCTTGACCAAAAATAGAAAAGATTTGTCAGATCAAAAGAAATAAGTCCGATGTGTGACCTTAGAGTAATTTAAAACCTAGACTGATCACAAAACTTTTACTTTTACTTTCGAAGTCTGGTCCTTTGTACAATTCACCCGAGTTGTTTTCCATGCGAACATCCAGGGTAAACATCATAAAGTCGGCACCAACGCCATATTGCCAGCCAAAAAAATTGTCTTCGATATAATCCCTGTTAAATGCAGTCTCATCCCCATTAAATTCTTTGTCGGTGACAAAGGAAAAGACAGGACCTGCATTGGCACGCAGAGCCAGGGGACCCTTTTTAATGATATTGACGCCCAATAAGACCGGCACATCAACCGTTTTCAGATCAAATGAATTGACGATACCACCGGATTCATTTAATTCGCCACCCTTGGTATTAAAATACGCTTCGGGCTGAACATAGATATTTCCAAGATTTACCCTCACAAAAGCGCCCGCGTGAAACTTGTTGATACTCTCCTCATCATATTTACTCAGATCGGAAGTTAATTTCGTACTATTAATCCCACCTTTTAAACCAAGGTTTATTGGAGATTGTGCTGCTGCAGGCAGGCAAAATGACGCGAATAATAAAATGATTACAATCGTTTTCATGATATAAGATATTGGTTCAAAATTAATAACGGCACATGATGTTAATAATTGCTTCTAACTGTTCTCTTTTTCTATTCAAAAGTACAACATGATTACGAAAGTACGGCAGCGATTTTCTATATAAAAATGCTCCTTGTTTGGACTAAAGCACCAAGTCACACGCTTCGGGAGGCATCCAATGCTTGTCTTTTCCATCCCACTTCACATTACAACCAATCGGATTTGTCACTGGTACTGAAATCATTTTACCGGACGTGAGTTCTTGCAACGTGCGCTCTAAATCATTGATCTTCACCTTGGAGGCGTCTTTGGGGGAATCCACTCCCCTACCGGTATAAACCAAACGCCGTCCGGCATCAAAAACATAGAAATGTGGAGTTCTTAGCGCGCCATACTTTTGCGCAACTTCCTGGCTTTCGTCTCGCAAATAGACCCAGGGAAACTGATGTGTTTTCATTCGTTCGACCATATGGCCGAAGTCGTCTTCCTGATACGTGTTTTCGCTGTTTGAGTTGATTCCGATGAATTGAACTCCCTGATCTTTAAATTTCTCTGCTGTTGTTCTTGTTAGCTCATCACTTCCAACGACATATGGGCAATGGTTGCAGGTAAAAAAAACGACCAAGAATTTAGCAGAATCAAAATCCGCCAGGGTATAATTTTTTCCGTCAGTTGCAGGAAGGTTGAAATCAATTGCACGTGCTCCAATTTTCAAAGTAAAACTCATAATTATTGTCTTTAACTGTTTCTCTTGTTGATGTAACAAGCACTCGCTTAATCTTGTTGGGAAGAATTGTTGTTAATATCAACATCAAGCGAAAAAAAGAACCAGAATACACAACAATTTTAAATTAATCCGTGTTGGGTAATAAAAAACAACCTAAGGCATTTGGAAAATAGAAATATTTTTTTCTAGTTTACCAAGGCAATGCTGAAAGGTATTGATATAGAAGTAAGTTATTAATTATTAGATCCGTAAAATTAAAATGAAATCGAAAAGCAGCTCCGCAAAGAAACAAAATCATGCCGATTTTGAAGACCTTGATTCCAGGAGCAAATCACCAAAAAGTGTAAAGAAAGAGCGAGGCTCAAAACGCCGCCTGTCTATTTATGATGAATTTGATGATGAAATTGATTTTAATGACTTTAATTCAGACGACGACCTAGACGAATAACCAGCAGCAGACATCTTCCAAATCAAGCAATTTTAGTTGATCACGTTGAGCTTTTTTCTATTCAGAAAAGCTTTTAGGTTCTCGATCGCAATGTCCATTAGACGTTGACGTGATTCTTTTGTGGCCCACGCTATGTGTGGCGTAATGTAACAATTTGTTGCGCGTAGCAGCGGATTATCAGCCGCTGGCGGTTCGGTGGAAAGTACGTCAAGTCCCGCAGCAGCGATTCGCCCGTTGTTGAGCGCATCAGCCAAATCCTGTTCATTGATTAGCGGCCCCCGGCCGGTATTGATTATAATGGCGTTTGGTTTCATCAAGTCCAGCTTGTTTTTATTGACAAAACCGACATTCGAATCCGTTAGCGGGCAGTTTAAACTCACCACATCCGACTTTCGCAGCAGCGCATCAAGATCACATTGCAAAAATTCAGCAGGGACATCTGTTTTTACAGATCGGTTCTGAAACACGATTTTCATACCCATGGCCTGTCCTATTTCGGCCACTTTCCTTCCTATTTGTCCGAAACCGATGATGCCCAGTGTTTTTCCGCTCAACTCGATTTGAGGCGACACACTAAACGAGAAGTTTTTTGATTTGACCCAGTCTCCCTTGCTTACCGCTTCGGCATGAAGATGCACCTGGTTAACGATGTGCAAAAGATGGGCAAAGACCATTTGTGCAACAGAATCGGTGCTGTACGCCGGAATGTTTGTGACCACAATACCCGCTTCAGCTGCGGCATCTAAATCAATGACATTGTAGCCGGTAGCCAAAACACCAATGTATTTTATGGAAGGACAAGCTTTGAAGATTTCCTCATCAAGCACCACTTTATTGCTGAACACAACTTCAGCATCTCCAATCCGTTTTAGTCGCAGATTATCTGGGGTATTGTCATATATATCGCAGGACGCGATTGCTTTCAAAGCATCCCAGCTGAGGTCTCCGGGATTTAGGGTATAGCCATCTAAAACAACAATTTTCATTCTGTGAATTTTTAAAACGCGTCGAATTTACTCAAAATGAAACTAAAAATCGAATTTGGTTCACCGCTCTTTAACATTGAAAAGGCTATTTTGGTACCCAAAATAGCCTCTCTGATTTGATCTCTTCAGCAATTTCTACAAATCCAGTAACAAGTCTTCCGGGTTTGCACCATTATTCAAGAGTCGCTCCGGGTTCTCAATCAATTCTTTCACTTTCACCAAAAAGCCAACTGAGTCCTTCCCGTCGATGATCCGGTGATCGTAAGACAGGGCGACGTACATCATGGGGCGGATCTCAACTTTACCGTTGACAGCTACCGGACGGTCCAGAATGTTATGCATACCTAAAATAGCAGACTGCGGTGGATTAATAATCGGTGTTGACAGCAAGGAGCCAAATGTTCCGCCATTGGTAATGGTAAAGGTGCCACCCGTCAGTTCTTCCACTGATATTTTCTTATTCCGCGCTTTTTCAGCCAAATCTTTCAGGTCTTTCTCAATTTCCACAACTGATTTACTTTCGGTGTTGCGAATAATTGGAACCATTAAACCCTTGGGGGTTTGAACAGCAATGCCCACATCAACATATTTGGGACTGACAATTTCTTCTCCATCAAGCATGGAATTGATTGCCGGATAAAAATTCATGGCCACAGCCGCTGCTTTGGTGAAAAATCCCATGAAGCCCAATTTGAAATCATGTTTTTCAATGAACCGGCTTTGGTGCTTTTTGCGCAACTCCATCACCCGGCTCATATCAATTTCGTTGAAAGTGGTCAACATCGCTGTTTCATTCTTTACTGAGACAAGCCGATGACTCAATTTGCGCCGCAGTGAACTCATTTTTTCCCGATCTTCCTCTCGCGAAAATGATTTTTTGCGAGAAGGAGCAGCCGTTTCCTCCGGCAAGTTCATTACTACTTCGACTTCTTTTTTAGAGATACGCTTCAGTCCCTGGAGAATATCATCAACCGACAAGTTATTCTCTTCCATCATTTTTTTGGCCACTGAAGTAGTTTTCACATGAGTCTGATCTTCTTTTGCAACCGATTCGTCTTTTGATTTTTCCTTCCTTGACTCTTCTTGTTTTGGGCTCTTCGCAGGTTCTTCATCAACTTGTTCCTTCTCCTGCGTTTCTTCTTTCGGTTTCTCTTTTACCGCTTCTGTTTTCTCTTCAGGTTGAACCGATGTGTCGATGGTACATGCCACGGCGCCAACATCAAGGGTGTCGCCTTCCTGAGCCTTAAAGCTAACTTTTCCAGCTTCCTCAGCCACAAGGGTCAAGGTAGCTTTATCCGATTCGATCTCGGCTATTTCATCATCTTTATCAACAACATCGCCATCCTCCACTAACCATTTTCCTAGTTCAACTTCTGTTATCGATTCTCCTGGTGTTGGTACTTTTATTTCAATGATCATAGTTCTTTCCTTATGCTTTTGCTAAAACTTCTGCATCAAATATTTGATCGAGGATCTTATTTAATCTCAATGTATGTTGTTTCATTAAACCTCCGGCCGGGCTGGCACTTTCGGAGCGTGCAACGACTTCAAAAGGTATTTCTTTCAAGCTGCGATAAATAAAGGGCCATGCCCCCATATTTGCCGGTTCGTCCTGTGCCCAGACAATACGTTCGGCTTTATTATACTTTTTCATAGTTGCATTAATCTGCTCAACAGGCAGTGGATAGACCTGCTCCAATCTCACAATTGCAGTGGTATTATCAGCTGTGTCTGCCCGTTTTTTCACCAAGTCGTAATACAATCTGCCTGAGGTAATTACCAGCTGCTTCACCTCATCCGGTTCTACTTGTTTATCATCAATAAGTTCCTGAAAATGTCCGGTAGCCAGCTCCTCCAGCGTGCAGGTAACCATGGGGTGCCTCAGTAAACTTTTGGGTGTAAACACAATTAATGGAACCCGTGTTTTCATTTTCATGTGCCGCCTGAGCATATGGAACAAATTATCAGGCGTTGTTGGCTCAATAATCTGCATGTTATTGCTTGCAGCCTGGGCCAGAAAACGCTCAATACGGGCACTGGAATGCTCCGGACCCTGACCTTCGTACCCATGCGGCAAGTAAAGCACCAGGTTGTTCATCAAGCCCCATTTTTCGTTGGCCGATGTAATGTATTGGTCAATAATGACCTGGGCGACATTTACAAAATCGCCAAATTGGGCTTCCCAAATGGTTAAAGCATTGGGTTGTGCCATAGCATATCCGTATTCAAACCCCATGACTCCATACTCCGAAAGCAGCGAATTGTAGATATGAAAAGATCCCTGGTTTGGTGAAATGTTTTTTAAAGGGAAATATTTTTCCCCAGCGTCTTCGGCAACAAAAGCCGCATGTCGATGTGCGAAGGTTCCCCGCTCGCTGTCCTGCCCGCTGATGCGTACGGGGTGCCCTTCGTCAACCAGGGTCCCATAAGCCAAGAGTTCCGCCATTCCCCAGTCCAGCCGATCGTCGAGAATCATTTGTCGACGATCGGATAAGATTCGGTTGATTTTATTGAAAAACTTCATTCCCTTGGGAACTGAATTGATCTTCTCCGCCAATTCAACCAACCTGGTCCGTTTAACCCCAGTCTTGATAACCTCCGAAAAATCAATTTTGTGTGGCTTTTCAAACGATTCGTACTCGTTCACCAAAAACTGTTTGATCTTCAATTTGTCAATCTCTTCCGAATCTTTATATTTTGAGTTCATCAACTCATCGAAGGCTTTAATCTCCTCTTTAATTTCTTCGGAGGTCATAATCCCTTGCCGAATTAGTTTTTCGGCATAAATATCGCGTGGATTTTTGTGGTCTGCAATGGCCTTATATAATTGAGGCTGTGTAAAACGGGGCTCGTCTCCCTCATTATGTCCATATTTTCGATAGCACAAAATATCAATGAAAACATCGCTATTGAATTTTTGCCTGAACTCCATGGCCAGCTTGATGGTGTATATGAGCGATTCAACATCATCGCCATTTACGTGAAACACCGGAGAACGGGTTACCTTAGCCACATCGGTACAATAAGTACTGGACCGGGCATCGAGATAGTTGGTGGTAAAACCCACTTGGTTATTAATCACCAGGTGAATGGTACCGCCAGTTCTGTAGCCATTCAGTTGCGACATTTGAATAACCTCATAAACAACACCTTGTGCAGCAATAGCGGCGTCACCGTGAATGATAATGGGGGCCAATTTATCGTAGTCTCCATCGTAAAGCGAATCAATGCGTGAGCGCGACATTCCTTCAACCAGGGGAGCAACCGCTTCCAAGTGCGAAGGATTAGGCATTAAGCTTAGCTTTATCTTCTCACCATGATCAGAAGTCACCTCATTTTCAAATCCAAGGTGGTACTTCACATCGCCCAAGGCAATATCTTCTTCGTATTCCGTACCATAAAATTCCTTAAAAATATATTCGTAAGGCTTATTCATGATGTTGGCCAGAATGTTTAACCTCCCGCGGTGCGCCATGCCGATGATAAATTCACGGATCCCCAGATCAGCTCCCTGTTCAATCACAGCATCCAAGGCTGGAATCAACGACTCTGCACCTTCCAGCGAGAAGCGCTTCTGCCCCACAAATTTTTTATGAATAAAACTTTCAAACCCAACTGCTAATTTTAGATGGTAGAAAATATGCCGTTTCATTTCATCCGTAAACTCCTGCGAATTTTTCGATCCTTCCATCTTTTCCTGAAGCCAGGTCAACACTTTTGGATCACGCACAAACACATATTCAACCCCGATAGAGTTACAATAAGTAGCTTCGAGGTGGGCAATAATGTCTTTAAGCTTCGCCGGACCAATGCCAATATTTGTACCAGCCTGAAAAATCTTATCCAGATCGCTTTCTTCCAGTCCGAAATTCTCGATAGATAAAGTCGGTGTGTAGGTTCTTCGTGAACGAACGGGATTTGTTTTTGTGAACAAATGGCCTCGCTGACGATAGCCATGAATCAGGTTTAGTATAGCAAATTCCTTATCAATGGGCTCATTCCATTGGATCTTTCTGGAAGTATAATTTGCCCTCGCCAGTTCAAAACCTTTAAAAAAGTTTTTCCAGCTTTCTTCAACGCTATCAGGGTCATTTAAAAAATCCTGGTAGAGTTCTTCAACAGCAGCAATCTCTTGATTACCTACTTGTGAAAATTTATCCATATGTTGATTTTATGGTTGTTTACGGTTCTGTAAAAATAGTTTTAATTGCTTTGGTACATTAACAATCCATTTGTTTTTAATGTTTATAGGGGTTTTAAGTTTCAACCCGGCAATGTCGGTTTTTTAAGCCTGAATGAACCAAGACTGAAAAGCAAATAGATTTTCGAAAGCAGCTTGGTTACAAAGCCAACCACTGTTCAATTAATCACAGCTGAGTTTCACCATGTAGTTAAACACATTTTTTGCTATCTTGGTGACCTTTCAAACGTATCGAAATGAATAAAATTTTACGTGCATTGATCGTTCTCGTGCTATTTACAGCCTTTATTTATACAGTTGGTCCCAAACCAGATGAGCCGGTATTCAATCCTGAGCTGGAAGAGTTGAATCTATCCTTGGATGAGTTGGAGAATTTCATCCAGGAGAAAGAAGCCAATTTGCCAGTAAAGTCAGACAATGAATCGAAAGTAATTTGGCACGATGATCTGTTAAAGGGCCAAACAAGCTACTGCCTGCTTTATCTACATGGCTTTTCAGCTTCTGGTTTCGAAGGAAATCCAACCCATCTGAACTTTGCCCGGTATTTTCAGGCCAACGCCTACATCCCAAGGCTGGCTTCGCATGGCCTTGATGTGACGGATCCATTGCTGGACATGACACCCGATCGTTTGTACGAATCAGCGAAAGAGGCATTGCAGATCGCAAATCTGCTGGGCAAGAAGGTGATTATGATGGGTACGTCAACCGGCGGCACACTTTCTTTGAAGTTGGCGGCCGATTTTCCTGAACTAGTAGAAGGCCTGATTTTACTGTCTCCCAATATTCGGATCAATAATCCGGCAGCTTTTTTACTGTCCAAACCCTGGGGCTTGCAAATCGGGCGTCAATCGGTCGGCGGAATCTATCGGTATACAAACGACGATTTAGGCGCTGAAGAATGCCTGTACTGGAACTGCTTCTACCGCATGGAAGCCACGGTTTACCTGCAACAACTGGTTGAATGCACCATGCAAAAAGGCGTATTTAGAAAGGTTAAAGAACCGGTGTTTCTGGCTTATTATTATGAGGATGAAGAGCATCAGGATGATGTTGTTCGGGTTGATGCCATGCTGAAAATGTACGATCAGCTGGGAACTTCGGGATCGCTCAAACGAAAACAGGCGTTTGATGCCGGAACCCATGTGATTGGCTGCGGAATGTTCTCAAAAGCCCAAACCGAAGTTGAACAGGCCTGTATTGATTTTGCTGAAGACATTTTGGGAATGTGATCCACTGACTTCAGCAGCTTAAACAAAAGAAGCATCGCCATATTTCATCAGGTTGTTCCTGAAAATATGGCGATGCTTCAAAAATAGCTTTATCGGATCTGCTGATCAGGAAACTTTCCCAATCAAGTCAAACTCGGTTGAGTCGGCGATCTGAATCGGGTAGAATTGACCAATTTGAATTGATTCCTCTTTTTCAACCAACACTTCCCCATCCACTTCAGGTGAGTCAAATTCAGTCCGGCCAACAAAATAATCTGCCTCCTCGCGATCAATCAATACTTTTAGGGTCTTCCCTACTTTCTCTGTATTTAGTTTTTCAGAAATGTTTTGTTGGAGTTCCATCAGTTCTGCCGCGCGTTCCTGTTTTACGTCTTCCGGAACATCGTCCTCGTACATTTTAAAAGCGTAAGTATCATCTTCGTCCGAATAGGCGAAAACGCCCATGCGATCGAATTTCTGCTCGGCAACAAAGGCTTTCAATTCTTCAAAATCTTCTTCAGTTTCACCCGGGTGGCCAACCAAAAAGGTAGTTCGCAACGCAATTCCCGGTACTTCCTCACGGATCCTGTTGATCAGGCTGATGGTTTCGTCTTTGGTAATTTTTCGGCGCATACGCCCCAGCATTCGGTCGCTTATGTGCTGTAATGGCAAATCCAGGTAGCTGGCCACGTTATGTCGTTCACGGATCACTTTCAGCAAGTCCATCGGAAATTTAGACGGGTAGGCATAATGCAAGCGGATCCATTCCAATCCTTTAATATCGGCCAACCGGTCAATCAGTTCGGCCAACTTGCTTTCGCCATACATATCAATTCCGTAGTATGACAAATCCTGCGCAATGATCAGCAGTTCTTTAGTTCCACTATCAACCAGTGTTTGGGCTTCTTCCAGCAAACTCTCTATGCTGCGCGATTTATGGATTCCGGTAAACTGGGGAATGGCACAAAATGAGCAGTGCCGGTTGCATCCTTCACTGATTTTCAGGTAAGAAAAGTGGCTCGGTGTTGTTTTCAGGCGGTGATACATCTTCTGTTCAAAGAAGTTGGCATTCAAATCCTGAATAATTTGCTTGTAGTCAAATTTGCCGTAGAATTTATCTACTTCCGGAATTTCCTTCTCCAAGTCTTCCTTGTAGCGCGCCGACAAACAACCCATAACCAGCAGCTTATCCAACTTTCCGCTTTTTCGGGCCTGGGCGTGGCTCAAGATCGAATTGATGGATTCTTCCTTGGCATCCATGATAAAGCCACAGGTATTCAGAATAACAATATTGGCATCATCATCTTCACTGTCGTGAACCACTTTAAAACCATTCAGATCAAGCTGGTTGAGCAGCATTTCCGAATCAACCAAATTTTTCGAACACCCCAGGGTGGTTATATTAACTTTTCCTCGTTTCATCTTTTATCTTCTTTTTTTCTCCACCTCTACAACAAACTAAATCCATGGTGGTTTTTTAATTTTCTTTATGGGAATGAGTCATTCCGAACTTATTTTCGGAACCTAATAAGGCGACGGTTCCTGAAACAGGTTCAGGATGACATTCATCCGCTTACGAAGAGATATCTACGAAAACAGTGACTCTACAAACTCTTTTCGCCGGAAAACCTGCAAATCTTCCATTTTTTCGCCAATTCCAATGTATTTGACGGGAATTTTAAATTGATCGGAAATCCCAATAACCACACCTCCTTTGGCCGTTCCATCCAGCTTGGTCAGAGCCAAAGCCGAGACTTCCGTTGCTTTAGTGAACTGTTTGGCCTGTTCAAAAGCGTTTTGTCCGGTCGATCCATCCAAAATGAGCAAAACCTCATGTGGCGCATCAGGCACAATTTTTTGCATCACATTCTTAATTTTAGTTAGCTCATTCATCAGGTTGATTTTATTGTGCAAACGGCCTGCTGTATCAATAATCACCACGTCGGCACCTGAGGCTTTTGCCGAAGCCAGGGCATCGTAGGCCACGGAAGCAGGATCAGATCCCATGCTTTGCCTGATCAGCGGAACATTGACGCGATCGGCCCAAATTTGCAACTGGTCTATGGCCGCCGCACGAAAGGTATCGGCAGCTCCAAGCACCACTTTTTTTCCGTTCTTCTTGAAGTTATAGGCCAGCTTACCGATAGTGGTTGTTTTTCCAACCCCATTAACTCCCACGACCATAATTACATAAGGCAGGTCACTCTGCGGAAGATCAAAATCGGCATCATCGCTGCTGTTATTTTCGTCGAGCAGTGCGGCAATTTCTTCTTTTAAAAGCGTATTGAGTTCATCAACTCCAAAGTATTTATCTTTCGAAACGCGCTCTTCAATTCGCCGGATAATTTTCAACGTTGTATCTACACCAACATCGGAGGTAATCAATACTTCTTCCAGGTTATCAAGGACTTCATCATCAACCTTTGACTTACCAACAATGGCTCGTCCCAACTTTTTGAAAACACTCTCCTTGGTTTTTGAAAGGCCCTGATCCAGGCTTTCTTTTTTCGATTTTGTAAATGATCCGAATAGACCCATAGCTTTCTGAATTTGAGTGGCGCAATTTACAAAAATTGACTGACATAATTCGATTGAAATTTAGGAGCGATGGAAGAGTTAACAAAGGGGAAACTTCATGGTGGCTATTTGACTTTTTCGTCAGACAACAAACGAGCGTAGTGGAAACTCTTAAAATATTCGTGAAACATAAATCATACCAGCTATTGATTTCTCAGCTTCCGAATCTCATCCTTCACTTCCTTCAAAACAGACGAAATATGGGCTGATCTCATCATTTCGGGCTTTGGAAGTTCGAAGCTTAAAACGCCTTTGGCTTTCCACAATTCCAACACTTGCTCCAAGCCAATTACATAAGAATCGTATTCCGGATTATCCGACTTCAGCAGTAACTGGCTGGCAGCTTTCAAAAAGACACGTTTATAAACCAGACCTTCATCTTTGGTGATGAGGATATACGTTTGTCCATTTTTCAAATCTTCCAAATCCGGCACATATTCACAAAACAGATAAGATTCAGGCAGCACAGGTAACATGCTGTCGCCTTTGATCTGAAAGACACGATAGGTGCGTTCGCGCGACAATTCGGGAATAGGCATATAAAAGCGAGGCAGCGACTCCACATAATGCGGGTCAGCAAAACCGTTTAGGTACCCTGCCGAAGCTTTTGCAGGAACAATGGGAATCAATTCTTCATTATTTTGATCCACCACAATGGACAACACCTTGGCTGAAGGTGACCTGCCTTCTTGTTTTTCTTCCAAAGGCCTGCCCAGCAGGTCATCCAATTTCGTATCCAGCAAGACAGCCAGCCGCTGAAGTACGGCGATTTTAGGCGTTGCCCTACCCTCTTCGTACGAACCAACCAATGCACGTTTTATCTGAAGTTCATCAGCCAACTGTTGCTGCGTCCACTGCTTTGTTTTTCGTAAATACTTGATATTCTGTGCTAAAAAATTCATCCACCAAATATACCTAATCCTATTAGTAATTACTAATTTTATTAGTAATTTTATCATCTCGTTTGCCAATAAAAAAACAAGAATCATACAAGCTTATCGATTATGAATGCGACCATTCAAGAAAAACTAAAAATATTAGCCGATGCAGCGAAATACGATGTATCCTGCTCATCGAGCGGAAACAGCCGGAACAACAACGATGGAATTGGAAATGCCGTGGCAGCAGGTATTTGCCACAGCTTTACCGATGACGGACGCTGCATCAGCCTGTTTAAGATTTTGATGACCAACCATTGTATTTACGATTGCGCCTATTGCATTAACCGGCGAACCAACGACCGCCCTCGCGCCGCTTTCACCGTTCAGGAAATCGTTGATCTGACCATTGGTTTTTACCGAAGAAATTACATTGAGGGTTTGTTTTTAAGCTCCGGCGTAATTAAAAATCCGGACTACACGATGGAGCGCATGATGCTGGTAGCCAAAAAACTGCGCTTGAAGGAACGCTACTATGGTTATATTCACCTGAAAGCCATTCCGGGAGCCAGTCGCGAACTGATTTATGAAGCCGGCCGATACGCTGATCGAATGAGCGTGAACATTGAGATACCAACCGAACTGCAACTGAAAAAGCTGGCGCCCGAAAAAGATTACGCAAGTGTTCTGCAGCCAATGAACCAAATCAGCGAAGGCATTCAAGCCTATAAAGAAGAACGCAAAAAGTTTCACAGGGTACCGAAGTTTACACCCGCCGGACAAAGCACCCAGATTATTGTAGGTGCCACACCCGAAAGTGATCGGGACATTCTTCAGCTTTCCTCAAACTTCTATCATCAACAGAAACTGAAACGAGTTTATTATTCCGGTTATTTGCCTGTGAATGAATACGACAAACGGCTTCCGGCTATACAGTCACCACCATTGGTACGCGAAAACCGGCTGTATCAAAGCGACTGGCTGATGCGGTTTTATGAGTTTTCGCCCGATGAAATTCTTACGCCGGAGCGACTTTTTCTGGATCTGGAGATTGATCCGAAGCTGGCATTCGCGATCCGAAACTTACACTTGTTCCCTGTTGATATTAACAAAGCCGACTACCACCTGATTTTACGAGTGCCTGGCATTGGGGTGCAATCCGCCCGAATGATTGTCGATACCCGACGTTTTCGACGACTGACCAGCTTTCATTTGAAAAAGATTGGCGTAGTGATGAAACGAGCGCAGTACTTTATTACATGTAACGAATTGCCACCACGAATGGTCAGCTGGGAACCTGAACGCCTGAAAAATCATATTTTGGCTGAGAGCCAGATGAAACGCCGGAAAGCAGGAGATACCCAGCTGATGCTATTCCCTCCTCAGCCCAGCCCGGTGTGCGGTCCCAAACAGCTTCATTTTAAGAATTAACAGCATGGCTTATTTAATTTACGATGGAACGTTCGAAGGCTTGTTAAGCGTTGTTTTTCAGTGCTATCAACAAAAAATTACGCCAACTGACATTTGTGGCGAAGTTGATTTTCAGGAAGTCTTGTTTACCGAGAAGCAAGTTATTTCAACCAATGAGCAGCAAGCCAATCGTGTTTGGAAAGCCTTGAGGCAAAAGCTTCATCAACGAAACAAAGAATTGCCTTTCATGGCTTTCTTGTCTGCAGAGCCCGGCATCGAGATGATGTTGTTTCGTTTTGTCCGCCGTTTGTTCGACACCAAATTCAGCATTGAATCCGATTATGGCGATGCAGATGTGCTTCAATTGAAAAAGCTGGAACGGAAAGTCCTGCAGGAAACCTCTCGCCTGCTTCAGTTTGTTCGATTCCAGGAAACCAAAGATGGCCTTTATTTCGCCCCGGTTGAACCGGCATACGATGTATTGCCCTTTACCCTCCGGCATTTCAAGAACCGGTTTGCCGATCAACAGTGGCTGATTTACGACCTGAAACGCGATTATGGCTTTTATTACGATCTAAAAACGGTTCGGGAAGTGGAGATTTCGGAGAAGACCTTTTCCCGCCTGGACGGGAAGGTCAATCACAACTTGCTACAGGAGCAGGAAGCCAGCTACCAGGTATTGTGGAAGAATTACTTTGACAGCATCAACATTAAGGAGCGAAAGAACCACAAACTGCAACGCCAGCATATGCCCCGGCGGTATTGGAAGTTTCTGCCGGAGAAATCGCCGGAATGACTCGAATGAGTAATCTAAAAGACGGATAACAAAAAAGCTCCCATCAATCGATGGAAGCTTTTCTGTTTAAGCAAACAAATATCTTTACTTCTTAAAATAGTCTTTAACCATTTCATTAGGAATCATTTCTTCCTGAAATGTGAATGCTCCGGTTTTTTCAGACTTTACCATTTTAATTACTTTGGAAAAACCTTTACCGGCACCTTTTTGCAATGATGCAACTGCTTTCTTTGCCATATCTCAATTTATTTAATTTCGCGGTGAACAGTTACTTTTTTCAAAACCGGGTTGTACTTTTTCAATTCCAAACGATCAGGTGTATTTTTCCTGTTCTTGGTTGAAATGTACCGTGATGTTCCGGGCACACCACTGTCTTTATGCTCGGTACATTCTAAAATAACCTGAACCCTATTACCTTTTTTAGCCATTTTTCTACGCTTTTAAATATTCGTTACGTATCCTTTTTCCTTCGCTTCTTTCAGCGCAGCCACCAAACCTCTTTTATTGATTGTACGGATTCCTGCTGCAGAAACTGTTAACGAAATCCAACGGTCTTCCTCTGGAAGATAGAATTTCTTCTTGAACAAGTTCGGATAAAACCGACGCTTCGTTCTTCTTTTCGAGTGTGAAACATTGTTTCCCACCATCATTTTTTTACCGGTAACTTGACAAACTTTTGACATTGTCTTATTTTTTATTCAGAATCACACATTTTTCAAACAGTTCGCAAAATAAGCGCTTTTTCTTGTAAAAATCAAATTGTTTCAGAAAAAAATCGTGGTTTTTTCAACAACAAACTGTTCACAAACAAATAACTTTTTTGGTCTCTGTTTCAATGGGATAGCAAATCGTGTTTTTCCAATGATTAATAGCCGAACAAAGGTAATCTTTTTCACCACTTAAAGATGAACATATTTCTGAAAAAGAAGTTATTATGAAACCAGAACATTAATCCTAATTAAAAAAGATCATGGAAGAACAAATTAATCAAATGCCTCGGATTGGTGATATGGCTCCTGACTTTACAGCCGATACCACCTATGGGCCGTTAAAATTCTCGGAGTATAACAAAGGAAGTTGGGTCATCCTGTTTTCGCATCCGGCTGACTTTACGCCGGTTTGTACCACTGAAATGAGTGGTTTTGCCATACAAAGCGACGAATTTAAAGCATTAAACACCAAACTGATGGGTTTGAGTATCGACAGCATTCATGCTCACGTGGCTTGGGTGAACAATGTAAAAAAGAACAGCGGTGTGTTGTTCAATTTTCCGATTATTGCTGATATTGACATGAAAGTGTCGAAGCTTTACGGCATGCTGCAGCCCAACGAAAGCGAAACGGCAGCCGTTCGTGCGGTGTTTATTATTGATCCAACCGGCAAGGTTCGACTGATGATGTATTATCCGCTGAATGTTGGGCGTAACATGAATGAGATTCTGCGGGTGTTGAAAGCTTTGCAAACAGCCGACAAACATGGTGTGGCCCTTCCGTTGAACTGGGTTCCCGGAGAAAAAGTCATTGTTCCACCGCCAAAAACAGTTCCGGATATGGAGGAACGCGAAAAATCGGACTACGAAATGGTTGACTTTTACCTGGCCAGAAAAGATTTGTAGCAAAGAAACTGATAAGGAAATAAAGCAGGAGGTGCTAATTATAGCGTCTCCTGTTTCATTTTAAGGAAAAGTCCGCTATTTTAGAGCAAGTTTAAAACGAACTATGAATTCGACTCAGAGACCTTACTTCCCGACAATCTTAGGGGCGGCACATTTGGTTATTTTATACATCTTCATTCAAACCGTGGTTGATTTTCCATTGGCGATTTGGGATTATTACCATGGTACAGAGTATTTGTCGAATCCGATTAAGAAGATCGCCCTTTCGCTCGGCTCCATCTTGTTTATCCTTTATTTTGCCTACCGGAAAGCTCAAACCAAACTCGGCATCTTGTTTCCAATCAAGCGGTTTAACCTGCTTATTTTTATTCCTGTGCTGACTTTTTTAGCGGCAGCACATGTGTTTTTGGGTGAAATCAACAAGAAAATCGACCAGGTGTTTCCTCCCCCGCCTTGGTTTTGGGAGCTTTTCGAACGAATCTTTGAAAACGATTATGGCTTTTTAGGCGCCTTTTTGAAAGTCGCCATTGTTGCCCCCATTGTTGAAGAGCTGATTTTCCGTGGTGTAATTATGCATGGCTTTATGCGCAACTACCCCAAGATTATCGCCATTTTGGTATCGGCCTTGTTCTTCGCCTTGTTTCATTTAAACCCCTGGCAATTTCCGGCTACTTTTTTACTGGGCTTGCTGTTGGGCTGGGTGATGGTTATTACGCGCAATATTTTAGCCTGCATCATAGGGCACTCCATCAATAATATACTGGTACTGCTGTCCATCGAATATTGGGACGAGATCAGCCAGTTCTCCTTCTTCCTGCTTGAGAAGGAAGAGCAGCTAATGGTCAGCTACCTGGTAGCCGGACTGAGTCTGGTGTTGATTGGCCTGCTGGCCACGGTTGCCCGAAAACAAACACAACCAACAACTTAGCTATGGATTACGTTTTAATTACGTTGGGCGTTCTCTTTATCATCAGTGGTATTTTAGGGGGTATATTGCCAGTTCTTCCCGGGCCGCCATTAAGTTATGTGGGGCTGATCCTGTTACACCTCACGGAGCGCTACCAGTTTTCCACCAACTTCTTAATTGTTTGGGGTGTGATTACCATCGTCGTGTATTTGCTCGATTACCTCATTCCGATTTGGGGCACCAAAAAGTTTGGCGGAAGCAAACGCGGGGTTTGGGGAAGTATCATTGGTCTACTGGTCGGAATGTTGCTTTTTCCGCCTTTCGGAATTATTGTCGGCCCGTTTTTGGGCGCAGTGCTGGGCGAACTCAGCAGCGGCAAACAATCGCGCGAGGCTTTTCGATCCGGCTTCGGTTCGTTTCTCGGCTTTTTAGTGGGAACCCTGCTTAAACTGATTGTCTCGGGCATGATGGCCTGGTATTTTTTCGCAAAGATGGTATAGAGATTGAGGATTGATTGCTGATTCTCGATTCTGGATTCTGGATGCTTGACTCTACACTTCCATCTAAAAATTCCTACATTACACGGAAAGGTTTCTGCTTAACGAGAAGAGCTAATTGCTTTGCACCGACTTTATTGTTTGGCGGATGCCCTCTGCGTCTAAAGAAATTCCTACCTTTGTTTGATCTAAAACCATTGGATGTTTAAAATTGAAACGGATCGGGTAAAGTAAATAACCCGGGGCATTCGCCGCTGGTTATCCCTCAATTGAACTCGGGCATGTACTTGTCGGAGTTATTTTCACATCTCGATTTTAATAACCTGTTGAAATCTGAAGAGCAATCGTACATTCTTTGCTTAAGGGTTTCAATCCTATAAATTTCAACACTCATGGATAACGATCATACATCTATTCACGAATTTGACTTCGATTTAATTTGCGAATATTTTTCAAACCTGGAACGACAAGGGCCGGGAAGCCCCGAAGTGACTTTAAAAGCCTTGAGTTTTATTAGTGGACTGAGCGGTGAATCGCACATTGCTGACATTGGGTGCGGAACTGGCGGACAAACCATGGTGCTGGCACAGCATGCGCCGGGACAAATTACAGGCATCGATTTATTTCCCGTGTTTATCGACCTTTTTAACCACAACGCCGGCAAGCTGAACTTGCAGGATCGCGTAAAAGGCGTTGTAGGTTCGATGGACAAGCTTCCTTTTCAACCGGAAACCTTAGACATGATCTGGTCGGAAGGCGCGATCTACAATATCGGCTTTGAACGGGGCTTAAACGAATGGCGGAAATTTCTGAAACCTGGTGGGTACATCGCCATCACAGAAGCTTCGTGGTTCACCGAAGAGCGGCCTGACGAAATCGATGCCTTCTGGCAGGATGCTTACCCGGGAATTGACACTATTCCCAACAAGTTGGGCCAAATGCAACATGCCGGCTATGTTCCTGTGGCCAGCTTTATCTTGCCCGAAAACTGCTGGATCGAACATTTTTATGTACCACAAGTTTCGGCTCAGGATGCTTTTCGAAAGAAGCATGCAGGAAATCAAACAGCCAAAGCGTTGATCGCCAACCAACGGCACGAAGCAAAGCTGTACATTAAGTATAAAGCCTATTACGGCTATGTATTCTATGTGGGAAGAAAACTGTAGCGATAAAAAAAAAGAAGCCAAAATTGGCTTCTTTTTTTTTATCGCCGATATGATCGGTTTTGCGATTTATTTCGATTGGCGAAGAACTCCTGCTTTCGCTTGCTCTTTTCCTTTTCAAAGGCCTTTTTTTCATTGGCCGTCATAGGCTTATCCGTTTGCGGATAAGGATTTTGCTGTACGCGTTCAATCCGTTGATTGATCAGGCGCTCAATATCTTTGACATAAGCATTCTCTTCGGGCTCGCACATTGAAATGGCAACCCCCTCGTCGCCTGCCCTGCCCGACCGACCAATGCGGTGTACGTAGGTTTCAGCCACATTCGGAATGTCGTAATTAATCACATACTTCAGCTTGTCAATGTCGATTCCGCGCGCAGCAATGTCAGTAGCTACCAGCACCCTGATTTCGCGGTCTTTGAATTTAGCCAGCGCCTTTTGCCGCTGATTTTGGGCCTTATCACCGTGAATGGCAGCCGATTCAATCTTGTGCTTTTGCAGGTTACGTACAATTTTGTCTGCTCCATGCTTGGTACGGGCAAACAACAATACCGGGTCCAGTTTCTGGTTCTTCAGAATGTGAACCAGCAGGTCGTTCTTGTCGCTCTTGTTGGTATAATACAAGTACTGAGTAATAGTTTCGGCAGTAGACGAAATCGGACTGACATCAATCTTTTCCGGGTTTCTCAGGATTTTGGATGACAGCTCAACAATATTGTCGGGCATGGTGGCCGAAAAAAACAGCGACTGTCGCTTTGCAGGCAGTTTGGCAATAATCTTTTTAATTTCGTTGATGAAACCCATATCCAACATGCGGTCGGCTTCATCAAGCACAAAATACTCAATATGACTCAGGCTAATAAAGCCCTGATCCATTAAATCGAGCAAGCGTCCTGGCGTGGCAACCAAAATATCGATACCACTGCGCAAGGCATTTGTTTGGGCACCTTGCTTCACCCCGCCGAAAATCACGGTATTTTTAATGCCTGTGTACTTTCCGTAAGTCGACAGACTTTCCCCAATCTGAATAGCCAGCTCGCGGGTTGGCGTAATAATCAACGACTTGATCATGCGCTGGTGATTACGTTGCCGCTGGTCATGAAAAAGGTGTTGCAGAATGGGAATTGCAAAAGCAGCTGTTTTTCCCGTTCCGGTTTGAGCGCTTCCAAGCACGTCTTTTCGAGAGAGTATGATGGGGATGGCTTTTTCTTGTATCGGGGTTGGATTCGTGTAATTTTCTTCTTTTAAGGCCTTCAGAATTGGCTCAATGATTTCTAACTTTTCAAATGGTGTCATTCACTAATTTTTGTTCCCATCTAAAAATAGTTTCTAAAAGTGATGGGATGATAAATAAAGGACGCAAAGGTAGCATTTAAATTCAACATGGTAATCGTGACGCTTAATTCGAAAATTTTACCCCGGTGTTTTGCATCTGACAACTTTCTGATCGGCTATTTTAACATTAGATTCTTGGTGTAGAAAAAGTACAACACCCGTGTACTGTTTGCCACGTACAAAAACAAACAATCAAACTTATTATCAGGCTATTTCAGCGTACTCCGCAGGATTGAAAAATCGAACTCTTGATGGCATGGTTTTTTCAGTTTTAGATTGAAAAAAGACAGCTATGGACCAACACAAGCACTCAGATCTCAGTGATCACAATAAAAACAGAGATCAATCTGACGATCAGCATCACAAGGAGCATTCCGGAAAACATGAAAAACAAAATGAGCAAGCCCATGAAAGCAGACACGAAAAATCCGAAACGAAATCAGGAACAAAAAAGAAGCACGACCATCACAATCCCTCATTTGACAGGAACAAGCAGAACCACAACACTCCCGAAAAGAGAAGCGAATCAGCGGAGGAAAAAGAACACCACCATCATCATTCCCGGGAAGAAGAAAATGTGAGAGGGGATCATCACGATCATGGTTCTCATGACCATTCCGGGCATCATGCGGCCATGATCCAGGACTTTAAAAAACGGTTTTGGATATCGTTAGCACTTACCTTGCCGATTCTCATTCTGTCACCGATGATCCAGGATTTGCTTGGCTATGAACTGACCTTTGATGCTTCCAATTATGTCCTGTTCAGCTTGTCGTCCGTCGTCTACTTTTATGGTGGGTGGCCTTTTTTGACAGGTCTGGCTGACGAGCTTAAAAAGAAACAACCGGGCATGATGACGTTGATTGCGGTGGCTATTACCATCGCCTGGGGTTACAGTTCGGCCACCACCTTCGGACTGGAAGGCAAAACCTTTTTCTGGGAACTCGCTACATTAATTGATGTTATGCTGCTCGGGCACTGGATTGAGATGAAATCGGTGATGGGAGCTTCAAAATCGTTACAACAGCTGGTTGACTTGATGCCGTCGGAAGCCCACCGACTGAAAAATGGCGATACAGAAGATGTAACTGTTGATCAGCTTGAAAAAGGAGACCTGGTGCTGGTGCGTCCGGGTGAAAAAATACCCGTTGACGGGGTAATTAGCGAGGGAGAAAG
Organism: uncultured Sunxiuqinia sp.; assembly: GCF_963974515.1. Taxonomy (GTDB): domain Bacteria; phylum Bacteroidota; class Bacteroidia; order Bacteroidales; family Prolixibacteraceae; genus Sunxiuqinia. The sequence goes on along the minus strand of NZ_CAXBDD010000003.1, from coordinate 99,838 downwards.
CAACGTAAACCAGGCTATGGTTACCGGTGAATCGCAGCCGGTCAAAAAATCAACAGACGACCAGGTGATCGGTGGAACAATCAACGGCAACAGCTCGCTTAAGATAAAGGTGGAGCAAGTAGGTGAAGATGCGTACCTTGAAAAAGTCATTAACATGGTGCAGGATGCCCAAAATAAAAAATCAAAAACTCAACATTTAGCAGATCGCATTGCCTTTTGGTTGACCATTGTAGCCCTGACCATTGGCTTTGGCACCCTGGCGGTTTGGTTGGCAGCTGGCGAGCCTTTTGCCTTCGCGCTTGAGCGCATGGCCAGCGTGATGGTCATTACTTGTCCACATGCATTGGGATTAGCAGTTCCTCTGGTGGTGGCCATTTCAACATCCATATCGGCACAAAACGGCCTGCTGATCCGCAACCGGACAGCCTTTGAAAATTCGCGTAAAATATCCTTAATGGCCTTCGACAAGACCGGTACGCTGACCAAAGGCAATTTTGGGGTGACGCGCTTTCAGTCAGTCCAAGAACAGTTGTCAGATGACGAAATTTTAAAGCTGGCCGGTGCAGTCGAATCTGAATCCGAACACCCGCTGGCGATCGGCATTTTGGATAAAGTGAAAGAAGAGACAATTAAACTTCCGGACATCGAGAATTTCAAAGCCCTGACCGGAAAGGGAATTGAAGCGGACATTGGGGAGCGAAAAGTAAAAGTGGTCAGTCCTGGCTTTCTAAAGGAAAACAACCTAGATATTCCGGATGAAGCCAGTCAGAATGGGAAGGAAACTATTGTTTTTGTCGTGGTTGATGACCAGCTTGCAGGCTTTATTGCCATGGCCGACGAGATTCGTGAAGAATCGTACGAGGCAATAAAAACATTGAAAGAGAATGGAATGAAGGTTTACATGATGACTGGCGACAACGAGCAAGTAGCCAAAAGTGTCAGCGAGGAACTGGGCTTGGATGGTTATTTTGCCGGCATTCTGCCCGACGAAAAGCTGGATAAAGTAAAGGAATTTCAGCAACAAGGCGAGTTTGTGGCCATGACCGGCGATGGAATCAACGACGCGCCTGCTCTGGCCACAGCCGATGTTGGTATAGCTGTCGGATCAGGGACCGATGTTGCTGCCGAAACTGCTGATATCATTCTGGTTAACAGCAATCCAAACGACATCGTTTCGCTGGTGATGTTTGGAAAGGAAACTTACAGAAAAATGATCCAGAATTTTGTTTGGGCAACAGCTTACAACATTGTGGCGATTCCTTTGGCTGCAGGTGTTTTGTACCAATCGGGCATACTTATCAGCCCGGCACTTGGAGCAGGATTAATGAGTCTTAGCACTATCATTGTCGCCATCAATGCCCAATTGTTAAAAAAGAAACTACATATTAACCACTAATTTTTAAGAAAAGGAGACCTGATATGATGAATGGATTTGAATTTCATGGCTGGGGAATGGGCTTTGGCTGGACCATTGTTCTTATTCTGATTTTGGCCATGCTTTGGCTTCTCTTGCGCACGGTTGGAAAGCGTAAGCGAAAACCGAGAAGAAGACATAAAACGGCCTTTGATATTCTGAGAGACCGTTACGCCAAAGGAGAAATTGACCAGCAGGAGTATGAAAAACGCAGAAAGGATCTGAAGTAAATGCACAGCCTGCCCCAACATTTTTATATTCGTAAATTACAGCTAAATTCCTACTTGAGTCCTTACCGATCTGACAAATTCGACAGGAGCAAACAAAGGCGAACTCCAAACTGTTGTTAGCTTAACAACAATGAACATATGACGATTTAAACTCGATTTAAATAAATTTTATTAATCACCTAAAAGAACAATAATCATGAAGTATTACATTGATAAAGTGACGGACTACACCTTTGACGAGGCCGTTGAAAAAGTGACAGAAGAGTTGAAAAAAGAGGGATTTGGTGTTTTATCTGAAATTAACATCCACGAAAAGCTGAAAGAAAAGTTGGATGTTGACTTCCGGAAATATCGGATCCTCGGTGCCTGTAATCCACCGGCAGCCTATCAGGCCTTGCAAGCTGAAGATAAGATTGGCACCATGCTGCCCTGCAATGTCATTGTACAGGAAACCAGTAACAACAAAGTTGAAGTGGCCGCTGTGAATCCGATTGCCTCCATGATGGCCGTAGAGAATCCAGCGTTGGAGGCGATTGCTACAGATATTACTGACCGACTTAAGCGTGTGATTGCGGCTTTGTAGTTAGATGAGTCAAGAGATGAATAGCGCTGGTGGGTTGATTCAATTCGTTGAACTAAACTGCCAGCCTTTCTTTCACATGCTTCACTTTCTCACTTTTAGATGAGTACTTATTCCGATATTCGATTGGCGAAATACCAGCCACTTTTTTAAACACATCGCGAAAAGCCTTCACATCGACATAACCCACATCATACATCACTTCGCTCACAGTTTTAACTCCCGCTTCCAGTTCTTTTTTCGCGGCTTCCATTTTTACCCGCTGCATGTATTCGGCAATGGTATTCGATGTTGCCCGCTTGAACCGGCGCTCCAACGTTCGTCGCCCGACGTTCACCTGCTGCGACAATTTGTCAATGGTAATTTTATCCGAAAAATTTTGCTCAATAAACTCCTGCGCCTTCAAAACCACCTCATCCTGATGTGCTTTCTGCCCCATAAACATCATAAACGGCGACTGGCTGTAACGTTCAATGTCAATCATAAAAGCTTTCGAAGCCATGACTGCAAGCTCGCGATCAGTATATTTTTCAATGAGATACATCAGCAGGTTGGTGAATGAATATGCTCCTCCGCTGGTATAAATACCATCTGCTTCGGTCACAATCTTATGATCCTTCAGAATAACCTTCGGAAACTGCTTTCTGAATTCGTGCGCAAACTGCCAGTGGGTGGAACAGGGCTTTCCATTCAGCAAGCCCGTAGCTGCCAGAAAAAAGGAGCCAATACACAAGCTGACTACTTCGGCACCACGGTGGTAATGATTAACAATCCAAGGCGCCAGGAAAGCATTCATCCGCAGGTTTTGCCGCAGGTCGCCATGAATGGCTGGAATGATGATCAGATCGGTCTTTGTGACTTCATCAATCAGCAAATCGGGGTTAATCGTAAACAGACCATTGGTTTGGGTCATCGACCGGGAAACACCAACCAAATGCAAATTAAACAAGGGTTCGCGGTTGGTTGATTGCAGAAATTCATTCACCCAGGAAAAAATCTGGTGAGTCCCCTCAATGTTCACGAGACTATAATGTCCATTCGGAATAAGTATTGATACATGTTTCATTGTTTTCAGGTTTTGTGGTTTAATGTCGCAATACGCCCTTTAATATGACGGCATTACACATTGTTAACAACGAAAGTGATTATTAAGTTTGTATATCGATCAACAGAAAATAAATGAAATATGAAAACGACAGAAAAGAGTCATCCTGCAAGGAATGGCACAAACGAAAAAGAACATCAACAAAAAATCAGACCATGCCTATGGTTTAGCGACCAGGCTGAAGAAGCAACCGCTTTTTACACCTCCCTATTCGACAACTCGCGTATTGGCCGAACTTCCTACTATGGCGAAGCAGGAAAGGAAACCCACCGGATGGAACCGGGAACTGTCTTGTCCATTGATTTTCAAATTCAAGGATTTCAGTTTACAGCCTTGAATGCTGGGCCCCATTTTAAATTTACCCCCGCGATTTCTTTCTTCATCAACTGTCAGACCCCGGAAGAAGTTGATCGCTTATGGGCACGGCTTTCAGAGGGAGGTACCGCACTAATGCCACTAAACAAGTACCCGTTTAGCGAAAAATATGGGTGGATTGAAGATAAGTATGGCCTATCGTGGCAATTAAATCTCACCAACGATATGGCGAGGATTGTTCCGTCGCTCCTCTTTGTAGGTCGAAATAATGGGAAGGCAGAAGAGGCCATTCATTTCTATACTTCTGTTTTTGAGAACTCTTCGGTTGGGGCGCTCAGCCGCTACAAAGAAGGCGAAGGCGGCACCGAAGGAACACTCAATTATGCGGCATTCAAACTTGACGGACAGCAATTTGCAGCGATGGATAGTAGTTTACAACACGCTTTTGCGTTCACAGAGGCAATATCAATGATGATTGCCTGTCAAACACAAGAAGAAGTCGATTATTTCTGGGATAACCTATCTACAGGAGGCGATTTGAATGCACAGCAATGTGGCTGGCTTAAAGATAAATATGGCGTTTCCTGGCAAATTGTCCCCTCAATAATGGCTGATTTGATTGGCGATCCCGACATTGAAAAGTCAGGGAGAGTAATGAAGGCCATGATGCAAATGAAAAAGCTGGATATTGCCGAGCTGAAAAAAGCCTATGAAAACAAATAATGGTTTTATTGAAGGCAACAAATGGGTGTCGATCGGTGCTGGTGTTTTCGCGCTACATCTGGCGGGAAATTGAATCAATCAGTTTTTCTGATTTATTTCTAATTTTGTCCTTGCAGAGAAATCAAATGGCTGACAAAAGCACTTGGCCATTTGAAATGGGAGCTGGCTGAGAAATACGGACAGCAAACAACAGATCGGACAAAATGAAAAAAGTAAAAGGAAAGAACTTAATTCGGGCGGAAGAAATCGCCAATAGCATCTCGCATGGCATCGGGATTGGGCTGGCAATAGCCGGAGTAACCATTTTAACCGTGTTTGGTGCGCTTTACGGCAATGCCTGGCACATTGTCAGTTTTGCAGTATTTGGAGCCAGCATGATTTTGTTGTACCTTGCTTCGACCCTCTTTCACAGTGCCAAAAATCCGCGGCTAAAAGCCAAACTGAACCGAGTAGACCACTCGGCCATATACATTCTGATTGCTGGCTCGTACACGCCCATTTCGTTGATTTCGCTTCGTGGATGGATTGGCTGGACGATTTTTGGACTGATTTGGGGGATGGCTATTGCTGGAATTGTTTTTAAGATGCGGTTCTACTCCTCTAAATGGCGTAACCTTTCGGCTTGGCTTTATGTGGCTATGGGTTGGCTGATTGTTGTGGCTATTGTACCCGTCATTCAGAATGTCCCCAACACGTCGCTTTGGTTTTTGCTGGCGGGCGGACTAAGCTACACATCGGGAGCCATTTTTTATCTGTTTCCAAAAGTGCCATTTTTCCATCTCGTTTTTCACCTATTCATTTTAGGTGGCTCCATCTGCCACTTTTTCTCATTTTTGTACCTGCTTCCGATCCAGGCGATTTCAAATTCTTGAGGAGTCTGGCCTCCCTTCAGTTGCAGTTTCAAATTCCACCTGTTCATCCCTGTCGATAGCACCTTCAAGAACCGACTCGCCCACAACAAAAATGACTACTACCTCATAACTATGCTTGAACAGCCTCAAGCAATCGTTCAAACTCATCTGGAAATTTAGCTTCAAAACTTAGCTTTTCACCCGACACCGGGTGAGTAAAGGCCAGTTTCGACGCGTGCAACATCAACCGGCTAAATCCCCATTCGGCTTTGATTAGCTTGTTCAGGGTGAAATCGCCATGGTGCGAGTCGCCAACAATGTCGTGTCGGTTTTTGGCAAAGTGCTGCCTGATTTGATGCCAACGTCCCGTATCCGGCATTACACGAACCAGACTCAGGCAAACATTGGTGTGTTCTTTATACGAAATATTGGTTTGCACCAGCCGCTCCCGCTGAAAGCGTGTCAAGGCATCCTTTTTGAACTTGCTTTTTTTCTTAACGACTACCTTCCCGTCAAAAAAGCCTTTATCGGGCACTTCCCCCAACACAATAGTCAAGTACTCCTTATCAACTTCCTTTCGCTCAAACTGTAACGTTAGATGATGCGCCACCTCCGATGAGCGAGCCAGAATAATCAGGCCGGATGTTTTTGAGTCGAGCCGGTGCACATTGTAGATCCACTGTCCGGTCTCGTCGCCAATCAATTTGGTCAGGTACGGCGCATCGTGAGGCATAAAATCGTTTTTATGCACCGGCAGATCAACTGGCTTATCAACAACCAAAAGATATTCATCCTGGTAGATTATGGGTATTTCCATAAATTATTGGAATTATTTTCTGTTTCTGATTTCGGCCGCAAGATACCTTACTTTTGACAGTTAAAGCCAAAGCTCCATTCAATATTTTTCAAATCATTTTTAACTCAGAACACCAAAAGCGCAAAATATGACAAAAATAACAGAGGGTAATGATTGCCGAACAAAATCATCCATCTGGCTGTCTGTATAAAAAAACAGTGACATTCTTTTTCTTTCAGGTGGAACAACGAGTGAAGATGAAACAATTCAGTTATTTTATATTGCTCCTATTGCTGGACTGGTCCGTACCCGCCTGTACACAGAATCTTAAAAACAATACAATCATGGAATACAATCAGTTAAATCAGTTCGAAGAATATGTCATCATCCATAAAGGCACAGAACCTGCTTTCTCCGGAAAATATGACAAGCACAAAGAAGCGGGCACATATATTTGTAAACAATGCGACGCCCCTTTGTACCAGTCGGCCAATAAGTTTGATTCGGGCTGTGGCTGGCCCAGCTTTGATGATGAAATCGCAGGAGCCGTTAAACGAACGACCGATGCCGACGGAAGACGGACCGAAATTACCTGCACAAATTGCGGAGGACACTTGGGCCATGTTTTTACCGGTGAAGGTTTTACGGCTAAAAACACCCGCCATTGTGTAAATTCAGTTTCTTTGAAATTCGTACCCGCAAGCGAAGCGAAATAACATTAAAAAGAGGCTGCCAAGCACACGGGCTCTGTCAACTTATTCAACTTCTTCGCTTGATATTCCATCGAGGTAGAAAATAGAGTAGTAACCTTTTTCGCTGGCCTCGATTTTCTGGCGCATTTTCGCAAGCTGATTCACTTGATCCTGATCATGATCTCCGCCATCAACTTCATGGTTTCCATCGTGCCCCATGGCATGATCCGCGTCGCTGACGGTGCCTTCATCTTCTATTTCAGCCGCCATCTCGGCTACGTAGGCATCATCAATCCGAATTTCCTGCAATACGCCCTTCACTTTTAAGTCACTCCCCATTTGCTCCTGGTTGAAGGAGCCAATCTGGTGGCCGGCTTCAACGCGAATGGTTGCCTCCTCCTGGCTTCCCATTAAAAAGCAACGGGCGCCGCTATGTTTGCAAACATGCGAAACCATTCCGGTGACAACAACTTCCTTTCCAACAAAATCATCACCTTGTTGCTGAATTTCATCTACTGTAAAAGTGAGAAGTTCTTCATTTGAGCTTTCCGAATTTTGGCGCGATGACTGGCAGGCTGCGAGAATCAATAAACCAAATAGAATAAAGCTAAGTTTTTTCATACAACTCAATTTTTAGTTTTTAACGGTCAAGATATGTAAAAAATCAGAAAGAACAGAGGAACAATGAAACCCAACAAGGTCAGCCACCATCCCCTTCCGGAAAGTCCATTTTTCCCACCAAGCAGAAATAATCCGGATACCGACACAAAGATCAAAACGACCGATAAAATGTCAGACACCCAAATCCAAGCTTTGGAAGTAGCTGCCATATGTAATTTATTGATGTGATAGAAAACTGGTCGTCTGACAAGCAGCTCCATTTCAGCGGTTCCATTGAGCGGATCATAAATTATCATCCCATTTTCAATAAATATCTTTACGACTTTTTGATTGCTGTTGAAATGCTTTTTATAAACCGGTCCGTGATCGAAAAGCTTTAGCACCTGCCTTATTTCTTCAGCACTGTACGCTCTCCATGGTCTCTCATCAAACAGCATTGTTTCGGAAACCACCCGGTAATCCGGATTCCAATCTTTGCGATGGTTAAGTGCGATTCCTGAAACCGCATAAATAAGCACTAAACCAGTGATGAAGTATCCCAGGTCGCGATGCCAAATTCGTAACAGACGTCTGATTTTCATTAAAACTTGCCTTTAAGAGCATTTGTTCTTTATATTTGTATCGAAAATTGCACCAAAAATAAACAAAAATAAAATCAAAAAAAGATGAAAAAAATTGCCATACCCTCCAAAGCAGATCAAATTGACGAACATTTTGGTCATTGCGAATACTTTTCGGTCGTTGAATTGAATGACCAACTGCAAGTTACAAAACGGTACAAAATGGCTGCAGCAGAAAATTGCGGATGCAAAAGCAACCTGGCACAGGAGCTGGCAGCCAAAGGAATATCGGTTTTGTTGGCTGGCGGCATCGGACAAGGAGCCATCAACAAACTACAATCAGTAAATATTGAGGTTGTAGCGGGTTTTAGCGGATCAATTGAAGCCGCTATTGAACGTTGGAAGAACAAGGACTACCAGCCTGATAATTCCGTTTGCAGAGATCACGATTCGTGTTCGCACTAGCGTTCGGAAAAATCGACGGGGTAATTTTGCATTTGTATTAGCCGGTAAACATCGTCGAATGTGTTGGCATTCATGAGCTCTGCTCTTAAATGGGCAGCACCTTCAAATCCATTGGCGTAGATTTTATAAAAGCGTTTCAAAATATTGAAGTTTTTAATGCCTCCCCAATTCTTCTCAAAGAGTCGGGTGTGCCTAACCAGTTGCTCAAGTTTCTCGGCTTTATCTGGATTTTTGGGAATGGAATTGAAAAACCAGGGATTGTGAAAAATCCCTCGTCCGATCATAATGCCATCCACCCCATATTGCTGCGAATAGTCAGCCGACTGCCCATAAGATAGCACATCACCGTTTCCCAGAATCGGAATTTTAAGGCCCGACGCATCCCGCAACCCAACAGCTTTGGCGATTTCGCCCCAGTTGGCTTCGCCCTCCGATTGCTGTTTTTGAATGCGGCCGTGTAAAGTAATGGCCGCCGGCCTGGTTTCCAGCAGTTGGTTAATCCACCGCTCCGTATCGTGTTGCTTAACACCTGTCCTGGTTTTTACCGAAACTGGCAGATGCGTGGCTTCCTTTGAGGCCTGAATAATTTCCTGCGCCAAGGCCGGCTGATCGATCAAGGCACTACACGATCCTTGTTTTACCACATTTTTTACCGGGCAACCCATATTGATGTCGATGCCGTCAAACGCATACTCTTCGGTAATTTCTTTGGTAATCTTGTGGAACACCTCCGGCTTGTTTCCCCAAATCTGTGCCACCAGCCGAATCCCTTTTTCTTTCAGAAGTTGCCGTTCGGTCTCACTCACAATAAGCCGTTCCGCAACCCGCAGCTTGCCTTTGGGGTGGTTCATACCATCTACCGCTGTGAATTCGGTAAATAACACATGCAAACATCCGGTTTCTGAAATGCTGGCTACCAACTCACGAAAGGAAGTATCCGTCACATCCTCCATCGGTGCCAATGCCATGATCGGTTGTTTAATATCTTGCCAAAAATTACTCATTACTATGCCTTTGCTGCCTGACCATCGAGATTTAACTTATTATCGATGCTTTTCCGAAAGCTTTTTCGGTTGCCAAATTTACGCTTGAAAGTTTGAACATACAACAAGCGTTCCTCTTCGGAGGCGTGTAAAACCGTTTTACATTCGTTTGTACAGCATCCTTCAAATTCCTTCGCACATGCTTCACACTGGATAAAAAGGATGTGGCACAGATTGTTGGCGCAGTTGGTGTGCGTATCAGACTTCCGCCCACATTGGTGACAATGCGCAATCACTTCTCCATTGACGGTTTCACCCAGCCGCTCATCAAAAACAAAGTTTTTGCCAACAAACTTCGAGTTCAGGTTCAGCTTTTTAATTTGCCGGGCATATTCAATAATTCCGCCATGCAGTTGGTTGACATCATTAAACCCGTGATGCCTCAGATAGGCACTGGCTTTTTCGCAACGAATGCCTCCAGTGCAGTACAACAAAATTTTTCGATTTTTCTGGTCCTTCAGGTCATTGACGACAAGCTCAATTTCTTCACGAAAAGTATCGGCTTCGGGGCAAATAGCTCCTCTAAAGTGACCAATTTCGCTTTCGTAATGGTTTCGCATATCTATTAGCAGGCATTCCGGATCATCCACTAGGTCGTGGAATTCCGTCGCGGTTAAGTGTTTTCCGACATTGCTGGCGTCGAAGACGTTTTCATCTAATCCGTCCGCAACAATCTTTGGGCGTACTTTGATCGTCAACTTGTAAAATGATTTACCATCATCTTCAATCGCATATTTAATTGGTATCTCTTTCAACTCGGGTGCCTCGTTCAGCTGAGCCAAAAATGTTTCCAAATGGTGTTCAGGGACGCTCATTTGAGCGTTGATACCTTCGCGGGCAACATAAATTCGCCCCAGGCAACCCAAGGCGCTCCAGTCGTGGTACAGTTGATTTCGAAATTCCAGAGGTTCCTGAATCGACACATAACGATAAAATGAAATGGTTTTTCGTTTGAATGTCTCAGCCATCAAGCGCACTTTCAGCTCTTCTTTGTTGAATCGATTATACAATTGCATGTTCAGAAATTTGCTCGCAAAGATAAAAAAACTTCATGATTAGGAATAAAAGACCGTTTTGTCTTGTCAAGTTCACAGTTTTTCGATGACATTTCTGGAATATTGAAACATTTTCGATCAAATATGTTACAGTTTCAAATGTATTGTACAACATATTTACATTTTTTAACGTCTGATAAACAAATATTTATATCATGACCAAATTGCAGTATTTCCTATTCATTAAGAAATTTTAAGGTTTTTTTAATATTCAAATGAAATAGTTGCTATATTAGCAGAGCATTTGAAAACAACTACTTTTAAATGAAAGAATTATAGAATACCTTTTCTCTCTTTAAACCAATATTTATTTTCTGGTCTAACTAAACTAAATTATGAATTACGGGTTGCCATGACGATGGCAACCCGTTTTTTTTTGAGATGCTCCTTCTATAGCACTGCGATTCACGACCTGGTTGACATTGACATCATTTTTCAATCCTAAAAATTTCAAGATTCCATATTTCGAATTTGTCCATACTTCAACGAGTGCCAACTCAACGGCAAAAGTAATATCTTATCCGAAAGCTATTTAAACAAAAATCTCCCACTTTTAGACGTAATGTATTCTGAATTATTTATATTTGGAAAGCAGGGATTTGTAATTCCCCGCCAGTGCTTTCGGGTTGCGAGACTTTTTTTTGACTAGTCAACTTAATGAACGTCGTCAAAACCATTCTATTTGTGCCAGCTTGAGAAAAGCTAAGAGAGAGTTTAAAGAAATTTGATGTGCCCATATTAAGCGAAGGGCACAAAATAAAACGCCTGTTGTTAATTAAATTCAGCATAGGCGTAATTGTTTTTGCCATGTGGTAGATAAGGTAGTAGAATGCACAAATTTCAATGAATGGATAATATGCAAGAAAGTGATAGCGGATTTGTTAGACGAATGATTCGTTCTGCATCAGAAATTTCGTCAGGGCAATTATACAGCGACACGACTGAAATCGAAAAAATCAGCGTGCTTCATCTTGAAGACACACCGGAAGATTCCGATCTGATCCGGATGACCCTCAAAAGAGAGGGATGGAAAATCGATTATAGACGGGTAGATAATGAAAAGCACTTTTTGGAAGCGCTTAATCAGTTCAATTTTGATGTAATATTGGCCGATTATCATTTACCTGGATACAATGGGATTGAAGCGTTACAGGTTTGCTCCGAACATTATCCCGAAACACCTTTTATTATCGTTTCTGGTACATTAGGAGAGGAAATTGCCGTTGAAATGTTAAAATATGGAGCAACTGATTACCTCCTCAAACAAAACCTCCAGCGCTTATGCCCGGCTATTAAACAGGCACTTTTTGAAACGCACCTGAAACAGCAAAAAATCAAGGCGGAAGAAGAGCTCAAGCGAAGTGAGGAAAAGTACCGGAATATTTTTGAAAATATTCAGGATGTATTTTTTCAGATTGACAAAGCCGGTAAGCTTATGGAAATCAGCCCATCTATATCCCGCATGAATGGCCATTCGATCAATGAACTGATCAATTGCAGGGCGACGATTCTTTTTGAAGATCCGTCTATTTTCAATCATTTGATCGAACAGATTAAAAAAGATGGAGAGGTTTGGGATTTTGAGGCCAGGTTTACGACGAAAAGCGGCCCCCTGAAATTTGTTTCTATCAATGCACATCTGATCATCGGCAACGATAATGAATACGTCGGCTTTGAAGGCTCAATACGAGACATTGATGAGCGAAAAAAAGCTGAAAAAGAATTAATCAAGGCGAAGGAACAAGCAGAAGAAAGTGACCGCCTAAAATCAGCCTTTCTGGCCAATATTAGCCACGAAATCCGAACTCCAATGAACGGAATTTTAGGCTTTGCAAGTCTGTTAAAAGAACCTTTTCTGGATCACAAAATGCAACAACGTTATATTCGGATTATTGAAGAAAGCGGAGAACGTATGCTCAACCTGATCAATCAAATCATTGACATCTCAAAGATTGAATCCGGGCAGATGAAAGTCGACTTAACCAAGGTAAATATTAACATCGAAGTGGATAAGCTTTTCAATTTCTTTCTGCCGATGGCTCAACAAAAAGGTCTTCAATTCTTGTGCAAAAAGCCCTTTACCAACGTCCATCCGGTGATTCTGAGCGACCAGGAAAAAGTCCAGGCAGTACTCACCAATCTAATCAACAATGCAATCAAATATACCGAAACCGGAAAGGTAGAGTTTGGATATGAAATCCATGGTAGCACCCTTGAATTTTTCGTGAATGATACCGGAATTGGAATTGAGCCGAAAAAGCTGAACGCTATTTTCGATCGTTTTGTCCAAGCCGACACTTCGGTGTCAAAGGCCTACGAAGGAGCCGGACTGGGACTTTCCATTTCGAAAGCATACATTGAAATGCTTGGAGGAAAAATTCAGGTTTCATCGGCTAAAGGTGCAGGATCACGTTTCATATTCACCCTCCCCGACGCACAAGAAAGAAAAAAAGAAGTATCGGAATAATCCTTGCAACGCTGATGCGCCTAATCCAACGCCCCCAGAGCAGATTCAATGTCTTCAATCAAATCTGCAGCCGCTTCAATCCCCACTGACAATCGGACAGCCGTTGGACTGATTTTCATTGCCAGCCGTTCTTCCTCTGTAAATTCAGCATAAATGGTTGACCAAGGATGAATAATCAGCGATTTGTTGTCATTGAGGTTGGTGGCACGCCGAATTGTACGCAAATGATTCATAAACGTGAAACAGGCTGCTTCCGACTCCAGTTCAAAGGTTAGGATCGTTCCCGGTTTTCCTTCAAACTGCGTGACTGCCAGCTCGTATCCAGCCGAATCTTTTAAGCCGGGATAGGTTACGTTTGTTACCAATGAATGCTGAGACAGAAATTCGCCCAGTTTTAGACAGTTTTCATAAGAACGCTCGAAGCGAAGCTCAAGAATATCTAGTCCCATGATCTGGTAATGAGCTGTATGAGCTGACATAGCCCCGCCTGTATTTCGAAAATAGTTTTTACGCAGACGGGCAATAAAAGCATCTTTCTCAAACTTTATGCTGAAGGATTTCAGGTTGGGATTAAGCGACCAGTTGTAGCTCCCATGATCCAAAATGACACCACCAAATGAAGTCCCTCCCCCTGAAATATGTTTGGTCGTTGACATCACTTCGATATCAATGCCATGAAAACGACCATTGAAGATTACGGGTGGTGTAACCGTGCTGTCGGCAATCAAAACCAAATCGTATTTTCTGGCTATCGCAGCCAATTTTGAAATATCGGCAATCTCCAGTTGGGGATTTGTCACTGTTTCAAAATAAATCGCCCTGGTATTTTTATCTACCAGTTTCTCTACCGCATCAGCATCGGTGGTATCAACAAAGCGTGATTCAAGGCCATAATTACGTAAACTGTGGTCAAGCAAAGCATAGGAATGGGCAAACAAGTGATTTCCGGAGATAATGTTATCCCCACTTTTACAAATAGCTAAAATCGTATTGGAAATGGCAGCCATTCCGGAAGCAACGGCTAAGGCTTGGTGAGCACCGGTGAGCGCTTTCATTTTTTGCTCGAAGTACTCGACAGTAGGATTGCTCGACCGCGAATAAACATGAGCAGGCAGTCTGCCACTGAAGTTATCAACCATATCTTCGGCCGTTTCAAAATCATATGCAACCGATTCATAAACAGGCATATCCAACGCCCTGTGGGCATCAATTTTCGAAAAAGGAACATGAAGCGACCGGGTTGTAAAACTCTTTTTCATATGTTTATCGTTTCAAATTAACTGTGTATCATTTTTGTACTAAACTGCTTCTCATCGGCTTGCGGCAGCAATGCATGCAACTCGCACTTTAATCATCGTCTCTTGATTTCTGATTAAACCTACTCGCTACATCCTTTTCGCACTATTTAGCATTCGGCAAAGATAACAACTGGAATTTAAATCAGTTCTATAAAAATACCTTCGAATCTTATTTTATGCTCCATTCGATGTCGGCCTCCAACTGAATCGATTACTATGAGCTAAATTATTCATGATGTGCTTTATTCACTTTCTACTCGCCCTCCAACTGGCGATATTGCTCATTCTTGCTATCTTTGTTTTTTAAATAAAACCGGACATGAAAACAAGCTATGTCACCATTCTATTTTTGTTTCTTGCGCCTGTACTTTTCAGCCAAAACCCGAATTTAAAGGTGGCTTTGTTAAAGTACAATGGCGGCGGGGACTGGTATGCTGATCCAACGGCCTTGCCCAATCTCATTCGGTTTTGCAACCTGGAAATCAGCACCAACATTGATCCCAATCCGGCAACGGTTGAGCTTGGCAGCATCGAATTATTTAATTACCCGTTTGTCCACCTTACGGGACACGGCAACGTGATTTTCTCGAAAGAAGAGAGTCGGAATATGCGAGTCTATCTGGAAGCTGGCGGTTTTTTGTACATCGATGATAATTATGGATTGGACGAATATATCCGACGCGAAATAAAAAAAGTATTTCCCGACCAAGAGTTTGTGGAACTCCCACCCGACCATCCGATTTACAGGCAAAAATACCAGTTTGAAAATGGTCTGCCCAAAATTCATGAACATGACAATAAACGACCACAAGGTTTTGGCTTGTTTATTGAGGGGCGGTTGGCTTGTTTTTACACGTATGAATCAGATTTGAGTGACGGCTGGGAAGATCCTTCCGTGCATAACGATCCACCAGAAGTTAGAAAAAAAGCCCTTCAGATGGGGGCCAATCTGATTTCCTATGTTTTCAGCAACTAAAAATCAACGATAAAGCAACAACGTGAAAGTATTAGCAATAAACGCAAGTCCGCGTAAAAATGGCAACACCAAATTATTGATCGAACGGGTATTTCAGCCACTGCAGGCAGCCGGCATTGAAACGGAGCTTTACCAGCTTGGCGGGAAACAAGTGCATGGTTGCGCCGCTTGCGGCAAGTGCCGTGAAATAAAGAACGGGCGCTGTCATATTAAGAACGACGCCATTAACGAATGCATTGAAAAAATGCTCGAGGCTGATGGTATATTGCTGGGGTCCCCGGTATATTTCGCCGATGTAAATACCGAAATGAAGGCACTCATTGATGTAGCCGGGTATGTGACCCGCGGAAATGGTCATCTGCTAAAGAAAAAGGTTGGCGCTGGCGTGCTGGCCGTTCGACGTGGCGGACAACTCCATGCCTTTACCACGCTCAACAACTTCTTTCTGATTAGCCAAATGATCATACCTGGTTCAAGTTATTGGAATTTTGCAATTGGAGGTCCGCAAGGCGCTGTATTGCAAGACGAAGAAGGACTGGAGATTATGGATACACTGGGTGAGAATATGGCTTGGCTTTTAAAAAAATTAAAGGACTGAATTAAAATGAACTAAGCGACAATCAACTTGTTTTCAACAGTAAAACAAGTATTATGGATTGGAATAAAGAAACAGAGAAAATCACAAAAGAATTTACGTTCAAGGATTTTAAGGAAGCTTTGGCTTTTGTTAACAAAGTAGGCGAATTGGCAGAGAGTATGGATCATCATCCCGACATCCTGATTCATTCGTACAAAAAAGTGTCCATTAGCCTGACCTCACACAGCGATGGCAAAGTAACCGACAAAGACCACCAGCTGGCTTCGAAAATTGATAAAGTTTAACAGTACCACTTTAAAAAGGGATTTTCAACAACGGATGCATGAAAGACTTTTTATTGTTTGTGCTTCTGAAAAATGGCTCCAAATGCGTTTAAACACGGATTTGGAGTCACATAAAAACACTAAATGAAACTAATAAAAAAGTTTAAATTCCTTTTTAAAAACATACTGAAAGGGCTGCTTTGGTTAGCAATCCTTGCTGTTTTGTATTTGCTGGCTAAAGAGTATATTGTCAGCGACAATCAAGATATTTGGCTTGAAAGATTCTACAGCAGGCCGTTGCTCATCTATGGAATCTACATAGGATCCGAAATCTTTTTCGGTTTATTTCCGCCCGAAATTTTTATGTTGTGGGCGTATTTCAAAGGTGATACCTGGCATTACGTCTTCAACCTGATATTTTTTGCAGGTGTATCGTATGGTGCTGGCTACCTGGCCTTCTTAATAGGTCGTTATCTTCGAAAGGTGGTAATGTTTCGCTTTTTAGGTCGAAAGTTTTTCAGCAAATACTGGCCATTATTTCGAAAATACGGATCTTTTCTGATTATCACCGCAGCGCTTACCCCACTCCCTTGGTCACTGATCAGCATGCTTGTCGGAACCACAGAATATCCAATGAATAGATACCTGAACTTTGCCTTGTTCCGCCTTTTGAGGTTTGGAATTTACGGACTCATCATTTTTCAGTCCCACCAGTTTGGGTAAAATACTCAGTTTATGGCCGAAGAATTCATTCAGGAAAGCTGAATTGTTGCTTCGTCAATTTTTTCATGTGCGCGTCAAAACAAATCTGATAGTCTGCGGTTATTGCTCACCAAAAGAATTACGGCTGGCACAAACAACCCGTAAGATTGACGTATTTACCCCTTTCATTAAGTCATTCAGTGCGATATATTTGCATGAGTATCCTGCGAAACTGAAAATTATATGATTAAGTCAGATTCTGTTTTAGCTTCCAAGTTGGAAGTTTTGGTATTTCGAACGAACATCAACAATCAACTGAAAGTGGATTTAATCATTGACTTGCTTTCTAAAACAGAGGGAGTCCATTCCATTCACGTTGACCTGGAAGATTGGGAAAAAATTTTAAGGATCGAATGTCATCCGGGGATTGCCGCCAAAGACATTGAAATACAAATGGCCCGTTTGGGAGTTGATTGCTCCGAACTGGAAGAATAGCAATCCAGGAAACCTGCCAACTAACGAATCCGATCAATTGAGCGAATCAGTGCTTCGTCTTTTCCAATGTTACGAATGGCAAGGTAATCAAGAATGATGGCAATCAATGGAAATACAACCGCTATTTTAAAGCTCACTTCAAAACCTTTAAAACTGTAGAATGTAAAAAAATAAAACATTCCAAACAGACCCAGCATCAGCAGAATAGCAAAAACAAGAAGACGCATTTGCCGAATCCGTTTCTTATACATAAAAATGGCCGCGATGTGAATAATCAGAATGATTCCAACAAACAACATAATTGGAAGCCCGTTTTCAACCACCTCACCGTCATACAAGATTCCTTGGATATTGAACAGGTAAAACTTGTCGTTGGCAGCGATTTCGGCAAATGGCAGGGCAAATAAAAGTCCGATTACAATAGAAGCGATAAGTATATAGACCGTTTGAATGCGTTGAATCATAATGTTGAATTTTGTGACAAAATTACATTTTTGGGCAAATGTGGCAATAGTAAAAGGAGAAATGTTTTGATTTAACGCCACCTTCCAGTAAGTTGTTAGTCGCAGTCGCAGTTTCCAGTTTCGTCGAACCACTGGCACTCAGTGACCGCCGCATTGAATTCCATCTGCCAGCTGGCGGACAAATTCAAAAAAACAAACACATACTAAGGCGCGGGTTCGAGCATTCAGAATCCAACTCCGTTGGATGATTAGCAAGTTCTTGCGGACAAGGCACACAGCCACCGGTGCCTCAGAACTAATCATCCAACCTTTACACGTTTATTGGTTTGGGTGTACCAAATGTAGCCGGAAACATTCGGGTAGCCGCAGCGCTTCAACTCATTCACATAAGTTCGAACCTGGTAGTGATATTTGTCCAGTTCCATCTCGCCTGACTTATAATCCACCACAATCACTTCCTCGTCGTTCAGCATGATGCGGTCGGGACGTTTCAACTCTGTGCCAGTTAATATCGATCGCTCATTCAGTACCCGATAGCTCCCATCGAACCATAATTTAACTTCGGGGTCGGTGACCAACTCATGCAATTGCAGCTTCATTTGTTCTCCTTCAGCGGCCTGCACCACACCTTTAAACACCAGCTCACTGACAGCAAAGTCAACATCCGCTGCGGTTGAAATCCGGGCCAGTACTTCATGAAAAATCCGGCCTTTGTTTATTTTGGTTGAAGTCAACTGATCGGCTGCAAAAAAGTGCTCATTGCGTTTTCTCAGGTTCAGGCAATTATGAAAATCAGCGAAGCGAAATTCATTCAATACCAGTCCGTTTTCTTTCACTTTTTCTTTTTTCGATGAGACAGAAATTTCACCAAACGAAAAGCAGGAATTGTCTGAATCGTAGTAGTCCGACAATTTGCAAAAAAGCGAATCCGCTGCGTTTAAAGGCAAATGATCAGCCAGCTCCATGGCATTATGCAGTACGTCGGCCATATTTCCAAACTTGCCGGTTGTAACCGACCAGGTGAACAGAGCGGTGCGTGCCCGTGTAAAGGCCACATAAAGCATGTTCAGATTATCAATGTAATGACTTATCTTTTCCTGAAAATATTCCTGAAAGAAAATAGATTCGCCCATTCGTTTTTCAAATTTAACGGGTACCAGTTCCAGTTGGTCAAAAGGTGCCAACTTGGGTTGACACCATAGAATGGGTGCATGTTGCGCCGCTACATCTGTTTTCCAATCGCAAAAGGGAATAAACACATAATTATACTCCAGACCCTTGGCTTTGTGAATGGTTTGGATTCGGATGGCGTCCAGCTCTTCGGAAACAGCAACCGTTTTCTTATGTCCCTGTTCATCCCACCAGCCGAGGAAAGCCGCAATATCGGCCGTTCGGGTTACCATAAATTCGGCCACCTGGTCGATAAAGGCCTGTAAGTAAGCCAGCTCTTCATTCAGACTAAACAGGTTAAAGATTTCAGAAATTTTAAAGGCGATCTCCTGAATGTTTCGTCCGCCCAGCGTTTCTGAAAAATAGTCGCTGGATAAGAAGTCAGAAAGCACGTTGCTTTCATGCTTTCGTTTTTCAAACCAACTGGTTTTATCCGGTTTCTCATGCGCCTCAAATCCAAGGGTCAGTTGCGGAGAAGAAGAAATCGACAAATCGGGCACCTGGCCAATGCTTTTGAGCTGATCAAACAGCTCGTTGTAGTATAGATGATTCGCAAGCGCCAAGGCGACATCATCGTTCGGATCGGCAAGCAACTGGAGCAAAGCCAACACAAAACCCACGGCGGGCGAATTTTTAACAAACAGCGACTCGCTTGAAAGAATATTGAAATTGCAGTTCAAATCCGACTTCGATTTTTCCTGCAACAGCCGGTCTGCAACCAACTTGGCTTCATCCTTTTTACGCACCAAAACGGCTATTTCCCGCCCCTTCGCACCAATGTTTTGCACCTCCCGGATCCGTTCCACCAGCTCATCCAAAATTGTTTCAAGCAATTCCTCTTTCTCTTGATCTTTGGGCTTATTAAAGAAACGCATGCGAACGGCACCCTCATTATTCAGCTTGACATTGGCTATTTCTTGCAGGCTTTCGCCATACAGCAACTCAATTTGCCTGGCCATTTCGGTATCTTTAAGCCGGTTCTCTTCCAACTCACTATTAATGTTTTGCTGAAATAACTTCGGCAAAATCTGGAAGATACTGTTGTTGAACCGAATGACATTGCCGGTACTTCGCCAGTTTTTCTGAAGAGTCTCCTCCTCCACTCCATTGGCTGGAAACTGCTTCCCAACCTGGCTTGCCAGCAAATTCCAGTCACCATTTCGCCAACGGTAAATAGCTTGTTTCACATCACCCACCACCATTCCCAGATGGTCTTCTGACAGTGCGTTGGTGATCAGTGGCCTAAAATTGCCCCACTGCAAGCCTGACGTATCCTGAAATTCATCGATCATAAAATGATTGTAAAAAACACCCGTCTTTTCGTAGATAAACGGTGCGTCCGAATCGTCAATGATTTTTTTTAGCAAAGTGCCCGACTCGGAAATGAGCACCACGCCCTTTTCCTGCGTCACCTTGCGCACCATGGACTGCAAATCGACCAAAATTCCCAGCGTATAAAGCTGGCTGGTAATGAGCTTGGCACTGTTATATTCATGCAGTTTTTTAAAATAGAAAGTTACGGCTTCCTGCAGAAGTGGTTGGAGGGCCGCCACAGCTTCCTTCACATTAACCTTCGAGGTTTGCGTGGTCCACACTTCGGGATCGTCAGCCGCTTCAACCACGCGTTTTCCCGGCCAGGTATCAAGGTTGAAATCGGCCAACCGCTGAAATGAAGTGGACGCTCCGCTTTTTTTGTATTTGAAATCATCGACCGAAACCCCGTGTTGCTGCATTGCCTGTAAACCAGCGCGGCCAATTTTCTTCAGGGTACTTTCAAACTGAAAAATCAGGCTGTTTAATGTCTTTTTATAGTTGGTGATAAACTGTTTGTTGTTGATCTTTTCATGCAGGGTTTGATTGAGTGCTTTAAACGTCTCGTCGTAAATCTGTACGCCAAGCTTCAGAATATCGTTCTTTAGGTTCCAGCCACCACCTTCCCGTATCTTTTCATTGGCAAACGTTTTAAGCCATTCCAGCAACTCCGGATTGTCTTCAATAGATAACAACAATTCATCCACCGCTTCTTCCAAAATCAGGTTGTCTTCCAGGTCCACTTGGTAAGCGGCATTGATTCCCAGTTCGCGGTTAAAGGATTTGATGACCCGCTGAAAAAAGCTGTCGATGGTGCTGATTGAAAAACGGGAATAATCATGCAGAATCCTTTTTAGGCTTTTTCTGGCCCGGTCAGCAATCTCCACAGCACTCAGCTTCATTTCATCCATGAGGATGGGCAAATAAGCCGAAGACTGCTCTTTAGCCAGCACGTACAATTCTTCAATCACCCGCTCTTTCATTTCGGTGGTTGCCTTATTGGTGAAGGTTACCGCCAGAATATTTTTGTAATTCCATTCATTCGCCAAGGCGATTTTCAGGTACTCCAGTGCCAGACGAAAGGTCTTTCCCGAACCGGCCGAAGCTTTGTATATTTTGAGTTTTGACATGCGTTTATGCTAAGAGGTCGATTGAAAATTGAATCCGGCCTTCAACCGGTGCTGAGACAAAATTACACGATTAATGAGAAGATTCAAGGATTCGGAATAATTCTCATGTCATTTTCGGGATCAGCCAAATGCTGATATTTTCTAGGATTCGCATCCCGTATCTTTTCGTTAGCTTCCTGGTCTTCTTGCCGATCTGCCTGCGGCTCTTCATCCAAGTGACTTGAAGCTGGTTCAAAATGAAGCTTGACATACATGGGAAAATGATCGGACCCAACTGACCTCAAGCGTTTAATTTGAATCAACTTAAAATCGGACGAATGAAAAATATGATCCAGTGGCCAGCGCATCAGCGCGTAATTGGCATGGAAAGTATTGAAAAAACCTCTGCCAACACGGGGATCCAACAGCTGGCTAACTTTCTGAAACAAGCGGGTAGATTTAGACCAGGCTACATCGTTAAAATCGCCGAAAACCATCGCAGGCTTACGGTCCTTTTCAATTTTCTTCCCAATCAGCAGCAGTTCGCCATCGCGATTGGTAGAGGTATCACTTTCGGTTGGAAACGGAGGTTTGGGATGCAAACAGTAAATTTGAATGAACTGGCCCGACCGCAGCTTAACCTGTGCCTCAATGGAAGGAATATCTTCTTCAATCAGGTAATTTATTTTCGCATCTTTCAGCTCCAGTTTGGAGTATAAAATCATGCCATACAAATTATCCAAGGTTTTTTTCACGGTGTGTATATAGTCCTTTTCAATGGGGCACATATGCTTCTCCCACCAATCGTCTGTTTCAACGGTGAGCAACATATCAGGCTTCATTTTTTCAATAAGCTTGAGTAATTTCAACGCATTTTGGTTGGTTTGAAGCACATTACTCACCATCAATGAAACAGATTGGGACTCATTATTTCCGTGATAATCCATGACCTGCTTCGGCCAAAAGATGGTGTAGCGAATGATTTTTTCCAATTGATATGCGATGCTTAAAATCAACAAGCCACTGATTGATATCTGCCACACGTTATCAAAACGATAAAAAGTCAGACTCACAATTAAAATTACCAGCATCGCTGAGGTGATCTGCAGACGTGGGAAATCAGTTAGCCGAATCCACCAAGCCGTCCATTTCAAATGAGAAGCAATTGTGGCCACTACAAAAAGCGCTGCCAAGGACAACAATATGATTTGGGAACCACTCACGCCTGATCATGCTTGGCAATGATCCATACGGCATGCACGATTCCCGGAATAAAGCCAAGTAGGGTGAGTAAAATATTCAACCAAAATGCACCTTTCAACCCAACGGTGAGAAAAACGCCTAGGGGAGGAAGAATAATAGCAAAAATTATACGAAGAATGCTCATAATTTCAGAATTAGTGATTTGCGAATTATTTACCGGTCAAAATACAATTTTTTTCTTTAAGCCGATGAGGTATTTCAAGGATTCATTTTCGGTCAGGCGCACCAACCCCCGCATTGTCTGGCTTCATTTTATTCGCTTATGAAAACGGGTAGAAGGTCGCACTTACGAGGGAAACGATAAAATAGCAGTGCTCGTGGTTCCTTAGTTTGAAAAGCCCGCAGGCAATCGTACATTTGCAGAAAGCGATTAATTACTCCGGATATGGTACTTCAGGTTCTATTGGCAATTTCCATTGTGCTGCAAATTTTTGCTGTTGGCGTAGCTATTAAGCTGACCCGGGTGACGAAGTACAATTTTTCATGGATTTTACTGACCATTGGCTTTATTTTCATGGCCGTCAGCCGAATGCTCGAATTTCTGCCTTACATCAGTAATTTTGAGCCTCAGGAACTGGGTGAAGTGGCCGTTTGGTTTGGAGTGGTCATTTCCCTCTCTTTCGCTATTGGCGTGTTTATGATTCAGCGTATTTTTAAATACATGAAACGGGTGGAAGATTCGCGTCGCCTTACGGAGAAGATGTTTCTGAATGCCATCATTCAAACCGAAGAAAAAGAACGCAAGCGGTTTGCCAAAGATCTGCACGACGGACTTGGGCCACTGCTCTCAACCGTAAAGATGTCGGTCTCTTCGCTGGCCCAGCTGGAGCATGATCAGGCTTCGAAAGAAATTGTAGACAACACCGAAATGGTGATCAATGAGGCTATCAAATCGCTGAAAGAAATATCGGATAATCTGAGTCCTCATGTACTCAACAACTTTGGTTTGTTGCGAGCTTTGCGCAACTTCAGCAATAAAATTAATGCCACCCGGGCTATCCACATTGAACTCGAATCAAATCTGGGAAATGAGCGTTTCAGCAATAATATTGAAGTGGTTTTGTATCGTGTGGTTTGCGAGCTGATCAACAACACGATCAAACATGCTCAAGCAAAGACCATTTCTATTCAACTGCAAAAGGAAGCCAGTGATCTTTTGATATCATATCAGGATGACGGGATCGGTTTTGACATGGAAAAGCTGGAGGAACAACCCTTGGTGGGCGGTATGGGCTTTTCAAATATTTATTCGCGTATCAATTCCCTAAAAGGCGAAATATCGCTTAAAAGCAAAACCGGGGAGGGAACACAGGTTTACATTAAAGTAAAAACAACCGATGAGTAAAGCACCGTATAGAATCATGTTGGTCGACGACCATACTTTATTTCGCAACGGCTTGCGAATATTGTTGAATAATTTGAATGAATACAAAGTGACTGCTGAAGCAGCAAACGGCCGGGAGTTTATCGATTTGCTCGAATCGCACGTTCCTGATTTGGTTTTGCTCGACATCGACATGCCGGTGATGGATGGAATTGATGCAGCCCGGTTGGCGCTCGAAAAATTGCCTGATCTGAAAATCATTACGCTGTCGATGTATGGCGAAGAAGATTATTACTACAAGATGGTTGATGCCGGCGTAAAGGGGTTTTTGCTGAAAAACTCCGATATCAACGAAGTGAAAGCAGCTTTGCAAACTGTACTGGAAGGTGGTACCTATTTTTCGTCCGAACTACTGAAAAACCTTGTCAACAGCCTTCGCTCCAAATCACAACACCACGAAAAACAAAACGTACTTTCGGAACGCGAAACGGAAATTTTGATCTTGATATGCCAGGGTTTTTCGAACCAGGAGATTGCTGATCAACTCTACATTTCGAAACGAACGGTAGATAAACACCGCTCCAATATTCTGGAAAAAAGCGAAAGCAAAAATACCGCACAACTGGTGATGTACGCCATAAAAAACCAGTTGGTGGAGATTTGAATGTTGGTGATTGGATAATTGGTGATTTGCTGGATGTAGGATGGAATTTGGAAATTAGACCCTGGAATTTATTCGTAAGCAATTGATTCCGGCGTGCATCGGACGCCGCTGGTGCCTTAGCCGAAAAGCATTATCCTTCATTTGACCGCCTTGGAACTCATCCATATGAGTTTGGGAAGCGTTTGTAGGAGCTTGTGAATCATCCGCAAGAACTTGCGAAGCTATTGGTGTTGTCGGATTTTCCCGATTTATAAATACCGTTGGGCCATGCTAAGGGCTTGACTTCCGTAGGATCCGCCAAACAGGAAATAGTGATTCAGCACATGGTAAATCTGGTAAAGCTGAATGCGTTCTTCCCATCCAGCTTGCAATGGAAACTCATTTTGGTAGGCGCGCCAGGTTGTTGGCGAAAATCCGCCAAACATGGTCATCATTGAAAGCTCCATTTCCCGATCGGCATAATAACTTGCCGGATCAATCAGGGCCGGCCCTTGCGTAGTGTACAGATAATTTCCGGACCAAAGGTCGCCATGAATCAGCGAGGCCTCCGGATTTGAAGGAATCAGATTAGGCAAACGGTCAACCAGCTTGCTGTAAGTTTCTCTTTCGGTTGATGTAAGTGATCGGGTCTGGCTTATTTTCTCAACCAGAAAGCAAATTCGTTGTTGTCCGAAAAAATCAATCCAATCCGGATTCCAACGGTTGTCTTGTTCTGTCGATCCGCAATAGTTGTTGTGATGAAAGCCGAAAGCATCGTTTGTTTTTCGATGGAGGCGTGCCAGTCCAATTCCAAGTTTTTCATCTTCGGCAGCCGTATGGCCCGAGGAGAGGAATTCGAGCAACAGATAGCCGGGCAGGTCTGACGCTTGATTGGCGAGGATTGCTTTGGGGATCCGCAAACCTGACTGGTTACCTGTCCCTAATTCGTTGAGTGATTCGGCTTCGCGCACAAACAAATCATCGGGAGTATTGGTGTTCCATTTCAAAAAGAAAACGCCGTGGTTGGTCTCCAGTTTCAGACTGTGGCTGATACAACCGCCTCCAACCGATTGCTTATTATTAATGACCAACTTTTCCGAAAATTCGGATTCGTATTTTTTGATGATCTCGCTGATAATTTGTTGTTCCATAACATCAAATTTCAGCATAATAAAAAAAAGTAGCAAATCTGCTTCAAAGCATGATTTGCTACTTCCATATTTCGAACGTCAATAAAAACCTTAAGCCTCGGACTCTGATTCCATGTTACCATCAGTTTCCGATTCTTCGTCAAAATTCAGAAGTTCTTTGCTTTGCAGTAAGTTATACCACTGAATTACTTTTTTCATATCTGAAACGTACACACGATCCTTGTCGTATTCCGGCAAGACTTCTTCAAAATAGGTTTTCAGCTCATTGCCAGAACCTTTTATTGTTGCCTGGCCTCCGTTCTCTTTTTCTGAAATGGATTTAAGAACCTCTTTCAATGGCACTTCGCTAGTTGTGGTAAAGATTGCAATATCTTCCAATGCACTGATTTTTGAAGTGGAGTAAGCCGGCATTCTCTTTCCGGTAACAAGCGACTCAACAATGATACTATTCTTTGCTTCGGCTACCAGCTTAAATAACCCTGGCTGGCCTGATATCGACATAATTCCTTTCAACATAAATTCTAATTTTTTATCCCGGCGAAGATACTATTTTCAGCTGATTCGTCCTAAACAACATTAACAGATTTATTTCCGATTTGGCCTTATTGGCTACTGGCTTACTCCAGATATTTGCGATAATAGTTGGCTGTGTCCGGATCTTCAAAGCGGTTGTAAATATTGACCAAATAAGCTGCATATCGAGGGTTTTGATCAATTTCCCATAAGGGTTTAAAATACTCCAATGCCTTTCGAAAATCGGCAGTCACAGTTTTCAGCTCCTGAGTCAGCTTAATGTGCTGAACCCGTGTTCTGTTTGCTTCGTACTTTTTCATTTCGCGTTGATAGCGTTCTTCGGCTTGGTTATAATATTTTATCCCCAACCATTCCAAGGCTGGGATATTTTTTGGATTAATCTCCACAAGTGCTTCCGCAATTGAATCACTCACTGATTCATTATCGAGCCGTCGCTGAATAGCGAAATAGTTGGCAAGATTTTCTTCTTCCTGACGATCTTCCTGCCGCATCTGAGGCCAAAGCTCCAAGGCTTTTTTCTCGTCCTTAATTTGGGCATAGATCTGAAATAAACGGCTATTGACCCCTTCCAAGTCCGTTTTGTCCTGATAATTGCGATGGTAAAATTCCAGGGCTTCCAGCTCTTTTTGCAGATCTCCTTTCTCCTTGTAAATGTTGGCCAAATCGAGGTACATGCCGGCATCAGCATAATTTCCATATTCAGCCTGTTGAAACCAATCCAGCGCCAAATCGGCTTGGTTGGCGCGAAAAGCCATTTTACCGGCCTGGGCATAATGCTCCGGAGCAATTTCATTTTCTTCAAGCAATTGCTGCTCAAAGAACAATCGCCAATTTGCGGTTGCCGCTTCGAAATTTCCTTCGGCTACGGCCTGTTCCGCAAGATTCTGGTATGATGTTGTTACTTTTGGGGCACCACATCCTGCCACAAGCATGGCTATTATCACGATTAAACCAATTGTTGTATATCTCATAATTCTCAATGTTTTTATACGAGTTATTGCAAATACAAATGTTATACCACCAACGTTGACTCAAGTTGTTCTTGCTCTTCAAACAGCCTGCCGAATTTGCTTTTCCGGAATTCGTGCAGGTGAGTGTTTCTATTTGATAAGGCCAAAAATAAAGGGCGTTCCAGCACTTTGGAATGCCCTTTCATAAAATCTTCTCCTATTAGAAAGATCAAATTTGACCGACTTAAATCTGTTTGAAAAAATCATTTCCTTTATCATCAACAATGATGAATGCGGGAAAATTCTCCACACGTATCTTTCGGATAGCCTCCATTCCCAGTTCCTCAAAATCTACAACTTCAACCGATTTAATGTTGCTTTTTGCAAGAATTGCTGCCGGGCCACCGATCGATCCCAGGTAAAAACCTCCATACTTTTGACAGGCATCGGTTACTTGTTGCGAGCGGTTACCTTTGGCCAGCATAATCATAGAGCCCCCAAGACTCTGAAACAAATCGACATACGGATCCATTCGGCCGGCGGTTGTGGGACCAAAACTTCCGGAAGCCATACCTACAGGTGTTTTCGCAGGTCCGGCATAGTACACCGGATGCTTCTTTAAATAATCCGGCATCTCCTGCCCTTCATCAATCATTTGTTTCAAGCGGGCATGAGCCATATCGCGGGCAACAATTAGCGTTCCTTTCAGGTTCAGGCGAGTTTTAATCGGATACTTGCTCAATTCGGCCAACACTTCCTCCATCGGGCGATCCAGGTCGATATCGACGGCCGGGGCCAATTCCGGTGCTTGCTCGGGCAGGTATTTGGCCGGATCTTTTTCGAGCTGCTCCACGAAAATACCTTCTTCAGTAATTTTCGCCTTGATGTTACGGTCGGCACTGCAGCTGACGCCCAGGCCCACCGGACAAGAAGCGGCGTGACGCGGCAAACGGATGACACGAACATCATGTACAAAATATTTGCCTCCAAATTGGGCACCGATCTCACTTTCCTGGCAAATCTGCTGCACTTTTTCTTCCCATTCTAAATCGCGAAATGCCTGACCACCTTCATTGCCTTCGGTTGGCAAATGGTCGTAGTAACCAGCCGAAGCCTTTTTCACCGTAGCCAAAGTGGCTTCAGCCGAAGTTCCTCCAATAACCAATGCTAAATGATATGGAGGACAGGCAGAAGTTCCCAAATCTTTGATTTTTTCTTTGACAAAATTGGCCAGGTTTACTTCATTCAGCAACGACTTGGTTTGCTGATACAAGAAGGTTTTATTACCTGAGCCACCGCCTTTGGTGACAAATAAGAATTCGTACGTGTTACCCTTTTCAGCATAAATATCAATTTGTGCAGGTAGATTATTGCCCGTATTCTTTTCTTCGAACATCGAGAATGGCACCACCTGCGAATAGCGTAAATTACGATTCAGGTAAGTATCAAAAATTCCCTTCGACAAATGTTCTGCGTCGGTTGCGCCAGTGTATACATCTTCGCCTTTTTTTGCCACAACAATAGCGGTTCCGGTGTCCTGGCAGGTTGGCAACTCACCTTCGGCAGAAACAACCTGGTTCATTAACATCGTGTGAGCTACAAAACGATCATTGTCCGATGCTTCGTCATCTGTCAGAATATGCTTCAACTTTTCGAGGTGCGTTGGACGCAGGTAGAACGAAACATCAGCAAAAGCTTCCCTGGCAAGGTATTCCAAGCCTTTCGGATCAACTTTCAAAATTTTCCGGCCATCTGCTTCAACAATCGATACATAGTCGTTGGTTAATAATCGGTAAGGAGTGGTGTCTTTTAAGATAGGAAACGGTTTTTGATACTTAAATTCAGACATAGCTTATTATTATTCAAAAGATTATTAATTGGTTGATTTTTTATTATGAGCTATTTCAAAGATTCAATTTAAAGGCTAACAAATATAGGTATATTCAGAAAACGGGACATGAATTTGGTTCAATTTTAGGTAGAAAATGGATTTCTTCACAAAGCCTTTACAATCCTTTGTTTTTGATGTTTTTAATGTATGTTTCAATCTCTTCGTCATAGGCTTTCATCAGTAGTCGAAGTGCCTGGTGTTGAGGGTCAAATTTTTGCTTGCCAATTGACGAAACCGGTAATACTTTTGGTGACGTCCCTGTCAGAAACACCGCATCGTACACAGCAGTCTGGTCCACATCGATTGTCTTGTCAATGCAAGGAAGTTTTAGCCTTGCCAAACATTCCACCACCTTTTGACGGGTTATTCCGGGTAAAACAAATTCGGATGGAGGAGTGTAAAATTCGTTTCCTTTTACAAAAAAAATGTTGGTCCGGCTACCTTCCAGAATTTGGTTTTCCGAGTTCACCAAAATCACCTCAAAGAGCCCGCTTTTCTGAATTGCTGAATTTGCTTCCTCGCGCAATCGTTGCTGGACAGTTTTGGCACGTGGCAGATTGCGTTCTGCCAGTAAAAAATCAGTTTTTACACCCTGACGATAATTGTCGGCAGTTGGATACACATGCGGAATGAAATAAAAAAAAGCTCCTTGCTGGCTATTTCCGTATTGAACCAAAATTTTTATGTTTCCGTTTGGCATTTTATTAGCCTGGATCAATGCTTGGATCTCTACAGCAAATTCGCCTTCCGTCATTTTTAACGGGACACCTGCCAGCTTGGCGGAATTTAACAGCCGCTTGTAATGATCCCCCAAAAACAAACAAACTCCGTCTATTACCCGCGTAACTTCATAAATCAGAATGGCATCGGTTGTTAAAACTTCAACCATTCCGACTGGAAAAAGGTGACCATCTTTGATAAAATATGTTCCTTTACACTCAATCATGTTTTGAAAGTAAAAAAAATAGATTTAATTTTATTAACTATAAATCAAAAGTAGCGAATTTGATTCAAAAACTTTCTTTATTCTAATCGTTCGTTTACCGAAGTAAATCGCAGGAATATGAAACGTCTCTTTGCTGTTAAAATTGCAGTTGCATACTTTATTCTTGGCTTCCTGTGGATTTTAAGCTCAGACCATATTCTGGCATTCATGGTTCCTGACGATATTGAGTTCCTGACAAAACTTCAAAATTATAAAGGCTGGTTTTACATTGCAATAACGGCCGTCTTGCTCTATTTACTGATTCGTGGTGAGCTAAGGCGAAGGAACAAATTGCTTGAAGACCTGGAAAAGGCCAAGATTAAAGCTGAAGAATCGGACCGGTTGAAAACTGCCTTTCTATCGAACATGTCGCATGAAATCCGAACCCCTTTGAATGGTCTAATGGGGTTTAGTAACTTGATTGGCGAAGAACAAACATCGCCTGATGAGCGAAGTTTGTATGCGAGACACATCAACATGAACGGCAAGCAGTTATTGAAAATCATCAACGATATCATGGAAATCTCCAAAATTCAGGAGAAACAACTGGAAATAAACATTCAACAGGTTGAATTAAATCAACTAATTGACAACCTTATAAAAGCATATACCGTCAATAAAAACTCGTTTGAACAGAAAGGATTGGAACTTCGGATTTTAAACGATCTGGATTCAGAACCGACGTATCTTGAATCAGATCCGGCGCGAATCATGCAAGTGCTGGTTAATCTGATGGATAACGCACTGAAATACACCAATCAGGGGTGGATTTCCATTGGTTATGAATCGAACAAACAGGAAGTACAGATTTTTATTGAAGACACGGGGCGGGGCATTGATGAAGACGGGCAACGGAACATTTTCGAACGGTTCAAAGAAACTTCAAAGTTTAAAGATACCGGAGCCGGATTTGGATTGAGCTTATCCATCAGCAAGGGAATTATGGAAGCCCTAAATGGCCAGCTCCTATTGGATTCAACGGCCGGAAAAGGAAGCCGGTTCACCATGGTTTTACCCCGCAAAGGCACACTGCCTCATTAAAGTCCACTCACACCTTCAGCCAGTGTCAGCAAATTCATCACCGAACTTTTGTATCTTCTTCCAATGGGTAGCTCCACACCCGCAAGCTCTACTGACGTATTGGTGTATGCCTCCACGTGCAACAAGCAAACCATGTACGACTTATGGATGCGCAGAAAAAACTGACGCGGAAGCTTTTCTTCCATCTGGCTCATACCCATTTTGGTAATGACTTTTTTCCGACTGGTGTGAATCCGGACATATTCACCAAGTCCTTCAATGTATTGGATATCGCACAACGAAATTTTAACTTCTTTTTTATGCTCGCGTACAAAAATAAACGGCTTCCCGCCGTTAAAATCAGCTTGAATGACCCCGGCAATTTGCTGATACTTGTTCACTGCCCGCATAAATCGTTCGAATTTGATTGGCTTGAGAAGGTAGTCTACCACATCCAACTCAAAACCTTCCATCGCGTATTCGCGATAGGCAGTGGTGACAATGATTTTTGGCGGATACTGAAGCGATTTTAAGAATTCAAGCCCGGAAGTTTTAGGCAAGTGGATATCTAAAAAAATCAGGTCGACCGGCAGTTGGAGCAGCATTTGCCTGGCTTCCTCTGCATCAGAACACTGCGCAACAACCTGGAGGTCTTCAAACTTCTCTGCATAATTAAAAATTACATCACGTGCCAAAGGCTCATCATCCAAGATCAGGCATCTGGTTTTCATTCGTTTTCTGTTTTAGCGGTTCTGAAAAATAGGTGATCGCTTAAACGGTATGTCTCCTGTTTCCAGGTATTGGTCTTTGGGGTCCGTGAAATATTACGAATAAAAACACACTTTTTATCCCGTTGGTTGCACCATTCGTCGAAAAGACAGAAAAACGTGAACGCCGGCCGTATTACTTCACGGCAATGGTTTCGATCTCAACCAGAACGCCAAGGGGCAGATCCTTTACTGCAAAAGCTGCGCGCGCTGGCGGATTTTCAGCATAATATTTACCATAAACCTCATTCATAGCTTTAAAATTGGCCATATCGCTCAGCAGGCAAGTCGTTTTAACCACATCTGCATACACATAGCCAGCAGCTTCCAAGATGGCACCAATATTTTTCATCACTTGTTCTGTTTGCTCCGTAATGCCGCCATCAACAACTTTGGCTGTTGCCGGATTCAGTGGCACCTGTCCTGAGATGTATAACGTTCCGTTGGCCTCAATCGCCTGGCTGTAAGGGCCAATCGCGGCCGGTGCATTCGGTGTTGAAATGATACGTTTCATATTCTAATTCGATTTGAGTATTTTTTTAATTTCATGACAGTCATCAGGCATCCAGCATTCAGACTCAGCATTCAGCTTTCTATTTTACTCAGCATCAAACCATAAGCTCGGCGCCGCAAGTACAATGTCGAGCATCAAGGATCCGATCGTCACCTGGAATCAACCTTTATACAAAGAAACTAATTTTCATCCGGACTTGTTTTCGTATTTTTAGGGCAAATTTGAAATTATGACGACCGAAAATATTCAGGAAAAGATTAATCAACTGCGCAACGAGCTCGAAGAACACAACTATAAGTATTACGTCCTCTCCCTTCCCGAAATCAGCGATTTCGATTTTGACATGAAGTTAAAAGAGCTGGAAAAGCTGGAGCAGGACCACCCAGAATTTCAGGATCCAAACTCACCAACACAGCGTGTAGGAAGCGATATCAACCAGGAATTCAGCCAGGTGAAACACCGTTATCCGATGCTTTCGCTGAGCAACTCCTACTCCACGGAGGAACTGCAAGAGTTTGATGCCCGAATCCGCCGAACAATTGGCGAAGAATTTGACTATGTATGCGAGCTGAAGTTTGATGGCGCATCCATCAGTTTATTGTATGAAAACGGCCGGTTGGTGAGAGCCGTCACTCGCGGTGATGGCGAAAAAGGCGATGATGTGACTTCCAACGCAAGGACCATTCGAAGCGTACCACTAAGTTTAAAGGGCGATTCCTATCCTGAGTCATTCGAAATTCGAGGGGAAGTGCTGTTGCCCTTCCAAGTTTTTGCTGAACTGAACAAAGCCCGTGAAGAAGCCGGCGAACAGCTTTACGCCAACCCGCGCAACACGGCTTCGGGATCGCTTAAAATGCAAAACTCGGCCGAGGTAGCCAAGCGAAAGCTGGATGCCTACTTTTACTATGTGCTCGGTGAAAACCTGTCTGAAGATGGTCATTACGAAACCATTCAGCAAGCTGGCGAATGGGGTTTTAAAGTGTCAGAGCATACAAAAAAATGCCGCAATATTGATGAAGTGATTGACTACATCAATCATTGGGACATGGCTCGTTTTGATTTGCCAGTGGCCACCGATGGCATTGTGATTAAGGTGAACTCGCGTAGGTTGCAAAACAACCTGGGTTTTACGGCCAAGTCGCCTCGATGGGCCATCGCTTATAAATTTACCGCCGAGCAGGTCGCCACCAAACTCGAATCATTGAGCTACCAGATTGGACGTACCGGCGCTGTGACTCCTGTGGCTAACCTGAGCCCGGTACTTCTGGCCGGAACAACCGTCAAACGAGCCTCACTGCACAATGCCGACATTATTGAAAAACTGGATTTGCATCTGGATGATGTGGTTTTTGTTGAAAAAGGAGGCGAAATTATTCCCAAGATTGTTGGCGTGGATGAATCAGCACGGCAGCCGGACGCTGAGAAAGTTCAATTCATTGCGCAGTGCCCGGAGTGTGGAACCGGATTGGTGCGCAATGACGGAGAAGCCGCCCACTATTGTCCTAATGAGACAGGATGTGCTCCGCAAATCAAGGGCAAGATTGAGCACTTTATCAGTCGCAAAGCCATGGACATCGACGGCTTGGGACAGGAAACCATTGACCTGCTTTTTAATCAGGGACTGATCCATAACATCGCCGATCTTTATCACCTGAAGAAAGATCAGTTGACTGTACTGGAACGCATGGGCAAAAAATCGGCCGAACGTATTTTGAAGAGTCTAAAACAATCTAAAGAAGTTCCCTTCGAACGGGTGCTCTTTGCCCTTGGAATTCGCTTTGTTGGCGAAACGGTTGCCAAAAAGCTGGCCAACAAGCTGGTGAAAATTGACGCCATTGCCAACGCCAATTACGAAGAATTAATTGATATCGATGAAATTGGCGGGCGTATTGCTGAAAGCATCAGGCAATATTTTGACAAGGAAGACAATCGAAAACTGGTGGACGAATTGAAAGCGCAGGGCCTTCAATTTGAATTGCACGAAAGCAGTTTAGAAGGAAGAAGCAATAAACTCGAGGGACTAAGCATCGTGATTTCGGGCACCTTTGAAAAGCACTCACGAGATGAGCTAAAGAAAATGATTGAACAGCACGGAGGCAAAAATGTCGGGTCAATTTCAAAAAATACGTCCTATTTGCTAGGGGGAAGCAACGTTGGTCCTTCCAAAATGCAGAAAGTTGACAAACTCGGCGTCCCGGTTATTTCTGAAGATGAATTCTTGGAGATGATTAAGTGATTGGGGCATCGGCTATAGGTCATTAAGGGGTATTCAGTGCCAGTGGTTGGACAAAACTGAAAACCGGGACTACGACTGAAAACTTCTAACCGCTACATTTGATTTGCTCTGATTCGGCTTATCACAAACAATTTGCTAATTTTGCCTTGACTATGAGTTGGAAAAATCAAATCATCACCTGGTTGCTGAAGCGTAAGCATAAACAGCTAAAACGGACGGTTCGAGTGATCAACCTCGGACAAGTTAAAACAGCTGGCATTCTTTGGAAAGCAGATGATCGTGAAGTATTTGATGTGCTTACCAACCAACTGAAAGTATTGGGCATTGAAGTCAGCAGCTTGTGCTTCTCCGCCCAACGTGGATCCGTTCGTGGTGAGGCCGTTTTCAGTCCCGATGATATTTCGGTATTTGGGAAGATCAAAAATCAGGAGATTGCCCGGTTCATAGCTCACAAATTTGACGTACTGATTGATGTTAGTTTAAGTCCAGGAATTGAAATCCAGTATTTACGGTGCTTATCTCATGCCCGTTTCAAAGCCGGATGGTCCGAAGCCCGTCCCGACTATTTTGATTTGAGCATTGACGTGAGCAAGCGCAAAGAACCGAGCTACCTGGCCGAACAAATCATTCATTATTTAGGTGAACTAAACAAACAAACAGTGGTTTAAACAGAAATAAATAATCTCTAATAAATAACACATGACACACCCGTTTAAAGGAGCCGGAGTTGCCTTAGTAACTCCATTTAAAGAAGATTCCTCCATTGATTTCAATGTGCTGGAAAACATCGTTGAAGATCAAATAAGCAATGGCATGGACTACCTGGTGGCTCTCGGAACAACCGCCGAAACACCAACTTTGTCTGTTGAAGAGCAAAAAGAAGTGGTTGCCTGCATCAAAGCTAAAACCAACAAACGGGTTCCACTGGTTTTAGGGATGGGCGGAAACGACCCATACAAAATCATGCAAACAATTCAAGCTACGGACTTTAACGGTATTGACGGTATTTTGAGCGTTACGCCGTTCTATAACAAACCTTCGCAAAAAGGACTGATTGAACATTATAAACTAGTTTGCAAAACCAGCCCGGTACCTGTTATTCTATACAATGTACCTTCGCGCACCGGCGTTAACATGGACGGTTCAACATCGGTTGAAATTGCCAAAATCTGCCCCAATGCCATAGCCATCAAAGAAGCTTCCGGCATTTCGTCGCAGGTTTCACGAATGGTGAAACATGGTCCCGAAGGCTTTGGCGTTATTTCGGGCGACGATGTACTGGCTTTACCGATCATTGCTGTTGGCGGGATTGGTGTCATTTCAGTGGTAGCCAATGTGCTTCCTGGAAAGCTGAGCCAGCTGATTCATTTCGCCAACGAAGGGAAATTTGCTGAGGCGCGTGAGCTGCACCTGCAAATGATCGACTTTTTCAAACTGCTGTTCCGCGAGGGAAATCCGGGTGGCGTGAAGGCGGCCATGGAAATTACCGGCAAATTGAAAAGCATTGTCCGCCTGCCACTTTACCCCATCAGTAAAAAACTGTATGGCCAAATTGAGGCGGAATTGAAAACTTTGCTTTAAAGGCAACCAAAGAAAATAGAAAAAGAGATGCAACGGGTTGGTGCATCTCTTTTTCTATTTTTGAAGCAGGTTTTTAACAAAAATCGAACCAGAAGACTACGACCCTGATCAAATGAAAACCGACTAATCACTTCCTGCCTTCGTCATGGACTTGTCTGATTTTTCGGCAAGGAGCCTTCTCTGAATGTCGCCCAAGCCTCCGCATGCCACCAATGGGATTGCATTAAATAATTTAAAAATGGAGGTTTTCGGCAACCGAAAATTAGCTACTACAGGCTGTTTATTTTTTTTACGGCGCAACCCGGCTCAAATTTCATTGATTTTACTATTTTCAGGGCTGCAAATTTTCTGGGGAGGCGGTCTCCTCAATCCAAAACATTTCATAACTAATTAGACGTTTTTAATAAATTTAGAATGATGGAAAAGAAAATTACCCGAACCATTTCAGCAATTAGAACAATCGTGCCAATTCTTGTAATTATTCTAAGTTTTTCTTCCTGCAACAAGAAGAAACCTGAGAATGGACCGATCTACAAAAAAGAATTCAAACAAGCCATTTTGGATGCGCGAAAAGAGTTGGCCACGCACATGATCACCAGCTTTACCCCGGGCACCTCGGTTTCTGTTTCGGTTGACGGCGAAATTGTCTGGTCTGAAGGACTTGGCATGGCTAGCACAGAACTGAATACCCCGGTAACCCGTGACACTAAGTTCCGCATAGGCAGCAGTTCACAGTTGTTTACCGCCTTCCTAATTGCCAAGATGCAGGAAGAGGGTTTGTTGGATCTGGATGACAGCTTTTATGACTATATTCCGGAATTTCCAAAGAAAGATTTCGATTTCACCCTGCGGATGCTGGCCGTTCAAACTGCCGGATTTCCGGAAAGCTCTCAAAGCCAACTGCTTCAGCAAGATTCACAGATTCGCACCTTAAAAGACTACATCAGCGAGTATGAAAATGACCCGTTGGTATACGAACCCAACACCTACTATTTCAGATCAGATTATAGCCTGGCGCTACTGGGAATCCTGGCAGAGGATCTGACTAAAAAGAGCTACTCCAGTCTGATTCGTGAGAACATTCTGGACACGCTCAGGCTTGACAATACTGTAATTGACAATCAAATGAGCATTATTCCGAATCGAAGCAATGCTTATCATCGTGATTACATCGCCCGCCTGGTGAATGCCCCCAAAGTGAACCTGGCGCCTATGGCTCCAGCAGTAGGCTTCTTATCAACTGCCGACGATTTAAACAAAGCCGCCCAGCAAATTATGGCACCCGGCTTTTTCAGTCAGGAGAGCATTGACTTGTTTCAGGAACCGCATGAGCTGAGTACCGGGCAGCAACTCAACAGTAGTTTTGGATGGCTCGCCACCGTTGATCGCGATGGACGGAAACTACTGGGACAGGCGGGAAGCACCATTGGAGGGAGTTCGGTAATTGCCGTTTACCCTGAGGAAAAGGTGGTGGTTAGCATTTGCTCCAACTTGGGAGACGAAATGGATGAACTGCCCGTTTTAAAAATTGCCAGCCACTTTTTAAATCAGGTCAGCCCACTGCCTGTGGATACATTAAGCACTCCGGTAGAATAAAGTCCGGTAACCCAATAAAACGAGCATGTTTAGTCAACGTAAAAGGAAATGATTGATGTGCAATTCCCATCTGATACCATAAAACGCAGACAATTTGATCCTATGAAACGAGCCATGAAAAACCACGGTCTACGCCTAAGGGGATTTTTATCGGTGAGTTCCATACGTCGATGTTCACCAAAAAGCATTGAAGTTCAGTATGAAACTTATGCACAGTTAATTAATATGAAACGATAAGCATATGAAAAAAGGGTGCCTCCGCTTAGCAGGCACCCTTTTTTCGTTTCTGCTCGTTTAACGAGCTATTGCTTTATTTTTCCGTCTTCCATGATCAGTTCATAAAAATAGCCGGCACCAAAATCTTTGTCCAGGGTGACCGTACCTTCAACAACAATCACGTCACCCACTTCAGCCGCTTCACTCGACGTGATGGTTAAGTCGTAATTTTCGCCATGCTTGGTTCCGTCCTGAATGTGTAGCCAATTGCGCGACATGATGTTCTTATTTACTTTCACAACCTGCCCTTTTACCATGACTTTTTGTCCTGAATAATCGTCTTTCGATGCATACAGTTCAGCGATAGTCAACCCGCCTTCGACCGGATTGACCTGAAGCCCTTCATTAAAATCTTCCAGAGCCTTACCCTGTGGCGATTGTTTTCCGGCCACCGGATTATTCGACTCAATGGGCTGTTTGCTGAATTTCTGTACAAAATAGATGGATTCAAACACCCGATCCAATGCTTTGCTTTCGAAATCCTTCATTTCCAGAGCCGATTCATAATAATATTGCTCTCCCACTTCAACTTCCTGCCGGTTTACAGCCAGCCATTTTTCCTGGCTATTCTCAGTTACTTTCAAATAAGTATACGTGCTGGTTTGAATCACTTCATCAACCGTAACCTGATGAACCAGTGAACTGGTATCGAGAGGTTGTACAGCTTCCTTTTTCTTGTTCTGAACACAGGAAGGCAACGAAAGAGCACCAATTAGCAATGCAAATAGTAATAATCTCATAATACAATCATGTTAATTTTATTCTTAAAACATCTGGCTTACAAAGAAAGTTGAAATTATTCACGACTACTATAAAAACGATTCAAAATTGCTCCATCGTTAGTTTCTTTCGAAAGCGACTCTATCACGCCTTTGGGCACATCGTAAACATCGAGCAAAATTAAGCCATCCAAACAATTGTTAAACTTGGGGTCGACATTGAATCCGATGATTTTTGAATTCAGCTTGATGTATTTTTTTAGCAATACCGGCAGTCCGGTATTGAGCTGATCAACGTCGCCAATAAACCGGTCGAGCTTGTTGATGTCATCCAGGTTTTCCATGATGACATTCATGTTCGGATCCGGACTTTTAAACTTGAATGCTTTTCGCGGAGCAACCAGCCGGGCGTTTTGCCAGTCGAAATGATGCGACATGATAAACTTGATGATCAACTCTTTCGATGTTTTCGCGTAATTGGCGCTGATACTGACAGGACCAATCAAATAACGGTACTCCGGGTTTTTCAGCAGAAAATATAAAATACCTTTCCACAGCAAAAACAAGGGTAATGGCTGACGCTGGTACTCCTTTACCACAAACGACCGACCGAGTTCAATGGCCTGCTCCAGCACTGGTTCGAATGTGTCGCGCAACTTAAACAGACTGTGAACGTAAAACCCGCGCAGGCCAAACTCATGCAAAATATCCGCTCCTTTGCCTATGCGATAGGCCCCGACGAGCTTCCCGGCTTCGTCATCCCAAATAAAAAGCTGGTGGTAATACAGGTCGAACTCATCCAAATCAATACTTCGATTAGTGCCCTCGCCCACTTCGCGAAAAGTGATTTCGCGCAAGCGGCCAATCTCATAGAGGATGGTCGGAATTTCGCTGGACGGCGCACAGAACACCCTGAAGTTTTTCACCTGAAACAATAAACTTTCGCTTTTTAATCCTGCTATTTCATTCTTGATCGTCTCGGGCGACGACGGTTTCGTAATCTCTTCGACCCGTTTCTGCCGTTTCAGCGAGTAGTTGAAAAAGCGCTTTACCTGAATTCGCGAATTCAAGCTATAAGTTCTGGCTCTCAGGTAGCGTCCAAACTGGTACACCTCAGGAAAGGCGTCCTGCTCACTAACCGAAATGGCGGAACCAATCCTAACTTTTACAGGCTTACGCCTTTTGTTTAGCAATTCTGATGGCAACTTTACCTGCTGCAGGTTGGGCTTGATTCGGCCTATGAGATAAAACAAGCGGCTGTTGTGACCGCTAAAATAAACCGGGACAACCGGAACATTCGCGTGCTTGATAAATTTAAGTGCCGAATACTGCCACTGTTGATCGGTAATTTTATAATTGGCCTGGTATCCCGAAACCTCGCCAGACGGGAACAGGCAAAGCCCGCCTCCCGAATCCAGATGCTTCATCGCACTTTTAATTCCGCCAAAGTCAGATGAAATGGTTTTGCGGGATTCGAATGGATTGACTGGCAAAAAAAAATCACTGATAGGATCAATCTTTTTCAACAAGAAATTAGCCATCACCTTGACATCCGGACGCACTAGGGATAAGATTTTAATTAGCAGAATGGCATCGAGCCCGCCAAACGGATGGTTGGCCACAACAATGAAAGCCCCTGTTTTAGGGACCTTACGTAACTCATCTGCATCAAACTCGTAGTTGATTTCCAGAATTTTAATCAACTCATCAACAAACTCAATGCCCTGCTTGTCAGCAATCTGGCCGTAAAGGCGGTTAAGCTTACTAAACCGCAAAACATACATGATAAACTTCGCGAGGTTCTCTCCTCCCAAATATGCCAGATAAGGGTTGGCTTTTAGAATGTCTTTGGGTTTGACAATGTCCATGATTAAGGTTTTAAACTTGGTCTAAATTTAGAAAGTATAAAGCTTGGTTTTACATGATTGCATGGTTTTTTAAACATATTCCCACCTAAAAAAGAGGTCAAAGTCTTTTAAATCAATAAAAGCAGGTTAACTTTGCATACACAAATCAAGAATAAGCCATACGTGAATCAGTTATACGAAAAATACCAGACAACCGATTGGTTGCCAACCACCAGGAAAGAAATGGACGAACGCGGTTGGGATGAAGCAGATATCATCCTGTTTACGGGCGATGCCTATGTTGACCACCCATCGTTTGGAGCTGCTGTAATTGGCAGGATACTGGAAGCCGAAGGATTACGCGTGGCCATTGTCCCCCAGCCCAACTGGCTCGACGACTTGCGTGATTTCAAAAAGCTGGGTACTCCCCGCCTCTACTTTGCGGTGACCTCGGGGAATATGGATTCGATGGTGAATCACTACACCGCCAACAAGCGCAAGCGATCCAAAGATGCCTATACTCCTGGCGGGCAGCATGACAAACGCCCGGATTATGCCGCCACCGTGTATTGCAACATTCTGAAGAAATTATACCCTGACACACCAGTCATGCTGGGTGGAATTGAAGCTTCCCTGCGCCGTGTGACGCACTACGATTACTGGCAAGACAAGCTGAAACCATCCATCCTGAAAGAGGCAAAAGCGGATCTACTTTTCTACGGAATGGGCGAAAAATCGATTCTCGACTTTACCCGATTGGTGCAGCGAGGAGTTGATGCCCGCACCATTACGAATCTTCCACAAACAGCCTTTTTGGTTGATAAAGATGACAACTACGCCACCAATAAAAGGTGGAATAACATCGATCTGTATTCGCACGAAGAATGCCTGAGTGACAAAAAGAAGTTTGCCAAAAACTTCATGCATATTGAAGAGGAATCCAATAAGTCAGAAGCCAATAAGATCACCCAGCAAATCGGAAACCAGCAGGTGGTAGTTAATCCGCCCTGGCCACCGCTCGAAGAAAAGGAAATCGACCGTTTTTATGACTTGCCATTTACGCGACTTCCGCACCCAAAATACAAAAACAAGGAAACCATACCTGCCTACGAGATGATTCGGCACTCCATCAACATTCACCGCGGGTGCTTTGGTGGCTGTACTTTTTGTACGATTTCGGCACACCAGGGAAAATTCATTGCCAGCCGCTCAGAGAAATCCATTTTGAAAGAGGTGGAACAAGTCACTCAAATGCCCGACTTCAAAGGATATATCTCTGATTTGGGCGGCCCGTCGGCCAATATGTACAAAATGAAGGGGATCCATGAAGAGATCTGTCGTAAATGCAAGCGCCCGTCGTGTATCTTCCCCGAAGTATGCAAAAATCTGGACGTGGATCATAAACCGATGCTCGACCTGTACCGCAAGGTTCGCCAAAATCCGAAAATCAAAAAAGCTTTTGTGGGAAGCGGTATTCGCTATGATATGATTTTACATGAAACGAAAGATAAGCAGGTCAACAAAAACAACATGGAATACCTGCGCGAAGTGGTGAAATACCATGTCTCAGGGCGCTTAAAAGTAGCCCCAGAGCATACCTCTGACGATGTATTAAAAGTCATGCGTAAGCCTTCTTTTAGTCATTTTTACAAGCTCAATAAAGTGTTCAACGAAATCAACAAGGAGGAAGGGCTAAACCAACAACTGGTGCCTTATTTCATTTCGAGCCACCCAGGCTGCCGGAACACCGACATGGCCAACCTGGCTGCCGAAACCAAACAGCTGGATTTTAAGCTGGAACAAGTACAGGATTTTACGCCAACACCCATGACGTTGGCAACGGTCATTTACTACACCGGTTACCATCCCTATACGATGGAGAAAATTTACACAGCTAAATCGAAGAAGGAAAAACTATCACAACGCAAATTCTTTTTCTGGTATAAAAAGGAGTACAAACAGCAAATCCGGCAAGAATTAATTAAATTGAACCGCAAAGATTTATTAAAAAAGATTCTGGATTAGTCATTGCCAATTAGATCATACAATATGAATACAAAATTTAGGTTCCTCGGGTTGTTTTTCCTGCTCGTCGGTTGTGCAGAAATGCAGCAAATTGCCAAAACTATTTACGATGAGCAACAACCGCTATCCCAAAGCGAGATTATTGCCGGTCTGAAACAGGCCCTGGTTGTTGGCACCGACAGTTCAGTGGCCGAACTTTCGGGATTGAATGGCTATTTGAAAGATGAAGCCGTAAAGATTTTGCTTCCACCTGAAGCAGACATCATCACCAAGAATTTGAGCAAACTGCCGGGTGGACAGGATTTGGTTGATAAGGTCATTGCCAGCATCAACCATGCCGCGTCGGATGCCGCCAAAGAAGCAGCTCCAATCCTGGTCAATAGTATCAAAACGATGAGTATTCAGGATGCAGCTGGTATTTTAACCGGAGGTAATTATGCCGCTACGGATTATTTGCGGCGAACAAATTACGATGACCTGCTTGCCCTTTACCAACCCAAAATTGAAGGTTCACTCGACAAGAAGATTGTGGGCAATTACTCCGCGCAACAATCTTGGGACGAAATGACTGGCAAATGGAACCAGGTAGCCGGCTCGTTTGTGGGCCAGTTGGCCGACTTGGAGGCCGTAGAAACGGATCTGAGCACATACCTGACCAAGCGGGCTTTGGATGGTCTATTCCTGAAAATTGGCGAAACTGAAAAGAACATCCGCGAAGACCCGGCAGCTCGGGTGACCGACCTATTAAAACGGGTATTTGCAAGGCAGTAAGAAGTATTTCGAGGAAAATTCGACTTCTACTTTCGCAAAAGTGATCATTAGTTTTCCATTATTTCAATCTGATTTCGGCACATAAACAAAACCTTTGAAAAAAACACCCCGTTTTTTGGCAAACTTCAATCTACGTCTAA
Source organism: uncultured Sunxiuqinia sp. (assembly GCF_963974515.1). GTDB lineage: Bacteria > Bacteroidota > Bacteroidia > Bacteroidales > Prolixibacteraceae > Sunxiuqinia. The sequence continues at coordinate 56,302 of NZ_CAXBDD010000003.1, read as the reverse complement.
CAAATAAACACCCAAGACCTACAAATGTAAAACTACTTTTACCGGAAGCAGTATTTGTGTTGACTAATAACCAATCACTTTTAAATCTCAAACAAATACTTTTGAAAAAACAAGAATGGCTTTTACATTATAAAAACCAAAGGTTACAGAAGAAGAAACAATTGCTTTTTTTTTGAGAAATTCAACATCTAAAACTCGAAATTGGAATTTGAAGCTACTCAAATAGCCTTCCCTGCCAGGTATTTCTTTCAGCCAATCGCTTTTCAAGCTTTGCCACAAACTCAAAATTTTTCAAGCCCCATCGGGGAGCGATCAACAGCGCATATGGCGCCTGACTCACAAAGCGTTCGATAATAATTCTAGGGCTTAGCAGCTCCAGGTAATCAACGACCAGATCGAGGTATTCTTCGGCCGTAAACAAATGAAAATCTTCTGGCCGCTGGTTAAATTCGATAGCCATTCGTGTTCCTTTGTGAATCTGAAGCTGGTGTAATTTCAGATTTTCAACCGGCAATTTCGATATCGTCCGGGCTTGGCTCAATAGGTCTTCCCTTGTTTCGCCCGGAAGCCCCAGAATTAAATGCGCACAAGAATGAATTCTCCGCCTGGCCGTTTCCTCCATTGCCCATTTGGCCTCTGCAAACTGATGTCCCCGGTTGATTCGCATCAAAGTTTCATTTTTGACCGATTCAACCCCATATTCAATCATCACATAATAAATCTTTGAAAGTTGAGCCAGATAATCTAGAATCTCCGCATTCACGCAGTCAGGCCTGGTTCCCAAAACGAGCCCAATAACTTTCGGATGCTTCAAAGCTTCCTCGTACCGCTCTTTCAGAATGGCTATATCAGCATAAGTATTTGAATAGGCTTGAAAATAAGCCAAAAAACGCATCGTCTGATATTTCTTCGAGTAAAAATCAATGCCCTGCTGAATCTGCTCAGAAATACTTTTTTCCAACCGGCAATAATCCGGTTTGAACGTTTGATTATTGCAATACGAGCAGCCATTCAGCGCTTTTGTCCCATCTCGGTTAGGGCAAGTAAATCCAGCGTCAACCGACACTTTCTGCACCCGTCCGCTGAACTTTCCTCTGAAATAAGTCGAAAAATCATTATAGCGATTTGCATGTCCCCATGGGTAAACCTGTTCCCTCATAAGCCAAAATATTGAGCAAAATAAGTCATTTCTGCCTGAAAAACACAAATTGGGCAGGAAATGCAATATCAACTTCATCTTTGATCTACGAAGCAATTCTTCTATTCGTCTGAAAATGAAAAATTAATCTTAAACTTGCTAACAAATGTTGAAAACTTTAGAACTCTCGGGGCTTTCAGGCGTTCCAATTCTAAGTGCTATTAGTTAATTTTAACGTAATTCAAAAATCATCCTACTATGTTTAGTGCCGAAGATTTGGTTTTCATCGAAGAAAGAGGGAGTGACCTGAACACCGTAAAAGAACAAGTCAAAAACTTTGAAAATGGATTTCCATTCCTGGAAATTATCCAAGCAGCTACTTTGGGAAAGGGAATCATCCAACTGGATGAACTACATGTCGATGAGTTTATTCACTTTTTTGAACATCAACTTGCAAAAGGAATTTCCTTGTTGAAGTTTGTCCCGGCATCGGGTGCTGCCAGTCGGATGTTTAAAAGCTTATACTCAGCAATCGATCAGCTTGAAAACGGAACACCGGAAGCCGAAGTCCTGCAAGACCAAGAGGTAAAAACGTTTTTTGACCGGCTTAAAGACTTTGCCTTTTACAATGACCTAAAAAAAACAGCTGGCAACCCGCTTGATCAGTTGTCGAAACTGGAAATACTAAAGCTGGTGTTAACTGAGTCGGGACTGAACTACGGGAACCTGCCCAAAGGCCTGCTACAGTTTCATCAATACCAGGAAAAATCGAGAACACCTTTTCAAGAACATGCTGTTGAAGGTGCGCTTTACGCAAAAGACAAAAACGGCAAGGTAAAGATCCATTTTACGGTTTCTCCCGAACATCAGGAGGCATTTCAAAGTCATTTAAAAGAGATACAGGAGGTTTACGAACGTGAGTTTGATGTCAGCTATGAAATCACATTCAGCCAGCAAAAACCAGCCACAGACACCATTGCGGTGGACCTGCAAAACGAGCCTTTCCGAAATGACGATAACAGCCTGCTTTTTCGCCCCGGCGGACATGGCGCTTTGCTCGACAACCTGAACGATCTGGATGCAGACCTGATCTTCATTAAAAACATTGATAATGTAGTGCCCGATTATTTGAAAGATGAAACCGTAAAATACAAAAAGGCGCTGGCCGGGCTGTTGCTCAACTACCAGAAACGAATTTTCAGCTACCAGCAAATTTTGGATGAGCGCCACTATACCGCTTTGGACAGCAAATTCTATTCTGAAGCTTCAAGTTTTCTCGAAAACGTACTCAATGTAAAGCCGCCTGAAAACCAATATTATTCCGAAAAGGAGGAGTTATATCACTACCTTAAACTGAAGTTTAACCGCCCCATTCGGGTCTGTGGCATAGTGAAAAATGAAGGTGAACCCGGCGGAGGTCCATTCTGGGCAAAAAATGCCGATGGCTCCATTTCCCTGCAGATTGTAGAAAGCGTGCAAGTAGACCTATCGGACGAACAACAGGCGAACATCATTCAGAAGGCCACTCACTTTAATCCTGTTGACCTAATGTGTGGAACAAAAAACTATAAAGGAGAAAGCTACAATCTTTTAAAATACAGAGATCCGAAAACAGGATTCATATCATATAAATCGAAAGACGGAAAAGAATTAAAGGCCCAGGAATTACCGGGCTTATGGAATGGCGCCATGGCTGATTGGAACACGCTGTTTGTGGAAGTTCCAATACTGACTTTCAATCCGGTAAAAGCGGTCAACGACTTATTACGAAAAGAGCACCAGCCGGATTAAGTAATTCTAAAAAGTATTATTAAATTTGCAGTTGCAATTTTTTGATTCTATGGAAGAAGACTCAAGGGACTTTTACGACAGCGAGGAGATAGGGGAAGCCGTCAAACGCTTCGAAAAAATGATGAATGCCAACCAAGTTGACTATTTTGATGTTTTTGAAGTAGAAGGCATTGTGGATTATTTTCTGGATGAAGGACAAATAAGCATGGCTAATTTAGCCATCGACAACGGAATGAAACTTCATCCCACATCCATAGCACTGCAAATTAAGAAAGCACAACTTCTTTTGGTCGACGAAAAAGTTGAAGAAACGCTTGAAATCATTCGCGTAGTCGAGCAAATTGAAGACAGTAACTCGGATGTCTACCTGATTAAAGGCTCAGCACTCATCATGCTTGAGCAAATTGATGCAGCCATTTTGGCTTATGAACAAGCCATTTTTCACAATTACGATGAAGAAGACGAGTTGCTCTACAACATCGGTCTCACGTTAGGTCAAGCCGGTGAAATTAAAAAGGCTATTTCGTTTTTGGAACGAGCCTACGATGCCAACCCGGAAAACGAACAAGTATTGTACGAACTCGCCTATTATTGCGACAAGGATAACCTGGATGAGAAAAGCATTCTGTATTACAACAAATACCTCGACATCGACCCGTTTAATCCATCAGTTTGGTACAACTTAGGCATTACTTTCAACAGGATTGGGCAGCACGATAAAGCGGTTGAGGCTTACGACTTTTCGATTGCACTGAATGGTGAGTTTGAACAGGCACTTTTCAATAAAGCCAACGCTCTGTCGAACAACAACCAGCACGAAGAAGCCATCGAATGTTATCTCGAATACCTGGAAATCGATAAGGAGAATGACGATGCCTACTGCTATTTAGGGGAGTGTTATTTGAACCTGGATCGGTACAATGAAGCTTTGGTCAACTATCGCAAAGCCATTCGCCTCAATAAAAACAATGCTACAGCCTGGTATGGTTCAGGCTTGGTTATGTGGATCGAAAACAACCTGACAGAAAGCCAATCGTTGATTAAAAAAGCCCTCAAATTGGATGATGCCAATCCTGACTTTTGGCTCATGTATGGGAAAATCAATCATGAACTTGGCCTTTACGATCAGGCGGAGTCAGCATTTGAAATGGCGACAACATTGGATCCCGACAACCGTGAAAGCTGGATTTCGTATGCTGAAATGCAATACGAACAAGGCCTGCTTCAGCAATCGATCGACATCCTGAAAAAAGCACACAAGATTATCGCTGACGACTCGAACATCAATTACAGGCTAACCGCTTATTTGCTTGAAAATAACGAAGAACGTTCGGCCACCGATTACTTTGAAATCGCACTGAAAGCTGATTTCAACAGTTACCGCGATCTTTTTGATTACTACCCCAAAGCACAACAAAACGAATCCATCAAACAACTCATAAAAGAATACCAATCAACCAAATTTTAACCATGAATTTCAACTTACCGTTTATTCCTGGACGCCCTGAAAAACCACGCTCATCAGGTCTGACAATGGTTATGGACAAAGGACTAAGCCTGCGACAGGCAGAAGATTTATGTGAAGTAGCGGCAGAGTACACGGATTTTGTCAAGCTTGGATTTGGCACCGGCCTTCTGACTCCCCGATTAAAAGATAAAATCAGCCTTTACAAGTCTGCCGGCGTCAGACCTTACTTTGGCGGTACACTTTTCGAAGCATTCGTGGCCCGGAACATGTTCGACGACTACCGTAAATTTATCACCGACAGCGGCGTTGAAACAGCCGAAGTGTCCGATGGTGTCCTTCCGATTGAGCACGATAAAAAATGCCAGTACATCGCTGACCTGGCAAAGGATTTTGAGATTTTCTCAGAAGTTGGAACCAAACTTCGGGGAAAAGAAATCAGTAATTCCGAATGGGTATCATGGATGAAAAGTGAACTGGAAGCGGGTGCCTGGAAAGTCATTGCCGAAGCCCGCGAAAGTGGCAACATGGGCATCTACCAGGAAGACGGATCAGCCAACAGCCAACTGATCATGGATATCAAAAAAGAAATCAACACAGAACATATCTTATGGGAAGCCCCGCTAAAAAGCCAGCAGGTGTGGTTTATCAAATTACTGGGAGCTAACGTCAATTTGGGCAATATTTCCGAAACGGAGGTCATTCCGCTCGAAACTCTCCGAAGAGGACTTCGTGGCGACACCTTGCTTAGTTTTCTTCCCTAAGCCAAAACATGGAATCAAACCATAGTTAACCACCAGACCAAACTGGTGGTTTTTTTATTTCTAAAAATCAACCAATTAAGCATCTCCTCAAATAGAGACTTCAGCTCCTTTCTTTCCAAGAGAACATATTTTCAGAAAATGATTCCAGCCAGATCGCTTCTTTTTATCTATTCTAAATAAAGAATACTGTTTTAAAATATGTAAATAGATACATATCTTATCACGGATTTTTTGATATCTTAAGCCCTTCAAGGGAAACCTTTAGCGGCTGTTTTTGTTAAGGAAGATGAGAATATTGAACCCGAAATACAATCGATTAAAAAACCACAATATGTTTGATTTAGATTTAATAAAGAAAACCTACGAGAATTTTGGCCCTCGTATAGACAAGGCCAGAGAAGTATTAAAGAAACCGCTTACCCTGTCTGAAAAAATTTTGTACACCCACCTGTTTGAACCTGAAAAAGTCACGGAATTTAAACGAGGGGGTGACTATGTGGATTTTGCGCCCGACCGGGTTGCCATGCAGGATGCCACCGCTCAAATGGCCTTGCTCCAGTTTATGAATTCAGGAAGAAGCAGAACTGCAGTCCCTTCAACCGTGCATTGCGACCACTTAATTCAGGCCAGTGTTGGCGGACGTACCGACTTGAAATTCGCGTTGGAAAGCAACAAAGAAGTTTTTGATTTCTTGGAGTCGGTTTCAAACAAGTATGGCATTGGCTTTTGGAAGCCGGGAGCTGGTATTATTCATCAGGTCGTTTTGGAAAACTACGCTTTCCCTGGCGGAATGATGATTGGAACTGACTCGCACACTGTGAATGCCGGCGGGCTGGGGATGGTTGCCATTGGCGTAGGTGGTGCCGACGCTGTTGACGTGATGGCCGGTATGGCTTGGGAACTAAAATTCCCTAAACTGATTGGTGTGAAACTAACCGGAAAACTTAGTGGCTGGACCGCTCCTAAAGATATTATCCTGAAAGTAGCTGGTATTTTAACGGTAAAAGGAGGCACAGGTGCCATTATTGAATATTTTGGAGAAGGCGCCGAATCACTTTCGGCAACCGGAAAAGGAACCATTTGCAACATGGGAGCCGAAGTTGGAGCAACAACGTCAACTTTCGGTTACGATGAGTCAATGGAGCGCTACTTGCGGGCAACTGAACGCTCAGAAGTAGCAGATCTGGCCAACGGAATCAAAGAGCATCTGACAGCTGACCAAGAAGTGTATGCCAATCCTGAAAAGTATTTTGATCAATTGATTGAAATTGATCTGGATAAACTGGAGCCTCATTTAAACGGGCCATTCACACCAGACCTGGCAACACCGATTTCACAGGTTGCCGCAGCGGCAAAGAAAAACGGATGGCCGACCAAAATTGAAGTTGGTTTAATTGGTTCGTGTACCAATTCATCATACGAAGATATTTCGCGGGCTGCTTCACTTGCTCAGCAAGCAGTAGATAAAAATTTGAAAACAAAGTCAGAATTTACTATTACTCCAGGCTCAGAGCAAGTTCGATACACCATTGAGCGCGATGGTTTTATCGACATTTTTAATAAAATTGGGGCGAGTGTATTCGCCAACGCCTGTGGCCCTTGTATTGGACAATGGAATCGGCCGGGAGCCGAAAAAGGCGAGAAAAATACCATTGTACACTCCTTTAACCGGAACTTCTCGAAACGTGCCGACGGAAATCCCAACACGCACGCTTTTGTAGCATCGCCCGAGTTGGTTACCGCCCTTGCCATTGCCGGCGACATCACTTTCAACCCAATGACCGACAAATTAGTGAACGAAGATGGGCAGAAAGTTGTTTTAGATCCACCAACAGGACAAGAGCTGCCCGACAAAGGATTTGCGGTTGAAGATGCCGGCTACCAAGCCCCTGCCGCTGATGGTTCATCGGTTAGTATTATTGTAGCACCGGATTCTGGTCGTCTGCAGCTGCTTTCGGCATTTGCCCCATGGGATGGAAAAAATCTGAATGGCGCCCGTTTGCTGATTAAAGCAGCCGGAAAATGCACCACTGACCATATTTCGATGGCGGGCCCCTGGTTGCGCTTCCGCGGACATCTTGACAATATTTCCAACAACATGCTTATCGGAGCTGTCAATGCCTTTAATAATGAAACCAACAAGGTCAAAAATCAGTTGAACGGCAGTTACGATGAAGTTCCTAAAGTACAGCGCGCTTACAAAGCAGCCAATATCCCAACAGTAGTCGTGGGCGATCACAACTACGGCGAAGGTTCATCGCGTGAGCATGCCGCCATGGAGCCCCGTCATTTGGGAGTCAAAGCAGTCATTGTTAAGTCATTTGCGCGAATCCACGAAACCAACCTGAAGAAGCAGGGCATGCTGGCCCTCACGTTTTTGGACGAAACAGACTACGATAAAATTCAGGAAGATGACAAATTCAATTTTATTGATTTATCAGAATTCGGACCGGCAAAACCATTGCATGTCGAGTTGGTACATGCCGATGGAACCAGGGAGATTATCCAATTGAATCATACTTACAATGCACAGCAAATTGAATGGTATAAAGCCGGCTCAGCATTAAATTTAATTAAACAACAAAATAACTAATCAAAAATTAGACACCCGAAATGGAAAAAATTAAAGTAGTAAATCCAGTTGTTGAACTGGACGGAGATGAAATGACCCGGGTTATTTGGTCATTTATTAAAGAAAAACTCATTTTCCCTTACCTCGATCTGGACATCAAGTATTATGACTTGGGAATGGAAAAACGTGACGAAACAGATGATCAGATCACCGTTGATGCTGCTCATGCCATCAAAAAGTATGGCGTGGGAATCAAATGCGCGACTATTACCCCAGATGAGTTAAGGGTAACTGAATTCAAGTTGAAAAATATGTGGCGCTCACCTAATGGAACAATCCGAAACATCTTGGGTGGAACAGTATTCCGCGAACCCATCATCATTAATAATATTCCGCGATTGGTGCCGGGATGGAAAAAACCGATTTGTATAGGGCGTCATGCTTTTGGTGACCAATACCGTGCAACCGATTTCCTAACCAAAGGAAAGGGGAAACTGACCATTACCTTTACCCCTGAAGATGGCAGCGAAGTGCAATCGTTTGATGTCTTTGATTTTGAAGGCGACGGTGTAGCCATGGCCATGTACAACACCGACGAATCCATCATCGGTTTTGCCCGCGCGTGTATGAACCAGGCGCTCAGCAAAGGCTGGCCACTCTACCTTTCAACAAAAAATACCATCTTGAAAAAATACGATGGACGCTTTAAAGATCTTTTTGAGGAAGTCTTCAATAATGAATTTAAAGAAAAATTTGAAGCCGCCGGAATTACCTACGAACACCGCTTAATTGACGATATGGTAGCTGCTGCCATGAAATGGGAAGGCGGATATGTTTGGGCGTGTAAAAATTACGATGGCGATGTGCAGTCGGACACGGTTGCACAAGGATTTGGCTCGTTAGGATTAATGACTTCAACCTTGATCACTCCAGACGGTAAAACCATGGAAGCAGAAGCTGCTCACGGAACAGTTACGCGCCACTTCCGCCAGCACCAACAGGGAAATCCCACATCAACCAACCCAATTGCCTCCATTTTTGCATGGACAAGGGGATTGGCTTTCAGAGGAAAACTGGATGACAACCAAGCCTTGATTGATTTCGCCAACACACTGGAGCAAGTTTGTATTGAAACTATTGAAAGTGGAAAAATGACTAAGGATTTGGCCCTGATTATTCACGAAAAGGATCTGAAACAAGAGCACTATTTGTCAACAGAGGAATTCCTAAATGCAATTGATACCAACCTGAAAAGCAGACTAACAGCGAACTAACTATGGGAGAAAAAATCAAACTCGAAAGTGGGATCCTAAAAATACCCGACCAACCCATCATCCCCTATATTGTGGGTGATGGAATTGGCAAGGATATTACAAAACCGTCCCAAAGAGTTTTAGACGCTGCTGTTGAAAAAGCCTATGGATCATCCCGGAAACTGATTTGGAAAGAAGTTTTGGCAGGTGAAAAAGCCTTTAAGACTACCGGTCAATATCTCCCTGACGAGACTATCGATAGCTTTAAGGATTACCTGGTTGGAATTAAGGGGCCGCTCGAGACGCCTGTAGGAGGAGGAATTCGTTCGCTCAACGTGGCTTTGCGTCAAACACTCGATTTGTATGTATGCCTGAGGCCGGTGCGATGGTTTAAGGGAGTTCCGTCTCCCATTCGTTACCCATCAATGGTTGATATGCATATCTTTCGGGAAAACACGGAAGATATTTATGCTGGAATTGAATTTATGACCGGCGAGGAAAAGACGAACAAGTTTCGGGATTTTCTGATTCATGAAATGGGTGTGACTTCAGAGATCCGATTTCCGGAAAGCTCCTCTTTTGGCGTAAAACCTATCTCGAGAGAAGGCTCTGAAAGGCTTGTAAGAGCTGCTATTCATTATGCTATTAATCGGGATCTGCCCTCAGTAACACTTGTACACAAAGGGAACATTATGAAGTTTACTGAAGGTGCTTTCAAGAACTGGAGCTATGATTTAGCGGAATCAGAATTTACCGATCAGGTGTTCACCTGGCGCCAGTATCAGCAAATTGAGCTGGAAAAAGGGCAGCTGGATGCACAAAAAGCGCTTGAACAAGCAAAGAAATCAGGAAAAGTGATTGTGCAGGATGTGATTACCGATGCCTTTCTTCAAGACAGTTTACTGCATCCATACAATCATTCTGTTATTGCAACCATGAATTTGAATGGTGATTATATTTCCGACCAGTTGGCAGCAATGGTAGGTGGAATTGGAATATCGCCCGGGGCTAATATCAATTACCAGAGTGGCTATGCCATTTTTGAGGCTACCCATGGCACAGCGCCAACCATTGCTGGCACTGGAAAAGCCAACCCGAGCTCACTTATTCTTTCGGGAGTCATGATGCTTGAGTACCTTGGGTGGAATGAAGCAGCCGAACATGTTTTCGATGCCATGGAGCATACCTTTGCCAAACGTCGGGTGACATCAGACCTGCATGCAATGATGGAAAGTTCAACCCTGTTGTCTACCACTGAGTTTGCTGATGAAATAATCCGGAATATTCACTAAATTGAAAAAAAAATCAAACTAAAATACTTTAAAAATGGAATACATTAAAAATCGGTTTTACCAAAAAGCAAGCAAGTGCGTTAACGAATACCAACGGCTTAAAAATGAACATGGTGATAAAGTAATTGCCAACGTAACCATAGGACAGGTAATGACAGGGATGAAAGGTGTGCCAAGTTTAATTACTGACACTTCGAAGCTGGATCCAACAACAGGAATTCGGTTTCGTGGATATACCATTCCTGAACTTCGTGAGAAACTGCCTCGACTGAATCCCGATGGGGAGCCACTTCCCGAAGGACTTTTTTACCTGATGTTGATCGGAGAAATTCCGGAGCGTGACGATGTGTTAAACCTCAGCAAAGACTGGGCAACACGGGCTTATGTGCCGCAACATGTGTTTGACGTAATTGATGCCATTCCAAAGAATGCCCGCCCAATGACTCAGTTCAGTGCGGCTATTCTCAGCATGGCTACAGATTCAATTTTTCAGAAGGCATACCGTACCGGAGTTCACAAGAAGCACTACTGGGACACGACTTACGAGGATGTGATGAATCTGATTGCACGTTTGCCAAGAATCGCAGCGTACATCTATCGCCGCCAGTTCTATAACGACCATCATATTGAACCGGATCCACGTCTGGATTGGGCTGGCAATCTAGCTCACATGATGGGACACGACAGCGAAGAAGTGAAGCGTTTGCTTCGCTTGTATATGGTGATCCATTCCGATCATGAAGGTGGAAACGTTTCGGCTCATGCCACACACCTGGTTGGTTCTGCGCTTAGCAACCCTTATTACGCCTATGCTGCAGGTATGCTTGGATTAGCCGGTCCACTTCATGGCTACGCCAATCAAGAAGTCATCAATTGGATTTTCGCCATGCTTCAGGAGTTGGATACCGAAACTCCATCGGAAGACGAAATTATTGCCTATACCAAACGTACACTAGCTGAAGGCCGCGTTATTCCGGGGTATGGACACGCCGTTTTGCGTCAAACTGATCCAAGGTTTACAGCACAACAGGAATTTGCCAAAAAATATGTGAAAGACGATAAACTAATCAATATCGTTAATACGCTTTCCCGAGTGGTACCGCCAATTTTGGAAGAAACCGGAAAGGTGAAAAACCCCTGGCCAAACGTAGATGCCTATTCAGGTTCTTTGCTTTACCACTATGGCATCAAAGAGCATTCCTTCTACACGGTCATGTTCGGAGTATCAAGAGCACTTGGCGTATTGGCAAGTCTGGTTATGGACCGCCTCTACGGATTACCTATTGAGCGCCCATCATCATATCCACTCAAATGGTATCATGAACAAGCCGGCGACAAAAATATTCCGGGATGTTAATCCATTCAGTGTCATAAGACTTAAAATGCTCCCTGTTCGGGAGCATTTTTTTTGTCCCACAGTACAGCTCATGTTAATTTCAATCTTGCATCAGGCACCAAAATTGTTCATAACCAACGCGACAGCGTATTGAAAACCTTCCGGTAAGTTAAGCGGCATAAACCCTATAGAACTTATCAACAATTGTTAATATCTCCGGTTAACAGCAGGTTGATTTAAAACCCTCAAAATAATTGACTTATATTGGTTTTTCAATGTACATTTGATACTATCAGGTGAGCGATAAAAGACTGCTCCGGAAATATGGAGGCGACAAAAGCTCTTAGCTGAGCCAGCGTCAAATCATCCAAACCCTCGGGTTTGCGCACCAAAGGAGCCGAAGTTTAAGCAACCAAAGACTCGTTCTTTACAAGCTTGATTAAAACGAAAACGATTTGCTTCGGCAGATGAAGTAGTTTTAAGATTGATGGCTATTTTCAGAAAAGGAATTCGTTCCGGACTGATAATAAGAGATCGTTGGAACTCCGGTTCATTAAACATCGAAATTTGAGCGAAGGATGATCGCAAGACCAGAATTCCTCAAAAGCTGTCAAAAACTTCGTCCGGGAAAACAACCTTCGGGTCTGTTGAGCGGACAGCTGGATGGCGATGCTGTAACAGGCACTGCCGGAAAGCCATGGGCTGAAAACAAGAATCCTCGATTCAATGATCAGCCGGTCAAAATAACAGTAGCCTGGCGTGAAAGATGATTTCGGTCGTCAAGTAACGGATGGGAACTATTCATACCGAGTGGTTCCCATTATTGTTTTTAGTCCCTACCCTATCCAAAAATTTCGCATCAACTCAATTTATTATGGAGAGTCATCGACTAGCTTTGTTGTTTTTCCGAAAAAATGAAAAAATTAACCGACGGAATTGAGCATGACAGCCGAAAGACAGGCCTGACTCTGCATGATTTGTAAATGATTTAACACCCCGGGTACCCCAGCAAAGTGTTTTGGAGGTGGTTACCCTTCTTTTTAAGCCTGCCAGGCTTTTGCGGCTAAGGGAGATCAATTATGATATTCTTAAGCATTTCAAAACAAGTCAGATATCAATCGTTGAACTCCGAAGGATTCCTTTTCAATACAAAAAATTTGAAGTGCCAATTTTACCCCCGCAGACTAATCTCATGCAGCTTATCAAAGTCAAGCACAATCACATCTTTGTCTTTCAATTGAATCAATCCGTCTTTTTCAAAGGATTTCAGCAACTTAACTGCACTCTCGGTCGAGATTCCGGCAAAATCTGCGATATCTTTACGCGACAGCAAGTAAAAAATTTTGGGATTCGCTGCTTTAAAGCCGTTCAGGTATAGCAAGGTAGCGGCCAGGCGGCCATTCATTTGTTTATATAGCACGTTTCGGATGGTTGAAAACAATCCTGTGCTCTGCTCACAATATCGCTGAATAAAATTGAAACCGAACAAGCCATTCTGCCGTACCACTTGGCCTATAGCTTCCTTTTCTATGAGAAAAGCCATACAATCAGTAAGCGCCACGGTAGAATAATCGAAAGTGCTTTTTGAAAATGCTGATGACAAGCCAACAAAATCGCCCTGCTGAAAAATTTTCAGGTTGTAAAGCTTATTGTTGTCGCCTTCCAGGTACTGTTTGACCAGGCCATCAATCAAAAACAATACGTACGACGCAAAAGCACCTTGTTTGGTCAGGTTGTCGCCTTTTCGAAAATGAACTTGTGTTTTGGCCGACCGGACCAGTTCCACTTCATCTGGTCCAAGTGTCTGAAAACATGGCGCTTTAATGTCGCAAATAAAATTATCGTCAGTTTCCAAAATTGTCTTCATGAGCTTACTTCGTTGCGTTGCACGGCGAAGTTAGGAATAAATCAATAAAAAAGTTGTTCTATTTCAATCCGAAAGTTGCAAAGACAGCGTCAACGATACTTGCCTGCTGCTTTCAGTCAGAATACTTTTGCATCGAACTTAATTTTAGAAAACACAAAATGGTAAAAATAATCCTCATCGTAATTGTAGTTCTGATCATCGGGTTTCTCATTCTGGCAAAAATTGCCCGCGCTAAAATGAAAAATACTCCTTTGGTAGATGATCATCAAAACATTCTCACGCTGACTGACAATAACTTTCACCTGAAGACAAAAAACAAACTGGTGTTGGTTGATTTTTGGGCTAGCTGGTGCGGCCCCTGCCGGATCATGGCGCCAATTTTAAATGATGTTTCAGCCGGTTTAACAGGTGATAATTATGTAGGAAAGGTGGACATCGAAAAATTTCAGGGTCTCGCTCAAAAATTCAAAGTTCAAAGCATTCCCACCCTCATCCTGTTCAAGAATGGGAAGGAAATCAACCGCTTTGTCGGTATCAAAAGCAAAGATTTTTTATTGAAAGAAATGGCTAAGGCCGGATAAAATGTAAGTCTTTACTTTTTATCCTAAATCAAAGCTCACAGATTTGGTTTAGCCTATTCTTAATCGCTTTGATCAAAAGACTCCAAATACAATATTGAATAACGTGTCATAAAAAAAATACAAGAAGATTATGGAAAAGATCATCATTATAGGGGGAGTTGCAGCCGGAGCAACCGCTGCTGCAAAAGCTCGCCGAATATCTCCTACAGCTGAAATTATTATGCTCGAAGCAGGCCCTGATATTTCATTCGCCAACTGTGGTTTACCGTATTACATTGGAGGCGATATCGTTAGCCGCTCAAAACTGATTCTACAAAGTCCTGAAAGTTTCAAGGAGCAGTATGAGGTTGAAGTTCATACCAATACCCTGGTAACTGCCATCGACCGCCAAGCCCACCAGGTAGAAACAACCAATGCCATCAATGGTGAAGTGAGAACGTTCGAATACACCAAACTTATTCTTGCACAAGGCGGAAAGCCGATCAATCCAACACTTCCTGGCGCTGATCTCGACCATGTTTTCACACTGTGGACACTCGAAGATATGGATAAAATATCCAACCATTTGGAAGAAAAAAAACCGCGAAGCGCAGTTGTTGTTGGCGGCGGATTCATCGGTCTTGAAATGGTGGAAGCGCTGGTAAAACGAGGGCTGAAGGTGAATGTGGTTGAAATGATGCCCCACGTCATGGGCCTGATGGAGGCCGAAACTGCCGGGTTTATTGAAAACGAATTGCTGGCTTATGGTGTGGGTGTGCACACCAGCGCCGGAGTCACTGAAATCAAAAGTAATTCGGTGAAGCTCAACAATGGAAAGCGGCTCGAAGCCGATATGGTTTTGCTGTCGATTGGCGTTCGCCCTACCCTGCAGCTGGCGATCGATACCGGGCTTGAATTGGGCGAAGCAGGTGGCTTAATGGTGAATGCTGAACTTCAAACCTCCGACCCGGATATTTACGCTGCCGGCGATATGGTAGAAATTGAGCATCGCGTAAGTGGTAAAAAAGTACGAATTCCGTTGGCCGGGCCAGCCAATCGCCAGGGACGAATCGCTGCAGAGAATGCTTTGGGTGGGCACCATCAATACAAAGGGGCCATCGGAACATCTGTTGTGCGCGTATTTGAGGCCGTGGCAGGAACCACGGGGCTCTCATTGAAACAGGCCCGCGCCGCCAAAATTGATGCCGATGCCGTTGTCGTTCACAAAGAACATCACACCTCGTATTATCCCGGAGCCGAAACAGTGACCACCTTGTTGGTTTATGATCGAAAAACAGGCGTGGTTCTTGGCGGACAAACCGCGGGTTATAAAGGGGCCGACAAACGATTGGATGTGATTGCCACAGCTACAGCAGCAAAACTGACCATCAGTGATTTGGCGGACGTCGACTTTGCTTATTCGCCTCCAATTGGTACGGCCAACGATGCCATTAACATGGCTGCCTACGCGGCCGAAAACCGCAGTTCTGGTTTCAGTCCATCTGTGACAGTTTCTGAACTCGATGACTTTGTTGCCGATAAGAACCCGGTCTATTTGGACGTTCGCGATATCTTTGCTTTCGAAAAAAGCCATATTCAAGGCGCCATCCATATTCCGTTGGAACTACTGTCACAGCAGCTGTCGGATATTCCGATCAATCGGCCGATCGTGGTTTACGACGAAACCGGCAAGAAAAGCCATCAAGCTTTGCGTACTTTGCGGGGGGCAGGATTCAACGATGTAACCAATATTTCGGGAGGACACACCTCCTTGCAACGGCAAGCCCGAACCATCGGTTTTAATCAGGTTGAGATTGATTTGTTGCCGGTTGACACAAAATCGATGGAAAAAGAAAAGGCTGAAACCGAAGAAAAAACAACAGCAAAAGTCGCCGATGATCATTCGCCCATCGTCATCGATGTGCGCACGCCAGAGGAATTTAACGAGGGAGCCTATCCCAATGCCATCAATATTCCTATGGATGAGCTCATGTATCGTTTCGAAGAATTGGGAACAAATGCGTCGCGCGAAATTGTGGTTTATTGCGCTACAGGTGCACGCTCTGCCTACGCCCAACGAATGCTGATGCAGCTTGGCTACACCAATGTAAAAAATGGCGGCGGACTATCAGCCATGATGGCCAATCGCAATCGCACACCAGGTGCCTCTGCTTCAGCAAACGAGCCGTTGGTTATTGATGTTCGCACGCCCGAAGAATTTCGGGCCGGAGCTTTTCCCAACGCCATTAATATTCCATTGGATGATTTGTATGCACGGCTCGATGAACTGGGCAGCAAATCAAGAGAAATCACCTTGTACTGCGCATCCGGTGCACGGTCGGCTTATGCACAGCGGGGACTACAACAGGCAGGATTTACAAATGTGAGTAACGGAGGTGGATTGATGCACATGATGATGATGGCACGACGGTAACACGATAACGAAATCATAGATAGAATGGGAACTTCGCTTACCGGCAGTTCCCATTTTTTTGCTTGCCAAAATTCGATTAATCATTTCTCAGCGCGTCGTACAGGTTGCCCCTCATTGCCAGACGATTCCCTGTAAAAACCCACAGCCAGGCACTGGCAAGCACCAAAACAAAAATAGCCAGACTCCAGTAAATTAGTCCAAAATAGAGAGATGAACGTAAACTTGGCAAAGCCGAAAGAATGGAAGGAATCAGCCCGATTACCAGTGACAAAAGGACGAGCTGCATGTATCCGCGAAGCACAATTCGCCTGATTTTTTGTTTTCGGAAACCGGTCGCTTGCAGCAGCGCAAACTGCGCACGGTTTTCATAGATACTTCGAAAAATAATGATTCCCAACCCAATGGTTCCAATAAGTAATCCAAGTGCCCCCAGCATCAGAAAGATGTTGAGATAGGTGTTTTCAACCTGGTAAAAAAGCAACAAACGTTCTTTGGCTGGCGTAATTTCAAATCCATAATTTCGAAAGGCCGAGCGAAGATTTTCCTCTTCGGTTTCAGGAGCCTGTACCAAAAACACTTGCGATCCGCTCACCGAAGGAAAATTCGCATAAAACAACCGATCTGCAATCAAAATATTTCCCTGGAAAACGGAATTGGCCAAGCCACCTACCAATTTTAAAACTACCTCTTCGCCCGACTCATTTTGATAGATAAGCGTATCTCCCACCGACTTCCCCAAGCCCCATTTAATCACTGTTTGGTCGGCCACGGCCGGAATCTGCCCATTGGCTAACACTTGATTCAAACACAACCAAGGATGGGCAGGATTCAGCTCATCGGTTTGGGCAACAAAGGTAAATGCCTGCTGCTCGTCCAACTTTTCGGCATTAAAACCTAAAATTCGGGGGCGATTCACGCGGTTCAGGTTCAAACAGCTCGCATCATCGCCAGCCAAAGACTGGAACTGCACAAAGTCAGCCGGCGAATCTTCCAGCCCCAGTTCAAAGCGGCCTTCAGGCGAATTTAAATCAAACAGCACCGGAAAGCTGGTTTCCGCAAAAAAAGTGTAGCCTCCAGTTCCGGAAGACGGCTGGTCCGCATTTCGTGTCAAATCTTTTCGGTTTAGCCCGGTAGAAAGCACCAAAAAGACTCCCACTGACAGGAAACTAACAATCAGCAGATTTCTTCGTCGGTCCGCTAAAACCAACTGATTCGAAAAAAAGCGAAATGATAACTTCTCCGTTATTCTATTTTCTCTTCGGATCAAAACGGAATTCAAAAGTAAAATCAGTCCGGGCATGAGGCCAAAGCCACTGATAAAAAACACGGTTGGATTGATTTCGCTTCCAATGCCCTGCGAAAGCATCAGCAAAACCGAGAGCAGGCTCAGACCCACGCCAATCCACAAAGACCATTTGCCGGAACTTGACTTGCCCGACTGGCTTTGCTGCATGGCAATAATCTGTTGCCCGGCATAGTTGCGAAGCACAAACCACACGCTAACCAAACTAATGACGCCGACAATCAGCATAGCCTGAATAATGGCCAAGGGTGTGACATGAATACTCAAAATGGAGGTTCGTACAATATCGCGCCAAATGGTATTAATGGCATCCATAATCAGGCTGTTGTAAGCCAGTCCAATAGGCACGCCAAACAGTGTTCCGACTACAACCAGCAACATCGCCTCCAGAAAAAACAGTTTCCTGATTTTTTGAGCCGAAAAGCCCATGGCGTGCAATGTACCAATCTCCGAACGACGGAAGTTCAGGTACAACTGAAACATGAGGTAGGCCAACAGCAAGGCCGCAAAGAGCACAAAAAAACTCAGGCCAATAAATAAGCCGCTAAAATCGACTCCCTGGCTAGCCGCCTGCAAGCCAGCAGCTTTGGCATCCTTCACTTGGAAGCCAACATCTTCCGGCTGAATCTCAGCTAAAACCCGACTTTCAAAGTCAGCAGCCTGTAAACCATTCGAGCGAATGGCCGTTGATGCTCCAAAGCGGTTTCCCCACAATTCTTGCGCAGTACTAAGATTGATAAACGCTTTGGGCGTGCCTTTAAAGTCCGTCCAATAGTCCTCATCCTTTTGCCGAATGCTAGACAAATCAACAGGAACACCGGTTTCCCAGTCGCTGCAATGCCCGGCATCCGACAAGCCCGGAATATCCGGCATCAGATTGACATCCGCCCATTGCCCTTCCATTTCCACGATTCCAGCCACTTGAAACCAAGTCGACTTCTCAACTAACTGGCGCAACGGCCCCACTTCAAAATAAGTAACGAAGATGGAATCACCCGGAGCAGCCTTCAAATCCTCAGCTAACCACCGGTTGATGATCATTTCATTTGCATGTAAATTCGCCTTTGTAGCTGGTAAACCTGCCACAAATGAATAGGGTGTGACCCGATCCTGAATCTTCAGTTGATTGACGAAATAGGAAAAGATTGGATAAGTTTCACCGCTGTTCAATAATCTATCAGCCACTGAGGGCTCAATAAATACCCGATCGGAAACTAACTCTGTATAGTTTAAACCGGCATTTTCTCTGACAGAAAGATTCAGATCTTCCAGTTTCCAATGAGCCGAAATTCGTTCGAATAAATTCATTTCGTCTATACCAGAATCATTCACCAACAGCACATTAGCCAGATCATCCAACTGCATTTGCCGGTTAAGAAAATCCAGCGAAACAAAAATATTTTTGGGGGCTGATTGAATTTTCTGAAGATTAAAATTACCGGTTTCTGACAGGGAAGCAATTGCCTTGACCTTCACCCGAAATGAAATGGTGGACTCGTCAGCCGAAACAAAGGGCGTATTGGCTGGGAAAGTGCTGAGCTTGTTGACCCGCAACAGCATCTCCTCTCCCACTTCTACGCCAAGAACTTCGGCTAGCTGTTCGTTTATAACGGCTTCATTATTGACTAATGCATACAAACCATTCGTCCCGGCAAATCTGTCGAAATCCGGTTTCACGCCCCACACCTGCAACTGATTGGCGCGCGCTTTGCCGCCGTCTAAAACGGCCATTCCGTTGACAAACAAGTGAGGACTAACTTCCATCTCGTCAGAAGCCATTTGGTTGGCCAATTCGGCTCTGAAAAGCCGCTCGCCGCCAGTAATAACCCAATCGGTGTTGCCCAACCGCTGCAAGGTAATTTGCTTCAGACTGTAGGTAACCGAATCGCCAATAACAAACGCCCCCAGTAAAATAGCTGTACTAAGCGCCACGCCCAACACCATGGTCAGATTCAATCTCCAAAAATACAGCAGTGATTTTATCGCGTAGCTAATTCCGTTCATGCCTCCGTAAGTTGCAATTTTCCGTTTTCGAGCTTGTAAATCTTATCCATTTTCCAAGCTAAGGCCATGGAGTGTGTCACCACAATCAAGCTGGTATTTTCTTCGCGATTGAGCTGTAAAAGCAGGTCAGCCAAATGATTGGAAGATTGCTGATCCAGTGCTCCTGTTGGTTCGTCGGCCAGCAAAATCCGTGGTCGATTAATTAAGGCGCGGGCAATGGCCGTGCGCTGGCACTCGCCACCCGAAAGTTGTCCGGGCTTTTGATTTTGTAATCCAGCGATGCCCAGCTTCTGGGTCAGTTCTTCAGCACGTTTCCGGCTGACTGAATCCACGGCTGATTGCTGTGCAACAACTGGCAGCAAGATATTTTCCAATAAATTGAGCTGCGGAAGCAAATGGTGCAACTGAAACACGAAACCGATAGACTGGTTTCGAAATTGGGCCAGTTGCTTTTCATTTTTGCTGAAAACCAGTTCGCCATCCAGAAATACGTCACCGCTATCTGGCCGGTCGAGCGCGCCCAACATATTGAGCAAGGTTGTTTTTCCGGAACCGGACGGACCAACAATAGCGACGCTTTCGCCATCTTGAACTGACAAGTTGAGTTCATCCAGAATGATTCGCCGTGTTTCCGAGCCGGTTTGAAAGCTTTTGGTGAGTGATTTGATTTCGAGCATGATTAATCAGTTTGGAGTTATGAGTTTCAAGTTAAAAGCAACTCAAACTTGATATTGTTTTTTTGCTGTTACGGACTCATAAATCCTAACCAGCTTTTCCGATTGCTTATGAATATCGAAATTTGTTTTGACACCTGCCAGTCCTTTGGTACCTAACGCTGCCAGCTTTTCTTTATCCATGATGATGCTTTTCCAGGCTTTGGCCAGTTTTTTCGGGCTGTTGGGGTGATAATTGATGCCGCCTTCCGACAAGCCAACCACTTCGGGGAAGGCGCCCAGTTCGGGCTGCACCAGTGGAATTCCCGAGGCTAAAGCTTCCAATTGGTAAAGGCCAAACGCTTCGCCATTTAGCACGGGAACCGTCAACAGCGCCACGGTATCAAAGAAGTTCTGACGCGAAGGATTTTCAAACTCTTCAACCCACAACACCTGCTCCTCCAAGCCGACCGCAGCTATTTTTTTCTTTTGCTGCTTGATGAAAGCCGTATCATCATTGGTTTTGCCTCCGGTAATCTTCAACTTCACCGGGCTGAAAGCTTCATCTTCCTTCAACAACAAAAAGGCATCGACCAAAATCCCCAGTCCATTTTCTTCGCACATGCGCGAAATAAACCCAATGACAGGCTCTTTCTCCTGGACGGGCTTCACCAGGTAGTCAGCCGCATCCACCCCAATGTGATTGATAAAAAGTTGATCCGGGCGGATGCGTATACGCATTTTCATCTCCTCAGCATAAAAATCGCTGACTGCTATAAAAGCATCCACTTCGCGACCACGTGCTTCCATGATTTGCCAAACTTCTTCGCGGTGCTTGTCGCTCATCACATCTACCCAAACATCTTCGTCCTGCAAGGAGCAAACCACCGGAATATTCATTTCCTGCTTGATTCGCCGCGCCAGTCCCAGCAACAAAGCATTCGAAAGGTGCACCACATCAGGCTTGGCCTCATCACGCAACCACTCCACCAAGCGCTCCAGTTCTTCTTTTTGCAAACCTTCTTCGCCCAACAACATCGAAACGGTCATTTCCTCCAGACCTTTAGCCCGCGTTGAACCGGCGTTTTGGGCCGCCAGATTTAACACCGATTTCGAATTCAGCATTTTATCGACAAAGGCGGGCATGTGCCGGAAAACGGGGAAGCGCTGTTTCAAATAAATGTCCACCGCTCCATAAAACACAGGCACTTCATTCAAATCGTGCGCATCTTCAAACAGGGGCAGGTAAAGCGGAACTTTAATCACCTCCTGGCCTAAATCCTGCAATGCTTTCATGTACTTGCTGTCGCGCAAGCAGTTGCCGCAGTAAAAACTGCCGCCTGAACCGGGTATAATGTGTGCTATTTTCATTGCGTTTCGAGTTTCAGTGTTCAAGTTGCCAGCTGTTCATTTCCCCATAATATAGATTCTTCCATCGTTGGCACCAATGATGATTTTGCCATCGTAAACTGCTGGCGAGCTCATCATCTGGCTACCCAATTCGTACCGCTGCAATTCCTCTCCCGTTTGTAAGTTATGCATAAAAAGCATACCATCCATGGTTGCGGTAACAACTTTGTTTCCGGCGATCACCGATGAGGAATTAATCCGGTTCGACAATCGCTTGGTCCAGACAACTGTTCCGTCTTTTCGGTTGAAACAATACAGCTGGCGGTCTTCATTTCCCAAGACAATGCAGTCGCCTGAAACGGCTGGAGAAGCAATAAAAGGCAAGCTCTTTTCCGCATCGTCGTAGGTCCAGCGTACGTTGCCATTTTCCAAATCGACAGCAAAAAAGCGCCCTTCATAGTCGCCAATGTAAGCTTCGCTGCCTACAATCGCTGGGGATGACGCCATGTAGGTTGATAATTCAATTTTGCGGGTCACCTGCCCCGTTTGGAGGTTGACCAGGTGCAAGAAGCCGTCGCATCCACCAAAAACTACGTTGTTATTGTACAGCGCCGGTGCGCCATTGATAAAATTGTCGGATTCGTATTGCCATAAACCTTGCCCATCTGCCAGCTTGACGCCGTGCAGAAAGTAGTCGTAACTCCCCACAGCCAGCACGGTGTGCCCATTGGCAGTGTGCCAGTTGGCCGAGCCGATGATCTGGTTATCGGTTTTATACTTCCAAACTACCGCACCATTGTTCTGATTCAGGCAAAACAACAAGCCGTCCAACGAACCAAAAATGACTTTCCCATCGAGCAACACCGCAGGGGCTTCAATGGCATTTCCGGCATCAAACTTCCACTTCAGTTCGCCTTTTAGGTTGAAGGCATAGAAGTAGCCATCGGTCGATCCGCAGTAAACCACGCCGTTGTTTACCACGGGCGAAGCTTTGATATCACCTTCGGTTTGAAAGGAAGCCAACAACTGTAACTGGTTTGGCAACTCATACGCAACGGCCGCTGTTAGCTGTTGGTTGCCCCGAAAGATGGGCCATTCGGACTGAGCAAACAGTACGTTCGTTGAAAATAACAGGATCAATATTAGTTGGCATTTCTTCATAGCTGCAAAATCTCCTTTAACTCTGTGTAATCCTCAGGGTTCTCTGTTTTTAATATTTTTTCTCATCTGCGACAGATCCCGAAACAAGCCCGGGATGACCGCTATGCTATATCTGTTCTTCAGTATCTGTTTTAGATAAAGCTCCTGTCGGGCATTTTTCGGCCACCAATGCGGCTGTTTTTTTGAGAGCTTTCTCCACCGATTCAGAAAACGGCACGCCCACCTTCACATCAAATCCCCTGCCGATGAATGAAAACCCAAAGCTTTCCTGGTATTGCTGAGTGATTCGCACACAAATTCCACACTTGATACATTTGGCCGATTCATAAACAATATTTTGCGGGGCAAATTCTTTTTGAGCCTTAAACCGTTCATCGTATTGAAAACGTTTTTGCTGCGCGCCGTAGATATCCGAAAGTTCGCGTAGTTTGCAGCTTTCGGGGTTTCGGCAATCGCAGTGCAAGCAGCGCTTCGCCTCGGCAACTGCTTCTTCCCCCGTAAAACCAACCGCCTTTCCACGCGTGGCTTCCAGTCGCTTTTCATCCACCGACTCTTTCAGGTACTCAATAAATTCCGATTCCTGCAACTTGCCAAACTTCGAATTGAACCGACTTGGATACCCGCTTAACTGATTGCTCCGGAACCAATCATCCAACACAAAAGCCAGCTCTTTTGCCTGCCCCACCGAGCGGACCGCCAGTTTTGAAGGGCGCAACGCATTGCCAACGGCAAATACCTTTTCGATTGAAGTAAGATAAGTTCCTTTATCTACTTCGATGCCTGTTTTTGAGAGGGTTATCCCCCACTCTCTCAATTGGTCGTTTATGGCGCCGGTTGCCAAAATTACGGCATCATTTTCCTGCTGAAGTTGTTCCAACTGTTGCTGGTCTATTTCAATATTGAAATAGGTTTTGATATTCGAATTCAGAATAGCTGAAAATTCGGCTTCCATCACTTTCACTGGCAACTCCGTTTCTTCAATCTGAAGCAGATCGCCACCAGCCTTTGCGTTCTTTTCAAAAATGGAAACCTGGTGGCCAGCCTTGTTCAGGTAGAACGCGGCAGCCAGTCCGGCGGGCCCGGCGCCAATGATGGCGACCTTTTTCCCAGATAGCTTTTTGGGTGGGACAGAAGCAACACCCTTCTCCAATTCCTGATCGGCCGCAAAACCTTTCAGCAAACAAATAGAAACCGCTTCATCGACCTGCTTGCGGCGGCAACCCGCCTCGCAGGGCGCGGGGCATATGCGTCCGAGGATCGCGGGCAAGGCAATGTCGCGTTTTACCACTTCGACCGCCTTATCGTAATTCCCGGCGGCAATCAGCCGGTTCATCAGCGGAATATTCATGTGTGCCGGGCAAACCAACTGGCAGGGCGCTTCGCAATCGCCCACATGCTCACTCAATAGCAACTCCAATGAGGCCTTGCGCGACTCACGACACTCGGCATCATCAGTAATAATATGCATACCCTCCATGGCCGGCATCGAACACGAAGCCATGAGCCTGCCGTTGCGGGTATCTTTAACCAGGCACACCATGCAGGAAGTAAAATGTCCCGTTCCCTCCAGGTGGCACATGGTTGGAATGTCAATTTGAAGCATACGGGCCGCTTCCAGAAGCGTGGTGCCTTCGGGAACTTTTAAGGGTTGGGAGTTTATTGTTAGTTTGATCATATTCGTCTGAACCTTTATTTATGAGATTAAGGGATTCCCTTGATTTTTTTTGGTTGAACTTTTTATTCTATCCAACTAAGAATACAATTTTATTTTCAGTCCAAATCTTCAAGTTATGTTAGCGCGATTATCAGCAAGTTTTACTCTTTAAAATCATTCATTAAATCGTCATGCAAACCAGTTTCGGCATCTTTTTTTTTGCTCAAACAGACCCCTAAGCAAGTTCGGGGTGACTCTCTCCGCTGGCTATTCCACGTCAACCGCATCAACCGGGCAAACTTGCCGGCAGGCATCGCATTTAATACACAGCTCGGTGTTGACTGAATGCTTTTTGTGCGGCTCAAACTTGATGGCGTCAACCGGGCATTTTTGTGCGCACTTGGTACAGCCGATACACTCATCGTTGATGGAATAGGTAATCATTGCCGTGCATTTTCCGGTCGGACAGCTGCCTTCAATATGTGCCTCATATTCCTCGTAGAAATACTGCAAGGTCGTTACAATTGGGTTGGGAGCCGATTTTCCGAGATTGCATAAACTTCCTTTCTTGGTCCATTCAGCCAAATAGTTCAGTTCTTCCAGATCCTTTTTGGTTCCTCTTCCTGAAGTGATCCGGTTCAGGATATCCAGCATGCGCTTGGTTCCAACGCGGCAAAAGGTACATTTTCCGCACGATTCATTTTGAGTGAAAGACAGAAAGTAACGGGCAATGTCTACCATACAATCGTCTTCATCCAACACCACCAAGCCGCCGGAGCCCATCATGGCACCTACTTCGAGCAAGGAATGGTAATCAATGGGCGTGTCGTAGAGCGAAGCCGGGATGCAGCCCCCCGAAGGACCGCCAACCTGCACGGCTTTAAACTTTTTGCCATTTTGAACGCCACCGCCAATTTCTTCCACAATCTGCCGGATAGTGATTCCCATGGGCACTTCAATCAATCCGCCCCGGTTTATCTTGCCAGTCAGCGAAAACACTTTAGTTCCTTTTGAATTTTCCGTGCCAATTTCACTGAAACGGGTTTCCCCATTGCGGATGATGTAGGACACCTGGGCAAAGGTTTCAGTATTATTGATCAGCGTTGGAAAGCCCCATAAACCTTTGTGCGCCGGAAATGGCGGCCGAATAGTGGGAAATCCGCGATTGCCCTCAATGGAAGCCATCAGCGCTGTTTCCTCGCCACAAACAAAGGCGCCGGCCCCTTCGTAAATCTGAATATCAAAATTAAAACCGGAATCCAGAATATTGTTGCCTACCAGGTTTTGCTCGCGGCAATTCACTAAGGCCTGCCGGATGCGGGTTACCGCCAGCGGATATTCGGCACGGATGTAAAAATAGCCGTCGGTGGCCTGCACTGCCCAGGCAGCAATCAGCATGCCTTCGATCACCCGGTAGGGATAAGATTCGAGCAACATCCGGTCCATAAATGCGCCGGGGTCGCCCTCGTCGCCATTGCAAATCAGGTATTTTTTCTCCGCGTTTTCCTTTTCCACCAGCTCCCACTTCAGTCCGGTTAAAAATCCTGCACCACCCCGGCCACGCAATCCGCTGTCTTTGACCATACGAATCACTTCATGCCGATCTGTTTGCAATATTTTTTTCAAAGCATCAAAACCACCAAAGCTTCGGTATTCGTCCATATCCAGCGGATTTATCACGCCGCGATGCTCTGTAGCAATGGGTAGCTGGCGGTCTAAAAAGCCAGACACCATTTCATCACGCACATCAATGGCGTAGCGGTCAACGCCTTCCCAAACTGTGTCTGTCTGCATCTTTTCCAGCCAGTGGAAGGTGTTGTTTTTCAAGCGGTCGAATAATCCCCTGGGCTTAAAATGCTTATGAATGATATCGGCTACCTCGTTGGGTTTGACTTTCGCATAGAGCTTGCTTTCCTTGTTTTCATCGATTACTTCAACCAGTGGAACCTGGTGGCACATGCCCACGCAGCCCACATTTTTAAGCTGGAGGTTGATGCCCGTTCCTTCAATGGTTTGTTCAATCTCTTTTTTCACTTCATCGCTGCCACTGGCCACACAGCATGAGCCCAGTCCAATGCGAATTTCGCCCTGAAACTCGCTGCCATCGGCGTTCCTGTATTTGCTTTTTTTACTTGTTTTTCCGATTTGACTTTCAAAGTCATGCAAAACAGAATCGACTTTGTCGGTGGTGACATGGCCGTACGTCACATCATCCACCTGAACAACCGGCGCCAGCGTGCAACAGCCCAGGCACGACACTTTTTCGAGGGTGTAGTTTCCTTCGGCATCGGTTTCCTCATCGCCCGTCAAGTTGAAGTGGCGCTTAAATGCATCGTACACCTGCCCCGCTCCCTTCACATGGCAGGCGGTTCCCACACACACTTTAATAAGATGCTGACCCGCCTTCTTCATGCGAAACTGCGAGTAAAAACTGGCGACACCCGTAATGTTTTCGGGGGTGATCTCCGTTGTGTGGCAGACATGGCGCAAGGCTTCTTCAGGCAGATAGTTGTATTCGTCCTGAATGGCTTGCAAAATGGGAATCAGCGCTTTCTTTGTGTTTCCTTTTGTCTGAACGATTTTGTCAACCTGGCTAATGATATGTTGGATTTCTTCTGTCATTTCTCTTAATTTCCAATGCAATACAAATGGTCGAAACCGCGTAGGTACATTTTGCCGTCGGCGAACACCGGTGAACAGACCGATTTTTCACCCAATTCAGATTCGGCAACCAATTCAAATTCCTTGGCCAACCTGATTACGTGCAGGTTGCCGCCCATATCCATCACATATACTTTTCCATCGGCATAAATTGGCGAGGCGTAAATGCCGTCGCCGTATTCCTGCTCCCAGTATTTGGAGCCATCTTTGGCATCATAGCAAGCCAGCACGCCATAGCTTGTGGCGATAATCAACAGGCCATCTTTGGCCAGCGGACTGGCCACTTCGGGAAGGTATTCACTTTCTTCCCAAATCACTTCGGCCTGGCTGCCCACCTTAATGGCGGCTAAAGTCGCATATTCGTTGGCCGCATAAACCACGCCGTCGGCATAACCAACTGAGGGCCCCACTTCACCCATCATGCAATCAACTGTCCATAGTTCCTTCCCGTTCTCCGGATCGTAACCAGCCACCAAAGGTTCGCCAGTTAACACCAATTGTACTTTCCCATTTACATTGGCCAATACCGGCGATGCCCACGAAATTCTCACATCACGCACGGTTTCCCATTGGGTTGAGCCATCAGTGGTTGACAGCGCCAAGACTTTAGCGCCACGATTAGTGTCGTACTGAATCAGCAGTTTGTCTTTGTGAATAATTAATGACGAGGAATGCCCATAGTGATTATCCGGCACGCCCAGGTTTTTGGCCCAGAGCCGTTTTCCAGAGAAGTCTAGTGACATCACGTCTCCCGTACCAAACAAGGCAAAAACCGCAGCACCATTGGTTGCCATGGTTGGTGCTGCTAAACCGGTATCTTCCGTAACTTTCGGCAACTTCGCAGGTGAACCCGCAATTTGATCGGCGTTGGCTTCCCACAGCAGATCGCCGGTATTTTTATTGTAACAGTAAACCACGCGGGCATCATTATCAGCCCCTGTAACAAACAATTGATCGCCCCACACAATGGGCGAATTGTATCCATGTTTTGGAACTTTCACTTTCCAAAGCACCTTGTCGCCCGAAGCTACATCAAATTTTTCAGGCACCTTGGTTTGATAAGCTATCCCATTTCCGTCAGGTCCCCTGAAAAAAGGATAATTGGCCCGCAGCTGCTCCCGGGTTGGCACGGTCGCCTTTGTGGCAGCGGAAGCGGCTTTTTGTTCCGGTTCAGTCGAGGCGGCAACTTCCGGCTCTCCAGTTGCTGTTTCAGTTTGAACCGATTCTTCATGAGCTGGAGATTCCGCTTCGACGACCGGTTCTATTTGATTATCGGCCACTGGCTGTACCTCAATCACCTCCACACCTGATGGCATTTGGACCTCTGCCAGCACTTTCGGTTCGTAGTCATCTAAAATATTGTTGGAAAATACACCCGACAACATCGCCAAAACAAACAAGCCAGCACCGGTATAAATCATCCACTTGCGAGCGAGTTGTTTATCTAGAAAGGCGTCCTTTTCTATGCTTTCCAACTCATCCAGCTCGTTGCTGAGCGATTTCAGATAGCGAATGGCAAGCACAAAAACCACCACGCCAAAAAGCAAGAGGTAAGCGCCTGTACGAATTTGCCACTGGCTGGTGAAGTAAGCTTTTCGAATCAACAGGTCGAGCGCCCGAATATCTTCCTTTAGCGCTTCATCCTGCGGATTATCATGCAAGCGCTCAACCAAGGTTTGCAAAGCCGGGCTTTCCAGCGGGTCAACCGTTTTCAATTGCACGTAATTGGCAATTAGCATCACGCTAACAATCAAACTAAAAAGAACAGCAAACCAGGCAATGCCTTTCGCTACATTCATTTTATCTTTCAGGGTCCAGTTCATTTTATTCATTGTTTTATTTCTTCACCGGACAATAATCCATGCATCGTCCGCAGCTTAGACAATTTGTTTTATCTGGCTCGTAATCATACCGATTTCGGTGCGATGAAAGTTTTAATAAAGTCAAGCCGATAATCAGTCCCATAAATCCGCCAACCAACCATCCGCCCCAGTAAAACTGACTACGTATTTCTTTAGCTTCCGTCACCAGTTGATCCATCGATTTACCAGATTGCATAAACGCGCGGGCGTCAATGTGCTCCTGATCCTGCTTCAACTCCGGATTTTCAACCAACTGCTCGGCCAGGTAAACCGTTGAGTTGAATTTGGCCAGCGGTACGTGGATCATGGAACCGGCCAATCCGCCAATTCCAATCCACAGCGGGATGAAAAATAAATAAGTCATCAGCAGCTGCACATTCGTACGCCTGTTTCCCTGCTCTTCCACCGGTTCTTCAATGGCCCCAAAAGGACACGAATTAGCGCATAACTTACACTGAATACAATTGTTTGGGGTAATGGTCATGTGTTTTTTCGAGAAGGTAGACATCCATCCCAGCAGCACGCCGTACGGACAGAAAAAGCGACAATACGGACGGGCCACAAAAATGCCAACCAGCAGAAACAATCCTCCGAGCAACAACATTTGAAATTCAGCGTCAAAGCGGAAAATTCCGACAAAAGGGTCGTATCGACAAATCAGAAATTCGGAACTGGTCGCGGCGTATAAAACCGCCAAAGCCAAATACAAATAAGGAACAATCCCCAAGACTTTTTGCAGCCACCGGGGCAGTTCAATGGGCCGAAAAGCCACTAAGTCCTGAATGGCTCCCAGCGGACAAACCGCAGCACAAAAAGTCCTTCCGTAGAATAGGGTAACAACCAAAGGAATGACAAAGAACAGCAGGGCGGTAAACGGCAGCACATAGGTTGGGTCAAAAATAGCCAGTGTAACGTTTTGAATGGCACCAATGGAACAAATGCAACCCATTCGGAAAAAACCAAAATAAAGCAAGGCGAAAACAGAGGTCCAGAGTACACCGCGGCGCGACCGCTTTTTCACCACAAACCAAGTGGCCACGACTAAAACAGCAATCAACATGAAAACATCGAGGTACTCCAAAAACAAGACTCGTGGGGGAGCTTGAGAGGTGGCAGGCTGCACATAGCCGGTCTCAAATTCGGGTTTCGGAAAACGCTGCTGCGCCCATGCCGGCAGGCTCAGTAAAAAAGCTGCTAATGAAAATGTTATTTTTGAGATTCGGTTCATTGACTTTCTTGGTTTAAGCGGGGTTAGACTCATCGGTTCCAACCGAAAAATCACCTTTTATTTTGTATGGGTTGCTGCCTGGTACACGCTCAAAAGCATCGGCCGGACACACGCGGGCAATGGAACATTCGTTGCAGTTAACACACAAATCGTGTCGGACCTGCAAGTGCAACGAACCATTTCCAAACGACGAACAGCCTTCGACACATTTGGCACATCCAAAGCATAAATCCTCGTCAATCTCGTATTCAAAATAGGGATCTTCCACAAACTTACGCCGGATCGCCGAGGTCGGACAAAGTTGATTCTCTGCCGCAGTCGACAAGGCATTTGCATCGGGTTTGAGGTAACCACCGCACAAATCGCAGTAACCGCACAGGTCGTAGGCGTGAACGCATTTTACCGCGGAAGGCGTCATCACACAATAGTCTGCACAGCGTCCGCAATAAACACATTTAAAGGGATCGAGCTGCCAAACGTAATCGTCGGCGCTGACCCTTAGCGCAGCCGTTGTGGCCACCCCAGCCAGCGAAAAACCAAGTGTCCAGCGCATCCCGGTTTGGATAAACTCACGCCGGCTGGCCTGCTTGTGTTCTTTTTTACCGTTCATCTTGTCTGCTTTGTTTTGCTTTATCCAACTCGCATCCGGTGAAAGCAGTACACGACTTGCATACGCTGTTCTCCGAACAAGTAAAATCAACTTTGTTCCGGCTCATCAAAAACAGGGAGCCTCCTACGATCCCTGTCAAAACACTCAGGCGTAAACCGTTCTGTATAAATTCTTTTCGATTCATCATTCGTCGTTTTTCAGTTTGAATACGCGCACTTGTTTGCGGTTGAAATCGAGTAAAATCACCCGGCCTTCCTCATCCACGCAAACATCAGGCGCTTTAGCATCGTCATCAAACATATCCGGCGGCGCTACCACCCCGATGTATTTTCCGTGCTGGTCGTATACCTTTACACGAACAATTCCTTTTTCGCTCGTCACAAAGGCATTTTCCTCCATAATTGCCATGTGGGCAGGATTGCAACATCCGCTAAAACCTTCGGTTTTCACTGATGAAGCGGTCCACGAACTGCGCATTGCACCATCGGCATTAAAGTTTTCCAAGCTGTGGCGTCCGGGGTTAACTGCCCACAAATAGTCTTCTTCATTCAAAGCGACATCGAAATAAGGACTGGGAATAACAAACCCAGGAACCGCCTTATCGTCATTCCGTTCACCAATTTGCTGAAGCAGTTCTCCTTGATGCGAAAATTGATAGACGAGCCGGTTACCAGCGTCGGCCACATAAACAAATTCAGGTGAAACGGCCAGCGAAGTAATCACCGAACGCGGGCCAAAATCATTCCATCGCTGCATTTCGTTGCCGTCCTGATCAAATGCAATGACTTGATTTTTCAACGCCACCCAAAGTTGGTTTCCGGCTGCCACCGCAGTTGGTGCAGCATCTAACTTGACTTCTTTCAACATTTGCCCTTGCAGGTTAAGCTGAATCAAACTACTGTCAGCAATCATGTAAATCACACCGTCGTAGTAGTCAATTCCCTTGGGTTCGCCAACTTTTAGCTGCAATACCTTTTCTTCTTTATACAGAATTTCAGCAGGATCAACTTTCCGATATTCGCTGACATCGAAAGCATACGGATTTTCAATATTCTTTCCTCCCCTGTTTTGCACAAAGTCGCGTGCAATAATAATAGCGATGGCCAGGGCCAAAACAATCAATATCAGATTAACCAGCTTTTTGTATTTCATTTTCGATTCTTTTTTGGCGCGGATTTATATGATAGCTTATGATTTTTAAAGATTTCAAAATTTATTTCTTTTACTTTCTGTTGTGATCATTTTTCTCCGAAAATCAATATTTCATCATGAATCATAGAAGATCATAAAAATCAGCTTCTAAATTACGGGAGCTTCACTCCCCAACGTCCAAACAAACCATTGTTTTTGAGTCGCGCATGAGCAGGCGGCCATCAGCAATGGCAAGCGGCCCCCAAGCATCATGCCCATCCAAAATCTTTTTCTGTGCCAGTTGAATATACCGGTTCTTGTCCGGCTTAATCATGGTCAGTGTTCCATCATCATCCAGAATGTACATCTTCTCATCGGCGATAATATAAGGCCCCAATCCAAAACGGCTGTCTTTTCCGGAAGTCCAAACCATGGTCTGCACATCATCCGGATGCACACAAACCAACTGGTTGCGGTTGGAGCCACCATCTTTGGGAAGAATACCAAATAAATGGCCATCCCATATCACCGGAGTTTGCTGTTCGCAAGCCAACCCATCTTTTGCCTGATATTCTGTAATCACTTCAACTTCAAATTTTCCGCCCTGAGGATTGAGCCGGATCATCATTCCACCTGCCCCATAACCAGCCGTCAGAAAAATACGTCCACCATCAAGTATCACCGGTGACGGCGCTACCACCGAGTGGTTCCAGGCATTTGATTGCCACAGCACTGCGCCTTCATCTTCACCGTCGGCGGCGATGCCACAAACACCACCATCAGCGCTGTAAACGTACATGTTCCGGCCGTTGAAATTCATAGGAACAATGGAAGAATGCGACATTTTCCACTGCATCTCGTTCGGCGTTTCCCACAAGATTTCACCCGAATGAATATCCACCGCCATCATAATGGTACTTCCGCCGGGCGACAGGATCACTTTGTCGTTAACTACCAGCGGACATTGAGCGGTGTACCATTGCGGAATAGTTGTTCCGTATTCTTTCACCATGTCGATTCCCCAGATGAAATCTCCGGTTTCGCGTTCCACACACATCACATGGCAACGCGGGCCAATGGTTACCACATAGTCTTCGGTAACGGTTGGAACGGTTCGCGACATCCCATGATTTCGTTTGACATGCACCCCGTACGACCGACGCCAGATTTCCTTTCCATCAGCAAATGAAAAGCATCGCAAAGCATCTTCACGGGTTTCCTCATCGTAGTCGAGCACATAGACCCGCCCCTTGTAAATGGCAGGCCCGGCGTGCCCTTCGCCCAATTCGACTGACCACAAAATTTCTGGCTCATCGGCGCTCCACGAATCCTTTAGGTTTTGTTTTTCTGAAACGATGTTGTCAAAGTTTTCACCGCGAAACTGGGGCCAGGTGCCTTGCATTTCGGGGGCTTCATTTTCAAAAAGATTGAAATTTTCGCCAATACGAACGATTTCTTCAATCAAATTGCCAGCCTCCCGGTTGTCTTCACCGGGCAAGCTGGCTTGAATGTTGCTTGTGGGATCTTTCGTGAGCCAGAAAGCAAACGAAAGGATCCCGATCAATGCAATCAACCCAACAAATGAATTTATAAGAATTCTATTCACGCTATCCTTTCAAATTATACACCATCATAACTTCGCCGTGCCTCAAAAACAGCTTACCATCAAACAGGTATGGATGCGCCCAATGCGGGCCTGAACCTTTTTCAATCCGGAACGAGCTGATCACTTTAAAGCCTTCCGGATCGGGCTCCACTAAGGCGACGTTTCCACGCTGTTCTTCGTAGATGTAGAACAGGTTATCGGCATAAACCAAAGCCCCCTTGGTGTTCCAGGTTTCGTCGTAGACAATCTCTCCAGTTTCCCAGTTTTTGCACAACCAATTTCCTTTGCGGTTATTCTCCCAGTTCGAGCCATAAATATAGCCGTCCAGTTCAATCACTCCATGGTGGTGATTGTCGAAAATAGTATCGGTATACACTACTTCAAACCCGCTGGCATCATCATTCACCCGCAACATTTTGGCCGGATAGTCATAGCCCATCGATAGGAAAATCTCGTCGCCTTTGTACAGGGGAACGTTGGTCCAAATAAGCCCGGGCTGATCCGACCATTTTTCCTTGTTATAGTATTGATAAGTCATTTTTATCTCCCCCGTTTCCGGATTCAGCGCAATTAAATTGGTTGCCGTAACTGCCAGCACATATTGCTCACCGTTGAGCTCGTAAAGTGTTGATGAAGCATAAGACCGCTGACCACCAACGCTGGGCGTTTTCCAAATCTCCTCACCCGTCATCTTATCAAATGCCACTACGGAAGTTTGGTTTCCCCCAGGCGTGCAAATCACTTTATCCCCGACAATCAGCGGCGATTCGGAAACACCCCAAATATGCCACTCAGATTCATAATCACGGTCGACATTCACTTTCCAGTTGATATCACCAGTCTCCGTATCCAGACAAGTCAATTCGCCAATGCCGCTGATGATATAGATTCGGTCATCTTCGATGGTTGGGGTACTGCGGGTTTCGGGAAAAGATTTCTTCCAGGATTCCCCGTAGGCCACCTGCCATTTTTTATTTCCTTCAAAATCAATGCAAGTCATGTAGTCCAAAGTGTCAATCATTCCCGAAACATAGATATATTCTCCGTTTGAAATCACGGAAGAATAGCCTTTGCCAATGCCTTCCACTTCCAGCAGTAATTCGGGGCCGGTTTCGGGCCACGCTTTTAAAAGTCCGGATTCGGGAAACTTGCCATCGCGGTTTGGGCCACGAAACTGGTAAACTTGCGCATCGACAAGCAGGCTAAGACAAAGTATGAGTTGAATGATCAGTATTCGTTTCATGTCGTTCTTTTGGTTTTTGTTTAATTGTTGGTTCTGCAGTTTCCCGAAAGGACGGAAAGCTAGTTCGAAATTTTATAGGCAATCAACGACTGCCCGTGGCGTACATACAAAACACCGTTGTGAACAACCGGATGCGCCCAATGCTGCGCCGTTCCATATTCTACTTTCGCTGTCGATACCAAATCAAATTTTTCGGGAGTTGGATTGATCAATGCCAGTTCACCCCGGTCGGAATAGGCGATAAGCTTATCGCCCGCCATGATGACGACACCATTGCCGACTTCAGTTGAATGCCATTTTTCTTCACCTGTTTTCCAATCGTAGCAAAACCAGCCGCGCGCTTTATGTCCCGATGCGTAAACAAAGCCATCCGAAATAATGGCGCCACCCATTTGGTTATCCATCTTTTCGGTGCTCCACACTTTGTTTACCGATGAACCGTCGTCCGAAAGGTTCAGCTTCACGGATCCTTGGCCGTAACCGCTGAATATAAACAGTGCGCCATCCTGAAAAATAGGCGTATTTGGGTGAATATTGTACTGGTTGGGGTGCGGATAGCTCCAAAGCAATTTTCCATCCTGGGCGTCAACAGCGACTACCTCACTTCCAGTATGTGTGACCAACAATTTTCTGGCAGGCAGCTCGATTAACTTTGGCGTGCAGTAAGCCGCCGTTTCGCCTTTAGCAGCACTTTTCCACACCAAGCTGCCTGTCATGCGGTCGAGCGCAACCATGTTGTATTCTTTTCCTCCGGGAGTAAAAAACACTTTATCGCCATCAATTACAACGGTTTCGTTAAATCCCCAACGCAGGTGTTCAGAGCCAAAATCCTTAGCGAGTTCTTTGCTCCATAACTTGCTTCCCGTATTCAGGTTTAAACAGATCAATTCGCCATACCCGCTGACAATGTATGCCAGATCACCAACAATGGTAGGTGTTTGCCTGGCGCCGGGATAACTCACTTCAAACTCTTTTCCATAGGGAATTTTCTTCTCAAAAGCACCTTTTTCATTAAAAATACTCAGGTAGCCAACTTCATCTGCCATTCCGGTACAGTAGATTTTTCCGTTTGCAAAAGTTGGAGAGGAGAAGCCCTCACCCAGTTCTTCAAAATGCCACAGGACCTGAGGGCCGTCAGCAGGCCACTGAGCTATTAGTGCGGGTGCCGGATACTTGGCTTCGGAATTTTCACCGCGCCACTGTGTAGGTTTTTGTGCCAGTACATTCACGCCTATAAAAAGGCAAAAAAACAAGGTAGTCAATCGATTCTTCATGGTTTTCAAATTATGAAATCTAATGATCCCAAATTTATTAAGGAAAGACCAAACTACACAGCCGGCTATTAAATTTAACAAGGTTCTAAATAGTTACATTTGTTAACAAGTCTTATGTTCCAACAATCAACCTAATCAACTGACTAAATGAACAATAGCAACTCAAAGAAAAAAACCGATGAGCAAAGTTTTATCACTTTAAAAATTTAAAAAGTACGAATGAAATTGATATAAATCACTTTGGAGGGAAAAAACGATGCGGTTTTATCAATATCTTGAAATGAAGTAAAAAAAATAGCCCACAGAAATGTAGGCTATTTTTTTAAGTGAGCATCCACTTACCTAACCATCTTAATTGTTGTGGTTGTCATTTCTTGTCATTCATGCCCAATTAAATGGTCATTAATCGTTCCAACAACGTAATGACCATCTAATGACGACCGAATGACTTTATTAATGACATTAGGAGAAATTGAGGATATTCTTTCTATCGTTGTTACTCACCAACTATAGTTTTGGTTCCCAACCTGGTTCGTATTCCCGATCCCACAACTTCATAGCATCGCGGTCGTAAATATGCCCATTATTGGTATCGACATCAAATGATTTTCCGATACGGGAAGAGATGTTGGCATAGTGGGTCAACATTTGACTCGTCGCTCCCATGTCAATTGGTGAATTCAATTGAGTTGACCTGCCGCGGATGTTATCAAAAAAGTTTACCACGTGTCCGTCTGTCATATCCCCGCCTCCGCCAAGTGCGGTTCCGGCTTCATTGCTTGCCGCTTTGCTGTCGCGAACCAATTTGCCACCACGGTCGAACAGCTTGTATCCGCCACGATTGACAAACACCGATCCTTCAGTTCCGTAAATGATTGTTCCGCGATCGGAGCCATAGGTACTATAACCATTACGGCTTTTTCCGTCCCACACAATGATTTTATTTCCCGAAAAACGGAAGCTGGCATCCATGGTATCATACATTTCCCAGCCATCGTCAAGAAAGTGGCGCTTGGCAGCCTGCACTTCGACAAATTCAGGATACTCGACATCCAAAGCCCAACGGGCGATGTCAAGCTCGTGCGTGGCATTATTTCCGGTTTCTGCGGTTCCCCAATTCCAACCGTACCAATGCCAGTTGTAATCCCAGGTATCGTGCCGGTAATCCTCGTGCGGAGCCGGTCCCTGCCACAGGTTCCAGTCCAAACCTTCAGGAACCGGCGCCTTCCTGGGGACAGGCACTTCGCCGCGGTTGTTCGAATAAAAAGCTACTGCACGGTAAGCGTTTCCGATGACACCGTTATGAATTTGCTTGATGATTTCGATCGATTCGGGCGAGGAACGCTGCTGGTTTCCCATCTGAACCACTTTGCCGTATTTCTTTTGAAAATGAACCAGCAATTCTCCCTCACGCGGGCTGTGGCTGCAAGGCTTTTCAATATACACATGCTGGCCGGCTTCCATGGCCATCCAGGTGCCTGGTGCATGCCAATGGTCAGGCGTGGCGTTGAAGACGGCGTCAACGTCCTTATCAGCAAATACCTCACGAATATCGTTGATCAAAGCTGCCTTGCCGCTTACTTTTCCATGCAAATCTTTCCCAACTCTTTCGCGCTGCTTTTTCATCACATCGCAAATGTAAGCCAGATCAACATTGTTGTTTTTGTCTGTTACCGCATTGTAATACGCCCCCACCCGACGTCCACAACCCATAAAGGCAACCTGAAGCCGGTCGTTGGCTCCAATAATGCGTGAATAACTCTTAGCTGACATACTCATGGCCGAACCACCTATGGTAATTCCGGCAGCTCCGACAGCCGCTTTTCTCAAAAAATCTCTTCTGTTTGAACTCATTTTGTATCGTTTATTTGGTTTATTTGAAGGTTGATAGAATTCCTTTGACATAGCCCATTGATTCGGCCATGCCGGAAAATGGATCGTCGCCATCTTTCTCATATTCCAGCGCAACTATGCCATCATATCCAAGCGCGACCAGGTCTTTCAAAAAGCCGTAATGATCAATCACGCCACGGCCAATTTCACAGGTTGATCCATCATGATCAGCAGCGGTAACATCCTTGATATGAATATCGATAACCCGGTCAAAATAATCCTTTACATCCTGCGAAGGACTACGTCCAATTCGCTTGGTGTGGCCAATGTCAATACACAACCCCATTCGGGGATCCATATCTTTGATTAAAACATAGGCACTTTCGGCACTTGGATAGAGCTTGTCACCCGGGCCATGATTGTGGATGGCCAATTGAATATCGTAGGTTTTGACCTTGTTTTCAACATACGGCAGTAATTCGTGATTTGGAACACCGACAATCATCTTCATTCCGGCCTTTTTCGCGTATTCAAACGCCTGATCGACTTCCGCTTCGGTGGTCATGTAAATCACACCTCCGGCGTACAAGTTTAATCCGGCTTCAGCACAACTGGTAACCGCATCAGCTATTTCAGCGTCCGGTGCATCCAGTTTCAGATGAAAACTTTTGAAGGCGATGTAGTCGACTCCCAGCTTCCTGGTAAACGCGATAGCTTCGTCGCGGTCGAACTTCCGAAGCGAATAAGAAGCTACCCCCAATTTGAATTTTACTTCGTTTTGGGATTCTGGCTGCTCCGCTTTTTGTCCAGTAGTGCAGGAAGAAGAGCCAAACATCACAAACAAAACCAAGGCGCCCAACGCGGTCACTACTGATTTCCGGCTAGCATTCATAGCCTATAATTTTCTAATTTTGATGCTTCTAAACATCACGTGATCCTGATGGTCCTGTAGCAAAATGGGGGTTTCTTCCACCACTCCAAAATCTTTAAAATCCGCATATTTACTACGTGCAACCAAAGCATGAAAGATGTTGGAATCGATGGTGTATTCAACTACCTTCAATCCATTCAGCCAATGTTCAACCCGTAGATCAGGATGCAATACAATGCGCCCGCGGTTCCACTCGCCCACCGGTTTCACAAAACGCTGTTGTGTTTCCGATGGAATCAAATCATATAGTGATGCCATTTTCCTGTTTCCGGCAGCCCCCTGTTTGGCATCCGGGTGATTCTCATCATCCAGAATTTGGTACTCTAAACCAATGCTTGGCCCATTATTTCCCAGCTGGTACTTCACGCCGCTGTTGGCTCCTTTAGTCAGTTGAAATTCGAACTGCAAATCAAAGGCTTTAAACTTTTCCTCGGTCACAATATCTCCAGGGCGTTTGGTAACCTGATTCTGGCCCAGAATAGCCAATGCATCTTTTTCAACCACCCATCCTTTTTCGGGAAACTGATCCGAGTTGGCGCTTTTCCATCCTTGAGTGGTTTCGCCATCAAACAAAAGCTTAAAGCCTTGTTTTTTTTCAGTTTCCGACACCTGATTGGGCAGCATATTCACGACAAAAACATCCTCCATTGGAGTTAATTTCAAATCGCTTGTTTTGATGCGTACGTTCCGCCATTTAATCTGACGGCCTTCCTGATCAGCCGAATTGATTGAGTGAACCTGCAAGGAAATAAATCCTCTTGGGGTCATATCGTCAATTAAATGCGCCACCGGCTTCCCGTTTAAAAATGTCCGGATATCGTTCCCGACGCATTCGATCCGGTACAAATTCCAAGCGCCATTGCGAAACGCTTTTCCTCCTTCCGGATTGTATGTGCAGGGATAGAGCCAACCACGGCGGGCTTCATCATAAATGCCACCGCTCCAGGCCCGGTCCGACGGATCGACCTCGCATTGGTAACCATGTACCCGGCCGTTGTTGTAATCCGCTTTACTCAAACTACGGAATTGAATACCGGAGTTCATGTTGTCGTCAACTTTCAACTCCACTTCAAGAATAAAATCACCGTAATCCTTCTCGGTAGTTAAAAATGAATTGGGCGTATTGGCAACCGTCGTGCCCACTATCACCCCATTGACGACTTCATACTTTGCTTTTCCGTTTAACTGTTTCCAGCCGGTTAAGTCTTTTCCATTGAAAAGATACTCCCAGCCATCGGCATTACCGGCAAATAAAAGGGTGCTGACAAATAGTAAAAGAAATGTTAATCGAACTTTCATAACTGTATTATTGGTTTAATGATTTACAAATCGACGTGAACGGTAACGAAAGTATAAAAATAGAGATATTTCAGGTATATTTGTGTGACTAAAACGGGTTTTATAACAGTTATAACTATACTATAACAGAAAAAATGACCAGCGACAAAAACCTAATATATAAATACTTAAAAAAAATAACCTCGAGCAGGCACTTTGTGAAGTCGAAAATTGGCTGTGACCTTTTGACCTACCTGACGGAAGCATCGCTCGAAGGAAAAAATCCAAAAGAATTTACCATTGGCGTTGAGTTGTTCGGAAAAAAGTACGAGGATGCCGACAAACAGGACTCCAACATCCGGGTTTACATTCATAACGTCAGAAAAAAGCTCAAAGACTATTACGCCGCTGAAGGAAAGAAAGACCCGGTTATTTTTGTGGTTGAAAAAGGTAAGTATCATGTCCGGTTTGATTCGCCCAAAGATCACCGTAAACCCGTGCGCTATGTTTTTCTGATTCCATTTCTCGTTTCATTTGCGACGTTGCTCGTTGTTGGCTTCTTGTTTTTAAAGCATTCCTCGCAAAATAAAACACCATGGAAAGATTTACCTGTTTGGCAAGACTTTGCAGAAAATGAAAAACCAACGCTGTTGGTGTTGGGCGACTATTTTGTGTTCTCCGGCCAGTTGCCGACTGGGAGTGTTGGTATTTACCGCGACTTCAATATTAATTCGGAAGTGGAATATGAGCATCTGCTAGACAAAAATCCAGAACTGATCCACTCGCTTTCCAAATCGAACCTGACTTATTTGTCGAAGATGGCGGCATTTTGTCAGAGCCATATCTACAAAGTATTTGCGCAAACTGGTGCTCCGATTCATGTCAAGCTTTCGTCGGATTTGCAGCCGGATGATCTGAAAAACAACAACATCATTTTTGTTGGCAATTATAAGAACATGGGCCTTTTTGAGAACGTTGTACAGGACCTCGATTTCTCATTCGGAATTTTCAGCTCGGGCAGGCAATTTATCTTTGCCGATGACCAGAACGCGGAGATCTATCGTCCTGCGAATGACAACTCAAAGCAAATTGACTATGCACTCGTGATCAACACCGAAGGTTACACGGGAAACCGCTTTCTGCTTTTCCTCTCCACACAAGACATTGGCAATATTTCGGTGGTTGATCAACTAACGAATCCTGACTACCTGGCCACACTCCTGAACGAAAAACTCAAGCAACTCGATCCCGATAATTTCAAGGCGCTTTATAAAGTTCAAGGAATCAACAAAACCGATTTGTCGTTTGAATTGATAAGGGTGGAGTAAATGAGTTTGACTAGAACGCTGTCCAAGTCATCAATCCACTTTTTGGCCGTCTAAAAGTTGATCAAATATCTTGTTGATCAATTTCAGTTCCGCCAGTTGTATAACCAGTTGCTTCTTTCCTTCATCCAGAATTGTGTAATATTTGCGAGGCCGCTCCTTATCTTCAACCTTCCAATAAGACCTAATTAAACCTTCTTTCTCCAGCTTTTTCAATACCGGATAGATGCTGGCCTCTTTCCATTTAATTGAGCCATCACTGATTCGCTTAACATTTTGAACGATTTCATATCCATAGCTGTCCGACGAGCTCAACGTCAACAACACAATCGGCATGGCTGCGGCCCCAGTCCACTCTTTCGAAATACCTTTCATTCTAGATTAATTTTTACATATTGAGGTTAAATATACAAAAACAAACTCTGAAAAAACTAGAATCTTTTGGAATATCCAATCAGCTATAGCAGGTGCTTCTATTTTTCTATTTTTGTACAAATTTCAAAATGAAAGTCACGATCCTCGTCATCTATTTCATTCTTATTGTCGGGCTGGGCATTTATTCCTGGCTGAAAATAAAGGAACCCAGCGATTATTTCGTTGCCGGCAAGCGCTCCGGATTCTGGCAAATATC
Organism: uncultured Sunxiuqinia sp.; assembly: GCF_963974515.1. GTDB lineage: Bacteria > Bacteroidota > Bacteroidia > Bacteroidales > Prolixibacteraceae > Sunxiuqinia. The sequence continues at coordinate 14,092 of NZ_CAXBDD010000003.1, read as the reverse complement.
GGGCAGTTTACTGGCAACGGTGCTTGGCGGATCGGCTATTCTAGGCACGGTGAACCTCACGAAAGATCAAAGCTGGGCAGCCGCCTGGTATCTTCTGGCTGCCTCGTTTGGTTTGTGGCTTTTGGTACCACTGGTGGGCAAAGTCAACCGCCTGGGAAAATACACGCTCACCAACCTGCTTGGGCAATTTTATGGCGAGACGGCACGCAAGGCGGCCTCCATCATCATTCCATTGGCTTGGACGGGAATTGTTGCCGCCCAAGTGATTGCATCGGCCAAAATCCTGTTTAGCTTCTTCGCTCTGCCTTACGAACAGGGCGTCCTTCTTTCCGGAGCCGTTTTTATACTCTACACCTTGATTGGCGGTCAGATTTCCATCATCAAAACCGATTTCGTTCAGTCCTTCATTATCCTTTTCGGGGTGATTCTTACCGCTTTCTTTTTATGGGACATGCCCGAACGGGTTCCCGAGTTCAGCAAGGCTTTTCCGTTTAACGACCAATTCTCGGGCATCAACTTGTTAATTTTGGTGCTGACTTTTTCCAGTACATTCATGGTGGGGCCCGACATTTATTCGCGGGTATTTTGTGCGAAAGATGAAAAAACCGCCCGCCAAAGTGTCCGCCTGGTGGCTTCCATCTTAATCCCCTTCGCCTTCATTCTGGCGTATGTCGGGGTCTTCGCATTTAGTCACCTGCCCGAAGAAAACATGGAAGGTTCCGCTGCGCTCATTGAAGTAATCAATTTCTACCTGCCCGAATGGATCGCGGGGCTAATGGCTGCTGCTTTGCTTTCGGCTGTTTTATCGTCAGCCGACACCACACTGCTGACCTCTTCCATGATTTTGAGCGAATTGCTCAACCCGGATATCAACAATGCCAGATCCTTGAAACAAACGCGCTATTTTATTATTCTGAGTGGAATCATCAGCGTCTTGATCGCACTTAAAGTCACGTCCATTATTGGGACACTTTTGCTCGCCTTGGCCTTCTATTCCGGAGCTTTTTTAGTTCCCTTGGTGGCTGCACTCACCAACCTGAGAGTAAATCAACGCCTGAGCATTTTGGCCATGATCGCCGGAGGACTGATTGCTTTGGGCGGAAAAATTATAGCCGATTACTATGGAAGCGATGTTGGAAACTGGATGATTGTTTCTGCTTTTGCTGTGAATGCGGGGATTTTGCTGATTCCTGAGCGAAAGATAGATCCATGAAAACCCGCAATGCCTTTTCGATCTTTAGCTGAGTTCCACAATGGTGATTCCGGCACCGCCAAACTGCACATGTTCGTCGCGATAGGACTGAACGATTGGGTCGGATCCCAAGAAGCTGCGGATCATTTCGCGCAAAATGCCGTTTCCTTTTCCATGCAGGATTCGTAATTCGTGAACATCCAACATGATGGCTTCATCTAAAAAGGCCTGAATATTTGAAACGGCTTCTTCGCCCCGTTGTCCGCGAACATCAATTTCAGGTCTGAAGGTACTGCGCTTTTCAGACAGTTTTCGATGCACATTCGGCAGCGTCTTGTTGGTTCCGCGAAGTTCTTTCTTCGCCTCGTTGTTACTTATCTTCTGTAATTTTTTCCGATTCACCGAAGTCCGCAACTGTCCAAACGCAACCACCACGTTTTTATCGCCAATCTCGAGCACTTCGCCAATGCTGTTTTGGCCTTCCATCCGCACCTTATCGCCGGGCTCCAATTCGTCTTTTTTCTTTTCGGGAGCAGCCATTTTTTGTTTCTGTGGCTTATTGGGGCGGATCTGGTTTCGCTGTTTTTCCTTTTCTTTTAGCTTCTGAATTTTCTTATTGATCCATTCGTCATCGGCCTCTTCGGGTGCTTCAATTTCCTCCTTAAAATCGGAAAGCTGCTTGCGAATAGCCTTTGTTTTCTCTTTTTCAGCCTGGCTCTCGCGAATTTCGCGGATGGCGTTTTCGACCCGCTTATTGGCTTCGGCCAACACGCGGACAGCCTCTTCTTTGGCTTCGGCAATAATTTGCTTACGTTGTTTGGCCATGTCGCTCAGGTCGTGCTCATATTTTTCAGCCATTTCATCCAGGCTGCGCTCCACTTTCCGTATTCGCTGACGTTTCGATTCCCAGTACCGTTTGTCGCGCACAATATCGCGCAGGTGTTTGTCGAAATTAATGTGGTCGACACCAACCTTTTCGGTCGCTTCCTGCAGGATGGCCTCAGGCATGCCAATTTTGCGGGCAATCTCAAACGCGAATGAACTTCCCGGCTTACCAATTTGCAACTGAAAAAGCGGTTCCATCTGGTGATTGTCATACAGCATAGCGCCGTTTTCAATGCCATCAGCCGACGAGGCAAAATGCTTCAAGTTGGTGTAGTGAGTGGTGATCACCCCGAAAGTACCTTCTTTGTTTAACTGATCAAGAATGGCTTCGGCAATGGCACCTCCAATCATCGGTTCAGTGCCCGTCCCAAATTCATCAATCAGTACCAAAGTGCGATTGTTCGTAAACTTCAGAAAATGTTTCATGTTCATCAGATGCGAACTGTAGGTACTCAGATCATTTTCGATGGACTGCTCATCGCCAATGTCGATAAACAGTTGTTCGAAAACTCCGGTTCTGCTTTTCTCATCCACCGGAATTAACAATCCGCACTGCAACATGTATTGCAGCAAGCCCACGGTTTTTAGGCAAACGGACTTTCCCCCCGCGTTGGGCCCCGAAATCAACAGCAAGTGCTTTTCCTGGCTCAATTCGATATCCAACGGAATGACTTTCCGCTTTTCGCGCTCCAGGGCCAGCCGCAATAAAGGATGAACAGCCTTCTCCCAAAGCAATTGGGCTTTGTTTTCCATCGCCGGTTTAATGGCGTCCAGCTGAATGGCCAGGCGTGCTTTGGCCCGAATAAAGTCGATGGTTCCCAAAAAATCGTACAAGCTAAACAAATCGTGCAGATAGGGCCGGATATCATTCGAAAATTCAATCAGAATGCGCACAATTTCGCGTTTCTCGGCATATTCCAGTTCGCGTATTTCGTTGTTGATTTCCACCACCTCGGCGGGTTCAATGTATGCTGTTTTGCCCGTAGCTGATTCGTCATGCACAATCCCGTTGAGCCGTCGTTTCATGGCAGACGAAACCGGAATAACCGGCCGCCCGTCACGAATGGAAACGGAGGTATCTTCATCGACTAGCCCATCGCGCTGTGCCTGCCTCAAAATGCTGTGCAAACGTTTAGACACATTGCTTTGCTTGCTCAGCAATTCGCGACGGATTCGCCCCAATTCAGGCGAGGCATTGTCTTTTATTTTTCCATGCTGGCTAATGATTTGATCAATGCGTTCTTTGACATAGGGAAAAACCTGGATTGGCTGAACTAAGGCATGGAGTTTTGGATAGAGTTCTTCCTTTTGGTTTCCCAGGAAGCGAATGATGGCTGTAACGGTCTCAAGCGACCGCTTCAGATCGAACAATTCATTCACTTCCAAAAAACGCCCTTCGGTTTGAATTTTGGAAAGCGACTGGCGTAAATCGAAATAATAGTTTGTTGGGAAATTATCATTCTCAACCATCAAACGGGAAAATTCATCGGCTAAACCCAACTCCAGCTGAATAGCATGGAAGTCAGTCAAAAAGGAAATTTCGTCGATCCGGTCTTTGCCAAGTGTTCCCAGGCAGTTGCCTTTCAACAAGCTGCGTATGCGGTCGAAACCAATTTTCGATTCAAAATTTTGAGGATATATTTTTGCCATTCCAGTTTTGTACGTATCTCAATTGTCCGGCAAAAATAGAAAGATGTGAGGTCTAATAACAGAATCTCAGTTAAAATCTTTTACGATTTCCAGAAATTCATTGATTCGAAAAGGTTTTAGCATCGAGGCATTCATTCCGGAATTAAGGCAGGCTTGCGTTTCATGCTCTGTATCACTACCTGTTAGAGCAATAATGATTGCCGGATTTTCCAGCCCATTTTCCTTTTCATAAGTTCTTATTTTCTGTGTTGCCTCATAGCCATCCATGACCGGCATTCGTCCATCCATCAAAATAATGTCATACGGATTTTCGCAATACATTTTAAAGGCGTCCATACCGTTACTGGCTAAGTCAATTTTGCCAATGGTATTTCTTAAGGACATGGAGACAACCCGCTGATTAATTGAGCTGTCGTCAACAACAAGAAGGGATAATTTTGTTAGGTCGCTTTTCATAAGTGTCAAAAAGAATAAGACAAAAATAAATTAAAAAAATGGTTCAGTTTATCGATTCCCGAAAAAATCCGAATATTCTTTCCAAAAGGCCTTGACTTCCGATTTCATCTCTTTACGTAACATCAAAATACCAATTAAGTTTGGTATAGTCATCATAGCAATGGTGATTCCGGAAAAAGTCCAGACAATGGTTGTATCTGTAAATGAAGCAAAAAAGAATCCAACAACATACACAATCCGATAATAAATTTCTCCTTTTATTCCGAAAAGAAACGTAACAGCCCTTCCGCCGTAATACGACCAGGAAATGGCTGTAGAGAAGGCAAACAGCAACAAGCCGATAGCGACAATGTAGCGCCCGGAGGCTCCAAACCAACTTTTCGTAAATGCCTCCGTAGTGAGCGGTGCGCTGTGGATCAGCGATTTTCCATGGATCGTGGTTCCATCTTCAACCGGCAGGTGCCCATTAATAATATTTAGCATGCCAGTATAAGCTTTTCCATTTTTGCTAACCATGATTTCTTCAGCCACCGAGCGGGCATGCAGAATGGTCACATCGCCAACAATCTGGCCATCGGTGACCTCCAAGTCTCCGGTATATCGGGCCAACTCCGTTCTTCCCAAAAGAAAGTCAGCCAGTTCCTTCCGATCAGCCTCATTGGTTTCAATATAATTACCGGCCAGTACTTCCAGGTCAGCTGATTGAAACTGGTTGTCCATTTTTTCGTTCCACACTCCCGAGGAAAGAATAACCAGTCCGGTAAGCATACAAATAATAATGGTATCGATGAAAGGTTCGAGCAAAGCCACCAGCCCTTCGGAAACAGGCTCGTGAGCACGTGCAGCTGCGTGAGCAATTGGCGCTGACCCCTGCCCTGCCTCATTGGAAAACAGTCCGCGATTGACCCCGCGGTTGAAAGCGAAGGCAAAGCTGGCGCCCAAAAAACCACCTGCCGCCGACGAGCCGGTAAACACATCGCTGAACACAGATATTACTGAAGGACCGATGTTCTGGTAATTAAAAAGAATGACTGCGATTGCACCAACGAAATAAATGATCGCCATAATAGGGACTAACCGGGAGGTCACTTTTGCTATCCGCTTGATTCCGCCGATAATCACAAATCCAAGTAAAACTGCGAGCACTGCTCCTGTAACTACTTTATCGATCCCAAAAGTTGCATGCACCGAATTGGCGATGGAATTGATCTGGGGCAAATTTCCGGTTCCAAACGAAGAGAAGATGGTGGCAACGGCAAAGATTACCGCCAGCCATTTCATATTCAGCCGGTTTTTCATGTAGTACATGGGTCCGCCAGCCATTGTGCCGTCCGCTGTCTTTTCTCGGTATTTGTGCGAAAGCGTCACTTCAACGAATTTTGTGGTCATCCCCACCAGCGCGGTAACCAGCATCCAAAACAGCGCAGCCGGCCCGCCAAGATGAATCGCCAACGCCACTCCGGCAATATTACCGGTACCCACCGTTCCTGAAAGTGCGGTCGTTAATGCCTGAAAATGCGACGTGTCTCCTTCGTCGCCATCCCGGTCGAACTTACCACGAACAATTCGAAAAGCAGACTTTAAGTATCTGAATTGAGGAAATCCCAAGTAAATCGTAAAAAAGAGCCCCGTACCCAACAATAAAAATACAAACCACTGACTTCCTCCGATATATCCATCAATAACAGAGAGAATCTCATTCAATTTATTCATAGTGTCCGCTTAAATCAGGTAGCTAAAATAACACATCGTTTTCTTCTGTTAAAATTTAAAAGCACATTCGCCAGTTTTTCTTTCATTTCACAACTTTAAAGAAGTGATTTCCGTCAATATTTTAATCTAAAAAAACTCACAAAAAAGCTGAATAACATTCAGTTTTTTCCATAAATTTGCTTACAAATAATAAAGAAAGAAGCTATGTTACCAAAATTCCTACTTGCAGATAATTCTCAGGAAACACCCGACACCATTTTCGTAGTGCACACCGAAGAACCTAAATTCATTGTTGAAAGCGACATCGAAGATTTCTGGTCAAACCAGGAGATTCACTGGCTAAGCGAAGAGCCTGACTCCAAAGAGCTTATTAAACAACTATTGGAAGACGCTGAAGAATACCTGGAAGCTGAATTTGAAAGCCAGGAAAATCTATTTGATGAAGAAGATTAAGTGCTATGGAGACAAACGACAGCCCAAAAAAGCGCTTAACCCGGTCAAGCAATAAGATGATTGCCGGTGTTTTAGCCGGATTTGCTGAGTATTTTGATATTGATCCTTCTTTGTTGCGAGTGATTTATGTCGTCGTGTCAATCTTAAGTGCCGGATTTCCGGGACTTTTGATTTACCTAATTTGCTGGATTTTCATTCCACCGCGAAGCTAAGCCTGCTCCACATCTTTCAAACTCAGCTGGATTCGTTTTCGAGCGATGTCCACATCGGTGACTTTTACCTTCACATGTTCATGTAGTTTAACCACTTCGTTTGGGTCGCTAATAAAACGATTGGCCAGTTGCGAAATATGCACCAGCCCATCCTGCTTGACCCCTACATCAACAAAGGCGCCAAACTTGGTTATGTTGGTCACGATACCCGGCAAAACCATCCCTTCGTGCAAGTCTTCAATTTTAAAAATACCTTCAGCAAATTCAAATACTTTGATGTTTTTACGCGGGTCACGCCCCGGTTTCGCTAATTCGGCCTGAATATCTTTCAACGTGGGAAGTCCGACAAACTCTGCACGGTAGTTTTCAAGATTGATTTTCTGTTGCAGTTCTGCTGATTGCATCAGTTCAGTTATAGTACAATTTAAATCTTTGGCCATTTGCTCTGCAATGTGGTACGATTCAGGATGCACGGCCGAATTGTCGAGTGGATTCTTTGCTTCAGGAATCCGCAGAAAACCAGCAGCCTGCTCATAAGCTTTGGCACCCATACGGGGAACTTTGAGCAATTCTTTCCGTGAACCGAAGGCTCCGTTGTCCTTCCGATAATCCACCATGTTTTGCGCCAGCTGCGGCCCTAGTCCCGAAATGTAGGTCAATAGATGTTTTGAGGCGGTATTCACATTGACTCCCACCTTATTTACCGCGAGTTCAACAACAGTGTCCAAGCTGTTCTTCAATAATTTTTGATCCACATCATGCTGGTACTGCCCCACCCCGATTGACTTGGGATCAATTTTAACCAACTCGGCCAGTGGATCCATCAGGCGGCGGCCTATGGAAACGGCCCCACGCACGGTGACATCATAGCTGGGGAATTCCTCACGTGCCACTTTAGAGGCTGAATAAATGGATGCGCCATCTTCTGAAACCACAAACACTTTGATATCGCGGTCGTAGCGCAACTTTTTGATGAAGTGTTCTGTTTCGCGACTAGCCGTCCCATTTCCAATGGCGATGGCATCAATATGGTAGGCGCCTACCAGCGAAGTAATTTTACGGGCAGCCTGCTTGGTCTCTTCCTGCGGTTTGTTGGGGTAAATGGTTTCGTTGTGCAGCAGATTCCCCTGCTCATCCAAACAAACCAGCTTGCAGCCAGTGCGATAACCCGGATCGATAGCCAACACCCGTTTTTGTCCAAGAGGGGCTGCCAACAGCAGTTGCCGCAAATTTTCAGCAAAAACCTGAATTGCTTCACGATCCGCTCTCAATTTGGAAGCTTGGGCAAATTCTGTTTCAATAGCCGACGATAGCAGGCGCTTATAACTGTCTTTTACGGCTTGCTGAACTTGCTCTCCGCAAGCATTTTCAGACCGGACAAAAAAACGGTTTAAACGCTCCAAGATATCCGCTTCTTCCGGGCCAATAGAAATCCGCAAAACACCTTCGTTCTCGCCCCTTCGCATAGCTAGTAACCGGTGTGACGGGCAACGTTTTAACGGCTCCTCCCAATCAAAATAATCGCGATACTTTTCGCCCTCCTCGTCTTTTCCTTTCACAACTTTACTTTTGATTGTGGCTTTCAGTTCAAAAGCCCGACGAACCATGTTCCGCGCTTTCTCGTTTTCACTCACCCACTCGGCAATAATATCACGGGCTCCGGCAAGTGCCTCATCCGCCGATTCCACCTCCCCCGTCACAAATGCGATCGCCCGGCTTTCCACATCACGCTCCTGCTGCTTCATTAAAATTTTTGCCAGAGGCTCCAGGCCTTTTTCACGAGCAACCAAAGCTTTGGTCTTTCTTTTGGGTTTGTAAGGCAGGTAAATATCCTCCAATTCAGTCGCATCAAAGCATTGGTCAATCCGGGTCTTCAACTCACTGGAGAGCAGATCTTGTTCCTCAATAGTTTTTAGAATCGTCTCCTTTCGCTTAACCAGTTCTTCCAACCGAGCCTTTTCGTCCTTGATATCTCCGATCTGAACTTCATCAAGACTACCCGTCATTTCCTTTCGATACCGCGAAATAAAAGGAACCGTAGCACCTTCGTCCAGAAGACCAATTGTATTTTGAACCTGAAGAAATGGTAATTGAAGTTGATCAGCGATGCGCTGAATGAGTTGTGTGTTCATGTCTTGGAAAATTTGGGAAACGAAGATAATGGTTTTTGAGCGGGCTGCCTTATTCCGCAGAAATAAATATTGATAAGAACAACAGAAACCAATTCGCTTAAAATGCCTGATTGAAGTATGCGATTCAAAAGAATCTAAACACAGCAATTGGATCAGAACCTGACCGCTTAATGATCATTTAGGTTGAACAACAGATGACATTCATGCTCAAAATTTGGAGTGAAGATGCCTTTTCCCATATTTTTCACAATCTGGTTTCTCGTCCAGAAACGGCCTTCTTCTACCTCTTCGGAATGAAGCTGTATTCCTTTAAAGTCATGCGTAATAAACACAAACACCAATTCACGTTCCAACGCACTTTCCCAAACGTATTGTTTAGCCAGTTTCGCAGAAAAGTCCTTAAGTCCTATTTCTTCCCAGGCTTCGCGCTTTAAGCTAAGATGCACATCTTCGCCAAAAGCCACATGCCCGCCAACGGCCGTGTCCCACTTGCCAGGCTGTACCAACTTATTCATGGGGCGTTTTTGCAGGTAAATAGCACCCTGGCGATTCAACACGTGCAGGTGAACCACCGGGTGCAGCAGCTTCTGTCCGTTGTGGCATGCTGAACGAGGCGCTTTTCCAACCACTTGTCCCTCTTCGTTGACGAGCGGCAACATTTCTTCCTCATCCAGTGCAATTTGCACTTTTGATTGAGACTTCCTGTGTCTCAAAAATTCAATGCCGAAAACGACTCCAAAAAGGATGTAAAACAGACCCCCGCTGATAAACGCCCAGGCCTCACTCGACAAATAAAATGCAGCGTAAAATACAAGTAAGGTATGGCCCGAAAAGATAACAAACATGAGCCTCAAACTGGCTCGCATCCGATTCATTTGCCCATCATCGATGACCATATCCTTTAGGTATCGTTTGCTCATTAGGCCAACAATATTCAACCTTGAAAAAGCTGAAACAGCAAGAATCGCACAAAGTATCAATTCTATGAGCGCCGGTTTCATCTTAAAAAAGATGTCGTTATCCAAAACGATTGAAACTCCACCCAAAACCAGCAAAAGGATCGTGTCGAACAATACAAAGCGGTCGAAGCGTTTTTCCCGGATACCGATCCAAACCAACTCGACAGAACCGATCGCCAATGCTGCCATCAATCCGGCCTTGGTTCCCCAAATTTCATCCACCGCTATAAAAACAAAAAGCGGAATAAACCCGGGCAATAGTTTTTTTAGAAGTTGTACTCGTTGACTTAGCATCTGTAAAAAAACAAAACCCGCACAAGCGGGCTTTCATTTATTCGTCTTCTGAGTTGTTTTGTGTATCCGACAATTTATAATGCTTATACACTTCCACATCAAATATCAGGGTCGAAAAGCGCGGAATACCAAGAGTGGTATTGTTAGTTGCACCATAAGCCAGATTCGAAGGAATAATCAAGGTAGCTTTGCCGCCCTGGGTCATGTAGGTAATCCCTTCACTCATTCCTGTAATGACATCCGAACTCCCGACAACAAATTCGAAAGGTTCATAAGGAGAAGTCGCATCAAACAAAGTGCTGTCGATAAACATACCGGTATAATATATTTTCACCCGGTCGCCCGGCTTAATGGTGTCACCAGTACCTTTGAGCTCTTCAATATAGTACATCCCCGACGCGGTAGGCTCAACGGTAATCTCGTTGGCCTCTATAAATGCATCTAATTTAGCAAGTTCCTCTGCCCGTAATTTTTCCAGGTCAAGTCCGTCATTTCCGCACGAAACAGTTAGAAAGATCACTGATCCGATGGTCGTCAAAAAGAATAATATTTTTTTCATCTGTCTATGCTATCGTTTTATTCGTAAATCGCAACAAGTTTAATTTGAAAGGCAATGGTGGTATAAGGGGGAATTGCTCCTGAACCAGTTGCTCCATAAGCCATGCCGGAAGGGATAATAAACAAGCCTTCAGTGCCTTCATTCAATAACGACAAAGCAGCCTCAAAACCAGGAATTAAACCTTCTCCCGGAATGTACCTGAATTTCCAAAGTCCGTTGACATAATGCTTGGCCGAAGTATCAAAAACATACCCATTCTCGGGTATGAATCCAGTATATTCGATACCGATTGAATCGCCGACCTGAACATAGGCCCCCTCGCCGGTTTCAGCTATGACATAGTAAATTCCAACTGCTGCAGTATCCACATTATAATCACGTTCCTCCAGCGTATCGATATATTCGGCCAACAGTGCCGCTTCGCGTGCCGGCGTATAATCAATTTGCTCTTGCTCCACGGGATCGTCGAAGCACGAGTAAGCGGCAATTAATACAATTGCTATGAGTAAAAATTTGATCCGTTTCATTTGTTTCATCCTTTTGATTTTGTTTTAACCAACAATTCCTGATAAGCCGGCAATAGTTTGCGGTATCGATCCAGCGTTTCCGTTAATGATCCATAAACCTCTCCTCCAGCTGCGTTGCGATGTCCTCCGCCATTAAAATTTTCGGAAGCAAACTCATTGGCGGGAAATTCGCCTTTCGATCGGAACGAAGCTTTCACCATGTCATCCCGCTCTGTGAAGAGCGTACTAAAGTGAATTCCCTTGATTGACAAAGGATAATTAACAAAGCCTTCGCTATCGCCGGGGACAAAGTTAAATTTTTTCTGGGTTTCTTTCGACAAATACATCACCGCGGCATGATATTCCGGAAAAACCTCCATGCACTCGTTTAAACAGTAACCCAACAAGCGCATACGGTCGGCTGAATAATTGTCAAAAACCTTTGCGTGAATGTAATCCTGATCAATCCCAAATTTCAAAAGCTCACCCACCGTTTGAAACGTTTGCGGATCAGAGACATTGTAATCGAACGATCCGGTGTCGGTCATGATGCCGCAAAACAAAGCCTCGGCTGCTTCGCGGTCGAGATACTTTTCAAAATCCATTGCCCTGAGCACGTGATAAACCAACTCGGCAGTCGATGAACATTCCGGGTGCGAAATCAGTACATCCGGAAAGTCCTGTGGATAAGGGTGATGATCGATCAAAACACGGGGCTTCGCATAATTCTCAACCAACGATTTCAAATCGCCGGTTCGCGACATATGATTAAAATCAAGGCAGATTAACAGATCAGATTCCTGAAAAAGCTGCCTGATTTTCTTGGGTTTCTTCGAATAAAATGTCACCTGCTCATGGCCGGCCATCCAATAATAAAATTCCGGGTAATCGTTCACAGAAATCACCTCAACCAGAATTCCTGAGTTCTTCAACACGCGTGAAAGCCCCAGTGCCGACCCCACAGCATCACCATCCGGATTGACATGAGGTAAGATAAGAACCTTCTGATTTGGCTTGGAAATCAGTTCTCTAAATGATTTAATTATTTCTATATCAAGTTCTTTCAAGACGATTTTTTTTCAATTCGAGTACAAATATAAAAATAATGCATCCTGCATTTACTTTTAGTTAATTTATTTTCTAAATTCGTTTGGTGTGTTTCACTTCCAAAAAATAAATTAAAATGAATGATAACCAAACACTTACTATAATAAAGCCCGTTGCCGTTGAACACAACTTTACAGGACCAATTATTCAGAAAATCACCGATTCAGGCTTTAAGGTCCGCGCTATAAAAATGACTCAGCTCACTAAAGATCAGGCTGGTGAGTTTTACGCCGTACACAAGGACAAACCCTTTTATGAAGATTTAACAACTTTTATGAGTTCAGGCCCCATCGTAGCCATGATTCTTGAAAAAGAAAATGCTGTTAATGATTTTAGAAAGTTGATTGGAGCCACTGATCCGGCTGATGCCGAAGAAGGAACCATCCGGAAATTGTATGCGGAGTCGAAATCGCACAATGCTGTCCATGGTTCTGACAGCGATGAAAATGCACAAATTGAAAGCGACTTTTTCTTTTCTAAGCTCGAGCGGTATTAGCGAAACACAATATCTTTTACAATTGCCTCACCGGCTTGTTCGTTCAAGCGGGTTTTCAATTGCTGTTTCATCATAACTAATTCGCTACGCAAAGCCGGCGAACTGGTTTTCACAAACAAAGTGCCGTTGCTTATTCGAAGCGACTCCGTATAGCGAGCAATAGTTCGTCCCACCACTTTCTCCCACGAAGCAATCAAATCGACTTCGGTCAGTTTCTTGTGCAATTTATTTTCCTCAATGTAATCTTTGAGTACATCGCTTAGTTTTTGTGTGTTGCTTCGTCTCATTTTTTAACTTCGTTTACCGTTCCGTCAACCACCTGAAAAATTTTATAATCAGCATCAATTTCGGCAATCATCTGGTCTAAATGCTCGCGATTGGTATCGGTGATGAAAATCTGGCCAAAATGGTCGTCAGCAACTAACTTTACGATTTGTTTCACCCGATGTTTGTCCAGCTTGTCGAAAATATCATCCAGCAACAAAATTGGTGTCATCTCTGCCAATTCCTTAATAAAGTCGAACTGGGCTAGCTTTAATGCCACCAAGTATGTTTTCTTTTGTCCCTGCGAACCGATTTTCTTAATCGGGTATTCGCCGAGATTAAAAAGAATGTCGTCTTTATGAATTCCCACCGAAGTATATTGCAACATGCGGTCTTTTCCAACCGATTCCTGCAACTGCTGCTCAAAATTGCCTTCATAAAGGGTCGATTCGTGCACCATTTCAATACGCTCTTTTCCCGACGAAATCAGCTCGTAGTAATGCTGGAATATGGGTTGGAACTTTTCCAGGTACTCCATCCTCTTTTCATGAATCAACTGTCCGTAATGAGCCAACTGGTCGCTCCAAACGCTGAGGCTTTCCTCATTAAAAAAGCGTTCACTAGCAAAATGCTTCAACAGCTTATTTCGCTGCAGCAAAGCCCGGTTATACCGAATCAGGTTGTCCAGGTAAACCTGGTCGTACTGCGAAATCAAAGAATCAAGAAAGCGTCGGCGCTCATCGCTACCGCCCATAATCAGGTCATTATCTGAAGGAGTAATCAAAATCAACGGTAACAAACCAATGTGCTCCGAAAGTCTTTTGTAATCCTTCTTATTTCGTTTAAAATGTTTTTTTTGGCCGCGCTTCAATCCACAATAAATATTCTCCTCATTATCTAAACGCTGATACTTTCCCTGAATCACAAAAAAATCGTTGTCATGCCTGATATTCAATCCGTCAACCGAATTGGAAAAACTTTTGCAGAACGACAGGTAATAAATGGCATCCATCAAATTGGTTTTTCCGGCTCCATTGTTGCCGATAAAACAGTTCAGGTTGGACGAAAAGCTTAAACCCGCTTCCTCGAAATTCTTAAAATTAACCAGCGATAAATTCTGAATGTGCATGCGTGAATTTCTATTTGAGTAGCAAAACTAAGAAAATAAAGAATGAAGCTGGAATCAATCCTGATCTGATGGGGAAATATTTTAC
>NZ_CAXBDD010000002.1:0-155145 GCF_963974515.1 uncultured Sunxiuqinia sp. | reverse complement strand
ACCTTCTTCCCGCCCAGTTAACCGCTCCGGCGTAATGCGCCTGAATCTTAGGATCCTGAAAAGCTTCGTGGGTGTGTCCGAATACTGAATAGAAAGAACGAATGCCATCAAATTCCTGCCACCAGATCAGTGGGTGGTCTTCCATTTTCCACTTGTCGTTATCTGCCTTGGTAATGGTCGATTCGTCCAGACGTGCCAGTACATGTACCTTTTCGCGTGGATTGGACTTGAAGCTGTACCACTCATCAAAGGTGGTGTAGCTGTCCATTCCTTTAAACGGTTCCATGGAAGGGTGGTCGAAATCTTCAAAAATAACTTTTCCTTCCTGTGCCGGAGGATGGGTCAAAAAGTAGGCACCGTTTAATTTTCCGTACCACTCCCAATCATATTCGCAATCAGCCGAAGCATGGATACCAACAAAGCCTTTGCCGGTTTCCATAAAGGTTTGAAAAGCTTTCTGCTGTTGCTCACTGAGTACGTCCTGTGTTGGATTTAAAAAGACCACCACATCAAAATTAACCAGGAAATCCACTGTAAATAGCTTGGCGTCTTCGGTAGCCGTCAGGTTCCAGCCTTCTGTTAGGGCCAGGTCGCTAAACATTTTAATTCCACTTGAAATGGATTGGTGTTTCCAACCAACAGTTTTGGAGAACACCAACACGTTCAGTGTTTTTGTCGGAAAGTCTTTACTGGGTTGTGTGTGCGCCGTAAAAAGGAAAGCAATAGCAATCAAAGCGAGGATAAATTTCTTCATTGGTATGGTTTTTTTAGGTTTACGAATACAATAATACAAAAAAAGGTTGTTCCCTTTCGAGAACAACCTTTTAAATTATTGAAATGGCTTTTTACATCAAAAAACTGAGCAGGATCCCCGCACCAATTGCTGAACCAATTACCCCTGAAACATTGGGGGCCATAGCATGCATCAGCAAGTGGTTGGTTGGATCTTCTTTCAGTCCCATGGTTTGCACTACGCGGGCGCTGTCGGGAACGGCAGACACACCAGCAGCTCCAATCATAGGATTGATCCGGTTCTCCTTTTTATAGAACAGGTTCATAATTTTCGCACCAATAACACCTCCGGCAGTTGCAATAACGAATGAAACTGCACCAAGAATAAAGATTTTAATGGATGAAGGAGTCAGGAAAATATCGGCTTGCGTGGATGCGCCAACGGTGATTCCGAGCAAGATAGTAATCGTGTTGATCAGGGCAAAGTTTGCCGTATCAGCCAAACGTTTGGTGACTGTCGACTCTTTCAGCAAGTTTCCGAAGAACAACATACCCAGCAGCGGAAGGGCTGAAGGTGCAATGTAAGCTGTTAGAATTAAACCAACAATGGGGAACAATATCTTTTCCAGTTTGGAAACTGCCCGTGGAGGTTTCATCCGGATCAGACGCTCTTTCTTGCTGGTCAGCAATTTGATGACTGGTGGTTGAATTACCGGAACCAAAGCCATGTAAGAATAAGCAGCAATCGCGATGGGTCCAATCAGGTTTTGAACAACTTGACCATTGGCCATGACGTTAACACCATTGGCCAGCTTCGATGAGATGAAGATCGCAGTAGGACCATCAGCGCCACCAATAATACCAATGGCACCCGCTTCGGGTGGAGCAAAGCCCAGCCAAAGTGCTCCCAAAAAAGTCAGGAAAATACCAATTTGCGCGGCTGCTCCCAGCAACATCAGCTTAGGATTGGAAATGAGCGACGAGAAGTCAGTCATGGCACCAATGCCCAGGAAAATGAGCGGTGGATACCAGCCTTGAACCACCCCTTGATACAGGATGTTCATCACCGAACCAGGCTCGTAAATTCCCAGTTTCAGGTTGAAGTCAACAGCCTGAAACATCGGAATGTTACCAATCAAAATTCCAAAACCAATCGGCACCAACAACAGCGGTTCAAAGTCGTATTTAATAGCCAGAAAGATAAAGATGAACCCAATACACATCATCAGCATGTGCTTCCAGGTGGCATTGGCAAAACCGGAGAACTCATAAAAGTTAAACAAACCCGAGATAGCACCCGAATAGTTTTTGTATTCGTAGCCATCGCCCGTCAGCTTGCCATTGTTCAAACTTAACTCACGCTTGCCCAGGTCCAGCAATTCGTCTGTGGTTACATACGCGTTGGTTTGGGCATTCGGATCCATATTCTTGTTCAGATGGGTCACCACCTTTGGATTGAAATCCATGACGATCTTTCCGTCGTCTAGGTTCCATTTGCCTGAATAGCGTTGTTTCAGCGAATCCATCGTGAAGGTATAGTCGCTTGAAAAAGAAAGCGTTTTGTAGCGCTTGGCCGAATCAAAATCTTCCTTTTTATCTACTTTGGGATTGAATGTTGGCGAAGCCACGTAACCGTCGCTTCGGTTAATCCATTTTCCGCTTATGATCGTCTTCGCTAAATCACTGTTTTCATCAGCCCTCATAAAAGAGGGGAGAAGTAACAGTAACGCAGCGATTATAAGGCCTATTTTTTTCATTATTCGCAGGGTCTTTTAGCTAATTTCCAATAAAACATCATCCTGTAAAACGGCATCTCCTTCTTTGACTTTGATGACAGAAATTTGGCCATCTTTTTCCGCAAGGATCTGATTTTCCATTTTCATGGCTTCCATCACCAGCAGTTTGTCGCCCGATTTCACCTGGTCGCCAACCGCAACATTGATTTTGAAGATGGTCCCCGGCAGGGGCGCTTTTACAGTGGTTCCTCCTCCTGATTGTTGTTTTTTAATCAGGCCTTCGCCAGGTTGCTGAACAACCGGTTTACGCACGAGCCTTGGTGTTTTGGTCGATTTCACTTCGCCTTGAATGACGACTTCGTACTTCGTACCGTTCACTTCGATGGTGGCAATGTTGTCCTCGATCTCTTTGATATGGACATCGTATTCATCGCCGGTTATGGTAAATTTATATTTTTTCATTTGTTATCTTATTTAGCAATACATGGGTTATCGCGGCCAGTTGTTGGTCACACTATAAATTTTTGAACTCCAGGGCGAATAGGCTTTGCGAACCTTTTTAATAGTTACAATATTGCTTTCTTCGTCGTGTTGATTTTTGAAATAGAGAAAAAGAGCCATGCCAATGGCAGCTGTCACATTTCCTTCAATGTGGCATTCTTTGTCCTTATCTTCACAGTGGTGCTTTTTAGGCTTCTGTTGTTTCTTTTTGAAGTTCATGTTGATCAGCTTCGGAAGACGCAAAAATACAATGACCAAAAGGGCCAGAGCGACAAATACGATCATAAAGCCAACCAAGGCAACAGTCCAGCCGAAATCCATGAGTGGTGACAAAAAGATTAGTAGATTATTCATACTTATTCGGTTATAATGGAATGTTTGAATGTTTCTTTGGTGGATTGACCAGTTTTTTCGTGGCCAGACTTTGAAGTCCGCGAATAATACGGATTCGGGTGTTTCTCGGTTCAATCACATCGTCAATGTATCCGTAAGCAGCAGCTTGGTATGGGTTGGCAAACTTTTCCTTGTACTCGATCTCGTGTTGGGCTTTGAATTCAGCCCGTTCTTCCGGATCTTCAATTGACATGAGTTTGCGTCCTTCCAGCACTTCAACAGCTCCGGCAGCGCCCATCACTGCAATTTCGGCCGATGGCCAGGCGTAGTTTAAGTCGCCGCGCAGTTGCTTGCACGACATCACATCATGTGCTCCACCGTACGATTTACGAAGGGTAATGGTAATTTTTGGAACAGTAGCTTCGCCATAGGCAAACATCAGTTTGGCACCATGAATGATAATTCCACCGTATTCCTGTCCACTTCCGGGCAAGAATCCGGGAACATCAACCAAGGTGATGATGGGAATGTTGAAACTGTCGAGGAAGCGAACAAATCGAGCCGCTTTTCTTGAGGCTTCAATATCCAATACCCCGGCGAGGTAGTTGGGTTGGTTGGCAACAATACCAACGGGTTGTCCGTCGAATTTGGCGAAACCTACAACGATGTTCTTCGCGTAGTTGCGGTGTACTTCCAAAAACTCACCATAGTCAACCAGCGAATAAATCACGTCTTTCACGTCGTACGGCTGGTTCGGGTTATCCGGGATAATTTCATTCAGTGAATCTTCCAGGCGGTCAATAGGATCGTCGCACTCGGTTGTCGGTGCATCTTCCAGGTTGTTTTGCGGAAGGTACGACAGCAGTTTGCGTATCACCAAAATTCCTTCTTCTTCATTTTCAACCAGGAAGTGCGAAACACCTGATTTAGAAGCGTGAACTTTACCACCACCCAAATCTTCGATGGAAATGTCTTCGCCGGTAACCGTTTTCACAACTTTTGGTCCGGTAACAAACATATAAGAGTTTTCCTCGGTCATCATGATGAAGTCGGTAAGGGCAGGAGAGTAGACGGCGCCACCGGCACAAGGGCCGAAGATGGCGGAGATTTGTGGAATCACCCCTGAAGCCAAAATGTTGCGTTCAAAGATTTCGGCATAACCTGCCAAGCTGGTTACTCCTTCCTGGATTCGAGCACCGCCACTGTCGTTGATTCCGATAACCGGCGCGCCAACTTTCATGGCCATGTCCATCACTTTGCAGATCTTTTGTGCAAAAGTTTCAGAGAGCGAGCCTCCAAATACGGTGAAGTCCTGCGAGAAGACGTAAACAACGCGTCCGTCAATGGTTCCGTGTCCGGTGACTACACCATCGCCCATTACTTTGTTTTTTTCCATGCCAAAGTTGGTACAGCGATGAGTGACAAACATGTCGAACTCTTCAAAGCTGCCTTCGTCGAGCAGCATTTCAATGCGTTCGCGGGCGGTAAATTTACCTTTGTCGTGTTGGGCTTCAATTCGTTTGATGCCGCCGCCAAGCTTGGCTTCCGCACGCAACTCAATTAGTTTGTTGATTTTATCTTGATTGCTCATTATGTAGTAATAAATGTTTGGTTTTTATTTTTCGCTGCAAAACTCGGTCAATACACCGAGGGTTGATTTAGGATGTAAAAATCCGATGTTTAAGCCTTCGGCTCCTTTTCGGGCGGTTTGATCAATCAGCTGAATGCCGTTGTCCGAAGCTTGTGTCAAGGCTTCATTCACGTTGTCGACGGCAAAGGCCAGGTGATGAATTCCCTGTCCTTTCTTTTCAATAAACTTCCCAATCGGGCCTTGCGGATCGGTCGACTCCAACAATTCAATCTTGGTGTCACCTACCTTAAAAAAGGCGGTTTTCACTTTCTGGTCGGCTACTTCTTCAATCGCGTAGCACTTGAGCCCCAGTACCTTTTCATAGTACGGAATGGCTTCTTCCAAGCTGTTGACTGCAATTCCAATGTGTTCAATATGTGTTACTCCCATGATCGATTATTTTTTATAAAGTGATTATTTTGAGTTTTAATGTGGATCAATGGCTTGAATGCATATTTTTAAACAAATTGCTCAAAAATTCGAAAAAGAAAGAAAAAAAATTGACGCTTTTGTTTCGCTATGCAAACTTAACAAGAGGCAGGTGATCGTCCTGCCTCTTGACCTGTTCTATGATTGTTATTTTTCTTGTACAAAATGAAAGTGTGAACCAAAACGCTCAAAGGCAGCCTTGTCCAGCTCTTCGCGGTGGGCAGGGTGTGCAATTGAAATTAAAAGACGGGCGCGTTCCTGCATGGTTTTACCATATAAGTTAACCGCTCCATGCTCCGTAACCACCCAGTGCATGTTGGCACGGGTACTCACTACACCTGATCCGGGCATCAGAATAGGGCTGATTTTGGAAACCCCTTTGGCTGTTACGGATGGTAAAGCGATAATGGGTTTTCCGCCTCTTGAATGGCCTGCGCCACGGATAAAGTCAATCTGTCCGCCAACACCAGAGTAATGTTTAATTCCGATTGAATCGGCACAAACCTGGCCGGTCAGGTCAATAGCCAGTGCAGAATTGATTGCAGTCACCTTATCGTTTTGACGAATCACATGAACATTGTTGGTATGGGCCACATCCATCATGGCCACCATCGGGTTATCATCAATAAAGTCATACAATTCTTTTGTCCCCATCAGGAACGAAGCTACCATCTTGCCTTTGTCAATGGCTTTGTGTTTTCCGGTTACCACACCTTTTTCGACCAACGGAAGAATCCCATCAGCAAACATTTCGGTGTGTACTCCTAAGTCTTTGTGGTTTCCCAACTGTGCCAATACAGCGTTTGGAATTCCACCAATACCCATTTGCAGGCAAGCGCCATCTTCCACCAGCTCAGCGACATTCTTACCAATCTGAATGTCGGTGTCTGTTAGAGGAGCCATGCCGTGGGCGTAAAGGGGGCTGTCGTCTTCAACAAACAAGTCAATTTCATCAATGCTGATCATGGCATCGCCCCAGGCTCTTGGTACGTTAGGGTTAACGGCTGCAATCACCACGTCGGCACATTCAATAGCCGCTTTGGTGGCATCAACCGAAGTACCCAGCGATACAAAGCCATGCTTGTCGGGTGTTGAAACCATAACCATAGCCACATTCACTTTCAGGTAGCCTTCGCGAATGAGCTTTTGTGTTTCGCTCAAAAACACCGGGATGTAATCGGCATAGCCAGCCTGGGTTTGCTTGCGCAGGTTTCCGCCAACAAAAAATTGTTCCGAAACGAAAATGCCTTCAAACTCGGGGTTGGCATACTCAACATCGCCTTCAACGTGAATGTGCTGGATTTTTACATCGTAAAGTTCTCCGGAACGTCCGCGCTCAACCATTGGTCTGATCAGCGTATGGGGTGTGACAGCCACACTGCTGAGGTGAACACGATCGCCGGATTTTATGACTTTTACTGCTTCTTGTGGAGTAATGTATTTTATTTGCTTCATAATAGTGAATTAGAATAAATAGTGCTCTGAAGTTTGCCGCAAATATAAAGATTTCTCCAGCAACGGTCAGTGAATAAATCCTTATTTAAAAGGGGTCTACACAAGGACGCCCTTTTGTAAACTCAATGTTAAGGAAGAACGAAAAAGTCGCAGTTTTCAGGCGCAGTCGCCTTTCGTTTTATCCAACCACCAGGGATAAACGATCTTAATGACCAATAACCATCTCGTGAAATTCCAAAATCTATGTTCCAAATTCTAAAGGTCCAACCATGGGTATTGGGATCGAGATTGCTGACGGAAAAATTAAACACAATGACTCGAAGGCACGAAGAATTTCCCTGGAAGGGGAGAATAAAGTGTTCAGTCGTTTTCAGTTTTATCAAGTATCCAACATCGAGCATCTCCAATCTTCCATTTTCCAACTTGCTGGCAGATCCCGAAACGAGTTAAGGACTACTCATCAAGCAGGCATCCAGTTCCTGTCTTAACCACAGTGGTACACAGACGGATTCATAGCCATTGAGCAGATTGATTTCTTTGATTATAGTGGGGCCGTTTACGGGTCACTCTAAATTCTTAGGGTGGAAATCTGAGCTGCAAGATCAAACAATCTTCTAATAGAACCTTTTTTCTTCTTCCTTAAACCTTCGAAGCTAGGGATTAACATAGAAACCACAACCTTATTGACCTTATTTGACGAAGACTGAATATAAAAATAAGGCGAATAAAGTGCGATAGGAGAATTTTTAACAAAGCTACATAAGAGGTCGGAACAGGGAATAAGTCTTTTTGAATAGGGTAATGTCAATTATCCACAAAATTTTAAAGTGATTCCCGCTTACCTGGTTTTTAGTCGATACTTCATTCCCACGGCAATCGACAACCCATAATGTCTAATTTTGCTATCTTCAAAGTAGTTTGAGTTCGAAAAAGTGCTTAGACTATGTCGGTACGTCAGGGCCGGACAGAAAAATAGATTGCTGGTTAATCGACTTTCAAATCCCAATTCAAGG
The DNA here is from genome assembly GCF_963974515.1 of uncultured Sunxiuqinia sp. Classification (GTDB taxonomy): domain Bacteria; phylum Bacteroidota; class Bacteroidia; order Bacteroidales; family Prolixibacteraceae; genus Sunxiuqinia. The sequence goes on along the minus strand of NZ_CAXBDD010000002.1, from coordinate 147,316 downwards.
AGCCCTCCGAAATCAAATTTAGAAATAGCATACCTGGCATTAACTGTTTCATGACCAATAACATTTCCCGAATCGTCAAATCTGGGAATAATTGATTCTGCCTTGATCAAGAAAGATGGAACCAGGCCAATCCACGGGATGATCTTTATTTTCTCGCCCATTTCATAGCCGATTTTCAGGGGTAGGCTGAAATAGTCATGGTTGAATTTAGAATCTTCAACTCCGGTCTGATGCCCATATTCTTCTATAGCAATGAATTTGCTAATATATCCTTGTTGTGCATATAAGGCGTCCACTCCGATTTGATATCGATCAGAAATCTTGATGGTATAATTGATCCCTCCGATAAAGCCGGTTTTTGTATTGCTGTTATCAAAGAACGCGTTGTCGGTGATATTGGTCAAATTCAATCCACCTTGTACCCCAATCAGGTGTTCTTGTCCAAGGGTGTGGATTGAGATTGAAAGTAAGAAAAGGAACAGCGTTTTCTTCATGGTAGTATTTTTAAACTTGCCAGTCATCCGGAAAGTCTTATGCATTGGTTTCACCCGTATTACCCAATTCCAAGTCTGCATCCGGCTCATTCAGCACCACTTTTATTTTTCGTTTTTTGAACGCCTTGTCCAGGTAGTAAATGCAAATCGCAATCACGACCAGTGAGGCGGAAATAGCCAGGATTAACTTGCCGGTTCCACCATACGTTTCAATCAGCGAGTCGTTCATGGCCGCATCAGCATCCATGAAGATTCTTGCCAAAAATCCGTTTAAATTGGCCGAAGCATGAATAATGATGGCTGCCAGTAAACTACGTGTTTGATAGTAAACCCAGCCAGCGAAAATACCAATCACAAAACCGGAAACAAATTGCCATGGATTTAAATGAACGAACCCGAAAAGAAAACTGGACACCAATATCGATTTCAGGGGGCTGTACTTTTTTAGCAGTCCATCAAGTATGATGCCCCGAAATAGGATCTCTTCGAGAATGGGGGCTGCGATAACCATGAGCATAAAAGAATAAAGCCCGGTTTTACCAGCAAAGTCCATGAATGCTTTCTTAATTTCATCCGACATGGGTATGGTACTCGCAATTGGCGAAATGACACCCCAGAGCAGTGCGATTGTTCCCAAAATAATCCATGGGATAATCCGTTTGTTTTCAATGGTTAGGCTGAAGGAAGAATTGCCTGTCTTCGATTTTTTAATTTGAATTACAATCCAGCAAGGTATTCCAATGGACAGCAGGTAGTAGATGAGCATGGAGGCCTCTTTGCTAATTAGGTTGTTTAATGCAACCATCACCGGAATAAGCAGCAGCATTCCTAATATTACGATTCCGGTTACCCCAAAGCTCTGAGCAATGGAGGGGTAATGTTTGGGTGTCGGGTCAGTCATTTTGCCATTTCAATCTTTATGGGATTTCATCATCATCTTGTTTCCCATTCCACAGGCTATGTGATTATCTATAATCATTCAGCAAGCGAGCATAATTTAGTCTCATTCATAATAAGTAGCGAGCTGGAAGTATCCAGAGTTCAGTCCAAGTTTTCGGTTTCGGCCAGCCACTGGCAGCGGGTTTATATTATATCAAGCCTTCTTTTTCAAGTTCTGCTTTTAGTTGCAGGTATCTTTCCAGTTCCTCCTCATCGGTTGGTGCAGGACGCTCGCAAGTAAATGGGCCCCTATTTGTTGGAGGCTGTATTGCCCCGACTTCTTTACATGTAATAGTTATCATCTCATCAAGCGATAAGTTGCCTTCGTGGTAGTCCAGCATTTCCATCGCTTCATTCATTCCTCCAAACCGCAGTTCCACTTTGTCATTTCTCCGTTTGGTGATGGTGATGGTTAGCACTCCCTCATAGTCAAAAGGTGCTGCGATTAGTTTGGCTGATTGTTTCAGCTCTAAGCCAAGATTAGATAAGTCCTTTTTCATACAATCGTTGTTTTAGTTGCAGGTATTCTTCCAAGCGGTGATCCTCGAGGGGAGGTTTTTCACTGATCGCTACCGGTTTCGAACGCGATTCAATTGTTGTGAAATGGATCTGCAGCTTATCGCCCGGCTTTACCGGATAACCGTCTGTCCATTTATAGATTTGGTTCGTCACGTCATCACTTCCCAAAAAATCAAGTTGTATTTCGTCGCGAACCTGGGTGACCAACAAGAAAACGGTTCCCTGTTCAACGCCTCCTGAAATGGTGTGATCATTGATTGTTAGTTTAAATCCTTTCATTCTGTCATTTATTTTCATTCAGCCATTGGGCATAGTTTATTTTCATTCAAAATAAGCTGCTAGCATCCAGCATCCAGTCTCAACCACAGAGGAATTTACCATGTTTAACAGCGATCTTTAGCAGGTGGATCATGATCTTCTTGATCTTGGGTTCATATGGAAATAAGCAATTGACCCGATGATGGGGCAGAAGATGACGACTAAAAGCCAACTCAAGGCTAAGCGGTTCCGGTTTGCGGAACGAAGAATGTCATATACTGCCCAAACCCAAAGAATGGCCGTCAACACGATTAAGAGTATTGTTAAATCATCCATCCGGCGTTGTTATTCGTTGCGGTTTAACGTTCCATCTGTTGGGCGATCCATTTTTTTTACGATTTCCCGCAGCAAGTCGTTATGCTCCTGTTTGAGCCGAATAAATTTGGCCACCCAAGTGTAAATCAAGTAAAGAACTCCGGCAATAATTGCCAGGTAAACAAAGCCGATCAGAATCGGAAGAATAAACATTGCACCCATCTTTTTTAGTTTTTGGTTTATGATTTAATCTATTTTGAATCGAGTTGTGTTATCTACTTGTTGTGTTTTGGTTTCTTCTATAAGGTATTATTGTTACTAACTGTCGCCCCACTTAAGCATGTTTTCAAAGAACAAGGAGGTTCCTATTCAAGCCTGTTCTTCTCCAAAACCTTATGAGCAACCTTAAATCCGATGCCAATAAAGATGATGATAATGCCAAAAGTCAGGTAATCCCATTCGCCTCGAAAACTCATGGTGCCCATGCTGTTGTGGCGACTGTTAATTTGTGAGAACAGAAATTGAAAAACATTGGCGATGACAAAACCAAAACCCGAGACATAAAATAATTTATTTAAGATTACCAGCAGGTCTGAGATATCGTCCTTCTTTTGATTTGGTTCGGGAAGAATGAATTTATCGCGCAGGAAATTCAACACCATCATCAGCAGGTAAACGGCGATAATTACAAACACCAATTTCATAAAAATGGCGCTGAAACCACCCATAAAATCAGCATTGAGGTTAAAAGATTGTTTTTGATCCATTTGTGATTGTTTTTTTTGGTTTAGTTATTTTATTTTTATCAAAATGTGTTAAGCACATACATCCCTATATTATTCTGATTATTGTTTGCGGTTTCGAAGGTTTGCTTGATGCAGACAATATTTCTGAATCACAATCAAACAAAAGCTGTACAGCCAGTTGTTCATCGTATATGGTTTGCCGAAGCCTAATGTCGTTTTGTAGTTTCACAAATTCAGTTTTTCGGTTTCAGTTGCACAAGTTACATAATCTTACAGAATTAATTATTTAGCCAGTGCTTATTTGTTTTCATTCAAAATAAGAGAAGCCAATGATCAGTCGCAGTTTTCAGCTTGTCCAATATCGGGCATTAACTCGCTGGCAGATCCTGAATCAAGTCCAGGATGACTCTTCAAATGGGCAGCATCCAGTGTCAAGCATCTTTCCGGAAAATTCTGTCTGCTGGCGCCAGGCAGAAGAAAGGCAACCGATTGCGGAAACGCTGGTGTGTATCGCTGAAGCCCTTTTTTGCAATATGGCGAAGGGATTTTTGTCGTGCGGCAGACCTACTCTATCTGGAGGCGAGGCGTTTCACTCGTGCGGCGAAGCTTTTTTTGTCTTTCAACGCTGTTTTGGCTGTTTATCCGGTCGTTATGGCTGGTCATCATATGGGTGTGTCTGTCTATCGTGTGTTTTTGTTCAACCACTGGGGAAGAAATTGCAGTGTTCCTTTAGATTAAATGCTATGAAGCCTTTTCCATATACCCGGATAGGCTACTACCAATCCCAGTCGATCCACTTCAATAGTCCTTGTAAATCCGGAATCAAGATTTTTATAGGTGTAATGAGTATCATCGAGCCAGGTATAACGTTGATTGGACAAATCGACTTCCGGTTGGAGGACATCAACAAAAACGACTTTTATTTTGTGTTCAGCACTTTTGCTAAAATCCAATTGGTTGATGGGTAGGGAATTGGTAAATGGAGAAATATTGATGTCGATAAACACACAATCCGCCAGATCGGATCTTTCCTGATTGTTAACGATCCATTTACCGTCTGATTTGAGGATCGAAAAGAGGTCTGTCCCGTTTTTTACAATAGAGGCACTGATCAAATGCCAATCGGATGATAAGCTCATCGCGTAGTGAACATTCAGCGCAACACGATTCTGATCAAGCCCGGTAATAAAGCCTTCGACGATAAGCTCTTTCCCAAATGTCAGGATATTCTGTTCGACTGTTTTTAGATATTGACCTTCCCAGAAAGTCCTGATTTCCATTTGTTGTTTGGTGCTGTTTATGGCTAAAATCTTAAATTACTGCGATTGCCAAGAATATTTCCTTACAACAGGGCAAGTTGAATAGTTGCTCATTTGGTTTTCACCCGGTGTTCTTCAAGCCGCTGGATAATGAGTTAATTAAACTCAGCAATTTGGTTAGCATGGTGTCTTTCTCAATGCTGTTTTCATCGCTGATGCTGCGCCATTGTTTTAGGTATTTGATATGGAGCTGGTGGAGAATTTTTAATTTCGCGTCCCTCCATTTCAAGTTGTCGTACTGTCCTTTTCTTCTCGCTGCTGACGATTCTCCAAAAAGATCTTCAATCATCGCCAATCCGTTTTCATAATCGGTCAGGATTTTATTCATAAACGATGCTCTTTCATCAGCATCATCATCCAGTTCGGCATAAAGCTTCATCATTTCCACATTGGAAAGAATCAGGTTGGTTTCGGTTTGGATCATTAAAAACTTGAAGAAATTCCAATCCTTGATCAACTTCTTTAATTCTTTGTACGCTTCTGGTCTTTCGGCTTTCAATATTTTCAAAGCTTCACCAAGCCCATACCAACCCGTAATGGTAATTCGCGAAAGGTTCCAGCTAAACACCCAGGGAATTGCTCTCAGGTCATTCAATGTTCTCGTTCCGGTTCTTCTTGCGGGCCTCGAACCAATTTTACTTTTCTCCAGTACGTCAATACACGTTGCTTTGCTGTAAAAATTAATGAATCCCGGTGTTTCAATTAAGTTTCTGTAATGCTCGAATGACTTTTGCGTTAGAAACTCCATGGTTTCATAAGGATAGTCTTCTTTGTTGGCGCTGGTCTTACTTTTAATTGTTTGTCGGGCTACTCCCGAGGTCAAAGCATTTAAGTTGTAGGTTGCTGTGAGGGGATTACCAAACTGCTGGGCAACAGATTCTCCCTGAACCGTAATCTTGATGGTTCCATTTACCGTATTGGTGGGCATGCTTTCCAAAAAGCGGTGATACTTTCCGCCACCCCTGCTGATGGTTCCTCCGGTTCCGTGGAAGAAGTAAACATCGGTATGATTTTTTCTTCCTACTGCCGCCAATTCATTTTCGGCCTTAAATAAATTCCATTTACTGGCAATCGTGCCACCGTCTTTATTGCTGTCGCTATATCCCAGCATCACTTCCTGTTTATGTGCCATGTTGGAAGATCTTTGCTTTGTGATTGGATGTTGCAGGAATTCTTCCAATATTTTTGGCCCATGATGAAGGTCTTCGATGGTTTCCAAGAGCGGTACCACGCGAATGTTGGTGTTAAGCAACTGGGTTTCGCGCATGAAAAGATATACCACAAGCAAATCGCTCAGACTCCTTGTCATACTGACAATGAAAGCGCCAATGCCGTCGGAACCATATTGATTGATGTGATGGCGAACAACCCGGTAACAGTCTAATACATTGTCTGCTTCAGCTCCATACGAAACCGTAATGTCAGTGATCAGTGAGTGACTTTCAAGTACTTTATTCAGGAAGCTGACACGTTTCGCTTCATCCCATTTTTCAAAATCATGGTCTTTTTCACCGTTTGAACGCAGGATTTGTGAAATGGCTTTATCGTGGAAGGCGCTATTCTGTCTGATATCCAGTTTCGCAAGGTGAAACCCAAAACAACTGACTGCTCGTTCTATTGGAAACAGGATGTCTTCGGACAGGCCTTTCATGCCATTTTCAACAAGAATTCTTCGCAGGAATTTAAGGTCTTCAGCCAACGTTTTGCTTGATCTGTAATAGGCATTGGCATCGGTGTTTTTTTCAGCAATCGTATTTTCCAGCTGCAATAAAACCAAGCTCACGTATTGTCTCCATGGCTCATAAGGGTTTCGGCGTACAGCTTTTTCGCCCGAGGTGCCCAATGCTTTTGATTTGTTCTCAACCGTTTCGGATAAGAAAAACGGAACAGGGTTGCTAATGGCTGAAACAGAAAGCTTGCTGGCTAAAGTCATCAATTGCGACTTAATGAGCGAAAGTGCCTTCTTTCGGTGCAGCAATAAGGTTTCTTGCGTGATGCCAGGGGTTACAAAAGGATGTCCGTCGCGGTCGCCACCAACCCAACTCCCAAAACTGATTTTAGGGAACAAATCGGGATTTTTAATTTTATTTCGATTTAATCCCATTTCAATCCAGGATCCCTTCAGTTGCTGGTCGCTTTTCTCTAATACGGTTGGAAAAACTTTGCTTAAATAATGAATCGTATTTGCTCTTTCGTCCCTGATATCTGGTTTTTCCAAGTAGATTTCACCCGTTCGCCACCATCTTTCCAATAAATTAATAATCTTTTCCTTGATATCAATTTGCTCGAGCCTGCTAAGTGACACATTTTCCCTCTGCACCAGGAGCAAATATAATTCCCGGTGAATTTCAATGACCGTAACCCTTTTGGCTTCTGTCGGATGTGCTGTGAGCACGGGTATGACGTGAGTCTGTGAAATAGCATTCAGCATTTCATCTTCATCAATACCCTGATCGATCCAAATTTTAAAAGCTTCGGCCCAAGAACCTCTAATGGAGATGATATTCTCTTGGTTTCTCATTTTTCTTCGGTACTGCGTAGCCGCATTTTCTTCTACCAAAGTCATTAGTTGGAAGTAAATACTTAATGATTGGATGACCTTTTCAATTGAGATGTTGGCATCATTTACTGCCGAAAAATCTTGCGGATGACTGTTGATTAAGGGAATTATTTCATGTTCATTAATTCTGGTTAACATCTCTGCATAGCAGTCAATAATAAAATGTCTGTCATCGGTTATTTTCTGAAAGGGGCTTTTCATATTCTTCATATTTTAATTTCTTCGGTTCAATGCCGTGTTATAGCAGAGAACGTTTGATAATAAAAAATGGTTGGGTTTTCGAAGGGTGTCTGTATTCATTGTTGGAGAACTGATTTGAAATCAAATGATTGAACATGAAAACCCAAAGCTGCTTTATGGTGCGTGCTGCTCAAACATCGGTTACACTTATTGTAAAGCTTGAAAAAAAACCAAAAATACAAATAAACTTTAGATTGCAACAAAGCAACCAGAAAGCGTTTTTCGCCTTCGCGTCAAAACAAAAACCAGCCGTTGCTCCCCAAGCGTTGCCAAAAACCGTTGGTTGATTGAAAACACATGCCAGACCTGACAGTGTCAGAAGCCTCGGGCTACCCCCAAAATCTATATTCCAGATGTCCTGTCTCTGGCAATCAATGACAATGAAATGACCACCATTGAACCTAAGAGAAAGTATTCAGTTACAGTTTCATCCAGCCGCATGCTTCAAGCTGTTTCACCAGCGGTGAATGATCATCAGGCTTACAACAAAGCAGCCAGCCGGGGCACTTTTCGGGCAATTTTAACGGCCAACTCGCCCAGTTCTTTAATGTCTTCAGCTAGTTGGGCTTGCGACAGGTTGTTTTTCGATGCCTGTTCAACCACTTGAGTCAGGATCAGGTACATCTTCAGGTCGGTGGTTCCTGGCGCCACAGCGTCAATTTCTTCTTTCGAGAGACCAGCCAGTTCATTCAACTCCATTTTGTATTTGCCATTAAAAGCGGCATCGGCTTCAGCAAATAAGGCACTAAATCTATTTTCAGGCATGACGTTTTAGTTTTTAATGGTTAGCGTTTTGATTTGATCGGATATGTTCTCCAACTGCATGAGCGCTTCGTCGCTTTGGATGTCAATTTTTTTTCCGGCTTTTACGGTCATTTCTACCCGTTGAGACAGTTTCACCAACGAATTGGTAAAGCTGGTGTCGGCTCCGGCCATTCCTATCATCGACAAACCTTTCTGTTGGGCACCTTTCAATTTCTGAAGCGATTGCAGGTAGGCGGTAATGCTGGCGTTGGCATAGGACGCGTTGGCATACGAGTGGTTGATTTCGCGGCTGATGTCCAGATGCTGGTTTTTGATTGGCTGCAGCAGTTCATCGCGTTTGCTTTCGATCTGTTCGCGGGCCGCTTCCTGAAACTCGAGCATCATATCAACAGCTTCCTGCGATGCGATTGCTCCTCCCGCACTACCAGCCTGTTCAATGGCACCATACAGCGAGGGCGAACCGGCCTGGTAACTTTCGAATTCAGCTTGCAATACATAATTCAGGACAAAGGGGGCATAGACTTCATCCACAAAGGAGTTAATTTCATTTTCAATCTTTCTGAAATGGATGTCGGCAAGCTGAAGATGAGCCTGGTGCAAACTGTTGATGTCGTTGCCAAGCGTTTGCGACAGCAGTACGGATTCCTTCGGGATGGAAGCACAACCAGCTATCAACAACGTGGAGACACATACGAGGAGGTAGTTTGTTTTCTTCATTTTACTTACAGTTTTTAATCGATCTGGAAACGGTTTTCGTTTTACTAAAGCCACTTCGGGCTTGTTTCAGAATTTGCTAAGCGGACATCAAGTTACGTGATTTTACAATACGATTCAAGGGCATGTCGTAGGGGAGGAAGGCTCAGTTTCCAGTTTCCAGCTTTATCCATAAACCTTGAATTTCGTCTGAAAACCTTATTTTTTTGTACTTCACCGGGAGCAGAGAGCGATCATTTTTTATCCAACCTTATTTATTATGGAGCTTGTTCGTACGTCTGAATTTGCACTTTGTCGAAAACCGTAAATAAGGTTAAGGATTGTATCTAAGTAGTCAGGTAGTTAGATACTAAGAACGAAATAATAAGGTTTGTGTAAAAAAGAGGGTTTGATTTGCAGGTCAATCCATTCCTCCGGGAATATCAATCGATTCACTTTCTTCCTGTCTGAGGTAGTCAAAAAAAAATCACAAAACATATCGTTAATCAAAAGGTAGTAGAGGGCATTTTTTGATTGCTGTTTTTGCTCGATCACTACAGAAACGGACAAATTAGTCTTTAATATCCAACTGTGTTGACTGTTGCATTTTTTTTCCGAAGCGTAATCGTCCATTTTTGTTGAACTTATTCTCACTAGCTTGCATTTTATGATTTGATTTAGCTGAATTACATTTTGATAACTCTTGAAAATAGTAGTTAAAAAACATGAAAAAAGCTGGTTACCTTTTAGTTGGAAAGGGGATTAACTAGTGCAAGATAAAATTAGAAAAAGATCGTAAAGTGTGATTATTGTGGTGTTGGACAGTCTTATTTTATCTGTGAAACGATCCGCTACCCGGACGTAAAAAGAGGAGCTCCAACATCCATTAATCGAAAATCCTCCTCCTTTTACTCATCTTTCGGGTTTAGAAAAAAAGGTGTTTCTCTGAAACACATTACGTTTACCAAGCGTTCAGTTTCGAAATTCATGAAATGATTTTGATATGATTGAATTGGCACTTTTCTTCTTAAAAACTCAGCTCAACAATTACCTGAAATTACGAACCGGTTCAGAGGATAAGGTCGAATTGATTCCGATGTTTGATAAAAATGGAAAATTGCAGGTTTCGAACCTGGCTATGACCTTGGTGAACATTGAAGAAGAGCGGGTAATGAAAAATCAAAACCTGTACCGCGAAACCCCCCAGGGTACCATTGCCAAAACCGATCCGAAAGTAATGGTGAATCTCTACGTTTTAATCTCGTCGAATTTCGGAGAAGATGAGTTTGGTTACCGCGAATCGCTGAAATTCATTTCGCATGTGATTAGCTTTTTCCAGTCACACAGCCTGTTTACGCCAGCCAACTATCCCGATTTAAATGATCAGGTAGCTAAGTTGAGTGCCGAACTTTTTACGCTCTCCCTTGAACAGCAAAACAACTTGTGGGGCGCACTCGGAGCCAAGCAGATGTGCTCGGTGATGTACAAAGTGAAGCTGCTGGCGATTTACGACGACAACATTAAGATGGATGCGCCACCGATTACCGAAGCTAACCTAAATCCCTAAGCCATGCAGTTGTTTAATTATCAGAAAATAGTGGAGTTGCAGGTTTGGACTGATTATTACCAGGGCTTGCAATCCGGCGACTTTCAGTTTATACCTGAACAGGCTGCTCAGCGTACTTTGCGTAACCTGGGACTGAAGCAGAAAGATGTAGCTGGCGGTTTCAGGCTGTTTGCCGCTGTTGATGAAACTGGCATACTGCAAAAAGATCCGGTTTCGGTGCCCTTTAAGTTGGTGTTTTTTATGCGGCTGACTAATCCACGCTTTGTTAACTTCTCCAATTTACCCTTTGATCTTGGCGCCTCCAAAGTGTATTATTTTTCAAACCAGGCCAACAACAAGCGCGAGGTTTTTAATACCGGCTCCGATTCCTTGTTGTTGAATCAAAATGATACCACCACGCTAGCCGATCAGATCAAGACATCGGGCAAAGTATACAGCCATACCCACGATGGCAACGCCGGGTTGAAGACTGCCGAGCTGGTTTCGGTGGATACGGATGAGGTGCTTGCTACGCAGGAACTGGCCCCGGTTGATGAACACTACAACTTTCAGTTTAAGCTCGAAGGCTTTTCTGCCGGACGCTACAAGCTCATGCTTGACGGTGGCGAACTGGACCGTTTTTATTACGCCGCCGAATTGGGGCTGGCCAGCTACTTCGGCGTCATCGAACTGTTTAGCCAAGTCGATGTCGACTACAAATGGTTTACCAACGCCGGGCTGGTTTCCACCAAAACCTATCGGTTGGCCTTTAAGCGCCGGGAAACTTTGTGGCGCTACAAAGTGATCAACCGCAATGAATTGGAATTGACCAACCCGGGGGTTCGCGAAACCGACAACCCTTGGGAATTTACACATAGTGGAGACCATGTTTTTGTTTCCAACAGTCCTATGCCCCTAAAAGAAGCACCAATCAAAGGAATCGCTTTGCGAAGCGACCAAACAGATGCGGCTTCTGTCCTGATAACCGATTTGCCTAATCCTGATCCTGACTTGATTAAGCCAGATCCGGGTGATCCAGCAACCATTTATTCTGATATTTATATTTATCTCTGACCTTCAAAAAATTTAACTGATTATGGCCAAAACGTACAAAACTCCGGGAGTATACATCGAGGAAATCTCTCTGTTGCCTCCCTCTATCGCAGAGGTTGAAACTGCTATCCCGGCTTTTATCGGCTACACCGAGAAAGCGAAAAAGAACAACCAATCCTTAACCAACGTGCCCACGCGCATCACTTCCTTGCTTGAATACAAGGAATACTTTGGCGGTGCTCAGCCCGAAACAGGTATTATTGTCAATATTAACGATACCTATGATACTTCGGGTAATTTGACCCGCACCATTGAAGTGCCCGAGCCAGCCACCAAATCGAACTTTTTGATGTACTATTCGCTGCAAATGTATTTTGCCAATGGGGGCGGGCCATGCTACATTATTTCGGTTGGCGACTATTCAGCTACCATCGCCAAAAGCGATTTGGGCGCCAATGGCGGCTTGGCCGAACTGGCCAAGGAAGATGAACCTACCCTGATTGTTTTTCCGGATGCGACTGGTATTTCAACTGTGGCCAACTTTTATGGCCTGTACCAGGATGCGCTCACTCAGTGCCAAGTGCTCCAGGATCGCTTTACCATTTTGGATACCTACAACCAAGCTTCCGGCTTTGCGGATACTTTGCGGAGCAATATTAGTTTGGGAACTGATTATCTGAAATACGGCGCGGTTTACTATCCCTGGCTGAGAACCATATTGCCCTATGTTTACAACGAAAGTGATGTGAGCATTGCCCATACCGAAACGGATCCTCCAGCCGGTACAACCAGCTACGATGGCGATAAACTCAGCGACATTACGGCCGATATGGAATTGTATAACCTCATCAAGGTACAGCTGGCCAAGTTGAGCGTCACCCTGCCTCCATCAGGTGCAGTGGCTGGTATTTATGCCCGGGTCGACAGTAATCGTGGGGTATGGAAAGCTCCTGCCAATGTGGGGGTCCGCGAAGTGGTTGGTCCTGACAAGAAAGTAACCAACGAAGAACAGGATGGGCTGAATGTTCATTCGACCGGAAAGTCAATCAATGTCATTCGCTCCTTCTTTGGAAAAGGAACCCTGGTTTGGGGAGCCCGGACCTTGGCTGGAAATGACAACGAGTGGCGCTATGTTCCTGTTCGCCGGTTTTACAACTTCGCCGAAGAGTCGATCAAAAAAGGAACACAGTGGGTGGTCTTCGAACCCAACGATGCCAATACCTGGGTGCGTGTGAAAGCAATGATCGAGAACTTTTTGACCAAGCAGTGGCGCGCCGGAGCTTTAGCCGGAGCCAAAGCCGAAGATGCCTACTTCGTGAAGGTGGGTTTGGGCGAGACCATGACCTCGCTCGATATCCTGGAAGGACGCATGAATATTGAAATCGGGATGGCAGTTGTTCGTCCGGCAGAATTTATCATCCTCCGGTTCTCTCACAAACTGCAGGAATCCTAACCAAAACCTTTATTAACTGATTTAAAAAAGAAACATTATGGCTGAATATCCAATTCCAAAATTTCATTTTCAGGTTGAATGGGCAGGTACCAAACTTGGTTTTTCTGAAGTGTCAGGCCTCGATGTCGAAACCGAAGTGATCGAATACCGCGATGGCTCAATGCCTGAGTACAGCAAACTGAAAATGCCGGGCATGCAGAAGTTTTCCAACATCACGCTCAAACGGGGTGTTTTTCAGAAAGATAACGAGTTTTTTGAATGGTGGAACACCGTGAAGCTGAACACCATTGAGCGTCGCGACATCATCATCAGCTTGCTGAACGAGGAGCACGCACCGGTTCTGACTTGGAAGATTAAGAATGCCTGGCCCGTGAAGGTGCAAAGTACCGACCTGAAATCTGACGGAAACGAGGTGGCTATTGAAACGCTGGAGCTGGCGCACGAAGGCCTGTCCATGGAAATGAGCTAAACCACAACAAATATGGACTTTACCTATCCACCTGTTGGATTTCATTTCTCCGTTGTTTTCGAGCTGCTGCCACAATTTCCCAGCGACTTTCGCTTCCAGGAAGTGGAAGGTTTGTCGGTGGACGTGGAAACGGAAGAATTCAAGGAGGGCGGTGAAAACCGGTTTACACACCAGCTTCCTACCCGCACGAAGTATCAAAACATCGTGCTGAAGCGAGGCATGTTTACCGGATCTGGAATTTTACTGTGGTGTCGTAATGCCATTGAGAGTTTCAACTTTCAACCCACCAACTTAACCATCGCCTTGCTCAATGCGGACCATGTTCCTGTGGCGGCCTGGTATGTGGTCAATGCTTACCCGGTTTCGTGGTCGGTTTCCGGCTTCAATGCCGAAGAAAGCAAAGTGGTTGTTGAATCGATTAAGTTGCAGTACAACTATTTCAAAATCCTTAAAATCTAGCACTTATGCCGGTCATTGTTCGAGAGCTTGTAGTCAGGGCAAACGTGTCGGAAAACCGACGCGACGAAGCCGGCGCTTCTTCCTTGCGTGATCAAAGTTCGCGGGAAGATCTGATTAAGGAGTGTGTGGATCAGGTCATGGAAATTCTGAAACAAAAAACAGAGCGATAACATGGAGCTATTTACCGGACTGGAAGGAAAACTGACCAAGATGAAAATCAACGTCTGCGAAAGCACCGAGCCGTTTAACCCGCGTTCGGGCGATGATTTTGAATATGAAGTATTGGTCAATCCAGAACAAATTCAACAGAGGTTTAGTACGGTGTTCGACGAGTCGCAGGCCGATGGAACAACGGGGGCTGATGTTCGGTTCCGGGTGCAAAAGCCGCAGAATTTTGAAACGGATTTGCTGTTCGACGGAACAGGCGTTTTAGCGAACAGTCCACTTCCGGGAGCCAATATTCTGGGCCTAAAAACAAGCGAAACAGTGGATGATCAGCTTGCACGGTTCAAAAGCATTGTGTTCAAATACAATGGTGATACGCATGCGCCCAACTTGCTTCAAATTCAGTGGGGGAGCTTTTTGTTTCGGGGAAAGTTGAAGGATCTGACCATCACGTACTCCTTGTTTAAACCCGATGGCACACCCCTGCGGGCTAAAGCCAGGTGCGTTTTTGTGGAATCGATGGCGGATGCGCTGCGGGTTGCCCGCGAGCGATCGGAATCGCCGGATTTGACTCATGTACGGATTTTAAAGGAGCAGGACAACTTGCCTTTGATGGCACACCGGATTTACAAAGAATCGGGCTATTACCGCGAAGTGGCCGTAGCGAATAAGCTACGCAGCTTGCGGCAGATTCCTGTGGGCACGCGGATTCATTTTCCACCAATCGACAAAACCAAACGATGAGTAGCGAGCGCAACATACCCATTTCTTCTCCTTCGGAAGTCGTCACCAGCACACTTTTAATTAATGGTGAGCCCATTCCCGATACCGTTGGTGTCATGGGAATCCAAATCGTTAAGGAAGTGAATAGGATTGCTTTTGCCAAAGTGAACATTCGCGATGGTTCGGCGTCTGACGAGGACTTTGCGATCAGCAGTGGTGCCTTATTCCTGCCCGGCAACGAGCTGGAAATCCAGGTGGGTTACAATTCCGAAGAGCAGAGCTTGTTTAAAGGGGTGATAACCAAACATGCGCTGAAGACTCGCAAAAACAACTCATCGGCTTTGATGATTGAATGTCGCGACAAGGCTTATAAAATGACTTTGAACCGTAACAGCCGGTACTTTCACGATTTGATGGACAGCGATGTTTGTGAGCAGTTGGCCGGAGAACACGGGCTGCAGGCAGATGAAATTGAATCCTCTGACTTTACCAACGCGCGTTTGGTGCAAATGCACGCTACTGATTGGGACTTTTTGCTGAGTCGTGCCGATGCCTGTAATAAATTGATTTTGGCGGATGATGGCAAGCTTAGCTTTAAGGCACCTGATTTAAGTACTGAGCCGGTTTTAAGCTTAACCTACGGAGCCAATATCCTGGAGTTTGAAGCCGAAATGGATGCCCGCGGTCAGTATGCCGAAGTGAATGGCCAATCGTGGGATAACACCAGCCTGGAAGTACTGGAACTGGATTCGGCTGATGATGGCAGCGCGGAACCTGGCAACCTGAGCAGTTCGGATTTAGCAGAAACAACAGGCGTGGCGAAATTCCATCTCAAACATGGCGGACAGTTAAAGTCAGATGAATTGCAATCCTGGATTGATGGCCGGAAGTTGAAAAGCAAGCTTTCAAAAATCAAAGGACGTTTGAGCTTTCAGGGTTTTCCCGATGTGAAACCAGGGCATTTGATCGCTCTCAATGGCCTGGGCGATCGCTTCAACGGAAATGTCTTTGTGTCGTCGGTGAATCACGAAATTTCACGGGGCGGCTGGATTTCACATGTTCAGTTTGGCTTGGATGAAAACTGGTTGGGGCATCAACTGAATAACGTCATGGATCAACCGGCTTCCGGAGTTTTGCCGGGAGTCAACGGTTTGCAAATTGGCATTGTTTCAGCTTTGGAAGGCGATCCGGAGGGAGAATTTCGCATCCAGGTAAAATTACCACTGGTTTCCAGTCAGGACGAAGGAATCTGGACACGAATAGCCACCTTGGATGCCGGCAACAACCGGGGCACCTTTTTCAGACCCGAAATTGACGATGAAGTCATTGTTGGCTTTCTGAACGATGATCCGCGCGATGCAGTGGTGTTGGGCATGCTAAACAGCAGCTCGAAGCCGGCCGCTTTTGACGCTAAGGACGACAATCATGAGAAAGGCTACGCCAGTCGTGATGGACTGAAGCTTGTTTTCAATGATCAGGAGAAAAGCATCACCATCAGTACGCCTGGCGGTAAGCAACTGCAACTGAGTGAAGATTCAGGCGATATTCTGCTTGAAGATGAAAATGGAAACAGTATTACGATGAACAGTTCAGGTATCACACTGGAGGCTGCCAGCGATCTGATCCTGAAAGCCGGAGGTAACCTCATGTTTGAGGGGACCAATGTGGAGATGAAAGCTTCTGCTAATATGACGGTTGAAGGCTCAGGAATAACCGAACTTAAGTCGTCTGGGGTACTTAAAGTGGAAGGTTCATTGGTGCAAATTAACTAAAAACGAAAACGATGCCACCAGCAGCACGAGTAGGAGATATGCATGTTTGTCCGATGGTAAACGGAACAGTCCCACATGTTGGCGGACCGGCGTTGCCACCAGGATGTCCGACAGTATTAATTGGTGGCATGCCGGCCGCACGCGTGGGCGATCTGCTGACTTGTACCGGTCCGCCTGACACCATTGTTGCAGGCTCAGGTACGGTGTTGATTGGCGGTATGCCTGCTGCCCGCATGGGCGACTCAACAGCACACGGCGGAACGATTGTCATTGGCGCACCGACCGTTATTATCGGAGGTTAATTAAGCATCAAATATCGAGTATCTAGCATCAAGCATCATGGAAAACAACGAACGATACACTTCATTTTTAGGCACCGGCTGGAGCTTTCCACCCACCTTCTCAAAAAAAGCCGGGCAGGTCAGTATGTCCTCCGATGAAAAGGACATTGAAGAAAGTCTTGAGATTTTGTTGTCTACCCGGCTGGGCGAACGGATTATGCATCCCGATTTTGGTTGCGATTTGACGGACATGATTTTTGAACCGCTGAGTGTTTCGGTAAAAACCTACATTTCCAACTTGGTTGAAACCGCCATTTTATACCATGAGCCACGAATTTTGCTGCATAAGATTGATTTGTATAACGATGGCGAAAACCAGGGACTGGTGAATATCCTGCTGGAATACACCATCAGTTCGACCAATTCAAGAAAAAACTATGTCTATCCATTTTATATCAATGAAGGCACAAATGTGAAGAAATGAAACAATGCAACGATCCCATACCAATTCTTGTACGCGATGGAACCAGCCAGAATGCGCGCTATCCAAACGATTTAGATCCGGCTTCGATACAAATAGACGGCCGTTCGGAAAGCGACTTGATTGATTATGCTTGTGAATTTGCGAGTCTACTGAATTTTTATGATCTGAAAAACCAGCTTGATGGCGATTGGCAGGCTTTCTTTCTGCAATTAAAGAATCATCCCGGTGCAACCTTAACCGGTGACTTATCGCCACAAGCCAGTTTGTTTCTGTCTTTTCTTCGCTTATTCAAAAAACAACAAGACCAGCTGAATGGCCTGTCGAAAAAGCACCTGGACACCTTCTTTCGTGATGTCCTTCGGATTCAACCCAAAGGACCTGTTGCCGACCAAGTGCATGTATTGTTTGAACTGGCTAAAAATGTTGAGCCGGCTATGTTACAGGCTGGAACAGCTTTGAAAGCCGGTAAAGATAAAGCAGGGCAGGAGCTGGTTTACGCATTGAATGAAGATATCGTCGTAAATCACGCCACGGTTGAAGCTGTTAAATCGGTTTTTGTGGATTCGAAAGACAGCCAGTTGGTACATGCCGGCCAAGCTGCCAACACCCTCGATGGACTGGAAGAGGAATTGCCGGAAGGTGATGCGAAGTGGCCGCCATTCGGGAAAACCAGCTTTGCCAAAGCCGAGATTGGCTTTGCGCTCGCTAGTCCTGTTTTATGGCTTCAGGAAGGGACACGAAAGATTACTGTGACCCTGAGTTTGCGTGCCGATGATGATTTTGAAATTCCTGCCTCCATTCGTAGTCAAGCCTTTAAAATTTATTTAAGTGGTGAAGAAGAATGGTTAGGACCATACCATTCAACGCCTTCCCTGGGAAAAGTATCCGGGCGCTTTCAGATGCAATTGATCCTGAACCTGCCGGCATCTGAAAAGCCGGTTGCCTATTATAATGGCACGGTTCTGGACGGTAGTTTTCACTCAATCTTCCCTGTCTTGAAAGCTGTTCCGGATACTTCATCGTCTGCTTACCTGAATGCCTTCTTGCAACAAGTTTCGCTCGAAACCGCCCGAATTGATGTGGAGGTTTCCGGGATTCAATCCCTGACTCTTCAAAATGATCAGGGCAGCCTCGATCCGACCAAGGCTTTTTTGCCTTTTGGCTCAGAGCCTGTGCGTGGTTCGTCGTTCGACCTGGGGTACGAGGAGGCTTTCACCAAAAAACTGAATGAGTTCAAAATTCATGTTGATTGGATGGATGTGCCATCATCGAATCTTCGGAGCTATTACAACAGCTATTCGCTGTCGGCCAACCAGTTTAAAACCAGCCTGAGCTATCGCAATAAAAACGACCAGATCAGTACAAAAACCATCGATCTGTTTAATCCTTCGAATAACCAAAGCCAGGCAAGCTATACAGTCTCTGAAAATCCGCTGCTGGTATCCATCATTCCGCAGGTTTTGATCAATGCCCAATTAAGTTCTTCCAGTGGAAAGAAAAGCTTCAATCTCATTCAGAAGAAATACAATTTCTTTCCGGGAAATAAACTGGTGAAATTCAAGCTTCCCAAGTTGACAGTTCAAGCCGGAGCACCTAAAAACGGCTTTGTCAAATTCGAATTGCTCGATGATTTCCTACATCGCGACTACCGGCAAAAGTACGTAAAAGCCACCGTTGAATATGTAGATGGAGATCTTGTTTTGCCCAAAGAACCTTATCAGCCCAAGATAAAAAGCATCTCACTCGATTATCGGGCATCATCGTCAACGGTGGATTTTAGTCGAACCAGCGAGGCGGCTTACCATGAAAAAGATGTGGAATTTTTTCACTTG
The DNA here is from genome assembly GCF_963974515.1 of uncultured Sunxiuqinia sp. Taxonomy (GTDB): domain Bacteria; phylum Bacteroidota; class Bacteroidia; order Bacteroidales; family Prolixibacteraceae; genus Sunxiuqinia. The sequence goes on along the minus strand of NZ_CAXBDD010000002.1, from coordinate 128,231 downwards.
GGTGCCTTTGGTCAACGAGAAGTGCATGGCTATTTGCTGTCGAAAACCGACTGGCTGTCAACGAACGAAGTTACGCTAGTGGCAGACTATTCGCAGCAAGGAGAGCTGCTGATTGGTTTGAAAAATATCGCGAAAGGGCAGATACTAAACTTACTGATTCAGGTGGCCGAGGGAAGTGCCAATCCGCAAAAGGAGAAGGAACCGGTTAGCTGGTCGATCCTGGCGCGTGACTATTGGATGGAACTCCGGTCAGACCAATTGCTGGCTGATGCCACCAACGGTTTGCTGAAAAGCGGAATTGTGAAAATCAACTTGCCGGCCGAAACCCAAACCGAACACAGGTGGATGCCGGATGGACTGGTCTGGTTGCGGGCTTCGGTCAAGGAGAATCCCGATGCGGTTTGCCAGCTGATTGACATTCACGCGCAGTCTGCCGTGGCCAAGTTGCTCGAAGCGGAAAAGCATCCGGAGCATTTGCAAACGCATTTGGAAGCTGAAACCATCAGCAAATTGCTGAAGCCAAACGGTGCCATAAAAAAGGTAAAGCAACCGTATGCCAGCTTTGGCGGTCGGTCAGAAGAGGAAGACAAGGCCTATTACACTCGTGTAAGTGAACGTTTACGCCATAAAAACCGCGCCATCACGCTGTGGGATTATGAGCGCCTGGTGTTGCAGGAGTTTCCCGATATCAGCAAGGTGAAATGCCTGAACCATACCTGCGAAACTCTGGAACGGGCGCCAGGCCATGTGAATCTGATTGTGGTTCCCGACTTGCAAAACAGGAATGCGGTCAACGTTCTTCAGCCGCGGGTGAGTAAAGCAACCCTGGAAGATGTCCGGTCGTTTATTGAGCCACAGGCTTCCTCTCTCATCAAGCTCCATGTGAATAATCCGCTTTATGAAGAAGTTCAACTGGAGTTTCAAGTAAAGTTCCGAACGAGCTATGAATTTGGATATTATAAAAAGGAATTGAACCGGGAGTTGATTGAATTTCTGTCGCCTTGGGCAACCGGAAGGCAGGCTGAGATTCATTTTGGTGGTCGAATTGAAAAGTCGGTTTTACTCAAGTTTGTTGAAACCCGAAACTACGTCGATTTCGTGTCGCATTTCAAGATGTTTCATTTGGCTTCGGGCCAGCAGCCACTTGATGTTGATTCGGCCGTGGCAACAAATTCGCGGGCCATTTTGGTTTCGCACAGCAAGCATATCATTCATAACTATAACAGCTAATGTCGATGAAAGAAAGTCCGGTCATACCAAAATTAAACAAGCAGGATGAAAATCCCGGGAATTACTATTGGTTGCGTTCCGAAGGCTTGAAGCACATTCAGGAACTGTCGGACCGCCTGTGGACGGATTACAATACGCACGATCCGGGCGTGACTATCCTTGAAATTTTATGCTTTGCGCTCACCGACCTGGATTACCGCACCAATTTCCCAATTGCTGACTTACTGGCTGAAGAAAAAGACAATGAGCAGGCCATGCACCAGCAGTTTTTGTCGGCCATCAGAGCGTTACCCTCACGACCTGTCAGTATTGCTGATTATCGCAAGTTATTGATTGATATTCCCAGCGTTAAAAATGCCTGGCTGAAAAAAGGCGAAGGCGAAGTGCCGCTGTATTTTGATCGGACAAAAGAGGAACTGACGACTTTGACGGGAGGCTCTACAACGCTTGAGCCGATTGAGATTAATGGCTTATATCAAGTGATTATTGAATACGATGAAGATCTGAAAAATACAGGGAAAAAACAGGTCATGTCTGAGGTATACCGACGTTTAAACGCCAACCGAAACCTCTGCGAAAGCTTTACCGGAATAGCGACGATTGACCCTCAAGACTTCATTATTTGTGGTGAAATTGGTTTGTCAGCCAATGCGGATATTGAGAAAGTGGAAGCCCGCATCCTTTATGAAGTGCAGAACTACCTTTCACCGTCCGTTCGTTCCTATACCTTGCAGCAGCTACTGGACAAAGGCAAAAAAGCGGAAGAAATTTTTGAAGGACCACTGTATCAGGATGCGGATCAGCTATTTTCTGGAGGATTTATCGATGATGATGAGTTGGAAGCATCGCGCTTGAAAACAACGATTTATCTATCCGACTTGATTCACCTGATCATGGATTTGGATGGGGTTGAGTCGGTGCGCGATTTGATCATCAAGCCCAATGTTGCCAATTTGCCTGAGAATTGGGACAAGTGGGTGGTAGCGATTAAAGAGGACAAGCAGGCCCGGCTCGATACCGATTTATCACGCTTTGTGTTTTACAAGGATTTGCTGGCCTTTCGCTCCAACCAGGAGCTGGTTGATGCCGAGTTGGCTCAATTGAATGCCGCCGAAAAAACTGCTCAAGATGCTGTAAAGGTGAGTGATTTACCCATGATTAAGGGGACGTTCGTAGATCCGGCCTCTTACGTTTCGGTAGCAAACGAATTTCCGGTGAATTATGGCATTGGGGAAATTGGGTTACCCGGAAATGCATCAAACGAACGTAAAGCTCAGGCCCGGCAACTAAAGTCCTACTTGTTGTTTTTCGACCAGTTAATGGCTAATTATTTCGCCCAATTGTCCCGGGTGAAAGAGTTGTTTTCAACCGACAACTCAATTACACAAACCTACTTCAGCCAACTGGTAGAAGGACTGGAAGATCGTGAAAACCTGTTTGCCGATTGGGACCATACGTTAGAACAGTTGAACCAGCTTAGCGAAGATGAAACCTTGTTTTATACGCGTCGTCACCAGTTTATGGATCATTTGCTGGCCCGTTTCAATGAGCAGTTCAACGACTATGTTTTGCTGATGTATTCGCTGTCGGGCGAGTTGGCCGAGCGAGATGATATGCTGGAAGACAAAGCCAACTTCCTGAAAAATTACGACTGGACCTCACGGCATCGGGCCGGCGGGTTTAACATCACCCTGAAAGATGAACTATGGGATACCCTCAATGTGTCGGGATTGCAACACCGGGTAGCCAAGCTGCTTGGTATTCGAAATTACAAGCGGCGTGACCTGGCGCGCATTCATTACGACATTTACGATGAAAAAGACGAAGATGACCTGACCGAATACCGCTTTCGGGTAGTCGACAGCGAAACCGATAAAATATTAATCAGTAGCAGTACCCGTTACCTGGATAAGGATAATTGTATTTCAGAGATGAAAGCTTGTGTAAACTACGGAGTTGATTTGGAGAATTACGAATTAAAAGAAACATCCGACGGGCGCTACTATTTCAATATAACAGATCCGACAAAAGAAGTGATTGGCCGACGCATTGAGTATTTCGAAACTTCCGAAGAACGGGCCGAAGCAATCAAGTACCTACGTCGCTTTTTACGTGCAAACTACAACAGCGAAGGGCTCTTCGTAGTTGAACACGTCTTGCTCCGCCCACATGTGAAGGGACATCCGGTGTTTCGAATTTGCCCGAGCGATGATTCTGATTGTGTTTTTAATGATCCGTATTCTTACCAGATTTCGGTGATTTTGCCAGCATGGGAAAAGCGATTTCAAAACATGGATTTCCGGAGGTTTGTGGAGAAAACAATTCGGCAGGAAACACCGGCCCACGTCTTTCCGAAAATTTGCTGGGTGGATGAAATCCAGCTCTCTGAGTTTGAAGGATGTTACCAGGAATGGTTGTTTGCCCGGTCTATTTTTCCGAAGAAAGCTACGAATTACAAAAATGCATTGGGCAATTTACTGGATATTCTGGTTCGCTTGCATTCAATTTATCCGCAGGGAACTTTGCACGACTGCGTGGATGGTGGTGATGAAAACCCCATGATTTTGAATTTAACAAGCTTGGGTTCGATGAAAAATAAGGATCAGAAAAAATGACTCTTTCGAAAATAAACAGGATGAACGATAAGCAAAAGCAGCAACTTTTTAAGAAAAAGCATCATGGAAAGTAATTTATTAAAATTGAAAACCAGACTGGATCATTTTCCAGTATTTGAGGAAAACCAAGTCTTAACGGAAGAACAGCTCAACCAGGTGGTGACTTATCTCGATCAGCAAACCCGTTTGAGCAGACGGAATTTACATGGCTACGGAACCGTTTGTGGTTTGCATCTCAGCATGGTCAACCGACAGATGCAGCTCTCCAGAGGTTGTGGGTTAACCAGTGATGGCGATTTGCTGGAATGGCCATCAGATACGGTTTTTCCAAACGTCAGGCTGTTTAAGGATGACAATGTTAAATATCCCATGCTTCAGAATGCCGCTGTTTATGAGTTGCTGCCGGCGGGAGTAAAAAAGGAGGAACAGTTTAGCTTTTCGCGGTTCAGTCAGCAAACACAGAAGAAGCTGAGTGATTTTGCTGCTATGCTTTATCTCGAAAGCTATTTGTTTGATCCGGATGTGTGTACCGGAGGAGACTGCGACAACAAAGGACAAACACAGCTTAATCAGTTGCGGGTGCTGTTGGTGCCAAAATCATTGGCTTCGAAGCAGACCAGTTTGCTTTCGGCCGGCAAAACCTTTTTCCAGCTCAGCAAACTTTCGATCCAGCGTTTGGTGCTTACGCCCGGATCGATTGATAGCTACACCAAGCTGGCCAATGCTTATCAGTCTATTATTTCATCAACCAGTCAGTCGCTGCAAGCGGCGCTGAAATCGGCCTATTCGCAGCTGAGCTTCCTGCTTTCGGATTCATTCAATAACCAGGATCCGACGCCGGAATGGAACCAGAAACTGGGACAGTTGGCCGGGGCCGCTACTACTGCGGGGAAGCAATATCGCTACGCATTTTTAAAAGACCTGGTGCAGGCTTACAATGAATTTGTGGACTCGTGCTACCTGCTAAATGTAGCTTGTTTGCCGGAGATTAGTTTATCGCCCAAACACGTGTTTATTGGCGATGCCGCTGGGCAGATCGAAGACAAAAAAGATCCTTTTCGGCAGCATTTTGTCGAAACGCCATATTATTCCGACGGAAAAGAGAAACTCCGGCGGTGTTTGTTCTTTTTTAACCGGATTGGAGCTTTGATCGAATCGGCTGATTTTAGCAACCAGGAAGACCTGAAAATCACCCCTTCAACATTACATGCCTGTTTGGGTAGCCGGGCAATTCCGGCCTACTACCAAGTGAAGGGAGAAGCGCAACTCCTGGAAAAATGGAGTTTTGAACGAACACAAAAGGATGAGGAACTTAGCATTTATTCGTACCGCGCACCTGAGTATTCGCAGTTGCCTGAGGTTCGTAGTCCGCTGAGTTATGATTTGACGGCTTACGATCATTTCCGGATTGAAGGACATTTAGGACAGCCATTCCGGGCGGCTTATGAAACATTGCAAAGCATGATCCGGGCGCACAACCTGCCAATAAAAGCACTACCGATCATGATTGAAACGGACTTTAACAGGGCGTGGGTTTGGCCAGGCCTAAGATATAATGGGATGGAGATTTTACACAAGCTCTATCGCGATGAGCTGGTGAATAACCTGAATGAACTGAAAGTGTTTAATGTGGAGTTGAACAGCAAGGTACAGGCGGCCAACGATGAGGAGTTACCTCCATTAAATATCGAATCAAATTCCTTGTCGCTCAAAGCTTTCACAGCACAGCAAACCAATCTGGTCAATCAAAAAATTACAGAGACAAAGAATTTTCTCGCTAAATCAATTGTCGACTTTGATCACACATCATTCGAGAACAATTACAAGGAAGTGGTATCGCAAGGCGCTGTGCTCAACAAAGGTATTAAAGGCGTAACCTTTGCCTCCGCTTACACACCGCTTGAAAAAACGGTGAACAACATTAACTTCAGCAAACTGAAAGGACTGGCTGATTTGATTAAAAAGCGGGAGGAGAAAGACAAGGAAAAATCCATGCTTCAAACCTTTATTGAAGGGCATCCGGGGTTGGAACACACCGGCGGAGTGCCTCGTGGCGGAACATTCGTTTTGCTTTATAGCTCGTCAAACGGCAGGGTCGTAGCGGATATGAGCCTGCCATACTGGTATGTGGATGAGTCGGTTTCGGAAGTGCCCGAAGAATCGGATGTTTCGGACAACAACCTGGTGCTGGACTGGAAGTTCAACAACGACATTTTCGTTTATACCAACCAAAACAGCAAGCTGAAAGAGAGTATTTCGAAACTGAACTTGCAGTTGGATCAGTTTAAGTTTGATCTGGATACGCAGAAGACCAACCTCAATTCGTATCAGGGAAGTATTAATACGTTGATTCAAACGATCCCCAACTACCAGGTAGACTACGGCACTATTGGCGGTCTTAACACCAACATAAAGGATCGTGAGTTAGCCAGTAACCTGGGGTTACTTAACCAAATGAATGATTATAAAATGCACCTGGAAAATCAGATTAACGCAGGTGCAGCGACTGACGCGGAAAAGGCAGTTTACAATGATATGGAACTCGTTATGGCTGGTATTGTGGAGGACACGATTGTTAAAACCTCCAAAACATCGACTGATATTACCAGGGATAGCGACGAGGCCAAATCATTGGAAATGATGGTTAATGTGACCAAGAACCTAAAAACTGAAGGTGCCGTCAGTAAAGTGAGGAATACGGTGGAAAGTGTTAAAACCGAGTCGGTGGCAAAGGAAAATTACTTAGCTTCATTAAACATGTTTAAACTATAAAATAAATAACACCCCATGACCATGAAAAAAGCAAATACACATATCATTCAGGACTTTCGAATGGAGTTAGACTTTGAAAATAAAAAAAGTGGTCAACAAGTACTTGGCTCGGCCGATGACCTAATGAAAGCGAAAATCATTCCGATTACCGAGCGTGTTTTAGATGAATGGGCCGATGAAAACAGGCATATTCAACTGGATCGTTTGGAAATCGATTTGGGCACCATTCCGTTGGATGAATTCATGGATGATTTACCCGATGCCTATGAAAGCCAGATCAAGGAGACCTTGAAAAAGCTATTCATCCATGACAAGACCGGAGCCAAGAATAAGATCCGTCCAAGTAGTGAAACAACGGCTTTGGTCAATCAACTCCTTTTTTACCTGAAGGAGGGCGTGTTTCCCTGGCAACATCATCAGGAAGCCTACAAAACGCTTGACGAATTGGTCTTGCAGGTCCTGCACGCTGAAAAAGAGAACTTGAAAAAGCAACTTAAACCTTTGCTTAAGCATGAGGATTTGGTCAATCGGTTGATTGGTGCCCTTCAGCCCGATACCCTTGATTTGCTACTGGCCGAATTAACTTTTTCGGACGTTGCCACCCAAGCGTTACTGTATGTTGGTGAACTAGCCCGGTACAGTCACCATCAAAAATTGCAGTGGAGCCGCCGTCAGATTGGCCTGGCAGTCTATAAACAGGCGTTTCGGCGAGTTACGCACAACGAAGTCATTTTCACAGAAAGGACAATTGCCTTGGTTCTGAGTGATTTGTTTCACCTGCTAAAACAGGAACACGATCGGTGGCCGGAGTTTAGCAGTCAGTTTAGCAACTTTGCTCAAAACGAGCGGTTACTTTCGCAACTTGAAGATCTCCCTGAAGCGCTGAGGAAACTGGAAAAATCCGGCGCATCCATTTGGGGATCGTCGCAAAGTGAGCAAAGGGAGGATGGAACCCAAGAGGAACGAGCGGAGACGAACGAACCCATAGCGGAGGAAGAGATTGTGTGCAACATCAACAATGCTGGCTTGGTTCTGCTTTATCCTTATCTCAATACTATTTTTAGCCGGCTTAACTGGCTATACAAGGGAAGATTTGTCAGCAATGATTCTCAGTCCAAAGCGTTATTGCTGACTGATTACCTTGCTTTTGGCGAGGAAGGCGCAGCATCGGAGAACCAAATGGTACTTAATAAAATCCTTTGTGGTGTCGAGCTGAAGGCATCGTTTAATCCGTTACTTGTTCTTTCAGAAAACGAAAAACAGGAAGCAGAGGATCTGCTTAATTCAGCCATTAAGCACTGGGTAGTACTAAAAAATACTTCACCTGAAGGATACCGCCATTCGTTTTTGAAGCGTCTGGGGGTGCTCAAATTTCAGGACGAAAGCTGGCATCTTCAGGTGGAACGCAAAAGCTACGATATGCTTCTCGAGTCGCTGCCCTTTACGCTTAGCCTGATTCAATTGCCGTGGATGAAAAATAAACTGACTGTAGAATGGTAACAGATAGCCTTATTCGAAATGCCTCTTCATTGGAACGTGAACTACAATGGTTTGCGATGGTTGCCGATGCGCGCTTAAAGCTTTACTTCAAGCAGGAATGTGCTTTCGAATCGATCTTCGAATTGGAACCGCCGGAGTACAACACGAACGAGTCTGTCTATTCCGAGTTTATTCAATACTACCATTTGTCGTTTGCCGAACGGATCTTGCTTTTGCTGGCTTTGGTGCCGCATATCAAACCCGAATTGCTCGATCCGCTTTTTGCATCGAACGGGGAGACCAATCGTGGCTGGACTGAGTTTGGCGGAATCCAGGGAAAAAACCACGGGGGTTTTGTGCCGACGGGCGAAACCTTCATGTTTATCATGACTGGTGGCTCACTGAAAGAACGTTTTGCCCTGACGGATGTATTCAGCGCTGAACACGTTTTTGCCAAACACCAGATTTTGCAGTTGGAACACGCGCCCGATGGCGAACCTTTTTTATCGGGTACGATTCAGATCTCCCGTGATATTTTGGATTATCTCACGGTTGGCGAAGTTCACCGGCCGGTGATGAGCTCCCGTTTTCCTGCCAAGCGGATTACCACGGAGCGTGAATGGAGCGACTTGGTGGTGGATGAGAAAACCTTTCAACAGATTGACGAGATTAAAACCTGGCTCGATTACGGAAACACCTTGCTGTATGATTGGGGAATGAGTAAAAAGTTACGGAAAGGTTATCGCTGCCTGTTTTACGGCCCGCCGGGAACCGGAAAAACCATGACTGCCTGTCTGCTGGGCAAGGACACTAACCGCGATGTGTACCGGATTGATTTGTCGCTGGTGGTTTCCAAGTACATTGGCGAAACGGAAAAGAACCTGTCGAATGTTTTCAACCAGGCCGAAAACAAAAACTGGATCTTATTTTTTGACGAAGCTGATGCGCTCTTTGGCAAACGAACCAGCGTTTCGGACGCGCACGACCGCTACGCCAACCAGGAAGTTTCGTACTTGCTGCAACGCATTGAAGATTATAACGGGCTGGTGCTGCTGGCTTCAAACCAAAAGGATAACATGGATGAAGCGTTTACCCGAAGGTTTGATAACATCATCAACTTTAGCTTGCCGCGCCCCGACCAGCGGCTGAAAATTTGGGAGCAGGCATTTGCGGAGAAATCGACCCTGGCCGGCGATATCTCGCTCAAGGAAATTGCCAAAGGCTACGAGCTCTCGGGTGGCGCTATTATGAATGCCGTGGGTTATGCCTCGCTGATGACTTTGAAAAAGAATTCGCGTGAAATCAGTAAATCTGATCTGATTGCCGGGGTAAAAAAGGAATATACGAAGGAAGGAAGGACGGTTTGATGGAACAGCTTTCACTGGTCAGAACTTAAAAAAATCAGGAGAGATGAAAAAAGATACAACAAATTCAAAAAAAATGGAAAGCCGGGCAGTTGCGAACGCTGACCATTCGGTAAAAAAGAAACGCAATGCCAACTTGCCGGAAGACCTTCAGACAAGAATAGAAACTTCGTTTGGTCAAGATTTTTCGGATGTGGCTCTTCAAAAAAACTCGATTGAAGCCAGGGAAATGAATGCGCTTGCCTTTACACAGAGCGAAAAGATTCATTTTGCGCCGGGGCAATTCAACCCAAACACAGAAAAAGGAAGAAACCTGATTGGGCATGAATTCACCCACATTGCCCAGCAGAGAAGTGGTGTGGTTAAGCCCACCCGGGTTTTACGGAAGCGATTTACCGTGAATGATGATCGCGGATTGGAGGCCGATGCCGAACGTTTTGGCAGGAAAGCGGTTCGTGGAGAAACGATTTCCAAGTATCAATCGGCCAGTTTGGGCATGCGTAATTCGATGCGAACGGTGCAGGCTAAAAGCTCGGTGATCCAGATGGCCAAACAAAGCACCCATTTTGGTGAGTTTATTGATGAATCCTACACCACAATTAAAAATAGCGGGGGAAAAGAAATCGGAGTAGATATGTATATGAAGTTTAAGCCAGGAAACAAGGTGGATGCAAAGTTGATTGGGATGGTGCAATCGGTTCGTTCAGTAGATAAGGGGAAGCCTGTATCACTCAACACCACAGTAAAAGACAGATCCATAACTTCAAAAGATGCCAAGACAATCAGCTCGCCAGTAATAGGAACGGATGAAGCAGTGCATATTGATCAGGCTGATTACAACAGAAATCCATTATATGCGGTGGAAAAGGCTTCCAAGTCAGATACCAAGTTATCTCAGGGCGCAACGCCATCTTCTGTAAGTAAGATGACTGCCGCAGAATTAGCAGCGTCTACTGTTACAGGAAAAAACTATAAGGGCTGGGGTGAACATGGCTATCGCTACAAATCGGGAAAGGCATGGAAATCAAAAGATGCCGAACTTCATGATGCACCTATGCAACCTGGCAGATCGAAAAATGCAGAACAACTATTTGAAACTACGGCATTGGCAATTGATGGAACGCAGAAGGGCACCTATTACGGGTCAGTTCAATGGGGTTGGCGAACAGATAGCAAAGCTAAATTTTCTCGAATCCCGTTTGCAGTTCAATCTCAAGGGACTCCTTCTTCCACCTTTTTGAAAGCGGCGGAGATCTGGAATACTACGAAAACTTCGAAAGGTGAAAGCTCTTTAAATTTACCCGTTGAGGATGTTAAATGGATTAATAATATTATGGGAGTTGATATTGGTTTGGGGCCTCTTTATACACACCTTCCATGGGGGACACGGGTTGTCGTATTGCCAGGGTTTGCGCCATTTGGAAGTTCGTTGATTAAAGTCGTTGATGGACCTTTTACCGGAGAAACTGGTGAAGTTGAGGATCGATATTTATTAGATGAACGACCTTAGATATTTAAAGTATAATCCATTTAAAAGTTGTAAGATGACTTCAGATTCGATAGTGAAAATATTGAATGAAACTGATTACCGGGAGTTATTTTTGTCTGCTGATGATCATTTGAAAGAGCTATGGGCAAACGGAAATAACAAGCAGGATTTGAGAAAAATAATTGAGAATCCCGGAAGTTCTGACAAGTCCAAATTTTTAGCTGCAGAGTTATTATCGAAATTTGAGGTTCCCCTAACGGAAAAGGCTCACGCGGATTTAGCCCGAGTTTATGCTGCTGCTTTGAAGGATACCAACGCCAACCTGGATGGAGAATATCAACTTAGCGGAAATATGTGGGGATATCTTTACGAACATGACGATCCCGGAGAGTTGGGTGCGCGGATTATGCAGTTTGGAGCAGCTGCAGTACCCTATTTGCAAGAGTTGCTTAATGATAATGGTCCGGTTTTATACGAAGGGAGCAGGGAAGCAACAGTTGGTAATGAATACCAATACCGTATCAAAGATTTTGCTGCATTTTACCTTTCTAAAATCACGAATATTTCGATCACATTTTATCACGGCCGGGAGCAGCGGGATGCCGAAATTGAGCGGTTCAGAAAAAAGCTAAAGGATAGTGAATATGGCAAAAAATGAACAGAAAATTAAAAACGATATTCTGGAAGAAATGGAGCAGCAACTTGAGCGCTCTGGTTTTTTTACACATAATGCATTGAGTAATCAGGCAAACCGGATCAATGAAATCGAATCCTTTTTGTATGGATTGATTGATACGCTGATTGCAGAAAAACACATTGAAAAAGAAGCCTTCGAAAAGATAGTCGGGAAGGTAAGGGACGAGATCCTTCAAAAAGGGGAGCATTTTCACGCGGGCATTGCCATTCGGGTTGATGGGAACGAAGAACAGCAGGCGGCCGATTTTGTTCCGGTAAATTGCGAAGAACGTCTACACCTATGCAAAGCTGCCTGTTGTAAATTGAATTTTGCCTTATCAGTGCGCGAAATTGAATCGGGTAAAGTGAAGTGGGACTTGGGGCAACCATATTTTATCCGGCAGGCCAAATCGGGCTATTGCACCCACCTGAATGGAGGACAATGTGGTTGTTCCATCTATCATGACCGTCCAAAAGTTTGCCGGCAATACAGTTGTGCTGCGGATAAGCGCATTTGGAAAGACTTCGATAAGATGGAAATCAACCAGGAATGGCTGGATGAAAACTTGCAGGAACGACAGGTTCATTTGCAGGAAGTTTATATGAATCCCAACAGCAAGATCGAATATAAATCAAAAGTTGAATAAAAAGAAGATGGCTCCAGCTAATTATACGCCTTCTGACGAGTAATAAGCCCTTGCTTAGGGAGTCAGTTTCGAAAACCGTTTAACATCCACTTCGCGCATCATTTCGTAAATGCTTTCAAAAATTTGTTCTACATTGGGTTTGGAAAAGAATTCGCCATCGATGCCGTAAGCCGGGCGGTGTTCTTTAGCCGACAACGTACGAGGCGCGGTGTCGAGGTAATTGAATGCTTGCTGTTCCTCCATCACTTTTTGCATCATGTAGGCGGTAGCTCCCCCTGGCACATCTTCATCCACAAAAATCACTTTCCCTGTTTTTTTGATCGACTCCAGGATGCGGTGATTTACATCAAAGGGCATGAGGGTTTGTACGTCAATTACTTCAACCGAAATATTTTTTGTTTTCAGCAGTTCGGCTGCTTTTACGGCATGGTTTACATTCCAGGCATAGGTCACTAAGGTCACATCATCTCCTTCAACCATCAATTCAGGAATTCCAAGCGGTACTTTGAATTCGCCCAGGTTTTCGGGCAGATGCTCTTTCATATTATAGCCCTTGAGGGGTTCAATGACTAAGGCTGGATCATTGGCTGTTAACAAGGTATTGTAAAACCCCGCTGCCTGGGTCATGTTGCGCGGAACGCAAAGGTACATGCCGCGCAACGATCCTAAAAGCATTTGCATGGGCGAACCGGCATGCCACATGCCTTGCAGCTGGTGCCCGCGGGTACGCACAATTAAGGGGGCGGCCTGCTTGCCCTTGGTGCGGTATTGCATGCTGGCCAGGTCATCGCTCAGGGTCGAATGCGCATAGATAAGGTAGTCGAGGTACTGAATTTCAGCGATGGGGCGGAAACCTCGTATAGCCAAACCAACCCCTTGTCCAATAATGGTTGTTTCCCGGATTCCCGCATCAGAAACACGCTGAATACCGTACTTTTCCTGCATGCCTTTCATCCCTTGATTAACGCCACCTAATTTTCCGGTGTCCTGTCCAAAGGTCACCAGGTTGGGGTATTTCTGAAATAGCACATCGAAATTTTCATTCAGAATGGTAGAACCATTAACTTCAGGAGCGTTTTCGCCGTACGAAGCGAGTACGCCTTCAACTTTTAACGCTGAATCGTTGCCTTCGCGGTAAAGTCGACTATTGTACAACCCGCTACTTTTAACTTTGAACTGTTCTATCCAATGATGTAATTTTAGCCGCTCTTCGCCAACGCTTTCATCGAGGTGAATGTCGTAATAAATTCGCTGGGCAAAGCTTAGGTATTTGCGGCGGGTAGGGAAGATGCGCTGCTTGATCTCAGCCAGTTCTTCAAGGTGGTCAACTATTCCATTTGATTTTTGCTTCAACAGGTGAAGGATTTCCTGTAGGTGCAGCACTTCCTCTTTGTAGCCACCCATGAAATTTTCCCAGGCATTCTTTCTGGCTTCTTTCGCCCGGGTTTCAGCTTTCTTCTCAATGGCATTGATGGTATCCATGTCGGCCTGGCCAGATTCAATCAGCCAGAGCTTAAACTGGTAAATGCCATCGTATTCTTTTTCCCATTCCAGGCGCTCCTTACTTTTGTAGCGCTCGTGCGATCCCGAAGTAGAATGCCCCAGTAATTGGGTCACTTCCTGCACGTGAAACACTACCGGTATATGATTTTTTCGACATTTTGAAATGCCATCGGCAAAGGTCTTCACCAATTCAGGATAGTTCCATCCTTTGCAGGTGTAGATCAGAATTCCGTTGGTATCCTTTTGTTTTTGAAATCCTTTTAATGCTTCCGAAATACTGGATTTGGTCGTCTGTAGCTCAATGGGAACGCTGATCCCGAAGCCATCATCATAAACAGCAACAGCCAACGGTACCTGCATCACGCCGGCTGCATTGATGGTCTCGAAGAACATCCCTTCCGAAGTACTGGCGTCTCCAATGCTGCCAAAAGCCACTTCGTTGCCCGTGACGTTGTTGTTCAGGTGCTTTTTCAAGCCTTTGTCTTCCCTAACAATTTTGGAGGCTTGCGCCAAACCAAGCAATCGGGGCATTTGTCCGCCTGTTGAACTAATGTCGGAACTGGAATTGAAGCTGGTGGCTAGATCCTTTATTTCCCCCTGCTCATTAATATTGGCTGTGCAAAAATGGTTGTTGAAATTGCGGCCACCGGTTGATGGATTCATTTCATCATCGGTGTCGCCATAAATCATGGCAAAAAACTCTTCGGGTTGCATCAGGCCAAGGGCAAGCATGAAAGTCTGGTCACGGTAATATCCCGAGCGCCAGTCGCCCTTCCGGAAGGTTTTGGCATAGGCTATTTGTGCAATTTCCTTTCCATCTCCAAAAACACCAAAATGTGCGCGTCCATTATGTACCTCGCGTTTTCCCAGGAGGCTCAATTGACGACTCAAATAAGCGATATAGTAATCGTTCAGAATTTCTTCGGTTTTTTTATCGCTTGTTATAAGCATTCCAGCTTTCTCTAAAAGCATTTATCGTAATTTAGTGATTAAGACTATTCGGTCTGAAATACATTAAACAACGTTCGTTCGTTGGATTTGTTTAGTTATATGTATGGATGAAAGTGAACACGCCATTCCCGAAAAGAATTTGACTCTCAGTTTCAGAATTGTAGCTGTGTTGAAGGGTTTATCTGAAATTTTGTCGACCAGCTTTTGTTGACATTGCAAGTAGTGAAGCGAGTATTGGTTGAAATTAGAAGAAGACCACCCGAAAATCGAGGCGAAAATTCCGGGTAGTCATTTCTAAATAAATTATAATGGGATATTTCCATGTTTGCGTGGAAGATTGGACTTGCGCTTGTTGTGGGTCATTTCCAGCGCATTAATAATTTTGATGCGTGTATCTTCCGGATATATAATCTCATCGATATACCCCAGCGAGGCGGCCCGATAGGGGTTGGCAAAAGCATCACGGTATTCTTCGACAGCTTTAGCTTTTTCGGCCTCATCGGTAATATCGCGGTTCAGAATGTTTATTGCGCCTTCAGGCCCCATAACGGCAATTTCTGCCGTCGGGAAGGCATAGTTAATATCGCCGCCAATGTGCTTGCTCGACATGACATCGTAAGCGCCACCGTAAGCTTTCCGGGTGATGAGCGTTATTTTTGGCACCGTTGCCTCAGCAAAAGCATAAAGCAATTTGGCGCCGTGTTTGATAATGCCGCCAAACTCCTGTTGAGTACCAGGCAAAAATCCCGGAACATCAACCAAAGTGACCAGCGGAATGTTGAAGGCATCGCAGAAACGTACAAAACGTGCAGCCTTAGCCGATGAGTTGATGTCGAGCACACCTGCCAAAACAGCTGGTTGGTTGGCTACAATGCCAACTGATTTACCCCCAAAGCGTGCAAAACCGATAACGATATTGGCAGCGTAGTTGGGTTGCACTTCCAGAAAGTGTTCATCGTCAACTATTTTCAGAATGATATCTTTCATGTCGTAAGCCTTGTTGGGATCTGCTGGGACAACATCGTGCAGGGCATCAATTTTACGGTCAATCGGATCGGTGGTCGTTTGAAGCGGGGGTTCTTCCATGTTGTTTGAAGGAATGAAACTCACCAATTCGCGCACCATCATGATGGTTTGTTCTTCGTTGTCACCCGAAAAATGAGCCACGCCACTTTTCGAAGTGTGTGTAACTGCTCCACCCAAATCTTCTTTGGTCACATTCTCGTGGGTTACAGTTCGGATGACATCGGGACCGGTAACAAACATGTGACTGGTTTCGTTGACCATGAAAATAAAATCGGTCAGGGCAGGAGAATAGACCGCCCCTCCGGCGCATGGTCCCAGAATTGTACTGATTTGCGGAATTACCCCTGACGAAAGAACGTTATTGTAGAAAATGTCGGCATAACCGGCCAAGCTTTGCACGCCCTCCTGAATTCGGGCGCCACCAGAGTCATTAAGGCCAATAAGCGGAGCTCCGTTTTCAATGGCCATTTTCTGGATCTTAACAATTTTATCAGCATTCGACCGGCTCATCGTTCCTCCAAAAACGGTGAAGTCCTGGGCAAAAATATACACCAGGCGATCGTGAATTTTTCCATAGCCAGTAACGACCCCATCACCTCGAAATTTCTTTTTGTCAATGCCGAAATCGGTTGCCCGATGCAGCACAAACTTATCGATCTCGTTAAATGTTCCCGGATCAAGCAGGTCTTCAATGCGTTCACGGGCGGTTTTTTTTCCGGCAGCATGTTGTTTTTCAATTCGCTCCTGGCCCCCGCCAATTTCAGCTTCCTTATTGAGTTGTTCTAATTTTTCGAATTTGCCTTTTAAGTCCATAGTTTTTTCAATTAATCAATTTCAATCAATACCTGGTTTGATTCTACCGTGTCACCATCGGCAACGTGAACCGCTTTCACAATGCCATCGAGCGCTACTTTGTACTCACTTTCCATTTTCATAGCTGCAATAATGATTGCGGTTTGTCCCTGGGTCACTGATTCACCTTCTTTTACCAATACTTTTACAATTTTACCTGGCATGGGCGCGGTAATCTGTTTCTCACTTTGCGCAATCGCTCCGGCGCCGCGGTTACGAATGTATCGTGCTTCGGCATCAATGATTTCCAGGTCGTAGGTATTATACAAGGTGTGCGCCGTATACGATTTTGGTTTTGGTGATGGTACCAGGGAAATATTATGTGAGCGGTTGCTCTCTATGATGGAAAAGGTTCCCTCGTCATTATGCATCAGGTCAACATTGTAAACCTTATCATCGACCATAATTTCGATGAGATTTTCATTTTGGTTTAAAATTTTAACGGACGCAATGCGGTCACCTAATTTTATTTCAATAGGCATATTTTTCTGTTTTATAAACGGTCAAAATTCTTTTGGTAAGTGTATTTCTTCCACCGATTCTTTGCCGGATTGAGCTCTTTGGTTGGAATGACTTTGTTTTTCCGGTTGATAAAATCGAAGTATGCGGCAATGATTACCATGTCTTGACTTTCGTCTGCGCTGGAATCATCGGCCAATAAAGTACTTCTATTTTTTTCGATGAAATTGGTGTCATAATTTCCACTGACAAAGTCGGCTGAATCCATGATTCGCTCCAAAAACTTGAGTGAGGTCCTGATTCCCGTGATTTTGTACTCGTAGAGGGCTCTTCGCATCCGTTGAATAGCCTCGCCACGTGTTTCAGCCCAAACAATCAATTTGGAGATCAGCGGATCGTAGTGAATTGGGATTTCATAGCCTTCATACACATAACCATCAGTTCGTACGCCTAATCCCAGGGGTTGCGTGATGGTGTGAATTTTTCCCGGACTCGGCATGAAGTTGTTGTCTGAGTCTTCCGCGTAAATGCGGCATTCGATGGCATGCCCTTTTTGTTCGAGCCTAGCTTGCTCCAGGTTTAGCTTCTGTCCTTCCGCAACCTGAATTTGTTTTTTCACCAAATCAATACCAGTGACCCGCTCAGTAATGGGATGTTCAACCTGCAAGCGGGTGTTCATCTCCAAGAAATAATAATTCCTGTCATTGTCCACTAAAAATTCAATTGTTCCGGCTCCAACGTAGTTCACCGCTTTGGCGGCGTCTACGGCATGTTTTCCCATTTGTTCGCGTAACTCAGGGGTCATCAAGACCGATGGCGTTTCTTCAACCATCTTCTGATGCCTGCGCTGGATAGAACACTCACGCTCAAACAAATGAACCACATTGCCATGTTCATCTCCCAACACCTGAAATTCAATGTGGTGTGGCGATATGACATATTTTTCAATGTAAACGGCATCGTCACTAAACGAGGCAAGCGCTTCGGAACGGGCCGCCCTGACTGAAGAAACAATGTCCTCAGCTTTTTCGACCAGGCGCATGCCTTTACCACCACCTCCGGCCGATGCTTTAATCATCACCGGCAACCCAATGGTTTGGATGGTTTTAATGGCTTCATCTTCCGACTGAATGGCCTCGGTTGTTCCGGGTACCACCGGAACACCTGCGGCAATCATGGCTTTGCGGGCCTGAATTTTATCACCCATTTTTTCAATCACTTCGGGAGTTGGCCCGATGAAAATAATGCCATTGTCGGTGCAAAGTTTCGCAAACTTGGCATTTTCAGATAAAAAGCCGTAGCCCGGGTGAATGGCATCGGCTTTTGATTGTAAAGCGACTTCAATAATTTTATCGGCTTTCAAATAACTGTCTTTCGACGGGGCCGGGCCTACATGATATGCTTCGTCAGCATAGCGTACATGCATGGATGTCCGGTCGGCATCGGAAAAAACAGCAACAGTTGCTATGCCCATTTCACGGCAAGTACGCATGATACGGACAGCAATTTCACCCCGGTTAGCAACCAGGATCTTGTTGATCTTCCTCATAATTAACTTTTAATACTTCAAATATTTGTCTTATTAAATAGTCTGGCTATAGTCTCTAAGTCTAACTTAAAAACCACATTCACCTTAAAAAGTTTCTCAATATCCTCATTAATTCTATCATTTTTCAAAAAAAATCGATGTTAAAAAACCTACTTGAATAATAAATTATGTATTTTTGATAGTCTTTAGAAAAAAATTATGTTCTACCAAAAATCACGCCTTCTGGTTTTTTCAGTTCTGGCTGGTCTTTGCTGGGTCAAATCGATTCAAGCACAGCAGTCTGGTAGTTATTCCTTATCTTCCGATTCGCTTGTCAATCAGGTCGCCAGTTATAAGAAAGTTTACTACGCTTCGTTTACGACTGAAAAAGTGAAAGTTGATGGTGAACTCGATGAGTCTTGCTGGAGTAACGGGCATTGGGGAGGAGGATTTGTTCAACAGCAACCACTGCAAGCTCAAGCTCCCTCGCAGGAAACGGAAGTATGTATTTTATACGACCGGAATAATCTTTACATCGCGATGCGCTGTTATGATAATGAACCGGAGAAGATTCGGCCAATTTTAAGCCGACGCGATGAAATGAATGGTGATATTGCGGGAATTGCGATTGACTCGTACGCGGATAGGCAGACTGCATTTGAATTTAATGTCTCTGCAGCTGGACAAAAGGTTGACCTCATGCACTTGGGCGCTTATGAGTGGGACCATAATTGGGATGCAGTGTGGGATGGCAAATCAGCGTTGAAAGATTCGATGTGGACGATTGAAATGCGCGTGCCTTTCAGCCAGCTTCGGTTTGCTGATGCCGAGGAGCAAGTGTGGGGGATGCATGTATGGCGTTGGATTGATCGGAATATGGAAGAAGCGCAGTGGAAACTGATTCCGGTTGACGCCCCGGCTATGGTCTATTTATTTGGTGAACTTCGCGGAATTAAAGACATCAATTCCAAGCGAAAAAAAGAGTTTTTGCCTTACGCAAGCACGCGCTATTCCCCCAATACGGATTTAGAAAACAAGACTAAGCTTGATTTTGGCCTGGACGGAAAAGTTGGTTTGAGTTCGGATTTCACGCTGGATTATACCATTAATCCGGATTTTGGGCAGGTCGAGGCTGATCCATCGGTTTTGAGTTTATCGTCGTATGAGGTTTTCTACAATGAAAAAAGGCCATTTTTTCTGGAAGGAAACAATGTGTTGGATTTCAGCACCGGACGGGATTTGCTGTTTTATTCGCGGCGGATTGGTCGCGCTCCCGTTTATTCGCCGGGGTTGCAGGATAAGCAGACGATGGCTATACCCGACAACACTTCCATCATTAGTGCCTTGAAGGTTACAGGAAAAAATAAAAAAGGTCTTTCCCTTGGTGTGGTGCAGAGTTTGACAGCGCGCGAAGAAGCGACTATCTATTCGGACGACGCGACCGAAAAGCTGACTGTTGAGCCTTTTTCGAGCTACTTTGTTGGCCGTGTCAAGCAGGATTTTAACGAAGGAAACACGGTTCTTGGCGGAATTCTAACCTCTTCGCTTCGTTCCATTAAGGACGAGCACCTGGAATTTGTACCCAGCTCGGCATTGGTTGGTGGTTTTGACTTGCAGCACAACTGGAAAAAGCGGAAGTACTTTTTCGACGCGAAAAGCTTTTTCAGCCGTGTAGGCGGAAGCAATGAAGCAATCAGCAGGTTGCAGCAGGCTTCGCAACATTATTTTCAACGTCCGGATGCTGACCACCTGACTTTTGACCCTGATAAAACCGAATTAACTGGCCATGGCGGCGAGTTAAAAGGGGGCAAGCGTAGCGGAAAGTTCCGTGCGATCGGGACCTTTAGTTGGCGTTCTCCAGGAGTTGACCTCAATGATTTGGGGTACATGTACCAAGCTGATTATCTGCAGCAAGAAACTGAATTGCGATACCAGGTAAACAAGCCATTGGGGATCTTAAGAGATTATTATTTCGACCTGACCCAGAACAATAGCTGGAGTTATGGTGGTGAGACAACTAAAAAAGAACTTGATCTGCATGCCTTTTTGCGGTTTACGAATTTGTGGCGCGTGCATGCTTACCTGGAATATGATTACAGTCAGTTTGATACGCGTGAGTTGCGCGGAGGCCCAAAGCTATATAAAGAAGATAGTTGGAAAGCCCGGATTTTTGTGCAGAGCAATAATGCAAAAAAAATACTCGTGGCTGGCGGACCAAATCTGACTTGGTCGGTTGATGAGGTTTCCAAGCGGGCGGTATATACCTTTTTCGTGCGATGGCAAATCAACGATCGGATTAGCATTAACAGTCAAACCGATTATGAATTGATGACCGACTACCACGAGTATGTTCGCAAGCTCAACCTTTCCGACAACCGGACTGGCTACCTGGTTGGTCAGCTCGACAGGAAAACAATTTCGACCACCTTAAGGCTCGAATATTTTATTACCCCGGAGTTTTCGCTCCAGTATTATGCCAATCCCTATGCTTCGGTTGGACAGTACAGCAATTTCAGGCGGGTAAACGAGGGCAGCAGTAAAAACATCAATGAGCGTTACTTTAGCCCACAAGACATCAGCCTGGAAAAAAATTCCTACAACATGACTGATGCGCAATCGGAAAGTTACGCGTTTGCCAATCCTGATTTCAACTACCAGGAATTGCGCTCGAATCTGGTTGCCCGCTGGGAATTCAGGCCGGGATCGACTGTGTATTTGGTGTGGAACAGTTCACGCTACTTGTATGAACGAAGCAGTAACTATTCGGTCACTAAGAGCTATGGCGATCTTTTTGGCTTGAAATCAGACAATGTCTTTATGATCAAGTTTAGCTACTGGTTTTCGTTATAAGCTAATGTCTTTACTTCCGATTGAATAATTTGCTATCGGAAAACAGATTTTGCTGATTTGATCAAAATAATTCATTTCATTTCCTTAAACAGAAAACATTCGTTTACTTTTGTGCAATTTTAATGCAAAGGTGCAAGAACCATTTTTGCTCGATTTGGTTTTTGTCTGTTTAAAATGACATTGAATTCGTGAGACTTTCAGATTATATCCCGTTATATAAAAAAAGCCTGCACCTGGCTTTTCCTGTTATTTTATCACAAATTGGCCAGGTAACGGTTAGCTTGGTTGATAATATGATGGTTGGGCATGTGGGAACCGTTGAGTTGGCTGCGGCAGCATTTTCCATCAATATTTTTCATATTGGCATGTTGTTGGGAATTGGAATTACCATGGGCTTGACTCCGTTGGTTGGCCATGTTTACAGTCAGAAGAAGGAACAACAAGTAGGCGAATACCTGAAAAACGGCTTGTTTGTGCATGGTGTGGCAACTTTGGTGATCGGCGTGATCATGGCTTTTATAAGCCTCTTTCTCAACCGGATGGGGCAGCCGGAAGAAGTCGTAAAACAAGCTGTGCCTTACTATTTGTTGCTGGTGACCTCCCTATTTCCCATGCTGCTGTTCTATTCATTCAAACAGTTTCTGGAAGGTGTGGGCAACACCAAAATTGCCATGTACATTACCCTCACGTCCAATCTGGTCAATATTATTCTGAATTATTTGCTGATTTACGGAAAGTTTGGATTTCCAGAGTGGGGGCTCAATGGTGCCGGAATTGCCACGCTCATTTCCCGAATAATTATGCCAGTAATGTTGATTCCCTTTGTATTGAAAAACAAACAGTACAAACGCGAATTCCGCATTGCTTATCATGCGCGGATTCAGCTCAAATTGCTGAAAGAAGTGTTTGCGGTAGGTTTCCCAATTGGCTTGCAAATCATTGTTGAAGTGAGTACGTTCAGCTTCGGAGCCATCATGATGGGCTGGATTAGTAAGGAGGCATTGGCCGCGCACCAGGTAGCCATTGGCTTAGCTTCATTTACCTACATGATCAGCTTAGGGTTGGGAGCCGGGACCACCATATTGGTCAGTCATAGCCGCGGATTTGATGATCCGCTGAAAATGCGACGAAGCATCTACGCCTCGTTCCATCTGGTCGTTTTGTTTATGTCGGTGATGGGTGTTTTGTTTGTACTGCTGCGGCACCAGTTGCCGTTTCTGTTTACCGAAGACCCCGAGGTTATTTTAATTGCAGCAAACCTGCTGATTGTGGCCGCGCTTTTTCAGATCTTTGACGGTATTCAAGTAATTCTGTTGGCTTCGCTCCGCGGATTGTCTGATGTGAAACACCCCATGTTTATGGCTTTTATCAGCTACATGGTTTTAGGGCTACCTATCAGTTACCTTTTCGGAATTGTGCTTGGATTTGGCGCAATTGGCGTTTGGATTGGTTTCCTGAGCGGGTTGGCTTTTGCTGCTTTGCTTTTCTCATTTCGGTTAAAGAAGCACCTCCATTTCAAATAGAAAAGCCTCAATTTTTTCGTGTTAGCAAAACGGTCGTGGGGCGTTCCATAATATCGCGGGCTGAAAAGGAAACCTTCACTTGATCTGGCAACCTCACCCCTTCGAGTTTTCGCTTGGTCGAAATAATGACACCATCAGGATATTCGTCGAAAAAGTTGGTGAACTGATCGTATTCCAGGTGTTCAATTTCCTTTTGAAGATAAAATGAGAAGGAAGGATTAAACTTTTCAAAATACCGAATTTCTTTTCCTTCCAGCAAGTGCAGGCTTTGAGCCACCGGGTTTTCCTGGTCGATTCGCGGAAAAACCAAGGAGATAAAGCTGAGTGCACCCAAAAGACTACTCACTCCAATAAGCTTTATCGCCAACTTTAATCGTTTTTTGGAGAACCAATAATACGCCACGGCAAAACCCAGCGGAATGGGAAGGAAATACCAGGCCAAGGAGTCTAAATGAGCCAGTGCCGGGTCGAAACTGATGCCGATATAAAGCGCCGGAATCAAAATAATACCAAAGATGAGCAGCACCAGCATACTCGCTTTGGGTTTGGCGAAGTTGAAGTTGAGTTGAGACAGCCACAGCCCCAGCAGTATGGCAAAAAACGGGTAAGCTGGCACAGTATAATTGGGCAGTTTGGTGCGCGAAATGGAAAAGAAAACCACAATTGTCAGTCCGGCCACTAAGCTGAGCAAGGTGAAATCATCTTTTCGGTTGGCAAAGGCCTTTTTTAAGGCTTGAACAATAAAGGCCGAAAAGGGAAAAAGGCCGAGCAAAACAAACAAAATGGTGATCAGGAAGATTCCTCCATGTCCTTCCATCTCGCTGGAAAAACGGCCCAGATTGTGTTTGAAGAAGAAACCATCAGTCCACACCCCGTTGGTTTTCACGTGAACCAGGATGTACCAGGGCAGAGCGATCGCCAAGACAATGGCCGCGCCCAGAAATGGCCTCAGCTGCTTTATTTCGATCCATTTGAAACGCTTACTGAAAATCAGAAACAGAAGAAAAATCAACCCGGGCAAGCCGATGGCAACCGGGCCTTTCGATAACGTTCCCAAGCCAATTGAGCCATAAAGCATCAACAGGTAGATGAATCGTTTTTCTTTGACAGCCCCATAGAATGAGAACAGGCTGGCAGTGAAGAAAAAGATCAGATAGGGATCGGGAACAGCTAAATGAAACTGGATATTGAGGTGGATGGAAGCCAATAAGATAAAAACAGTCCATAATCCAGCTTTTTCAGAATGAAAACGGCGAACAAACAGAAAACTTATCAAAATTGTCAGGGCACCGAAAACAGCCGAAAAGAACCGGGCCGAAAAGGCATTGACCCCGAAAATGGAGTAACTAAGCATCATGAAAAAGTAGTGCAAGGGCGGTTTGTCGGTACGCAGCTCGTGGTTGAAAGTGGGAACAATCAGGTCGCCCCGGGTAAACATTTCGGCAGCGCAGGTTGCATTCTTCGCTTCATCCAAAATGTATATGCTACTGCCACCAATATTGAAAAGGTAGCTTACTAAGGCAACGGAAAAAATAAACCAGGGATAATATTTGGGCTTGTTCAATCGCTTGAGCATGGGGCAAACCAGTTTTAAATTGATGATTCTATTAGATAACTTTCAGCCTTTTTTGTTAATTTCGTGTCGCTAAATAAGACAATTTCGGCAAAGATATTCTTTAATCGCCATAAACAGAAAATCATGAAGCAATTAAGTGTGGTTATTTGTGTTTACAACGAAGAGTTGAACATTCGGCCACTGAGCGAACAAATAAAAGGCGCTCTCAAAGATTTCGATTACGAAGCAATTTTTGTGGATGACGGATCGACCGACCGCACGCGCGAAGAAGTGAAAGCGATTAATGATGAGCATTTTTTGCTGCTTGAATTGAAGAAGAACTACGGACAGAGCTCAGCGCTGCAAGCTGGAATTGATGCCGCTTCGGGCGAGTATATCGCTCTTATTGATGGCGATTTGCAGAATGATCCAAAAGATATTCCGATGATGTTGAAGATGGCAATCGATGGCCAATGGGATATGGTTGCCGGCGTGAGGGCCAATCGTAAGGACGGCGCTTTTTTCCGCAAAATCCCAAGCAAAATTGCCAACTACCTCATTCGCGAGGCTACCGGAATCCGGATGAAAGATCTGGGCTGCACCTTAAAAGTATTCACCAATGAAGCGATCAAAAGCATTCATATATATGGCGAGCTACACCGGTTTATTCCGGCACTTTTAGCACTCGAGGGTTCTACCAGGATAACCCAGGTTGATGTGAATCACCGAGCCCGTGAGTTTGGAAAATCGAAATATAACCTGAGCCGGACCACGCGGGTTTTCAGCGACTTAATTCTGATGGTCTTCTTCAAGAAATATATGCAACGACCGATGCACTTTTTTGGCGGAATTGGGATTGTTACGCTGGGGATCGGCTTTTTGATTAATTTTTACCTGTTAGGTTTGAAGCTTTTGGGCTACGACATTTGGGGAAAACCAATTTTGATTTTGGGCATGCTTTTAGTGATGGGGGGCATTCAGTTTATGACCATCGGAATCATGGCCGAAATTCTAATGCGTACTTACTACGAAGGTCAAAATAAAAAGCCGTACCGGGTGCGCCGGATCACGGTTACCAGCAAATAATAGATCGGGTTAGGTGGCGCTTTGTTTTTCTTTCGGGTGGGTAAAGTAAAATCGGGAGCCTTCATTAACAGCGGACATCACCCAAATATGTCCTCCGAGTTTTTCGACAAGGGAACGTGCGATGGAAAGCCCAAGACCAGTGCCTCCCTGGTTTCGCGTGATATGTTCTTCAATTTGCTGAAAAGCCGAGAAAATTTCGTTTTGTTTGTTGTCCGGTATTCCAATGCCGCTATCTTTTACGAAAAATTGAATCATGTTATCTTCGCGATATTTGTACCCAAACTCAATGGTGCCCTCGTCTGTAAATTTCAGAGCATTGCCCAACAGGTTTAAAAGCACTTGTTTTAAGCGGACTTCGTCGGTTTCAATTACTAATTCCTGAGCAGCATCCCGATCTTTGGACAAAACCAGTTGTAGGTGTGATTTCTGATTGATTACCAGTTGATTTTTAACCAGTTCATAAACATCGTCAAGTATTTTATTAAGATGGTGCTCTTGCTTTTTGACGACTAACTGGTTGGCTTCAATCTTGCTCAGATCGATAATGTCGTTGATAATGGTGAGCAGGTGTTCGCCACTAGTCTGAATGTGACGGATAAATTCTTTTCGGATGATTTCATCATCATGATATTCTTCGAGTAAGGATGAGAAACCTAAAATACTGTTCATTGGTGTCCGGATTTCATGGCTCATATTAGCCAGAAAAGCCGATTTCAGCCGGTCACTCTCCTCGGCTCTTTTTTTTGCTTCTATCAGTTCTTGCTCGGCTTGAACCCGATGCGAGATGTCATGAATAATCACATAAATAAATGTGGTGTTATCGAAGATAATTTTTCCGCTATGAATTTCAACATCTTTTGTGCGCCCATCCTTCAGGTGGTGCTTTTGTTCGAAATGACTGTTTTGCTTTTGCGATTGGCTGAAAAATGCTTTGATATCCAGTTTGGGAAGTCGGCACAGATCTTGAAAATAAAGTGCTTTTAGTTCCTTCTGGTTGTACCCATAAAACCCGGCGGCGGCTTTGTTAGCATCTCTTATTTGCTGCGTGTTGGCATGGATAAGCAGCATCATCGAATGGCTTTCGTTAAAAATATTGAGGTAATTTTCAGCAATCATCCGAAGCGACTTTTCAGTTTTTCGTTTGCTGTTAATTAGATAGATAACCAGAAAAAGTATAAAGAAGAGAGCCAAAATAGCCGTGATAACCTTTATCAATTCCAAGCGGGCAATTTCAACATTCATTTGTGGCTGGTTGAGCAAAAGCACCCGTTGCGGGACCAACTCAAGGTTGATACTGTGTTTTTTCAATTGGTTGTAGTCGACAATGCTTGTTGTGGGGAGGGTACTGCTTATTTTGAATTGTGTTGGTGACGCTCCGGCCAGAATTTGCTTGCCAACCATACCAGCCGCGTACATGTGATCATAATAGTTTATGATTGTTCCTCCCATGAAGCCGTCACCAACCCCTTCATCATAAGCATGGTAGATTATGGCTTTCGTGTTGTTTTTAAGAAATTCGACAATTTGTTCCAGTCCTAAATAAATGTCTTTCAAACGGTACGAAGCCATTAGTAATACCAGGTTGTCAGCTGGAATTGCCCGAATTTTTTGAGTGTATTCCTCGAAGGTTAGATCGCTGACGTTTATTTTTTCAACACCAAAGCTGGGAAACAGAGCAATCTTTTGTTGAAAGACCCGGTAGTCTGCCATTGCCGTGGTTGTGTTATCTGTAATTACCTGCAATTTTGTCCGATTGGGATGAAGTTTCTGAATCAAGTTCAGGGTGTTTTCCAGCGAAATGTTTTCGGTAAAGCCCGTAATCCATGGATTATTCTCCTGCTCCATTGCTTTTTTTTGGTCGTTAATGCCCCAGAAAACGATCGGAGTTTGGTTAAATAATTCATTCTGGAATTCTAAACAAAAGTTGAAAGCATTGTCGTTGCAGGCAATCACAAGGTCGTATCGTTGTAAGGTTTGTTGCTTGAGCTTAATGTGTTGAAAAATGGTCGAATTGAGCTGGCCTTCGGGATAACGTTTCGAATCCAGAAATTCAATGTCAACAGAGTAGTCTTTTTCAGGAAAAATTTCATCAATAGCTACTTCTGATTCCTGGTAAATATGAAAGCTTGCGTTGTAGGAATAAATGATCAGTACTCTTTTCTGTTCGGACTGTCCCATGCAAGAAATCGAACAAAGCAGTAGGGTGCTAAAAATCAGATATGTGATTGTTTTTTGCAATGGACTAGGTGCGCGTTAAAAATTATTTAGTAAAATGGTGCATAAAAATAGCTTTTTTTTTGCTGATGTTAAAAGATCATTCGTCCTCATTTTCCTTTATTCCGAAAGTATTTTTTGCACCACTAAAAATCGATTTCCACCAATAGTTGACGATCGACTTTTGCGGATCTCGTTTAAAACGGATTTCATCGGGGAGCAGGATGCGGGTTCGTGGGTGCTTCGATTTCAATACCAAACTATTGGTTAGAAAACTCAGGAATTTAGCTTCTCTCGTATCCCCGTCTTTTTGTTCGAGAATGGTGATTTTAAGATCGTCGTAGGCAAATCGAAGCTTTCCGTCGGCTTGGGTTTCGTTGGCTGTAAATTCAAAATCGAATCGGTTAAGCTGTCCAGAACGAACGGCGATTCCTGCCGCATTTCGGGTAATGGGATTTAAAGTCTCTAAGTCAAATGGCTGAATTTGTCCACGTACCGTAAAACTGTTGTTGGATGAAAGGAGATTGTAAGTCATGGTTGTTTGGAGCAAAGCTTCGCCCATGAGCAATGCATTGGCTTTAACGTTTAATTCTGGTTTTGCATTCAACAGGTAGGGGAGATTGGTTACCGGAAATGCCCGGATATTCATCTTTTCAAAATACACCACCCCCGGCAAAGGCCTGTCTGCAGTTTGTTCCTCATAACGAATGGTGTAATCGTTCAATTTGAGGGTATCGAAATAAATTGGAAGCGCCAGGTTTTTGATTAACTCCTGAGGCAGCTTGGATTGTTTGTTTGGATCGTCTGGTGTTCGTTTGTCGCGATAAATATTCAGGGATCCACCGCTGGCAATTAACTGCGAAGCGGTCAGTTCGCCTTGATTAAACCATCTTTTCAGATCCAAATTCATCACGTCCAATTTGCTGATGGTTCCTTGGTAATGGTCGGCTTCAAAAAGAATAGCCGACTGAAATTGCTGTTTGCTATACCGGGGGTTGATCTTGATATCGGCAACGGATAAGTGGTTGTTCTGATTGCTGAATTGAATATCGCCCAAATGAAAATTATATTGATTTGATTCATCCGAAAAAGCATAATTTTTCAGGTTCAGCTTTACCGATTTTGCTCCAAGTAACCGGTCATTTGGAGTGGTGTCCAACGCAAATTCATGTAATTCAATCTGCAGATTTGGATAACTTTTTGATTGATCATGACCGATTCGTATTAGCTCAGCCTCATTGAGCTGAATGCTTTGAGCAGCAATTTCACGGACAATAGGTGAAATGTCCGGGGGAATTTTTAGTTGGTACAGGTTGATTTTCGAGTCGCCCGTCGCTTTTGCACGAATTGTCAAGCTCGGTTTGTCGGCCTGGATGGACTTAAACTGAAGACTATGTTCATTCAAGACCTGCTGAATATTGACTTTTTCGAAAGTCAGCGACGGAATATTCAACTGAACAAAACCAGTTTCACCGTTGCTGGCTGTATTTTTCAGAAGCAGGTTGCTTACGGTCAGATTTTTCTCATGGGTTGAAAAATGAAGTTCATCGGCGGTATAGTCAACGGTTCCCTTTTCAGGTTTGAAAATAACTCGGCTCAAAGTGGTCGAAATGTTGTCCGACTTGAAAGTAGCCGGCTGATTTGCCCCATGGCTAATCAAGCTGTTGTTGTCGCCAATCATTGATATTCCAGAGGTCAGCA
This sequence comes from uncultured Sunxiuqinia sp., assembly GCF_963974515.1. Classification (GTDB taxonomy): domain Bacteria; phylum Bacteroidota; class Bacteroidia; order Bacteroidales; family Prolixibacteraceae; genus Sunxiuqinia. The sequence goes on along the minus strand of NZ_CAXBDD010000002.1, from coordinate 98,712 downwards.
CTTTCGATTCATTAAACTCATCGGTATTGTAAATGTCAATTTGTCCGTTGGTTAGTATAAACTGGCCAATCATCAGTCGCTGCATTTCCTTGGGCAACGGCACTTCGATGTCCTGAAAAACCACTTGCTTTTGTGGTTTTTGCGAGCGATAAAGATTGATACTTGGTTGATCGATTAGAACCCGGTCAACATCAAGTTTTTGTTCAAAATAAGCTTCCTCCAAATCAACACCCTGCAGTCTGATTTCGGGAATATTAATGTGGAAATGCAGGGGCAAATCTCCGTAAATGCGACTGCTGATATCGGGATATAAAATGGCGTTGCGGATGTAAATTTCAGATTTTTTCGATGAGATGCCAATTTCGCTGGCCTGCATGTTGTGCACATCATCGGATAGCTGAAACAGCTGGTCTTCGATTTGCAATTCAAAATCATCAGCAAAAAATAAGCGATCTTTTTCAATTTCAGTTTCATTCAGTAAAAAGTTTTCCAGCTCAACACTAAATTTATTGTTGAAAGAACTGGTTTTACCTCGTCGACTGTGTGTAACCAACTCAATATTGCCATTTGGTGCTGAGATTTTTCCAATGGAAATACTTTCGATGTACTTGTTTAACAACTCGTACAATTCGCGCGGATTGGTCTTTTTTGTTCTGGTCTTGGGATGTGAAAAAACTTCAAGATAAATGCTGGGTTCAACGATCGAAAAATTATTGATGTGCAGGTTTTTTCTGAAGAAAGCCTGGTGGATGTTCGTATTACTTAAAACGAGTGATGGAATTTTGATTTCGTATATCTGCGAGCGATTGTAGCGTTTCAACAAGCGGGCATTTTGTCCTGGTGAGTCCGGAAATAGGTGCAAATTCTTCATGCTTGCCCTGTTGGTGTGCGACGACACGGCAATTTCATCAATTTCCAGCCGGTGAATCTGGTCAATCAATTTCATCTTGTAGTTCGAAAAAGTCAGATCGATATTGGTCGCAAAAAAAAGTTTGTCGGTTCGTTCGGCGCTGATTGAATCGAGCGAGAAATCGGTCAACCTAAAGTCGAAATCAGAAGAAATTACACCCGATCGTTGCGGTCCTTCATCGGTATTGATCACAAACCGGCCCCGATCGAATTCAACGACATTGGCATACACCCCTTTGATGTAGTTCCGAATGAAGTGATAGAGTAAGCTGTTGGTCTCTAGTTGCTCTTTCTGCTTCTTCTCGCCCTGGTTGATGATTAACGCCGGACTGAACGCCAAAACAGATTGAAGCGGCATTTCGCGCGAATGAAACAGTCTTTTTAGATCGATGTCTATTAACCGGATGCTGTCACATACCATGTCGACAGTCGTTAATTCGGTGCTCGGGTTTTGGCTGGGTTTCAGTTGCAGCTGATCGGCCTGAATGAAGCTGTTTTCGGTGTTGGCTATGATGTTTGTTGCGTCAAAACGATGTATTTCGTCATTCATCAAAAGGTAGTAGTTGTCGATCTGCAGGTATAGGTTTTCCGAGTAAAGGATGCGTTCCGGATCATTAAAAGAATGATCGTTGAGCTCAAAACTTTCGAGCTGAACGTTTAAATCATAAAACTCCTGGATACTTAATTTATCCTCATTTCTTCGTTCAATTTGCAGTTTTCTGGCATTCATCGAAAGATGGTTGATGCTCAGTTGATCAAATTCTCCTTCAACCAACTGAAACAGATCGAACGCTTTGACTTGTCTTAAATTAATTTCAGGTGCGTCTTCTTGAGGAACCACTTTAATATCGGCGCGGTTCAGAAACAGCGAATCAATCTGGATGCTGTCTGTTTGGAACAGCTTCTTTAATTGTTCCGACTTAATGGAAATATCCGGGATTTCAACAAAATACCGCGTGTGGGTTGCCATGCTGTTTGGAACTGGAGCCAATTGTATTTTCGTCCCCCTGATATCCTTTTTTTTCAATGAATATTGAATCTTCTGAACGGTAAGTTCGTGGATGCTGTCGGCCAGTGCTTTCCGGTAATTGTCTATACTCAGAAAAATATCGTCGGCTTGAAAGAAGTCCTCGCGGTGAGTCAGTAACTCCGGATCAGTATAAAAGTCAGACATGCCCACGTTGAAATTGAGCTCACCCAAACGGCTTTTTTGCTCCTGATCTGCAAATTGATCCTTGATGAATCCGGCGTTAGTCAGCTCAATTTCATCAATGGAAACGGATCGAAGGTTTTCACCGAAAAGCGATTGTAATTCCCGGATAAAGCTAAACGGACTTTTCGATTCCGAAGTTGCCAGCGTGTCTTTGGGAATATTCCAGGCCGGCGAATCGAGTTGCAGTTTCTTAATATGAAGTTTTTTATCCCGCAGAAGCTGTAGCAGGTTGATTTTTCGTATGGCGAGTGTTTTGGCTTTTAAAAAGTCAATGTTGACAGAATCGGTTTGTTTTTTGATTTCTATATCATTAAAAATTAAGCTCCGTGTAAATATATTGACCGATAAATCATTCAAGTATAAAGAGTAACTACCCTGCGTTTTTTTATTTAGTTGTGAGCTGAGCTCATTTTTAACTAAGCTTTCAGCAAAAATAAGAAGGAGTAAAAACGCGAGCAATGCCAGCCCTAAAACCATTGCCAAGATCCACTTGGTCAATCGTTTCCGTGTTTTATTTTCGGTCTGGTTCATCGGTTATCAACTATCAAACTAAATGCTTTATATACTTGAGACCAATTTTGCAAAAAAAGTTGCGTATTCAAAAGAAAATTGGGTTTTCATTCGCTTTGGAACAGATAAAAATGAAAGGTGTTATATAACGTATTAATTGCAAGAGTGCTAAAGCTCATTTTTTATATTTTTAGGCCGACGAACTTAAACCCTGATCATGCAATGGATAAAAATACGCAATTTAATGAATCCCAATTCCGCTTGGGGTGTTCTGTTCCGTTCTCTTTTTGCTGTCTTTTATTTTCCTGTTCCGATTTCAATTTTCACCATTAATATAGTGATAGAAAAATGAAAAAAGTGTTGTTTTATACCCTTTTACTGGCTGGATTATCGGGCTTTAGCCAGAAAATTGAGGTTTTGGTTGTGACCGGAGGCCATGATTTTGACAGGGCTGCTTTTGCCGAGCTATTCGACTCGATGGAGCAAATTACCTGGGACGAGCTTGCTCAGCCCCAAGCCAATCAACTGATGCTGAGTGGAGGCATGGGAACGTATGATGTGCTCGTATTTTATGACATGTTCCAGGAAATTTCGGAGGAAGAAAAGGCCGCTTTTCGGCAGCTGCTACAGGAGGGTAAACCCATGCTGTTTTTGCATCATGCGCTTGTTTCGTACCAAACGTGGGGCGAGTATGAAAATATTCTAGGTGGCCGGTATTACGATTCGGCCAGATATAAAGAAATCCCCGAAAACGGGTTTTCAACTTATTTGCACGACACGAATATTCCGATTCGGCTGCTGGTTCCTGAACATCCAGTAAGTTCGGGATTAACGGATTTTACCTTGTTCGATGAAGTTTACGGAAACACTTGGGTGTCGCCTGAAGTGACCCCGATCCTGGGTACCGATCATCAGGAAAGCACCGAAATCATAGGCTGGGAGCACACTTATGGATTATCAAAGATTATTTATCTGCAACCCGGGCATGGTAAAACAAGTTATCAGAATCCGAATTACCGCATGCTTTTGTATAATGCAATAATATATCTTTCAAAATAATCATTTCTAAACAAATAATCTAAAAATCTGAATTTATGGAGAATGTAAATCAAAAAAGACTTTTTGTCGCCAGTTGTCTGGCCCTGCTGGTAACAGCTATAACATTTGCTATCCGGGCAAAAATTGAAGGGGTATTTTCAACCGACTATGGCTTAACCAAAGAACAGGTTGGCTATGCGTTTGGTCCGGCGTTCTGGGGCTTTGCTCTGGCGATGTTTTTTGGCGGTTTCATTATCGATTTGGTAAAAACCAGAACAATTGTTTGGTTGGCATTTGGCATGCACTTCGTGGGGATCATCCTTTTGTTGCTGGCTCGTGACATGACTTCGCTGTTTGTAGCCAACGTCTTTATTGGTTTCGGAAATGGTAGTGTTGAAGCGGCTTGTAATCCTTTGGTTGCTACTTTATTCCCGAACAACAAAACAAAAATGTTGAACCGCTTTCATGTATGGTTTCCAGGAGGAATAGTTATTGGGGGCGTATTGGCCTGGCTAGTGATGGATGTAGCCGGCCTGCGCTGGGAGATTCTGGTTAGCTTATTGTTTATTCCGCTGGCTATTTATGGGTTTCTTTTCCTTGGACAAAAAATTCCGGAGACAGAGCGCGTAACGAGCGGTGTTTCGTATAAGGAAATGATGCGTAATATTGGTGCTCCGTACACGATTATTTTAACTGTTTTACTGATGATTCTCGCTGCTTCAATTCCTTCGCTTCGTCTGGATTTTGACAGCACCTGGCCATACGTTATTGTTGGGGTCATTGTTGTTTTGGTAGTTGTTGAAGGAAGATTGGTCAATAAAATTACCCTGCTGTTTCCCCTGGTTCTGCTAGCCATGTTGCTAACGGCTTCCACTGAATTGGGTACTACACAGTGGATCAATGCCTTGTTGATGACCAACGGTATTAATCCGATGATTATTTTGGTGGTGGTTACCGGAATTATGGCTGTTGGCCGATATTTTGCCGGCGGATTAATTCATCGCTTAAATCCGATTGGTGTTCTGTTGGGCTCCGCCGTCATTTCTGTGGCGGGCTTGCTTTTGCTGAGCATTTCGAGCGGTGCGGCTATGACACTGGGAGCCGCAGCCGTTTTTGCCATTGGCGTTTGTTATTTCTGGCCTACCATGATTGGTGTCGCATCAGAATACATTCCGAAAAGTGGCGCCCTGGGCATGTCTATTTTAGGTGGCGCTGGGTTTGTGGCTACTTCAATGGTATTGCCAATTATGGGAAAGTCGATCGAGACTGCCGGTCCACAAATTACGCTGCGCAATATGTCGGTTTTACCGCTTATTTTGATTGTGATTTTTATCGTGCTGTATTTGGTTGTCAAGAATAAAAAATCCACGGCTGTTTAGCAAAGCTAAGCATTGACAAGATCAGTTTCTGATTACAGGTCGTTTCAGTAGCACTCTGAAGTGACCTGTTTTTTTTGGTGATATGCTCATCCATGGTCACCGAATCAGAAAGTCGTCTCCTTTGTACCGGTTTTAGCTCACTTTCTTTCCAAAGAAGCCCTAAACAAATCAAGTTTTGCCTTGTTTCCTTCTAAACGAAATATAGCAGATCAACTTTTGTTTGTCCGGACAATAATGCTTGTCGGATATTGACGTAGTTTTCAGCTTCCTAATGATTAAAAGAACAATGTATGATAAAGTTTATCAATCTTTTGCTGTCGTTATTTGTGTTTGTGGCATGCAGCAATGATTCGCACAAACTCAAGACAATTACGGGTGATTCGGACAACGGAGGACTGACTTTGCCAGAAGGTTTTTGTGCTTTGGTAGTCGCCGACAGCCTCGGGCAGGCCCGACATATCCAGGTAAATGATCAAGGCGATATTTACGTTTCACTGAATCAGTTGAAAAAGGGCGGCGGAATTGCCTGCCTGCGTGATACAACTAATGATGGCCGTGCTGATTTAATTGAATATTTTGGGCGGCACCACGGAACGGGAATCGCTTTTTGGAATAACCATCTTTATTTTGGATCCGATACACTGGTCGTGCGATATCCGATGGTTTACAGCCAGCTTCTTCCTCATGATTCCGAGGAAATCGTTGTTGCCGGCTTACCAAAGAACAACCAGCACGGTGCTAAACCTTTGACTTTCGACAAGAACGGAAATTTGTATGTTACTGTAGGGGCACCTTCAAACGCCTGCATGGAGCAAACCCGAACAAAGGGGTCGCCGGGAATGGATCCGTGTCCGTTGCTTGAGCGACATGGTGGTATCTGGAAGTTCAAGGCCGATGAACTGGGGCAGGATCAGATGGAAGACGGAGAGCGCTACGCAACTGGTATTCGTCATGCAGTGGCCATTGACTGGAATGGAGCCGAGAATACCTTGTACGCCTTGCAACACGGGCGCGATCAGTTACACCAGTTTTTTCCCGAGCTCTATAACGAGAAACAAAATGCAGAGCTTCCGGCAGAGGAATTTCTTTTGGTAGAGAAAGGATCCGACTTCGGATGGCCGTATTGTTATTACGATCAAATAAAACAGCAAAAAGTGTTGGGGCCCGAATATGGTGGCGACGGAAATGAAGTGGGGGCGTGTCATGCCAAAGATGATCCGATTCTGGCTTTTCCGGGGCATCTGGCGCCGAACGATTTGCTTTTTTACACTGGCGACATGTTTCCCGAACACTATCGTAACGGTGCGTTTATTGCTTTTCATGGGTCATGGAACCGGGCTCCCGAAGTGCAGGAAGGATATTACGTTGTTTTTGTTCCTTTTGAAGGTAAGGTTCCGTCAGGCAATTGGGAAATATTTGCTGATGGCTTTGCCGGAGTTGATCCGGTCAATAGCCCCCGCGATGCTGAATATCGTCCATGTGGACTGGCGCAGGGCCCAGACGGATCGTTGTTCGTTACCGATGACGCGAAAGGTCGCGTGTGGCGGATCATGTATAATCCGGCTATTTAATCCGATTTATCAACGAAAATTCATACGTAGTGAGGCAGTTCCTTTTTTATTTAACTTTTATAATCGTCCTTGTAATTAGTTCCTGTAATGGAAAAAACTCTTCCAATAACCATTCACGTGAAGTTGAAAGCTCTGAAAAATCTTCCAGTTTGAATGATGCCAAACCGGAGACTGAAACGCATCCGGGTAAAACGGTCTATCAAAAATATTGTTTGACTTGTCATCAGGCAGATGGTTCCGGCGTTCCCGGTATGTTTCCGCCGCTTAGTCCAAATGAATGGATTGCAGATAAGGACAAAATGATTGAATTGATGCTCAACGGACAAAGCGGTGAAATTACAGTGAATGGCGAGGTTTATAATAACTTAATGCCGGCGCACGATTTTTTGTCTGATCAGGAGATTGCTGATGTGATTTCATATGTCCGATCGAGCTTCGGAAACGATTTGGAGCCGGTAAGCAAGGAAAAAGTAGCGGCGGCCCGCTAAAATTGAAGTGACGCTTGTTTGATAAGTTTGCCAACCTGCATCCTTTCTTTTGCTTGCCAGCGAATGATATAGCGTCCGGCAGGAAGCCTTTTCAGATTGATTTGCTGACTCGATGGCATTTGTTGCTCCCAGACCAGGCTGCCCTGAAAAGAATAAACCGAGATCACACTGGCGCTGTCAGCGGTTGAGAAGTTCACCAATCCGTCGGTTGGGTTTGGAAAGAAAAAGGACGTTTGCACGATTGTGTCCTGGCTTTCTGTCGCAAAGCTAAGTTCGTATAAGGCGATTTCATCAATTTGAACATTTGTTTTCGAATAACCTAAATCCAGGACCAGCCGGGATTGGTTGTCGGTTTTGTTTTGCATTTGAAAAATAACCGAAAATAATTGAGGCCTTGGGGTCATATTCAGTGTTGAGTATCCGCTGTAAGAACTCCACGGATCATGGTCCATGCCGGCATAAACAGAAATGGGCCGATTGTTTTCGGCTTTGGCGAGTATCCGGATTTCGTAGGTCTTTCCTTGCTCCAGCAGCAAATCCGGATAAACTAACTGAATATGCCAACCCTGTGTTCCTGCATTTTCAATGTCAATGGTCAAATTGCCCAGACCAACCAATCCTGAAGAGGAGGTGCCATTCGAGTTGTTCAGGTGCCATCCTTCCCAATCGCCATCGTCTTCAAAATCAGTCTTTAAAAGTTCCTCCAAATTGACTGGCGTTGGTTCGGGCATTTCGTTTTGCAGCAGCGCATCAACCAGCTCTGTATGAAATGTCTGGTTTGCCGGATCATATATTCCAAAGCCTGCACTGTATTCCCAATAAGCCCAGCTAAAATTTTGCGACTCAAAATAACGAGTCAAGTAGGTTGTCCAGCGCGCACGCGAATCCATGTCTGCTGTCGAATAAGCGCCAAATTCACCAATATGAATCGGAACCTGATTGGTCTCGCGGTACAGGATGGCCGCTGCAAAATCGGATTGAACAGCCTGTCGCTCGGACTCTGTGTCCATCCATTTTGTTCCCAGCCATTGTTGAGCTTCATCGCCAGCCCATTCTGCTCCCTGATGCGTGAATGAAAAGGGGCTATAATAATGAATGGTCAAAATGAGACGGTCGTCAGCGGGCAGTTTTAATTTCGGTAATCCGACAAGTCCGCCATATTCAGCAGTTCCAACCATCAAAAATCGGTTCGGATTGCTGTTGCGTATCGCATTTACCGCATCAGCAAGAAAAAGGTTCCACTTCGCTGCTGTCAGACTACCGTGAGGTTCATTCAATAGTTCAAAAATCAAGCGGTCGGGATAATCAGAAAAATAGTTGGCGATTTGATTCCACATGGCTAGAAAGCGGGCTTTTTGTTCATCTGGCTTCTCAAATAGCATTTCGTGATGGTGCATATTGATAATTACATGGAGCTGGTGCTCAAGCGCCAAATCAACAACATGCTGGATTCGCTCCAAAAATGAAGCTTCAATCGTGTAAGGTGATTCCGCCATGCTGCGATCTGAAGGTTCCCATCGGATGGGAATTCGCACGTGGTCAAACCCCAATTCGGCGATTTGCTGAAGATAGGCATCCTGAAACGGATTGCCCCACGCTTCTTCGCTTGGAGCCTCAAACATATTGCCCAGGTTAATTCCCCGGCCAAGCTCTTTATTTTTTTCGAACGCCGGCGATTGCGGAAAAACAGACTTGGCAAGTACGAGTAGAACAATGACAATCGTAATTTTCATGATTGATTTGGTTTACGGGGAACGAGCTACTTCTGGTTGCATCAGCTCCCATGAAATTATCGGTTCTGCAGGATCACAGGCTGTCCTTGAATAGCAAAACGGGCAAAAACTTTGTAATTCAGTTTGATTTTCTTAAACGAGATTGCTGGTTCTTCTGCCACTTCAGCTTCATCCTGAAACGATGCCACGCCTCTGATCATCATTTTTTCAGCAAAGGGTTGGCTATAGTTTTCACGTTCCTGAATAAACAACGCTGAACCAACCTGCTGGTCGACAGCTTCAAGCAAATAGGAAGCCTTTTCCTTGGCGTTTTTGATTGCTTTTATTTTGACTTCCTTTTTGAAATCATCCATTTGGCTGTGATCAACACGCTGAATATGGGCATTTGCTGCATCAATTTCATCCAAAATTTCCCAAACATCGGCCAGTTCTTGTGTTGAACTCACTTGAAGAACATAGTTTTTCGAGGCCAGCACATCCTTATTTTTTCTTTTGATGGTTACATAGTCTGCATCAGCATCAGCCAGAGATAGTTTGGTCAATTCGAATTGGTTGACCTTCAGATGCTGTTTCATTTTCTTTTCCAAATCTTCAATATTGATTTTGGTTTTTCCGTCATACCGTTCCGTTAGGGTGAATTGAAGAAAAATCTCGTCAGGAACGACTTCGATTTCGCCTTCGCCGGTTACCTCAATGTAAGGTGTTGAATGCAGAGGGTTAGGTTCTGTTTGTGCAAAACTACTCACCGATAAAAGAAGGAGGACCAATACTAGTTTACTTGCTTTCATGATTGATAATTTTATTGTTTCTAATGGATTCATTTTTATTGATTTGTTTCAATGGTTGAAAAATCTTTTCTGCTCGGCTAAATTTAAGTATTATCTTTAACAAAAATAATTCTGCATGACACCATTTTTAACGCAAGTTGCCCGCTATTTATATTCAACCTTCGGTTCTGATCTGCACCGGATTTCGCTGGTATTTCCGAGCCGACGCTCCAGTGTTTTCTTTCATGCCTATCTGAATGAACTGGTGACATCGCCAATCATTGGCCCCGACGCGATCACAATCGATGAATTGGTTTCACGCATGTCGGGGATGCAAATATCAGACCAGATTGGTTTGATCCTGCATTTGCACCGGGTGTATGTTGCTGAAACGGGACATGACGAAAGCCTGGATGATTTTTTCTTTTGGGGCGAAATTTTACTCAATGATTTTAACGATATCGATAAGTATCAGTTGGAGGCGACCGATTTGTTCCGAAATATCAAGGACATCAAAGAAGTTGAGACTCGTTTTGACTACCTCACGCCAGAGCAGAAAAAAGCGATCGAAGCTTTTTGGGGAAATATGGGACGGGTGGATGGTTCGGTGAACCGAGAGAAGTTTATGGCCGTTTGGAATAAGCTACCGGCCATTTATCAGCGTTTTCGAAACGAGCTGTTGGATAAGAATGTCGGCTACTCGGGCTTGGTCTATCGCGAATTGATAGAAGAAAATGAACGGGATAAGGTTGGTCTTCCGGAAGGCGATCAGTTTGTATTTATTGGTTTTAATGCCTTGGATCGTTGCGAAAATAAACTATTTAAGCGTTTTCAATCTGCTGCGAAAGCCTTGTTTTTTTGGGATTTCGATGAACAGTTTTTGAATGATCCGGCGCAGGAGGCGGGGCTTTTTGTCCGTCGCAACCAAATTGAATTTCCAGCTCCTGAAGATTTTGTTTTGGATGAAGGCGCACAAAAAAAGCAGAAAATTAGCTTGGTTTCGGTTCCGGGACAAGTGGCCCAAGCGCAGGTTATCCATTATCCGGCCTTGTTTCAGGAAGAGATCCGAGCTGAGCGGTTTGACGATACAGTCCTGGTTCTTTCAGACGAGAGTTTGCTGGTTCCGGTTATTTCCTCTGCCGGATCACGCTTTCGGAAAATCAACATCACGATGGGGTATGCGCTTCAAAATACACCTGTTTATAGTCTGATTTCACTGCTGATTGATTTGCAAAAAAATAGTCGGAAACTGGATGGCAAGCCCGCTTTTTACCACCGTCCGGTGCTGGCTTTATTAAAGCACCAGCTGATCGCCAACGATGAAACCAAAGGCTTGGTTGCAGAAATCCGCAGTAAGAACAAAATTCATGTTCGGCAAGCAGATTTGAATCGGAGTGAGTTGTTGAAATTGATTTTTTCAACACAAAACAATTGGAAAGCCTTTGCAGAATATTTGATGGAAATCATCAGTAATCTGGGATTGCGCTTTTCCAGCGCCGAAGATGCGCCTGTGAAACTGGACGGGGAATATTTGTATCAGGCTTATCTGTCAATTCAACGCCTGGTGGATACCTTAGATGAACTGGCAGATCAAAAAATGTCGGTGGCTTTGTTCTTCCGTTTGCTCATTCAGCATTTGCAGCGGGTTTCCATTCCGTTTGAAGGCGAGCCGCTAACCGGCTTGCAGGTGATGGGTTTCTTGGAAACTCGCTTGCTGGATTTTAAAAAAGTGGTGCTTTTCTCGGTTAACGAAGGTAAAATGCCGAAATCAACGCCAGTGCATTCCTTTATTCCCTATCATTTGCGAAAAGCATTTGGGCTGCCAGCTTACGAAGAGCACGATGCCATGTATGCTTACTACTTTTATCGCTTGCTCCATCGCGCCGAAGAAGTGGTGTTGGTTTATAATTCGGCCACCGATGGCTTAAATTCGGGGGAAATGAGCCGTTACCTGTTTCAATTGAAGTATGATTCTGAAGTTCAGCCTAAGGAATATTATTTTGATTTTAATTTTAAATCATCGGGCAATGCGCCAATTGCCATTCCGGCTACAGTCGCGCATCAAGAAAAATTACTACGAAATTACACTACACGCAAGCTTAGTCCGAGTGCACTAAACACTTACCTCGATTGCAAGTTGAAATTCTATTTCAAGCACATTGCCTTTATCAAAGAATCGGAAGAGGTGTTGGAGGATGTGGATCCACGTCTGTTCGGAAACTTGTTTCACTATGCGATGGAAATGCTTTACCAGGATTTTGTGGGTAAGGAAGTGCAAAAAGATCATTTAAAGGCTTTGCTGGTCAATAAAGCAAAAATCGAGCAGGTAATCCGCGCTGCTTTCGCCAAAGAATATTACAAGGACAAGAGTTTGAATGATGTGAGGATAAGCGGTAAAAATATCCTGGTGAAAGATCATTTGGAGACTTACCTGCACCAGTTGTTGATGAATGACTTGGCGTTTGCTCCATTTAAAGTCATCGCGTTGGAAGGCAAATATGAAGCCGCGTTTGATTTGCTGGTGGGAGAGAAGAAGCAACAAATCCGACTTGGCGGAACCATTGACAGGATCGATGAAACGGTCAATGGTACGCGTATCACTGATTACAAGACCGGGCGTAATTTAAAATTGAATTTCAGGGAAGTCGGTCAGTTTTACGAGCGAGACAAAAATGGTCGCCCCAAAGAGATTTTTCAAACCTTGGTTTATTCTGAGATTTTCAAACGCTCAACCGGAGAAAGCAATTTGCTTCCAACGATCTATAAGATTGATGATTTCTTTGATGATGAATTTCATCCTGAAGTGATTTATGGAAACGATCCTTTGAATTACCAGCAGATTGCAGAGCCTTTTTGCGAAAGTCTTGATGAATTGCTTCGCGAAATGTTCAGCACAGGTCATGTGTACGATCAAACAGAAGATGATCGAAAATGTCGCCTGTGCCCGTACAATGTGATTTGTCGTCGCGGCTAGTCTTTTAGCAAATCAGGCCGCAGGAGTTTGGTGCGTTCGTAAGCTTCTTTTTCTTTCCATTCATTGATTCTTCGGTCGTTGCCACTGATCAGCACTTCGGGTACTTTCCAGCCTTTGTAGTCGGCTGGCCGGGTGTAAACAGGCGGGCTCAGCAAATTATCCTGAAAAGAATCTGTCAACGCAGAGGTCTCATCCGAAATCACACCCGGAATCAACCGGACAATGCTATCGGCCATCACGGCTGCTGCCAGTTCGCCACCAGTTAATACATAATCACCGATCGATATTTCACGGGTAATCAGGTGTTCCCGAACGCGTTGGTCAACGCCTTTGTAGTGCCCGCAAAGAATCATGAGGTTTCCTTTTAATGATAATTGGTTGGCAATTCCCTGGGTAAACTGCTCACCGTCGGGGCTAGTGTAAATAATCTCATCATACTCCCGCTGAGCTTTCAAATACTCAATTGCTGCTTCAATTGGTTGAATGGTCATCACCATGCCAGCGCCGCCGCTAAAGGCATAATCATCGGTTCGCTTGTGTTTGTCGGTGGAGAAATCGCGGATGTTGTGCACGTGTATTTCAACCAAACCTTTTTCTTTCCCACGTTTGACGATGGAATGATTAAACGGGCTTTCCAGCAATTCCGGAACTACGGTTAAAATATCGATACGCATGGTTCTGAATTTTGTGCAAAAGTAGCAACATTTCGCAAATTCAATGAGGTGAATTTACATTTTATATATCTATTTGTTTGCATAACATGACATATTGACTCTATTTTTTGACCGAAATCGGAAATTATGACTTAAATTATCGGTTTAACTGAAATTGTTTGTCCGATTTTGCATGCTGGAATAAATCTTGAAATGGGATAGCCAGAAACAATAAAATGCTATAATTACAAACAATTAGGAGGAAACAAATTATGAAATTAGTTAATGTTAGTCGCCCTGTTTATCAAGCAAATCCAATGGATGCTTTGTTGAACGATTTTTTTAATGCCAATCGCACGAGCGATCGTTTAGAAAGGCAAGAATTAGCTTATTCTCCGTCAATCAACGTACTTGAGAGTGATACTGAAGTTGTATTGGAACTCCTTGTTCCCGGGTACTCCAAAGATCAAATTCAGCTTGCTGTTGAGAATAATACTTTAATGGTGAAGAGTGATTTGAGTAAAATAGAAGAGTCAGCCCCCGAAGACTCCAGCGAGTTGAAATATTCACGCGTTGAATTTGAAAAAAAGGATTTTGAGAAAAAGTTCAGATTGTCCGATAAGTTGGATCAGGAAAAGATTCGTGCCGAAGTTAACAACGGAATACTTAAAGTAATCTTGGAAAAAAGAAAAGAAGCGATCCCCGTTAAGCGTCAAATTGAGATTGGATAATTTCAGTTTTTTTGAAGTAATAAGCAAATGCCACGAGATCTCGTGGCATTTGTTGTTTCTAAATGGATGTTTTTCGTACTTTATTGCTGATTTCTTTGAGTATTCGTACATTATATTCTATTTTCGTATGCGAAAGGGATCCTAATTCTCTGATAATTACTTAGTAATTTAAAAATTTATTACATGACATCTGAAGACCTGAAAAACTCAAACAATGAGTTAAAAGCAACACCAGAGGAAACTGGTGCTGCTAATGCGCCAGAATCGAACCCGGGAAGTGACTTCGAAAAGCAAAAAAAAGAGGTTCAAAGCTCAGAAGCCGACGAGGAAAAAGTGCAATCCCAATCTGATGAAAACATTGGACAGCCCGAAGAGCAGGAAGCTCCTGAGATTGATGAGGATGAAGTCGTCAGCGAAGAGCCAGTATCGAAGGAAGAGGCTGAGTCTGAAATTGAGGGGAAGCAAGAAGGAGTGAAAAAGGAGATTGAAGAACCGAAAACAGAGGTTGAAGAGGAAGAAACAGTGGAGTCTGGAGCTGAAAATCAGGGAGAAGATAAGGCAGAGTTAGAGGCAGAGAAAAAGGAACCTGCGGTTGAAGTTCAGAGCGAAGAGAAAGTTATTTCGGAAACTGAAGAACCAGTCGCTAAGGTTAAGCAAGAAGATAAAGCAGAATCAGAGGAGGCCCGTGCTGGAGAAGCTGAAGCGAAAAACGAGGGGAAGCATGAGGATAAGGCTCCTGAAGAGCCGGAGCGGCAATCGGTTGATTATACTGCGTTGAATGAGGTTGAGTTGATTAATGCTTTGCGTGAATTGCTTGAAAAGCATGCCGACGATGATATCAAAGCCGATATCGACAGCATTAAAATCAATTTCTACAAAAAGCATCGGGCTGTGGCTGAAGCGGAGAAAAAGCAGTTTCTTGAGGATGGAGGTAATGAAGACGATTTTGAACCGTCCAATGCCATTTATGAAGATGACCTCCGAAATCTACTGCGAGATTTCAGGCAACTTCGGAATCAGCAACACCGGCAAATGGAGGATGAGAAGGAAGAAAACCTCCAGCGCAAATATGAAATCATCGATGAAATAAAAAATCTTGTTAATCGCAAGGAATCAATCAATAAGACATTTCAGGAATTCAGGGATTTGCAGCAGGAATGGCGTGAGATTGGCTTGGTTCCACAATCTAGACTAAAGGATTTGTGGGAAAACTACCACCATCATGTCGAGAATTTCTATGATTACATTAAGATCAACCGCGAGCTGCGTGACCTGGATCTGAAGAAGAATCTTGAATCGAAGCTCATTCTTTGCGAAAAAGCGGAAGAGTTGCTGGTAGAGCCCTCTGTCATTAAAGCATTTAATATTTTACAAAAATACCATGAACAGTGGCGCGAAATTGGTCCGGTTCCCCGAGATAAAAAAGAAGATTTGTGGGAACGGTTTAAGGCAGCCACCTCAAAAATAAACAAGAAGCACCAAGGCTATTTCGAGGGGAGAAAACAGGAGCAAAAGAAAAATCTTGACGCAAAAACCGTGCTTTGTGAAAAAGCGGAAGAAATTGCCAATGCCGAGATTTTGAACCATAAAGACTGGGATAAAAGATCGCGTGAGTTGGTTGAACTTCAAAAAGTTTGGCGTACAATTGGGTTTGCTCCCAAAAAAGATAATAACAGGATTTACGAACGTTTTAGAAGCGCCTGTGATCAGTTTTTTGATGCGAAGCGCGAATTCTACGCTGAGAACAAGGAGCTGCAGATGAATAATTTGCAGATGAAAACGGATCTTTGCGTTCAGGCCGAAGCCTTAAAAGACAGCACAGATTGGCGTAAGACAACCGAAGAGTTTATCCGGATTCAGAAAAAGTGGAAAGATATTGGTCCGGTTCCACGCAAACATTCCGATCCAATTTGGAAACGGTTTCGTGCAGCCTGCGACTACTTCTTCGATAACAAATCAAAACATTTTCATCATGTTGACGAAGAGCAGGTTGAAAATCTGAAGCTGAAGAAAGAACTGATTGAAGAGGTTAAAAATTATAAGCCATCAAAAAGCGAGGATGTTAATCTTGAAAACATCAAAGAATTTCAGCGTCGCTGGACGGATATCGGGCATGTTCCTTTTAAAGATAAAGATGTGGTGCAGAACGAATTTCGTGATGCCGTCAACATGCATTTTGACAACCTTAAGATTGACGATCAGAAACGAAGTTTGTTGAAGTTCAAAACGAAAATTTCGAACATTTCCGGAACAACCCGTGGTAATAATAAAATGCGCTATGAACGCGACAAATATGTCAGCAAGTTGAAACAACTTGAAAGCGATCTGATTCTATTAAATAACAACATTGGATTTTTCGCCAATACCAAGAATGCCGAATCGCTGATTGATGATGTGAATAAAAAGATACAGGATACGGAAGAGAAAATCGAATTTCTAAAGGAGAAGATTAGTATAATTGACTCGATGGATGATGACGATTAACTTCAAAAGGGAACAACCCGCTAATTTTAGCGGGTTTTTTAATGGTTAATTCGAATTATAATAAGGCCATTTTAAAGCGCAATAATTTTTATTGATTAACTTTGTGCGTTTTTAAGAACTATTAAAAATATACGATTTTGTCAGCAACCAAGTACATCTTTGTAACGGGAGGTGTGACCTCCTCCTTAGGAAAAGGAATTCTAGCCAGCTCGTTAGCTAAGTTATTGCAAGCCAGAGGTTATTCTGTTACTATCCAAAAATTGGATCCTTATATCAACGTTGATCCGGGAACGCTAAATCCTTATGAACATGGTGAATGCTTTGTTACTGAGGATGGTGCCGAAACGGATTTGGACTTAGGCCATTACGAACGTTTTTTGAATGTGCCTACCTCGCAGGCAAACAATGTGACAACCGGCCGGATTTACCAATCGGTGATCAACAAGGAGCGTCGGGGAGATTACCTTGGAAAAACGGTGCAAATCATTCCGCACATCACCGATGAAATCAAGCGGAAAATCAAATTTCTTGGAAACAAGCGCAATTACGATATTGTGGTGACCGAAATTGGTGGAACTGTTGGCGATATTGAATCGCTGCCTTACATAGAAGCTGTTCGCCAGTTGAAATGGGAGTTAGGCTCCAATGCATTGGTCGTTCACCTGACTTTGGTGCCCTTTTTGGCCGCTTCGGGCGAGCTGAAAACCAAACCTACGCAGCACTCGGTTAAAATGCTGCTTGAAAATGGGGTCCAGCCCGACGTTTTGGTTTTGCGTACGGAGCACGATCTGAACCTCAGTATTCGTAAGAAAGTCGCCCTTTTCTGCAATGTTGATATTGATGCAGTTGTGCAGTCGATCGATGTTTCTACGATTTATGAGGTTCCAAATAAGATGCTGGAAGAAAAACTTGATCTGACGGTATTGAAAAAATTAAAATTGCCAACGAAAAACGAACCGGATTTAAAAGAATGGAACGAATTTCTGCGAAAACACAAAAATCCGGAACAAGAAGTTGAAATTGGCCTGGTAGGAAAATATGTTGAACTGCAGGATGCTTATAAATCAATTGCGGAAGCCTTGGTTCATGCAGGTGCTACCAACCGGGCGAAAGTTAATTTGAAATGGATTCATTCGGAGGAGTTAACGCCGGAAAATGTTGAAGAACAATTGGAGGGGTTGGACGGAGTGATTATTGCGCCGGGATTTGGACATCGTGGTATTGAAGGAAAAATTAAGGCCACACAATACGTTCGCGAAAACAATATTCCATTTTTAGGAATATGTTTGGGAATGCAAATCGCTGTTATTGAATATGCCCGCAATGTATTGGGAATGACCGGAGCCGATTCAACGGAGATGAATGACAAAACCACCGCACCTGTGATTGCGCTGATGGAAGACCAGAAAGGGATCTCGGAAAAAGGCGGTACCATGAGACTTGGTGCTTACGATTGCCACATCGTCAATAAAAAATCAAATTTTTACAAGACCTACGGAAAGACGGATATTCGCGAGCGTCACCGGCATCGTTATGAGTTTAACAACCATTACCTCGAGGCGTTCAAACAATCGGATATGAAACCCGTGGGAATCAATCCGGATACGGATCTGGTTGAAGCAATGGAAATTATGAGCCACAAATGGTTTATTGGAGTTCAATTCCATCCGGAGTACAGCAGCACGGTTTTAAATCCACACCCACTATTTGTTGCCTTCATTAAAGCAACTTTAAGCACTAAATAAAGAAAAAAAAACATTTAAAATGGATAGAAATACGATTATCGGGATTGTGCTGATTTTTACGATCCTGATTGGATTCAGCTATTTAAACCGACCTTCGGAAGAAGAGATTGAAGCAGCCAGAAGAAGGCAGGATTCCATCGTGCAAGTGGAAGCATCACGTGCAAAAGAGGCAGAGGTCCAAGCTCAAATCAAAGCCATGGAGCAGGATGCTCAGCCTGAAAATATCACAGAATCAGATTCTGCTGTTGTTTCAAAAAATGGACGTGACCAGTTTGGCGCTTTTGGCGAAGCTGCAACTGGAGAAGAAAAATTCATCACCTTGGAAAACAACCTGATGAAGGTTACCATTTCAACCAAGGGGGGTAAAATTTATTCGGTTGAGCTGAAAGATTATCAAACCTACGACTCTTTACCATTAATGTTGTTTGAGGGCGATGACAATTTGTTTGGATTCAACTTCTTTTCCGAAAATCGCAGTATCCGTACCGATGATTTATACTTTGTTCCTTCTGTCGAGCAGGATCGCATTATTGTAAGTGGGCCCGAGGTCCCAAAAGGGAAAGCGGGTCGCTTGAAATTCAATGAAGAATATGGAGGGGAAAGCAAGACGCTGAGCATGCGCCTGAATGCCGGAAACGGACGCTACATGGAGTATAAGTACACGCTGGAACACAACTCCTGGTTGGTTGGTTTTGATGTGAGCAATGTCGGATTGAATGAGCTGCTATCGCGAAACACCAATTACCTGAACTTCAATTGGGCATTTGCAGCGCCACGCCTGGAACGTAAATCGGAATATGGAGAAGACCGCTACACCACCATTAGCTACAAGTTTTTTGAAGATGATGTGGAAAAACTAAGTGCTGCCAAGTCGAGTGAAGAAACCTTAAAAACAAAGGTGAAATGGGTTAGTTTTAAACAATTGTTTTTTAACTCTACCATTATTGCTGATGAATCGTTCCCGACAGCTGATGTTCGTTACGAATACTTGGAAGATGACCCGAAATATGTGGGCCGTTATTTCACGGATATTGCTTTTCCTTACGAAGGAAATTCGCAGGAAGACCACAACATGCAGTTTTACTTCGGGCCAAACCATTATACAACTCTGAACCAGTATGACTTGTCGCTTGAGCGCCTGATTGACCTGGGCTATGCAATAGTCCGTCCGGTTAACAAATACCTGATTATCCCAACCTTTAACTTTCTGATGAAATACATTGATAATTTTGGGATTATCATTTTGCTGCTAACCATTTTTATTAAGCTCATTGTTTTTCCATTTACCTATAAGTCTTACATCTCGCAGGCTAAAATGCGGTCTTTGAAACCAGAGATTGATGAGCTGAACGAGAAATTTGGCAAAGACAAGCCCATGGAAAAGCAGCAGGCGACCATGGCTTTGTATAAAAAAGCGGGAGTTAATCCAATGGGGGGCTGTTTACCCATGTTGCTACAGTTTCCAATCCTGATTGCCATGTTCTTTTTCTTTCCAACGTCGATTGAATTGCGTCAGGAAAGCTTCCTGTGGGCAACCGACTTGTCCTCGTACGACTCGATTATGAGCCTGCCATTTAAGATTCCATTTTATGGCGATCATGTCAGTTTGTTTTGTCTGCTGATGACTGTGACAACCGTCATTTCAACAAAGATGAACTCCCAGGCGGCCAGTAGCCAGCAAATGCCGGGCATGCAGACCATGATGTACCTGATGCCGGTCATGTTCCTGTTCATTCTAAATAATTATTCATCAGGTTTGAGCTATTATTACTTCCTGGCTAACATCATTACCATTGGTCAAATGTACTTGTTTCGGTACATGATTGATGAGGACAAAATCAGGGCGCAACTGCAAGCTAATAAAAAGAAAGGGCCAGCTAAAAAATCAAACTTCCAGAAAAGACTGGAAAAAATGGCCAAAGAAAAGGGAATGCAACTTCCGAAATAATATTTAAAATGCTGCCAATTTTGGCAGCATTTTTTGTAAATTATCGTTCGTAACTTAAAAATGCAAACGATGTATCAATATCAGGCAGAAATACAACGGATAGTCGATGGCGACACTTACGACATTGACATAGACCTGGGATTAAGTGTGTGGGTTCGTAACGAACGCGTCCGTCTCTACGGTGTAGACACACCGGAGGTCTACGGTGTAAAAAGAGATTCGGAGGAATACTTGTTGGGAGTGGCGGCTTCCGGATTTGTCAAATCGCTCGTCAAGAAAGGAACATTGGCTATCGTGGAGACCATCAAGGACAGCAAAGGAAAGTATGGCCGCTATCTTGTGGTATTGTACGTTCGTGTTCCTGGTGAACTACTCGCCGGGCATGATAATATCCGGGCCATCGCCGATTTCTATTGCCTGAATGACTTACTCGTAGCTAAAGGGATGGCGGTGCCTTATTTTTTATAGCTCGTTCAATTCTAATAGTACTTTGCATTCTTTTGAAGCAAGATAATGCTGTGATTTGATAATTGAAACGAAAATGATTGCAAAAACTCCCCGTCCTCCTTATTATGCCGTAATATTTAGCTCTGTCAGAACTGATATAGATGATAAGGAATACGCGGAACTTGCTGAAAAAATGGAGGCCCTGGTAAAACAGCAAGACGGTTTTCTGGGCGTCGAATCTGCACGGAATGAACTGGGATTGACGATATCTTATTGGAGAGATCTTGAATCAATACGGAACTGGAAAATACATGCAGACCACGTTTTTGCGCAGCGGTTAGGAAAGGAGCGCTGGTATAAAAGCTATAAAACACGCATTGCCCTGGTTGACCGGGATTATGGTTTTGAGAAATAATCACTGAAAATAAACTACAATGAATAAATTGATTTTTTTAACGGTGGTGGGAGCCGGACTCTTCATGAGTTCCTGCACCGACAAACCCAAACAAGAGGATACAGTGAAAAGCGAAATCGCTTCGAAGGCCGATGCATTTGTCTCATTTCAACTGACAACAGATCTTTCGGTACTGACCGAAAAAGAGAAACAAATGTTGCCTCATTTATTCAAAGCAGCAGAAATCATGGACGATATCTTTTGGATTGAAGCCTTTGGCGAAAAAGAATCGGTGTTGTCTCAAGCTTCAGAGGCTGCCATGGGGAAGTTTATCAAAATCAACTATGGGCCCTGGGAACGGCTGAATGACAATGAAGCTTTTTTGGAAGATTTTGGGGAAAAGCCAGCTGGGGCAAACTTTTATCCGGCTGATATGACGAAAGCTGAGTTCGAAGCCTGGGATGAGCCCACAAAAACCAGCCAGTATACTTTGATCCGTCGTGATGAGGATAGAAACCTAACAGCCATCCCGTATCACGAAGCTTTTCAAGAACAGATTGGCGAGGCGGTTGAAGCGATTCGCCAGGCGTCGGAGTTAGCCGAAGACCCCGGACTGAAAAAGTACCTTGAACTGCGCGCCGAAGCTTTGTTGACCGACGAGTATTATGAAAGCGATGTGGCCTGGATGGACATGAAAAACAATACGATTGATTTTGTGGTAGGGCCCATTGAAAACTACGAAGACCAACTTTTTGGCTACAAAGCAGCTCACGAAGCGTTCATTTTAGTGAAAGACAAAGCGTGGAGCGCCCGACTCGATAAGTATGCTGCCTTGTTGCCCGACCTTCAAAAGGCGTTGCCAACACAAGAAGTCTATAAAAAAGAGACACCCGGCTCGGATTCGGACCTGAATGCATACGACGCCATATACTATGCCGGTGATTGTAACGCCGGAAGTAAAACCATCGCCATCAACCTGCCTAACGATGAGCAAGTTCGGGCCAATAAGGGCAGTCGCAAATTGCAATTAAAGAATTCGATGCAAGCCAAGTTCGACCAGATTTTAATGCCAATTACCGATTTGCTGATTGCTGAAGACCAGCGTGAACATGTAAAATTTGACGCGTTTTTTGAAAATACCATGTTTCATGAAGTGGCGCACGGTTTGGGGCTGGGAAGTACAATCAATGGAAATCAGACTGTTCGTGAAGCGCTCAAGGAAACCTACACCTCGATAGAAGAAAGTAAGGCCGATATTTTGGGCCTTTGGGCCGTTTATCAACTGAACGAATTGGGCGAGTTTACTGACAAGGATCTGATGGACAATATGGTTACTTTCATGGCCGGCATTTTCCGTTCGGTACGCTTTGGAGCCGCCAGCGCCCACGGAAAAGCCAATATGATTCGTTTTTACTATTTCCAGGAAAAAGGAGCTTTTGAGCGCGATGATACGACAGGAACCTACCGCGTGAATTACGAAAAGATGAAACAAGCCATGTTGGATTTGTCCGACCTGATTTTGACAGTACAAGGCGATGGTGATTATGAAAAAGCAAAAGCGATGATTGAAGAAATGGGATTCATCCGCGAAGGTTTACAGGCCGATCTGGATCGAATTAGTGAGGCTGGGATTCCTGTTGATATTGTTTTTGAACAGGGACCTGAAGTGCTCGGGCTGTAGACGTTTTCCGCGAAGAAAAGGGAAACGCCGACGTTTTGAGCCATTGGGTGTCGCGATTTTACCTTCTTTGTAACTAACCATAGATTTGACGGATGATAAGGATTTTTTTAGGTTCATACTTCTCTACTCCTCTTTACAAACAATACGACTTGAGTTATTGTTAATCCTTTGATAACCAATAATGAAAAATCATGGTAAAAATAGTCAGTCTAATTGTATTTGTGCTGTTTTTGAGTGAGGCAAATGCGCAGGATTTTGCCCGTAGACAGTTGGAAGCGTCACCACGTCATCACGAATGGGTGAAGGTAAAATCCGGCGAGCGGGAAGTTCACTGCTTTGTGGTGTTCCCCGAAGTCTCCAAAGAAGCAACTGTTGCCATTGTAATTCACGAAAATCGCGGTTTAACAGATTGGGTGCGAAGTTTTTCCGACCAATTAGCCAAGGCTGGTTACATTGCTGTAGCACCTGATATGCTGTCGGACTTCTCAACCGACTATCAAAAAACCAGCGATTTTCCTTCATCAGATGATGCCCGCAACGCCATTTATGAGTTAGCTCCGGAACAGGTGAAAAACGATTTGAATGCCGTGCAATCCTATGCGGCCAAAATGCAGGCAGGCAATGGAAAAACAGTAGCGATCGGTTTTTGCTGGGGTGGTTCGCAGAGCTTTCGGTTTGCCACCAACAACGACAAGCTGAAAGCAGCTTTGGTCTTTTACGGCAGTGCCCCGGAATCAGCTTCAGAAATTGAGCGGATAACGGCCCCTGTTTACGGTTTTTATGGTGAAAATGATTCCCGCATCAATTCGGGCATTCCGGCAACGGAAAAGATGATGAAAGAAGCCGGAAAAATCTATGATTATGTAATTTATGACGGCGCAGGTCATGCCTACATGCGTCAGGGCGACGCCCCTGAAGAATTGGGTGACAATAAAAAGGCCCGCGATGAATCATGGAAAAGAATTAAAACAATTTTATCAGAGATTTAATGGAGCAGGGAATAGTAAAAAATTGAAAGGGGCCCTAAAAGCCCCTTCCTGCTGCTGTTAAATTAAATGCCCTCAAACAATTGAAAATAATCGCAAAAATTCTCAACCTAAGTTTGGGCTATTTACTAACTTTCTTAAACCACATTCGGTCTCCCACATTATAATATTCATTTTTCAAGTCCGGGTTATTTGCCAAATCTTTTTGAGTATAAGGAAAGTGTGGGACCATCATATCATCTCCCGTCGTCCAGTTGGCAGGTGTCAGTAACTTGGTTTTGTCTGCTGCCTGGAGGGCAAGAATGGTTCGTTCAATTTCAGTGATGTTCCGTCCTATTTCTATCGGATAGAAGTTAATTGAGCGTACCGTGTTTTGAGGGTCAATGATGTACACTCCGCGAATATCGCGGCTGGTGCTCGTCGGCGCGTGTAGCATGCCATAAGTGATGGAAACTTTCTTTGATGAATCATCAATGATGGGAAACTGGATGGTTTGCTTTCCTCTACCTTTGTAGTCCAACTCTTCGAGATGGGCTTTCCACATGTTATGCTGCGATAGATCATCAGTTGAAATAATCGCGAATTTCACATTCAATAAATCGAGTTCTTTTTGCATGTAGGCTAACTCAAGAAGCTCAGAAGAACACACTGGCGTAAAATCTTTCGGATGACTAAAAAGTATTTTCCAGCTTTCGCCGAAGTCGCTTGGGAATGTTAATTCACCATTGGTTGTTTGTGCTGTAAATACGGGTGCTTTAGCGCCTATTAACGGGATTTGATTGGACTGAGCATAAGCGACACTGATCACATAAAAAAAGAGAAGAAGAAATAACGCATTCGTTTTCATACTTGTGTATTAAAATTGTCTTTTAGTAAAAAAATGGATTAACGGAAAAAAATGAAAGAGTCTGCAACGGATGAGAATGTCAACACTTCTTGCTCACATTCTTATCCAGGGATCAAATTACTTTAAAGGTTATGTTTCCTTTTGTTCACTGCTAGCAACGCGACAAATAAACGCCAATTTATAAGCAACCTGCAATACGTGATTTCCGTACCTTTTTATATTTTATTTTAAGCCGGTGGAATGAATGGATGGCTGCAATAAATTGATATACATATTGTTAGCGTGCATCACCTGAATATAAAATCGTATGCTCCAAATACCTTAACGAATGTTAAAAATGCTGTTATTAGGAGTGATTTATTGACTGGAAGATTTGTTTATTCCAAAAATACGTCTGTTTATATTACTATAAAACAATAAGATAGGAATTGTAATTAGTATTTTAACTTTTTTATTTGAACGTTCTATTTTTTCTAGAATTTTGACTACTTCATTTATACTATGATCAAAGCATGCCGGATGTCATTTTGAAATTTTGTATCGCCAGACGGAATTACTGAATCGGACAAATAAGTCTCCCATATAAATTACTGGATGTGAATAAGCATGAACGGTTGGAAATTCAGGACTTTCAAAACGGCTAATGAGTTCAAACCCCTCTGGAGTTGGTTTGGCCAAGGCGATTTCTCCTGTTTCAGTGAAAATAAAGAATTTGCCGTCGGCCATTACAAAAGCGCCCGGTTTTATTTCGCGAGTCGTAAAAACTTCTTCTCCGTCGATCCACCGTAAGGCAGCCCAGTGTTTCTTTTGATCCGCCGTGCCGTGAATCAATCCGTCAACCACTTGTATTCCACTCAACTTCGAATCGAAATCGGTATTCTGCCACAGTGTATCCAACTGCTGTGTGGCATCGTTAATTTTATACATGACCGAACCTTCTCCGTAGCCGGAAGAGTAGAAGATTTGTCCATCCTGATATATCGGTTCGTTCGAGTGGTTACCGCGCCTTTCGGTCAATGCATGTTTTAGTTTCACCACGCCCGTTTTCGGATCAAACAAAACCAAGTTGAAATCGAGATTGAGCAAGCAAAGGGTTTTTCCGTTGTGCTCGATAAGCCGCGGCGTGCTATAAGCATTCGCATTTCCTTCCACTTCGGTTTCCCAAACCACCGTACCATCATATTTGTTTAGCCCAACCAGAGAAACTTCCTGACCGCCAGGTTGCAGAATAACCAAATCTTTGTAAACCAATGGTGACTCGGTGTAGCCCCATTTGATCAGCTCACCTCCATATTTTTCAAAAATGTTGACGTGCCAGATTATTTTGCCGGTTTTCATGTCCAGGCAGACAGCATCGCCATAGGCTCCTGAGTAATAGAGTTTGCCATCGTCCAAGGTAGGCGTGCCACGCGATCCGGGAAATCGAAAAGTGAAATCCTGACCATACTCAGTTTTCCAGACCATTTCACCGTCATGAGAAAAATGGAAAACATAGCCCGTTGAATCGTGCATGCCGGCAATAAACAAACCGGCTTCGGTAATGGAGGGCGACCCATAACCTTCACCGATGCCGCTGTAGGTCTGTTTGATTGGTAGCGTGTCACTGGGCCATTCATCCAAAAGATCGGTGTCTGGATAGCGAGCATCTTGGTTGGTCCCATGCCAGCGGTGTGCCTGTCCAAAAAAGAGTACTGGAAGGCAGATTAGTATGATTAGAAAGGCTAGTTTCATGATTTAAAATTTGTACTTCCGGGTGAGGGAAGGGGGGTTAAGTCAACTGTTCCATTTTCGAATCGCAGCAATGTTGCGATCGTTAATCATGTTTTTGGCTTCGGGTGTATAAAGGAATTCCAATTCTTCAGCAAAGTACTCGTTAATTTTTCCGCGCACTATTTTCATCAGGGAGTTCAGCAGGTGATTTTTCTCTGTAAATGCTTCTGGAAGGATAACAACCGTTGCAGGTAGCCAACGCTGTGGAAACTGGTTTTCAAATTCTCCGCCTGGCCGGTATTTGTTTAACTCAGCCCAGAGTATTTTAATGCTCTCAACATAGCCTTCGTCGGTTCCTGGAGTAACACCTTTATGCTTCAATTCTTGGTTAATTGCCTGAATGTTTGGAACAATCATGCCCGAAGTGTATGGATTTTGATTGTTATGAAGCACGCACTGGTCAATGAATTTTGACTGATCAATAAGGGCTTCCTCAATCCCTTCGGGGCTGAATTTTTCTCCATCGTTTCCAATCAATAAACTTTTAAAGCGCCCCAGGACATAGAGAAAGCCATCTTTGTCTACATAGCCCATGTCGCCGGTGTGTAGCCAGCCATCTTTAATGGTATCTGCCGTAGCCTGCGGGTTTTTCCAGTAGCCCAGCATCACGTTGTCGCCTTTAATGATGATTTCACCTTTTTGCCCGGTGGGCAATTCCTTTCCTTCATCGTCCACAATTTTCAGCTCCATGTATTTTACGGGCTTACCCGATGAGCCAAACTTGATGGCGTGCAACGCATTCGATGAAATAACCGGCGATGCTTCAGAAAGTCCGTAACCCTGGCACATGGGCATTCCAATCGCGTAGAAAAATCGCTGCAATTCAATATCGAGCAGGGCTCCTCCGCCAATAAACAGCTTTAAGTTTCCTCCAAAACCTTCCCTTATTTTTGAAAATAATATTTTATCGTAAAAGGCCATCAAGGGTTTGTAGATGAAACGCATTCCCTTACCTTTGTCATGCCCAAAACCATTGTATTTATAGGCAATATCTAAAGCGTGATTGAATAGTTTTTCGGCTGTTTTTCCTTTTTGCCTGATGTTGGTTTCAATGCCTTTTCTGAAATTTTTGGCAACAGCTGGGACGCTCATCAAAATATTAGGTTGAATTTCCTTGATATTCTTTGGAATATTTTTTAGCGTTTCCATGGGGGTTGAACCTACCTCGAGCGATGCGATGCTGGCGCCATTGTACATGAAACAGTAAAGACAGGCAGTATGTGCAAAGGAATGGTCCCAAGGCAAGAAGGCCAGCGTTTTCCAATCCGAAGTAATATCCATCAGCGAGTTCGATTGAATGGTGTTGGCCGCATAGTTCAGATGCGTTAGCATGATTCCTTTGGGATCGGCGGTTGTCCCTGAAGTGTAGGAAATATTGGCCAAATCGTTGGGTTGAATATTTTGGTAAACTGCTTCGAGCTTTTTCTTGTTCTCTTTCAGAAAACTTTTTCCCTTTTCAATGATATCACCATAGTAGAGGTCGCTTTGACCTAAATCTTCTTTTTTGTCCAGGTAAATTATTTTCTCAAGCGTAGGAACTTCGTTGCGAATGGCTTCAATTTTCGCGGCCTGCCCCTTGGATACAATAACCATGCGTGCACCGGAGTGTGAGAGGCGGAACTTCAACTCGCTCGCTTCATCGAGCTTGACTGACATGGGAACATTGACAGCGCCGGCATACAACATGCCCAGTTCGCTAATAATCCATTGGTTTCGGCCTTCTGAAACCAAGCCAATCCGGTCACCTTTTTCAATACCAATTGATAAAAAGCCTGCAGCCAATTGAAGTACTTCTTCACGTGTCTGCCGGTAAGTCGTTCCCTGATAGCCTCCCTGTTTCTTTTCCCACAAATAAATATGCTCGCCGTAATTGCTTACACTGGTTTCAAAGAGCTCTATAATCGTTTTCATTCGCCTTGATTTAATTATTTTTTCGGTAGGAGCCAAAAATACAATTTTTTTCACAGGTCCAACTGAAAAGAAAAAAGCCCTCAGGATTTTCAAACTCTGAGGGCTTCAATAATCATCAAAATGCCTTAGCAAATAACTACATAGTTGCCCTAGCGAGTTAGAGCCATTGATTTGATCCTATTCAATCAACCCAAACTTATAAACGGTCTGTTCTTCGTATTTTTCGCCTGGGGCCAGCACCGTTGACGGAAATTCGGTGTGATTGGGTGCATCAGGATAATGCTGGGTTTCCAGCGCTACGCCGGCATAACTTCCAAATTTCTTTTCTCCCCGGATGGTCAGTTCCGGAATCCAGTAGCCCGTGTAAACCTGAATCCCCGGCTGGGTGGTGTACACTTCAACCTGGCGTCCGCTTGTGGCTTCTTTCAATCGTCCGACAAAAACAAATTTCCCTTCTTCATTGTCCAATACGTAATTCAGGTCGTAGCCATCAGGCAAGCTGTCAATGTCTTGCCCAAGCTTTTTATTGCTGGTAAAGTCAAAAGCAGTTCCTTCAACCGGAATAATTTTCCCCGTAGGTATCAAATCCACGCTTTCAGTCATCTTGCTGGCTGAAAGTTCCAGCTCATGATTCTTGATGTTTTCCTGGCCACCCGTAAGGTTGAAGTAGCTATGGTTGGTGAGGTTGACCAAGGTTTTCTTGTCGGTTTCAGCTTCGTATTTAATAGCCAGTTCATTCTCGTTGTTCAAGGTGTAAATGCAGTTTGTCACCAAAGTTCCCGGGTAGCCTTCTTCGCCATCCACACTGGTGTAAGTCAATTTTACACCAACTTCAGTTTCATTTTCAAACATTTCGGCTTTCCACAATTTTTTATCGAAACCTTCCAGTCCGCCATGCAGATGGTTGGGCCCATTATTGATTGCCCCATTGTACTCGATGCCGTCAATCTTATATTTTCCATTGGCAATGCGGTTTCCATTTCGCCCGATTATAGAGCCAAAGTATGGATAGCTGCCCAGGTACTCTTCACTCAGATAATCTTCCAATCTTTCAAAGCCACATACAATATTGCTGGTTTTTCCACTCTTGTCAGGTGTTTCAATGGAAGTGATAATGGCGCCATAATTGGTCACTTTAATCACAACACTGTGGTCATTACTCAAGGTAAACAAATCAGCCTGAGCTCCGTTGGGCAGGTTGCCAAATGTTTTACTGGTTATCTTCATTTTTGTCAAATTTAAGTGATAAGTCTACAAATTTAATAAATGATACTTACTGGTGGGTACTGGTTGATAAAAATTGGAGAAAATTTGTAAATTTGGGCTTCTTAGCTAAACAAAAACAAACTTTGTGAAGAATATACAGATTGATGATACGCTCGGAATACCGAAATACCGCCAGATCATAAATTCAATTTATCAGGGTATTTTAAACGGAAACCTCAAATTAGGCGATAAAATTCCTTCCTTAAACCAGATCTGTGCTGAATTTGATCTTTCACGCGATACGGTGATGGTGGCCTTTAATGAGCTGAAAGCAAAAGGAATTATCAGCTCCATTCCAGGCAAGGGATACTATATCAACAGTACAGAAGTGAATGTTGATCAGCGAATCTTTCTGCTTTTTGATGAGTTGAACGCCTTTAAAGAAGACGTTTATACCTCTTTTCTGAATAGCCTCGATATCAAATCTAATGTCGATATTTATTTTCACCATTTTAATTTTCAGCTTTTTAAGGATTTGATTTTGGAAGCTGCCGGCAATTATACTTCCTATGTTATTATGCCGGCTACCTTTGATTATACAGTCGATATTCTTTCGGTTTTGCCCAAAGACAATGTTTATATTTTAGATCGAAAAAAGGCTGATTTGGCCGACTATCCGGTCATTTATCAGGACTTTGAAGCGGATGTTTACGAGGCGCTGCAATCGGGCGAAGATTTACTGAAAAAATACGAAAAACTAGTGATGGTTTTTCCGGGAGGAAAAGAGCCGGAAGGACGAATGACCGGCTTTCAAAAATACTGTGAGGAGCACAAGATTAAATACGAAATTGTACGAAGTTTAATTAATCGTCCAATTGAAAGGGGAGAAGCTTATTTTGTTCCTTCTGACCGAAACCTGGTAAAATTAGTAAAAATGGCGGCTGAGAATAAACTGACGCTAGGGCAGGATTTTGGACTGGTCTCTTTTAACGACACCATGCTAAAAGAAGTAGTCGCTGGAGGAATTACAACTATTTCGACTGATTTTCAGCTTATGGGAAAAACGTTGGCTAAAATGGTTTCTGAACGATCCAAAGAACAAGTGAGCAATCCGTCGACTTTAATTCGGAGGAATTCATTATAAAACGATGAGGAGTGGAAAGTAAATTAGGTAGGTCCGTATCTGAATGTGTTTTACAACACAAAAAACGTCGAATTTGAAAAAACAATTATCGGTAGTTTTGCCCACCAGTACCCACCAGTTGGTTTAAATAAAGAGAATATGAATAGTTTTAACAGTAAAGATCACCCACACACGCGATTAAATCCGCTGACAAATGATTGGATTTTGGTCTCGCCGCATCGGTCAAAAAGGCCATGGCAGGGGCAAGTTGAAAAAGCGATCGTTGACGAACGCCCGCAGTACGATCCATCTTGCTATTTATGTGCCGGAAACGAAAGAGCCGGTGGCCATAAAAATCCGGATTACAAAGGAACCTTCGTTTTCACAAACGATTTCAGCGCCTTGCTGACAGATACGCCTGAAGGGGGAGTTAATGAAGGAAGCCTTTTTCAGGCCAAAAGCGAAAGCGGTATTTGCAAGGTCATTTGCTTTAGCGAAAACCACAGCCTGACCATTCCTGAAATGGAAGTGGGAGATATTCGCAAAGTCGTGGATGTTTGGTGTGAGCAGTTCAAGGAACTTGGAGAGAAAGAACAGATTAATTACGTTCAGATTTTTGAAAATAAAGGTGCCATTATGGGGTGTTCCAATCCACATCCGCATGGGCAAGTTTGGTCGTCCTCGTCGGTGCCGGTAGAGCCGGCCAAAGAGTCGGAAACCCAGAAAAGCTATTTTGACAAGCACGGGCGAACACTTCTGAGCGACTACCTGCAAGCTGAGCTGGAAAAGAAAGAACGGATCCTGGTCGAAAACGAACATTTCGTTGCCCTGGTCCCGTACTGGGCTGTTTGGCCGTTCGAAACAATGATTCTCAGTCGTCGGGCTGTTCAAAACATCCTTCAGCTTACCGATGCTGAAAAAGATGGTCTGGCTGATATTTACAAAAAGCTGACCGTGAAGTATGATAACTTGTTTGAAACTTCGTTTGCCTATTCGGCGGGCTTGCACCAAGCGCCAACGGATGGCAAAGACTACCCGGAATGGCACCTGCACATGCATTTTTATCCGCCGCTGCTACGATCGGCAACAGTCAAAAAATTCATGGTTGGCTACGAAATGCTGGCAACTCCACAACGCGATATTACAGCCGAACAAGCCGCCCAACGCCTGCGCGACTTGTCAGACATTCATTATAAAACAAGCATTAAATAAATAACTAAAACACAATAGAATTATGACAAAAATTAGTGCATTGAATGAAAAGATCAATGGTGGCAACCATCCACTGTTTGAGGAATTATACGGAACTGATACTGTCGTTTTGAAAGAGCAGGCCGATCGTTATGCAAGCCTGATGAGTGAGTTCGAAAAAACATATGGGAACGATGATGTCGCGCTTTTTAGCTCTCCGGGACGTACCGAAATAGGCGGTAACCATACCGATCACAACTACGGACGTGTTTTGGCCGGAGCTGTAAACTTGGATATGGCTGCTGTTGCCGCTAAAAACAACAGCAACATCATTCGGATCAAGTCGGCTGGTTATCCCGAGTTTCAGGTCGATCTTTCAGATTTAAGTATTGATGAATCGAAGTTTTACACGTCAACTTCATTGGTGCGTGGTATTTGTGCACGAATGAAAGAATCTGGTTACGAAATTGGCGGTTTCGACGCTTGTGTTGAAGGCCGTGTGCCAAAAGGTTCGGGACTAAGCTCCTCGGCTTCGTTTGAAGTATTGGTTGGCGCGATTGTCAACAATCTGTTCAACGATGGCAAGATGAGTGCCGTTGAAAATGCAATCATTGGTCAGTGGTCTGAAAACAACTATTTCGGAAAGCCTTGCGGCTTGATGGATCAAACAGCTTGCTCAGTTGGTGGCTTAATCACCATTGACTTTGAAGATCCTTCAAAACCAATCGTCAAGGAAGTTGATTTTGATTTTGTGTCAACAGGATTTTCACTGGTGATTACCGATGTGGGTGGGGGACACGACGACCCGGCTTCACAGGCTGAGTATGCCTCTTTGCCAACTGAAATGAAGGCGGTTGCTGCGGAACTCGGTGCCAAAGTGTTGCGCGAAGTAACGCTGGAGCAAATCGTAGAAAAAATCCCGGAGATTCGCAAGAAAACTGGAGACCGCGCCATCTTGCGTGCTTACCACTTTCAGGGAGACAACCAACGGGTTGTTGATCAGGTGGCAGCCTTGGAAGATAACGATTTCGATGCTTTCCTGAAGATGGTGGTTGAGTCGGGGTATAGCTCGTACATGTACAATCAGAATATTTTTGATGTGGTACATAAAGACGAACAAGTGGTGTCATTGGCTTTGGCTTTGAGCGAAATGGTGCTGAAAGGATCTGGCGCATGGCGCGTCCATGGTGGTGGATTTGGCGGAACAATCCAGGCATTTGTGCCACAAAATAAGCTGGATGAGTACGTCAACACACTTGAGCATGTTTATGGCAAAGGATCTTGCCACAAATTGTTCATAAGAAATAAAGGGTCTGTAAAACTCGAGCTTTGAAAAGTTACCTGATAAAAGTTTCAGAAATCGTTTATTTTCTGAAATTTGCATGGAGCTTTAAAAATAGATAGTATTGTTTCAACTAAAATCAATAGAAGTAAGAAATAATTAATCAGCCTAAAGTTATTTATCATGAACAAAAACAAAAGTTACTTACTGCCGATTATTATGATGATCCTGCTTTTCGGGATGATCTCGTTTATCACAAATTTGGCCGCACCGATGGGAATTGTGCTGAAAAACCAGTTCAACGTCTCCAACTCGCTTGGGATGTTGGGTAACCTGGCAAACTTCATCGCATATGCCGTTATAGGTATCCCGGGAGGTATTCTTCTTCAGAAAGTGGGTTACAAAAAAACAGCTTTAATTGCGGTTGCTGTAGGTTTCGTAGGAGTTGGAATTCAATATCTTTCGGGCCATGCTGAAAGTTTTGCTGTTTATTTGTTGGGAGCATTCATTGCTGGTTTCTCCATGTGTCTGTTAAACATTGTTGTAAACCCGATGCTGAACACGTTGGGAGGAGAAGGTAACAAAGGAAACCAACTTATTCAGGTTGGTGGGTCGTTTAACTCGGTCATGGCCACTTTTACGCCTGTGTTTGTCGGAATCCTGATTGGAGAGGCAACGAAAGCCAATATTACCGATGTTTTTCCCATTTTGTATATCGCATTAGGTGTTTTTGCCCTGGTGTTTTTTATTTTGTTGGTCGCTAGAATTCCTGAACCTCATGCCGATCAGCCTAAAGAACCACTTGGCAAAATGATGTCAGGAGCATTGACATTTCGACATTTTGTTTTAGGTGCAATCGCCATTTTTGTCTATGTTGGTGTTGAAGTTGGAACGCCGGGAATGGCTAATCTATACATGACCACGCCAACGATTGCTCAGTCCGAAGAGATTATAGCAGACTATAATAAACAGCAATCAGATCCGGATTACCTGCAGGAGCTTAAAGCTCAAGACGATCAAAATATGGGTGATAAAAGCTATAGGAATCGTGTAGTTAGCGAGATATCTTATGAAAGTGCCTTGAAAATTGTGGAGGGTCGGGACACCCCCGGGTTGGGCATCGGAGCAGGTATTGCAGGTGGAGTAGTTGGTATCTACTGGCTGTTGATGTTGGCAGGACGTTTATTTGGAGCTGCATTTGGAGACAAAATTGCCAGTCGAAAAATGTTGAGTACTGCTTCGTTCGTTGGATTGGCGCTGGTTCTTTTGGCCATATTCTGGCCACCTCAAACGGTGATCTCCATGCCGACTTTTAACGTGGTGGCCGGAGCTGTCAAATTTGGGTTGGTTGCTGTCCCGATTAAGTTTTTCTTCTTGGCCTTGGTTGGATTATGTACCTCAATTATGTGGGGAAGTATTTTCAACCTTGCTGTTGAAGGCTTGGGTAAATACCTCGCAGCAGCATCCGGAATTTTCATGGTGTTGGTTGCTGGTGGTGGTATTCTGCCATTGGTGCAAGGATGGATTGCCGATGTTGCCAATTATGAAATAAGCTATTGGGTAATTGTGGCAGGTTTAGCCTATCTGTTGTTCTACGGAGCTATCGGCAGTAAAGTCACAAAAAGAGCCGACGATAATAGCCTTGAAGGTAAAACCATAATTGGAGCGGCTGAGGCTGACGGAATGTAGAAATTGGTTGTTAAAATCACGTTAATATAGTAAAGAAAGGGCTGCCGGAAGGAAGCCCTTTCTTTTTGGCTGGTGTACAACAAAGACTTGCGGCGCTGTATCTGCACTGTTCAGTCCGTTGAGAGCATCGATGGATGGCTGAGTAAAGTTGATTCCTCCAGTGTCTTTCTGCCGGGAGGAAAGCACAAATGAATTTAACGCGAATTTCCATGGTCATTTTTCTTGTGTTTTTGATAAAAGTGATAACTTGCCTCCCATAAATGGACTACTTTTTATGTACGATATTATAGGCGATGTGCATGGGCAGGCAGGTATCTTGAAAGATTTGCTGAAGTCCATGGGATATGAAAAACAGGATGGTTTTTTTTCTCACCAAACCCGTAAGGCGGTATTCGTCGGCGATTTTATAAACCGGGGGCCTCGCATTCGTGATACGGTTAACCTGGTGCGTAACATGGTCGACGCAGGAAGTGCCCTCGCTATCCTGGGAAATCACGAGCTAAACGCCATTCTGTTCGATTTGAAAGACAAATCGGGCAAGCTCTTTAATAAACGTTTATCCAAGTATCGTTTGCCTTTAAATCAAACTCTGGAAGAGTTCGCTCCATTTCCTGAAGAATACAGAGATCACTTGAAATGGATGCGCACCTTGCCCATGTTTCTTGAGCTTGATGGAATTCGAATTGTACATGCCTGCTGGCGAGATGAAAACATTGCATTGCTAAAAGAGCATATAACAGAGGGAAGATTGAAGAAAAGCTTCTTGCGCAAAGTCAGTAAAAATAGCTCTGAACTTTCTGTGGCATTCTGGCAAACTTGCAAAGGAATCGACTTTCAGCTTCCAAAAGACCTGTTGGTTTTTGATAACAAAGGCCAGGCACACCGAAGTTTTCGATCCAAATGGTGGTTGAATCCTCAAGGTATGAATTTTCAGGAGTTGTCGTTTGAAAGTCGTTTCGATTTGCCTCCATATACCATTCCGCCCGAAGTGAACGGCGAAAGAAAGCCTTATGGAGTTGACGACCCCATCGTCTTTTTTGGTCATTATTGTTTGAAAAATGGAGACAATATTTTGGCTCCAAACATCTGCTGTTTGGATTCGTGCATCAGTCGCGACGGAAAATTGACCGCTTATCGCTGGTCCGGAGAAAAAAAATTGAAGTTTGAAAATATCGTTAAATAGTTGGCCGGCGGATTTATAAATTTGAAAATTAGAGGGCTAGGTTTAGAAACCTAAAAACCGCCAGCTTCCCCGAAATCGAAGCAATCATTTTTTTGAGTTTTGCTATTGCAGAGAAAAAAAGAAAGTCTATATTTGCAGAGCCTTTTGAAAATAGCATTTCACGAGGGTTCTAAAGAAAAATGGTGGCGTAGTTCAGTTGGTTAGAATATCGGCCTGTCACGCCGAGGGTCGCGAGTTCGAGTCTCGTCGTCACCGCACAAAACGTTCTTTTTAAACACGCTAATTTGACTTAATTTGTTAAATTAGCTCGCGAGTTTCCCGAGCACTCGGGATCGTTCGCAGCGAAAACGTTCTTTTTAATGATTAAAAATAGTTTACTTCGAATAAGTTTTTAACTTATTCCGGATTAAAAAAGGTGGCGTAGTTCAGTTGGTTAGAATATCGGCCTGTCACGCCGAGGGTCGCGAGTTCGAGTCTCGTCGTCACCGCAAGCAAAAAGCTGCTCAATTTGAGTGGCTTTTTTTGTGTACGGGCGCATGTTTTATGTTCATAATTTCTTAGCTTTGTGCTTGTGACACAAAAAATAAAGATGACTTCTTGTACTTTGTGCGAAAATCAGCAAAAGCTTTTACCCATCGGCGGCCCCGATATGAGACAGTATCTGCATTGTCCTGAATGTCGGTTAATTTTTGTGCCGCCGGATTTGTTGCCTTCGGAGGAGGAGGAGGAAAGACGCTACCTTCAGCACAACAATGGCTTGCATCATCGCGGCTATTTGAAATTTTTATCCCGGGCGATTGATGCAGCAGCTCCCTTGCTGTTTGAGCATGCAAAAAGCTTGGATTACGGCTGCGGTCCTTCACCAAGCTTGAGTATGCTGCTCAAAAAGCAAGGGATGAATTGCGCCGACTACGATCCGATTTTCTTTCCAGAACTACCGGCTGGCCCATTTGATTTTATTTTTGCAACGGAATGTTTCGAACATTTCTTTTCGCCGGCTGAAGAGCTTGCGAAGTTGAACCAGCTATTGCGTTCAGGAGGTTCTTTGGTGGTGATGACCAGCCTGTGGAATTCGCAAACAAAATTTCGAAATTGGAGTTATGCCCGCGATTACACGCATGTTTCGTTCTACCACGCGAAATCTTTTGAGTACATCTGCAGTCATTTCGGTTTTAGGCTTGCTGGAGGAGATCAAAAGCGCCTGGTCATTCTTCAAAAAGAATAAGTTTCATTTGTCTTCGACTTTTTCTATCGCCTCAGGCAATTGGCACACAACCTGATTTCGGGCCGAAGTTTTAAGCGTTCGAACGGTATAGACTGGTAGCATTTGAGGCAAATACCGTAATTGTTGTCTTGCACAATCTGTTTGATTTGCGAAAGCTTCTCCAAACGTGTTTCAATGTTCCGTGAGCTGGCATCAAATACACTTTTATTGTTGATGGCATCCATCCGCGAAATCCGACCAATGGCATCATCAGGCGAAATGGGACCGGTAAAATCCTTCAACGTATCGGCCTTAGACTGAAGTTTTTCGATTTCAGAGTGAATAATTTCAACCAGTTGCTGGCGTTCTTCGTTTGTCATATTTCTTTGGTTAGCTTCCAAAAATAGCGAATAAAACCATGTTTTTCAATGTCAATTTAATGTCAATTTTTAAGATAATGTTGTCCGAAACTTCACGCAGGTCATATGATTTCGAAGCAAAGGTCTATTTTTGCCGGCCCTAACATGAAACTAAAGGACCACCCCGTTCTTTTGATGCTCCGCATCATTCAGGGAAAGAATAATAAAAACCAAAACCGGTAATTGTAATCTGTCAATCAATTGACTGGCAGAAAGAAAGTTAGCTTTTAAATTTATTTAGATGAGGAAGATTCTTAATTTATTCGATTTAAGACAGAAAGTAGATTACAAAACGGAAATCCT
The DNA here is from genome assembly GCF_963974515.1 of uncultured Sunxiuqinia sp. Taxonomy (GTDB): domain Bacteria; phylum Bacteroidota; class Bacteroidia; order Bacteroidales; family Prolixibacteraceae; genus Sunxiuqinia. Next base: position 60,933 of record NZ_CAXBDD010000002.1, on the reverse strand, counting down.
ATCCGGCTTAACTGTGGCCCTGGCTTTAGTTCCCGAAGCCATTGCGTTTGCACTAATCGCCGGCTTGTCGCCGCTCACCGGGCTTTATGCTGCCTTTGTGATGGGCCTGGTGACTTCCATATTGGGTGGTCGTCCCGGAATGATCTCGGGAGCCACCGGGGCAGTCGCTGTTGTGATTGTTGCATTAGCGATATCGCACGGACCCGAATATGTTTTTGCGACGGTAATTCTAGCCGGGGTTCTGCAAATTCTGGCCGGAGTTCTGAAAATGGGTAAACTCATGCGTTTGGTTCCTCATCCGGTTATTTTTGGTTTTGTGAACGGACTTGCCATCATTATTTTCATGTCACAGCTAGCACAGTTTAAAGATGCCTCAGGTAATTGGCTAACGGGGCAGTCACTTTACGTCATACTCGGACTGGTGTTGCTTACGATGTTGATTATTTGGGGCTTGCCTAAAATCACCAAAGTCATTCCATCCTCCTTAACTGCAATTTTGGTGGTGTTTGGAATTGTGGCCTATTTTGGCATTGACACCAAGACAGTTGGCGATATCGCATCAATTAAAGGTGGATTTCCACCATTTCATTTTCCGGCTGTACCATTTACGCTCGAATCAATGATCTTGATTTTTCCTTATGCCGCTATTATGGCCGGCGTGGGCTTGATTGAAAGCTTGCTTACTCTGAATATTATTGATGAGATTACCGAAACCCGGGGACGTGGCAACAAGGAAGCCATCGCTCAGGGAACGGCCAATGTGCTGTCGGGCTTATTCTCGGGAATGGGCGGATGCGCCATGATCGGCCAAAGTTTGATCAATATTTCTTCGGGCGCCCGAGCCCGTTTGTCAGGCATTGTGGCTGCAGTAATGCTCCTCGTATTTATCATGTTTGGAGCTGGATTAATCGAAAAAATGCCAATGGCTGCGCTGACCGGACTGATGATCATGGTTGCCATCGGAACTTTCGAGTGGGCCAGTTTGAGAACGTTCAACCGGATGCCAAAGTCTGATATTTTCGTGATGGTGCTGGTGACCTTGGTGACCATCTTTTTACACAACCTTGCCTTGGCGGTGGTGGTTGGAGTCATTATTTCGGCCTTGGTTTTTGCCTGGGACAATGCCAAGCGCATTCGCGCCCGCAAGCATATTGATGATCAAGGCGTGAAGCACTACGAAATTTACGGTCCACTATTTTTTGCTTCAGTAACAGCATTTAATTCAAAGTTTGATGTGTTGAATGACCCCGATGAAGTGATCATTGATTTTGCGGAAAGCCGTGTTGCCGATATGTCGGGGATTGAAGCGCTCAACAAACTGACGGAGCGTTACCTGAAAGTGGGCAAGAAACTACACCTAAAGCACCTGAGTCCCGATTGTCGGAAGTTGCTGCACAATGCCAACCAAATTATCGAGGTGAATATCATTGAGGATCCGAAATACAAGGTGGCGGTGAACAGGATTTAGCCAAGTATCACAAGCAAAGTGTTTAGATAATTCCGGCACCAAGACCAATGGAAATAAGTACCAGCATCGTGGCTACCAGCAATTGAATAAACCGGAGCGTAATCTTTGTCAGCAGTTTGCTGCCGAGGTAAGCTCCGGCAATGGCTGCCAGGGTAGCCGAAAAAAGCAAGAGTTTATTTTCACTCAGGCCAGATGCTGCAAAGCTGGAGGCATAAACGGTAAGCCGCGTAAAGTCAACCAACGAAGCAATGATCACACTGGTAGCGATGTAGGCTTCTTTCGATAGCCCGCTTTTAATCAGAAAAGCACTGCGCAAGGCTCCCTGTATTCCAGCCAGTCCGCCAAAAAAGCCGCTCAAAGCTCCTCCCAGAATCAACTTGTTTCTGCTGAACTGAATCCGTTGAGCTGCTGGCACCACTTCGGTAATGGAAAACAACAACAGCAGGATGGCAATAATGAGTTTCACCGGCGTTATTTCAAATTCCTTACCGCTCAGTTCGTATTGGTAAATTGATGGTAAGTTTGAAATGCGTAGAAGCAGCCATGCTCCGGCAAATGAAGCCAGAATAGCCGGAATTCCGAAGCGAACTAAGACGGCTTTATCAGCTAGTTTCCCAACCAATGCCATTTTGAAAAGGTTGTTTGTAAAATGAACCACGCCGGTTAGGGCAATGGCAATATCTACAGGAAAGAAGAGCGCAAACACAGGCATTAAAATAGTTCCCAGCCCGAAGCCGGAAAAGAAGGTGAGGATAGCCGTGAAAAATGCTGCAAGACTGATCAGTATGATTTCCATGCGCGAGCGAATTTATTTTTACCCGAAAATAGAACAAGCTGCGCAAAACAGCATGGTAGTATGGAATCTAAAAATGGTATTATTGAAAATATTGCTTTCGGAATTGAACCGGCGTTTTTCCTTCCGCCTTTTTGAAAAACTTGACAAAATTCGAGGCATCGGAAAAGGAGAGAAGCTCCGCAATTTCGACGATGGTATTGTCAGTGTGAAGAATGTAACGCTTGGCTTCCAGCACCAGTTGGGCCGAGATCAATTCCCCTGCACTTCGGTCGGTGTGCTTTCGGCAAACCGCATTCAGGTTTTGCGGACTTGTATTCAGCAGGCTGGCAAATTGATGTACCTTGTGGAGTCGCGGCGTTTCCTCCGGCAATAGCTGCCGAAATCGTTCGAAGATGGCTGGCTCCGGATTTTGTTTTTGTGGGCTGTCGTCGGAAGCCGACAACAATTTTCCAAGCAGGGCAGCCAGCAAGCCATGGATAATTGAGCGCGAATAGGCCGTGTTTCGCTGGTATTCGCGCAATAGCTCGCTCAATATTGCCTCCGGAAAATTGGCTGGCGAAATTTTTAATCGATTGCGCGTCGCCAATCGCTGATACATGGCGATGAGCTCTGCTTCCTGCAATTCATCAAATTCTTCCTTTTTAAACAATACGACAAAGCCCCTTGGAATCCGGGTAAACTCCCAGAAATGCAGCTGTCCGGGTTGCAGAAAATAGCACTCGGGTGGGGAAACGACGAATTTTTCGGTTTCAATGGAATGAAAACCTTCGCCCTCACTCAAAAAGATCAACTCATAGTAGTCGTCGTGCTTGTGCGGGTTGGTGCGTTTAATCTGTTCTTTGAAACGCGAAATCTTAAACTTCATCCCTCCATCGAGCTTATTCTTTGTATCGATTTGGTTGCTTGATGTCATGCTCCTAAAAATAGCAAATAATTCGCTTCACCGGGATCAACATTTGAATCCGCTGGCGCTATTTGAACTCATTTAAACATCTGTTGGTTCCTGTTGTTTTTTATACCGAAAGCATTTTAAAAATTAATCGTTACAAGTTATTCGTTATGAAGACCATCAAAAAGATTCACCAGCCGGTTTACGAACCCATACAAGATTTAATTACATACCGGGTTATTCCAACCCCCTCGATTAAGTACATGGACCCGTTTTTATTTTTGAACCACCACGGGCCGCAGGATTATCCGCCAAACAATAATGGACTTCCATTTGGTCCGCACCCACACCGGGGCATGGAAACGGTCACCTTTATTTTGGATGGTGATATTGCTCATTTCGACAGCAGTGGCGAAAAGAGCGTGATCAAATCGGGTGGGGTACAATGGATGACTGCGGGAAGCGGTTTGATTCATTCTGAAGTTTCGTCGGATGAATTTAAGCGAAATGGCGGCCACCTCGAGATTTTGCAGCTTTGGATTAACCTGCCAGCGCGCTCAAAAATGACAAAACCCTTCTATAAAGGGCTTCAAAAAGAACAGGTTCCTACGATACCCTTGGATGACGAGAAGGTGTTCGTTAACCTGGTTTCCGGCGACTGGGAAGGAGTCGAAGGTGCTTTTCACTCAGGCATTGGCGTTCAGCTGTCAACCATTGATTTCAAGGCGGATGGCCAGTTGCAGTTGAGCATTCCCGAAACGGAAAATGTATTCTTCTATCTGATTCGAGGGCAAATGGAAGTCAACGGTGAGCTGGTTGACGAGAAAAAATTGGTTGAGTTTGAAAATGACGGCCAAAAAATCAACATCCGGGCAACTATGCCAAGCGTGGTCCTGCTGGGCTATGCGCCACCGCTAAAGGAGCCGGTGGTTTCGCAGGGCCCGTTTGTGATGAACACCCGCGAGGAAATTGAGCAGGCTTACGAAGACTACCAGAACGGGAAGTTTGGAAGCTTCAATCATTAGGCTATAAGGTTAAATTACTGTCAAGTTCCTGCCTGTTGTCTTTTTGCTGTTGATTTAAAGTGTACTTTTGCCGCTCGAAATAGAAAAAGAATAGCGATCAGATGATTACAGTATCAAACTTAGGAATACAATTTGGCAAGCGCGTATTGTTTCAGGATGTGAACCTGAAATTTACAGCAGGAAATTGCTACGGCATCATTGGCGCCAATGGCGCGGGAAAATCAACCTTTCTGAAAATGCTTTACGGCGGACAGGATCCCACTTTTGGGCATGTGAGCATTGCGTCGGGCGAGCGGCTATCGGTATTGAAACAGGACCACCAGGAATTTGATGAGGTGTCGGTCTTGGATACCGTGATGATGGGGCATGACAAACTGTGGAAAGTGAAGGTTGAAAAGGACCAGCTTTACATGAAGGAAGACTTCACGGAAGCTGACGGGATGAAAGCGTCGGAGCTGGAAGATCAGTTTGCCGAAATGGATGGCTGGAACGCCGATAGTAATGCGGCCAGCTTACTAAGTGGACTGGGCATTGACGAGTCACTTCATTATAAATTGATGAAAGACCTGAGTGGAAAAGAAAAGGTAAAAGTGCTGCTGGCTCAGGCTCTATTTGGCAAACCCGACAACCTGTTGCTTGATGAGCCGACCAACGACCTGGACTTGGACACGGTTTCTTGGTTGGAAAATTACCTGTCGAACATTGACCAAACGGTGCTGGTGGTTTCGCACGACCGTCACTTTTTGGATGCCATTTGCACCCACACGGTAGACATCGATTTTGGAAAAGTACAGTTGTTTGCCGGTAACTACAGTTTCTGGTACGAATCGAGCCAGCTGGCTTTGAGACAACAAGCGGCACAGAACAAAAAGGCAGACGAAAAGAAGAAGGAATTGCAGGAATTTATCGCCCGCTTTTCAGCCAACGTAGCTAAGTCGAAACAAACGACCAGTCGGAAGAAGATGTTGGAAAAGCTGAACGTGGACGAAATAAAACCTTCCACCCGAAAATATCCCGGAATTATTTTCACGCCGGAGCGCGAACCGGGAAACACCATCCTCGAAGTACGCAACCTGAGTAAAACATCGGGGGGCGACTTGCTTTTTAAGGATGTGAGCTTTGTGGTTGAAAAAGATGATAAAATCGTCTTCCTGTCGCGCGACCCGCGTGCCATGACTGCCATGTTCGAAATCCTGAATGGCCATGAAAAGGCGGATACCGGAGAATTCGACTGGGGGGTAACCATCACCAAAGCCTATTTACCCCTGGATAACGCCGAGTTTTTCGAAAAAGATCTATCACTTGTTGATTGGCTGGGACAATACAGCTCCGACACCAGCGAGAACTTTTTGCGGGGTTACTTGGGGAAAATGTTGTTTTCAGGTGAAGAGATTTTCAAAAATACCAAGGTGTTGTCGGGAGGGGAGAAGATGCGCTGCATGATTGCCCGTATGATGTTGGCCAACGCCAACCTGATGATGCTGGACACGCCAACCAACCACCTTGATTTGGAATCCATTCAGGCATTCAACAACCGGTTAACACAGTTTAAGGGCAACATCCTGATGTCGTCGCATGACCACGAGTTTATTCATACCGTTTGTAACCGGGTGATTGAACTGACACCGAACGGCATCATCGATAAACAAATTGAATACGACGATTACATTAGCAGCGACGAAATCAAAGAACGAAGAGCCGCGATGTATAAGAAATAGATTTTATTTAGCATGATCAATACAGCCTTGCAATGCAAGGCTTTTTTTATGCCGGTTAGTGAATAGTCATTCAATGGATTCGAAACAACAAATGACGATTGAATGACAACGAATAACCACTTTTTAATCGTGGTAGCCAGAAAGCATTTGTATAGGTTGGAACACAGACGTCTGCGCCAGTCGCTTTCAATCCTAACTCAGCTTACTTTTGTAGTCATCATATCCAAATTGCCTCACCAACTGAAATTCGCCATTCTCCCGGATGATTCCGATAGCCGGATGTTGGACGCCATTAAAAAAGGTGGTTTTCACCATCGTGTAGTGAATCATATCTTCAAAAATAATGACGTCGCCGACTTGTAGTTCTTCGTCAAACGACCAGTAGCCCATGTAGTCACCGCTCAGGCAACTGTTGCCGCCCATGCGGTAGGTCGGTTTTCCACTCACCGGGCCAAAGCTGGCCTGCCGGATACGAGGCTGGTAGGGCATTTCGAGGCAATCGGGCATGTGTGCGGCAAACGACACGTTCAGCATGGCGGTTTGAATGCCTTTGTTCTCCACTACATCGAGCACGGAGGCTTTCAGGAAGCCGGTTTCCCAGGCGAAAGCGCTGCCCGGCTCCAGAATCAAATGCAAATGCGGATAACGACTTTTAAAGCCTTGAAGCAGGCCAATCAGATGTTTGGTGTCGTAATCCTTACGGGTCATCAGGTGGCCGCCGCCCATGTTGAGCCACTTGACCTGCTGAAGGTAGACTCCGAATTTTTCTTCCACCGCAGCCAGTGTCTTTTCCAGGTCGTACGATCCCGACTCACAAAGCGTATGAAAGTGTAGGCCGTCCAAACCTTGGGGTAAACGATCGGGCAGTTGTTCGGCAATCACACCCAGACGGGAACCCGGTGCACAGGGATTGTACAATTCGGTTTCCACCTCCGAAAATTCAGGATTGATTCGTAAACCTACTGAAATCGGCCGCCCAGCTTGGGCCAGTCGTGGCTGAAAACGATCGAACTGGCTGAGTGAGTTAAAGGTGATGTGGCTCGAGCACTGCATCAGCTCGTCAAACTCCGCCGGATCGTACACTGGTGCGTAGGTATGCGCCAGGCTGTTCATCTTGTCGCGACAAAGTTTCGCCTCGCTCAAGGAGCTGGCTGTTGCTCCGCTAATATATTCCTTCACCACCGAAAAGGCGCTCCACATAGCAAAGCCCTTGAAAGCCACAATAATTTCAACACCGGCAGCATCGGCAACCGAGCTGATCAGTTGCAGGTTTTTACGTAACAACTTTTCGTCCAGTACAAAGCAAGGCGAGGGTATCGTATTAAAATCAGTCATGTATCTTCAATTAATTTAAGGCCCACAAAATAAGGATTTTTTTGCTCCGATTGGATGCCAACCGCAAAGGAAATCGAATTGTACGGCTTTGCTGTCGCGCGGCATAACGAGAAAAGCCTCTCTTTTGGCATTACGTTTCAAGGCCTTGCCGGAATCGGATAAAACCACCCGGAAATGGAAGAAGTACGGTCTTGATGCAATTCCAGGCGATACCTCCTGTCCGGGCAGGGATCGTATCCAAGGCGAAAGATTCTCTACACTGTTCAGCACACGACTATGCCGGTGAAAAAAGATTTGTGCATGTACAAACAGTTTTATATTGATGCATACTCAAAACGGGACAGCTCGGGGGAACGTTTAGACTTAGAGGTTTCGAGTCAATCCAATACGCGGCTTTGCGCCTTTGCGTAAAAGAAATTTTAAGTTCCAAATTCGAATAGCACATTTATTTCACTGCCACCAGCCGAATGACATGGGCTTTTCCTTTATGAAAGGGCCCTTCGTCCAATTCCACATCGGCTTCCGAAATGTTGACATTGGCGAAACCGGCGAAATCTGCTTGCAGTTCTTCCTTCGAAAATAACAGGTCAATGTCTCTGGGGCCGCCGGAGTTGTTGTGGATTTGCGACTTGGAAAAACCTTCCAAAATGACTGTGCCTCCTGCCTTAAGAGCAGCTTTCAGTCTTTGGATAAAACCCTGGCGTTGGGGTAGCGGCATGTGTGTAAAGATGAGCGCCACACAGTCGAAAGCCTCCGGCTCCAGTCGAATGGTATCATACGAATCCAGCTGGTATTCGATTTTCACCTGCCGGGCGGTGGCCAGCTGCTCCGCTTTTTTCTTTCCTTCGGTGCTGGTGTCGAAAGCCGTGACCTGCCACTTGTTTTGGGCTGCAAATACGGCGTTGCGTCCTTCACCTTCGCCGGGTAACAAAATGGTACCGGCTATCAGCTTGTTCAGCTCCTGTCTGAAAAACATATTGGGTTCCGTGCCGTAAGCATATTCTTCGGCGGCAAATCGTTCATTCCAAAATTCACTCATACTCGTATTTTTGGGTATTCAAACAAGAGGCCGGGCCGCAAAGTTTAATCCGAAAAATTCACGAATTTTTCGGAATTGTACCGCACGACCCATCGCTCAGTTACTCAATTCACTGCGTTTTTGCATGAATTCGGGTTAATACTTCCACTTATTTGCCAGTGCCACCAGCGAAAGCATAACGGGAACTTCAACCAAAACCCCCACAACGGTAACCAGTGCTGCGGGCGACTGAAGCCCAAACAGCGCAATGGCAACCGCTACGGCCAGTTCGAAAAAGTTGCTGGCGCCTATCATGGCGGCTGGGGAGCAAATGGCATGCGGCAGTTTCAATTTTCGACCGCCAAACCAAGCCACAAAAAAGATGAAATAGGTTTGAATGACCAGCGGAATAGCCACCAGCAGAATAATCAGCGGGTTTTCGGTAATCGTATTTCCCTGGAAGGCAAACAGCAAAATCAAGGTGAGCAATAAAGCCAAAATAGAAACGGGTTTGAACCGGGGCAAAAAGTTTTCCTTGAACCAGGTTTCGCCTTTGCGGTCAATTAATATTTTGTGCGTGAGGTAGCCGGCCAACAGCGGAACCACCACAAAAATCAGTACGCTCGCTACCAGCGTATCGTACGGAACCTGCACATTGGTAATGCCCAGCAGCAAGCCCACAATGGGTACAAAAGCCACCAAGATGATCAGGTCGTTGACCGACACCTGTACCAGCGTATAGTTGGGGTCGCCATCGGTAAGGTAGCTCCACACAAAGACCATGGCTGTGCAGGGCGCGGCCCCCAGCAGAATGGCTCCGGCAATGTATTCACCAGCCATTTCGGGACTGATCCACGCCGCGTAAATTTTGGTAAAGAAAATCCAGGCGAAAAAAGCCATGGTAAAAGGCTTGATCAGCCAGTTGATAACCAGTGTCAATATCAAGCCTTTGGGACGTTTCCCAACACTTTTGATACTCGAAAAGTCGACTTGTAGCATCATGGGGTAAATCATGAGCCAAACCAAAATAGCTACGGGTATATTGACTTTAAAGACTTCCCAGCTGCTTAGCATGCTAACACTTTCGCCTGCAAAATTGCCGATGAGAATTCCGGCTCCAATGCACAATGCCACCCAGAGGGTAAGGTATTTCTCGAAGAATCCAATTTGTTTTTTCTCCTGGGTCATGATGATTGTTGTTATGTGGGGTGTTTTGTTCTATTTTGAAGCGTTAACGGTGATACTGTAAATTCCGGCATCGGTGGCTTGATAATCTGCCAGCTCCAGTTCACTCAGGTATTGCAGGAGCACCTGCTCCGGAATCGCTATTTTTCGTTGCTTTTTGATTTCGGGCTGCGAAAAGCCTTGCTCGCGAATCAATTTCAGGTACTCATCGATGGGCAAGGCACCTGACACACAGCCGGCATACAGTTCAGCTGCTTCCTGCAGCTTTGCGGGCAAAGTGCCGGTAATCACCACGTCCGAAATGCAAAAATGTCCGCCGGGCTTCAATACCCTGTAAATTTCACCAAAGGCTTTTTGCTTGTCCGGCACCAGGTTCAGCACACAATTACTGATCACCACATCGTAAGCGTTGTCCGGAAGGGGCATATTTTCAATATCTCCCTGGATAAACTCCATGTTTTGAAATCCGGTTTTCACCAGATTTTGCCGCGCTTTTTGAACCATCTCGTCGGTGAAATCGATACCCGTCACTTTTCCATCGGGGCCCACGAGGCTGCGGGCTACAAAGCAGTCATTACCCGCTCCCGACCCCAAATCCAGCACCTGGTCTCCCTTTTCAATTCCAGCAAATTCGGTTGGCAAACCACAACCCAGGCCCAGGTCAGCATCCTTGTTGTAGCCGGCCACATGTTGGTATTCATCGCCAATCATGCTGAATTCGAGTTCACCACAACAACCTCCAGTACCACAACAGCTTTGCGGCGCCGTCAGAAGACTTTGGCTGGCAATGCTGCCGTATTTTTCCCTGACCACTTGTTTTAAATCTTCGGCTTTCATAATTGAGGTTCAATTTGTTCAGTGTAGAGTTTCCAGAATCCGGCTTTAATTTCGTCACGAACGCGGATAAATTCGCTCCAGATGAATTCTTCGGTTCCAACGGCATGCGACGGGTCATCAAAGCCGATGTGCAACCGGTGTTTTACTTTGCCCATAAAGGCCGGGCAGGCTTCGTTGGCGCCTCCGCATACGGTAACCACATAATCCCACTCATCAGCAAGGTACTTCTCCACCGAATCGGATGTGTGGTGACTAATATCAATGCCAATCTCTTTCATGGCAGTAACGGCTTTCTGGTTCAATTTTCCCGAAGCTTCGGTGCCCGCTGAACATACGGTGATGTTGGGGTCGAACGATTGTAAAAAGCCGTGAGCCATTTGGCTGCGGCAACTGTTTCCGGTGCAAAGAATCAATACTTTCATTTTTAACATTTTGAATTGGTACAACAATCAATTTCGGTGAGAAAACCATCCAGGCTCTCTTTCACCTTTAGGAGTGTATCAGCGTTCAGGCAATAATTGGTTTTAGCGCCTTGAATCTCTCCCACGATGAGATTTAGTTTCTTTAGTTCCTTTAAATGCTGGTGAACTGTTGTCCGGCTCAGGGGAAGTTCATCCGAAATATCTCCTGAGATACAAACTTTGGTTTCGGCCAGGTACTTTAAAATCGCCAAACGGGCCGGATGCGACAGCGCTTTGAAAATCGCCGCTGTTTCCTGCAAATCTTTTTCAAATAAATTAACCTTGGTCATTGTTGAAGAATATATGTCGCAAATATACGACACAATTTCAAAATGTCGCTTTTTTACGACATCTTTTTTTGAAAATAATAAAAGAGGCTGAAATAGATCATTTCAGCCTCTTTGCGAAAGTCTTTACGGTTTGATCTTCCCAAACAAGCCCATCAGCTTGGTTTGATACATTTCGGTGATTTCAGTTTCGTGCTCACCAATGGGTTTAACTGGAATCAAGTCCATCACTTCAGCAGGGGTGAGGCCGGATTTGTAATAAAGCTTGATGGCTTTTTCAAGCGAAGCCTTGACGGCTTTGTTTGCTTCCTTTTCCGACAAGCCGGTTTGCAGCGCCACATCGTGCATGGCTTGCCATTGGAACCAGAAATAAGTGGGAAGCATAGCCGAAACAATCGCATAGCTCTCGAGCTTGGCTTCTTCCGTTTCGAAGGTTTTGCCCAACTTCTTTAGGAATTTTAGCAGCTGCTTTTTTTCTTTTTTATCGAATTCGGAGGCAAAAGCAATGGGGTTATAACCTTCGTTGATATACGAAGTCACATTGGGAATCATCCGTGCAAGTTTTTTTGTTGGCAGGATGGATGCCATCTTTTCCAGGCTGATTTTAGGCGCGAGCGAAATCACAAGCGTTTCTTCGGCCATCGCGTCTTTAATGGCCTGCAAAGTCTCCATAACAACAGGAGGGTGCACTGCAATAAAAACGATTCCCTGTGCAGCCGCCTCAGGAGCTGTAGTGACTGCCGTTACGACCGGAAAATCAGCTTGCAGCACTTCGATCGTTTCGGCATTGGGTTCAAACACATGGACTACTTCGGGTAAAGCTTTTTTTTCGGAAAGCCCCTGGAGGAAAATCCGGGTGATTCGTCCTCCGCCAATAAAACCGATTGATTTTGATTTCATACGTTAATGATTTATTTGGTTACCGCTTTTATTCTTCATGATTGTCCGCTTACTTGCCTATTTGTTCTGTATTGGCTGTCAATTATTGTCATTCATCGTCACTGATCGTCTCAAATCAACTTAATGACTCTTTAATGACATTAGGCAATCCTACGTATATTTTATTTTATTCCTTCATGAATTTGTAATGTACATCTGAGAAAACCCTGTGCCCAATAGATTCGGAGTGGCACGAATTACAACTCATCTTGACAGCCGTGTTATCCAGTTTGCCGTCTCCTCCATGACATGCTACGCAGGTGCTCACGGTTTCGTTGCTATGAATCCCTGCTATGTAGGCATCGGTATGAATTTCATTGAGCGCAGCGGTCACTTTTTTTGCCACATCGGCGGTCAGGCGCCGGCACCTTTCTTTTCGTTCCTTGCTGCTTATCTTATATCCTGATTGCTTGCTCCAATTTGTATTTGAAGCGTGGCACAAAACTGAATTGGAAACGGCGGTGGGAGGCGAAAATTCAAAATTGGCTTTTTGAGGTCTAAATTCCGGCAGCGGTTCTTTTTCATACCATTGAAAGAGATCGGTGATCATCTGATCCTGAACATTTTTGTCGGTAATGAGCAAACCAATGAGCGCCGCCGCACCGTTTAACGTGCCGCATACCGAGCCATAGCCACCAATGCCACCGTGCCCATATTTAAATAGATGGGTGGGGAATGACACAAACGGTTCGCCAAATTTTTCAGCCAGTTGAGAGATGATACTCGTGACGGTGGCGTACATGCAACTTCCCTCGCTGTAGGATTGATAGGCCAGCTCAGCAGTAACGGAAGGATCGAGTGGCTCATATTTCCAATTGCTTTCCGTAGGGGTAAACTTCAGTTTGTGTGGCGCTGCCTGGAGCTGGCTTTTTGGTTTAAATGCTTGCGAAAGTGTCAACAATCCGGCTCCACCTCCGGCAATAACGCCAGCAGTTATCTTCATTGCTTTTCGTCTATCCATTTTCTTTTCTTGTGTTTAGTTTATAATATCCAGTTGAATAGGTATCCCAATAAAATGATGAACACCGTGATTGTGCCGAAGAAAATACCAATCAGCTTCCACTTCATCACTTTTTTCAGAAGGGTTGCTTCGGGCAATGAAAGGCCCACAACTGCCATCATAAAAGCGATACCGGTTCCCAGCGGAACGCCTTTGGCAACAAATACCTGAATGACCGGGACAATTCCGGCAGCGTTGGCGTACATGGGTACAGCAAGGATTACCGCAAGGGGTACGGCGTACCATTTATCAGCTGAAAGAAATTCCGTAAAGAAATTCTCGGGCACATAACCATGCATGGCCGCGCCAATCGCAATCCCAATCAACACGTACACCAACACTTTGCGCACAATGTCCCATCCTTCGCGTATGATACTTGGCAGCCGGTCGATAAACGGCGTTCGGTCTATTTCCCATTTTTCCGATTCTTGTTCCGAATTGGCTTGAATCTCTTTGACCCAGTCGCTGAGGTAGCGGTCCAGCTTTAATTTTCCCAAGATAAATCCGCCGATTGTTCCCAAAAGAATCCCGCTGAGGGAGTAAATCAAGGTCACTTTAATTCCAAACAGCCCGAGAAACATCGCAACTGCAACTTCATTAACCAAGGGAGAGGTGATCAAAAATGCGAAAGTTACCCCAAGCGGTATTCCACCTTTGACAAAACCGATAAAAAGCGGAATAGACGAACAGGAACAAAAGGGAGTGATGGCGCCAAATAATGAGGCGAACAAATATTGTAGCCCATACATCTTCTTTGTCGTCAGGTAAATGCGCAGTCTGTCAACCGGAAAATAAGCGTTGACTGCTCCCATCAATGAGCTGATCAGGAATAAGAGGATCAGAATCTTAATGGTGTCGTAGATAAAGAAGTTGATGGCTTCGCCAAGGTGGCTTTCCGCTTTTAATCCAACCAGATCGTACGTCAAATAATTGACCAAGGGTTGGAGAAAGTAGTAAACTAGCCCCAACAGCGGCAGGACAAGTGCGATGGATACAATCAGCTTTATTTTTTTATTCTTCTGCATGAAACGATGATCTAAGTTGTTCGCAAAAACACGAACATGCGATTCAAATTTTTTATAAGAACATGACCCAGACATAGTAGATCCCTACGCCGATAAACAACACGGCTACCACGCGGCGAAACCATCGCTCAACGGTCTTCATTTTGTTGTAAACGCCTCCAATTGAACCGACCGAAAAAGCAATTAACCAGGCAAACAGAATGACCGGAATGCCAGTAGCCAGCGCAAAAACGACGGGCAGATAAAGTCCCGATGCACTGCTGATGGTCATGGGGATCAGCATTCCAAAATACAGGACGCCACTGTAAGGACAAAAAGCCAGCGCAAATACAATACCCAGCAGTAAGACGCCCCAAAAGCCTTTATTGGCGCGACTTTCCATTTTACCGGTCAAGTTGTTGAGTCCCGGAATTTGGATAAAGTTTAGCATGCCAAGCATAAACAAGCCGATAAGGATGAGTATCGGCCCCAAAAGTTTTTCACCCCAGCTTTGAAAGAATCCTTCCAGATGAAACTGTCCGGCCCCAAAGAAGAAAAGCAAGCCAATGGCCGTGTAGGAAACAGCACGTCCAAGCGTGTACACCAGCCCATTGTAAAACACTTTTTTCCGACTTTCCAGGTCTTTGCTGATGTAGCCAATGGCGGTAATGTTGGTTGCCAAAGGGCAGGGACTGACGGCAGTCATCAGTCCCAGTATAAAAGCGGTAAACAATGGAAATTGCGAATTTTCCAGGAAATTTTGCAAAAGCTCCATAAGCTTATTTCATTGAATCGATGGTTGATTTCAGCTTGGCCTTGAACTTGTCAGGATTGGTCCGGGCGTTCAGGAAAGCATCGTTGGTCAGGTTCTTTACTTTGTCGCCGCTCACAATCAGCAGCGTTTGGCCGTTCACTTTGTATTTCTCAAGCAAGGGGTTCTCGCTATCTTCTTCGCGGTCGATTGACAAAAAAGCAACTTGGTCTCCGTAATGTTCTTTCAGGGCTTCTTTTGTTACTTTTTCAACGGCTTGGCACGTGACGCAGCGGCGGGTGGCATGAAAATAATAGGCTTTTACGCCTGCTCCAGTGGCTTGTTCCGCCAAGGTCACTTCCGTGCTGGTTAGTTCGGCAACTTTTGAGTCGCAACATTGCGCGCTGGCTGATAAAACTCCGGCCCACAGGGCGATGATTAAAATAAGCGTTAGCTTTTTCATTTTTGATGATTATTTGGTTAGTAATGTTTTGATTTCGGCAACCGTGGGGACTTTCCCTTTGACAAGCACTTTCCCGTCGACAACGAGGGCAGGAGTGGTCATCACCCCGTAATTCATAATCTCCACAATATCTTCGACTTTGGTAACAGAAGCAGAAATGCCAGCTTCGGCAACGGCTTCGCGGGTCGCTTTTTCAAGCGATTTACATTTGGGACAACCAGTCCCCAGGACTTTGATGTCCATTTGAATTGGTTTCAAATTCTGATAATCCATTGATTTTTGTTTTTATTCGTAATTCGCAAAATAGCGAACGATTGGGTTAAATTTTTTTTATCGATTCAAAAATTTCTGAAACAAGGCCTGCGCTTTTGCCCAGTTTTCACGGTTGATGCAGTATTTGATTTTGGGTGCTTCAATTTCACCTTGAATCAACCCTGCGTCTTTCAGTTCTTTCAGATGCTGCGACAGAGTCGATTTGGCGATGGGTAGCACGTCCGATAAGTCGCCACTATAGCAGCAAGCCTGCTTGTTTAGCAATTCCAGCACGTAAAGCCGCACCGGATGGCCTATGGCCTTGGCAAAGCGTGCCGCCTGAACCAGTTCTTCTGTAAATACAATTGTTTCTTTCATGATATTTGTTCGTAAAACTACGAACAAAAGTAGGAAGTTTTTCTGAATACAAAACAAACGAGCACAAAAAAATTTGGATTTGATTATCATATATAAGTTGATTAACCAACGAAAGCAGATGCCCGACGCACAAATAACAAGTTCTCATGCAACTTTGAAATGATGTATCGCATTTGTGACTTTAATCGCCGTGAAGATTTAAAGTGATGATGTTTTTTTCCTCCCTTGAATATTTGTCATATTTTTGCGCGCACTATATTGAAGGGAAAATCTTATTCCGGCGGATAAACCGGAATCAACTGAGTTGAAAACAAGAAAAAATTGATTTTTTAAAGAATGTAACGATGGATATAAGAAAACTGATTACAAGGACCGAAATGGTGGTGGGAGCCGCGCTGCTCATTTTTATAGCGTATGGTTTGTATCTCGGCCACCTTGTTGGCGTTGAAGAATTTTGGGAATATGTCAGAGAGGATGGACCGGCAGAATGGGCTACAGCTTTGTTTTTATTTTTCTGTAGTATGATTGGTGTATATTGGGTTTTTCAATTCCGGAAACTGAAGAAGCCGCTCTGGCTGATCACTTGGGGAGCCATGGCCGTTTTATTCTTTTTTGCAGCTGGCGAGGAAATCAGCTGGGGACAACGTGTATTTGGAATTGAAAGTAGCGATTTTTTTCTGGAAAACAACAAACAAGCTGAGACCAACCTGCACAACCTCATTGTTGGAGGACAAAATATTAATATCCTTATTTTCTCCCGGCTGATGTTTTTGGTGTTGATTATCTACTTTGTTTTTTCCAGGATCTTGGTTTTGAAAGTTCCTGTAATTAGGCGTCTGGTGAATCAATTTCGGGTGCCGCTACCTAAAAAGCAACACCTGATTCTGATGGGAGTCTCTACGGTAATGGTACTCTTGATTGGTTTAAAAAAGGAAAGCGAGCTGCACGAATTGTCCTTTGCCATGGTCTTTTTTATGATTTTCTTGAATCCGTACGAAATCGATCAGGATTAGGTTCCTGCTTCTAAAAAATACCGGTTGAAAGTCGCTTGAGGATAACTTAAGCGACTTTTTACGTTTTGAGAAACGGACTTAAAACCGACTTTTCAGGAGATGGAATTGTTTCTTGGCTAAAAGGCATTTCATATCCGATCAAAAGATGTTGGATTGCCGGCTCAATTTCAACTTCAATAATAAATTTAGATTACATAGCTTATTTTATAAATAATAAGAGTATCTTTGCGGAGGAAATAATGCTTCTCTAAACGGATGATGTCATTCTAAATATTGAATCACGTCATATTCCCGCCTCTGATTACGATGCTTTCATTGTTAAGATTTACTCTGCATTGAACGGCCAACCGTCGCTTTATTTTTCTTTTTTGCTTTTACAATATTAAATAGAAAATCATCAAATATCCAGAAATGGATTAAAAACGAGAAAATGAGAAAACAATTTTTATTGATTATCCTTCTAATCGCGACTAGCACAGCTTTCGCACAAGGTCCAATTTCAAAAGGTGAATCACAATTGAATGTTGGGGTAGGGCTTTCGTCTTGGGGCGTTCCCGTTTACTTGGGATTTGATCATGGCGTACACCAGGATATTACGTTGGGCGGAGAGCTATCTTTTCGTTCCTATAACGACAATTGGAATGGCAACAAATACGATCACTCGGTTATCGGAATTTTGGGAAATGCAAATTACCATTTTAACACCGTGTTGAATATTCCTTCGGACTGGGATTTTTATGCCGGTCTAAATCTGGGTTTCTACAACTGGAGTTCACCAAATGATTATGATGGTTCTCACAATTCGGGACTTGGATTGGGCGCACAAATTGGTGGACGCTATTATTTTAGTGATAATGTGGGAATCAACCTTGAGCTTGGCGGTGGAAATGCGTTCTCGGGTGGAAAATTTGGACTAACCATTAGACTATAAATTATGGATACAGAATTTGATTTTAAAAACTGGGGCGACATCATGATGAACCTCAAGAATAAATACCCTCAGTTGACCAACGCCGACTTGATGTGGAGGCATGAAACAAAAGATGATCTCTATAAAACAATAGCCAATAAAATTGGCAAAACGAAGAACGAATTGATTGCAGTTATTCAATCATTCTAATAGCCTCGTTTTCGACAATCTTTCTTTAGATGTAATGATCTTAAAACTACGGCCATGGAAGTCGTAGTTTTTTATTTTAACCTGGCTGGCGAGTGAAAGTCGGCTGAATTTGCTTGTTGATTTTCCAGATGGACACTTTTCTGTTATTCCAAATCAAAATCATTCTGAGAAATATCATCATCCGGATCTTTGTCGTATGGGCCAACACCCGGCGGGTTGAATAAACCCCAACGATCAATGATGTAGTCCCACTGATCGAATCCGGCAACCCAGTCGACAAACAACAATCGGTATTCTTCCATTAAGTCGCGAACGAGTTGAAAATATTCCACTTCTGCAAAGCCATACATTTCCAACGAATGCCTCTTAACCATTAAATCGCGCGCAGCCTTTCGGATAATGGCTGCCGCTTCCATTTTCAGGTCGCACAAGCCAACGTGATTTGCTCCGGCAATTTTTACTGACAAGGGTATCGCATCTGCCAGTATCTCGGCTTTCACATCTTGAAGATGTTCATTATCCTCTGGAATCAAATCCCCAATCCTTTTGACCAGATCAAATACCTCTCTTCCTTTTTGGAAGATAGCAAGTTCTTCAACAGGATCTTCGTTTTCTTCGTTCATTTTGATGGAATTGATAAAGTGACAAAAAGTAAGAACCACGAAACCGAAAGACGAGTTGCTGCACAGCATTGTTGCCACACGGACACGGCCAGGCTATTGGCTTAAAGTGCCATTCTTTTTTTTTTCTACTTCAAATAATTGTCCTATTTTTATCCGCATTATTTTGAAGAGGAATCCACTGCCGGAAGATTCAACCCGGATACACGAAGTTCAAAATAGACAAAATATTTTTAAACGAATGTTTTTATGGAAACAAAAAAGCTAATTGCAGGTACTGAGATGGCGGTTGGAGCCATTCTGCTTATTTTTATTGGTTATGGCCTGTATTTGGGTCATCTTGTTGGTGTTGACGAATTTTGGAACTTTGTGCGAGAGGATGGCCCCGTGGAGTGGCCCACAGCCCTGTTCTTATTTTTCTCTAGTTTAATAGCCGTTTACCGGTTTTTTCAATACCGGAAACTTAAAAAGCCACTTTGGCTGTTGACCTGGGGGGTCTTGGCCTTTTTGTTCTTTTTTGCGGCCGGCGAAGAAATCAGCTGGGGACAACGCGTGTTTGGAATTGAAAGCAGCGAATTTTTCCTGGAGCATAACAAACAGGCCGAAACTAACCTACATAACCTGGTTGTTGGAGGCCAAAGTATAAATATCCTGATTTTTTCCCGGTTGATGTTTTTGGTACTGATCATTTACTTTGTATTTTCTCGCTTACTGGTTTTGAAAGTTCCATTCATCCGCCGATTGATCAATCGTTTTCGGGTGCCGCTACCTAAAAAGCAACACCTGATTCTGATGGGCGTTTCAACGCTGATGGTGCTCCTGATTGGCTTGAAAAAAGAAAGTGAGCTGCATGAATTATCGTTTGCGATGGTTTTTTTCCTGATTTTCCTGAATCCTCACGAAATAGACCAGGATTAGATTCCTGATGTTATATCGATCGAACGAAGTCGCTTGAGTTTAACTTAAGCGACTTTCGTCGTTTTATCCGTCTTAAATTTTCCTACTATACGTTGGTCGTGAAAACAAGTCCGCAGCATGTCTGACCATCTGGCAGGCTGGTTTGGCTTGGAGTACTTTTTGATGTTACTAGTTTTTCGTATCTTTTAACACTTGAGATAACAGCTATGACAGACAAAGAACTCCACAGACAATATGCCGGGATTTGCAGCAGCCTGGCCGAACGGAAATTGAAACCTGCCTTCGACCAACTGATGAAACTCATCAACGAAAACGGTCTGGGCGCGTTGAACGACGAATGGCGTGAGCTGGATCAAACCTACCACTACATGCTGCAATACACCGTTGAAGGCACGCGGGACCCGGAGCGCCAAAAGGTATATCGAAAACTCATTGTTTCGGCCTTCGAACTGGTTGATAAGGTGAATGAGGCGATTCGTTATAAATATTCATCTTCTATCGAATACGAACGGAAAAGAGGATTTGAGAGTCAGTGGATCAGCGATTTCGAAATGTTTTTGACCGAATTGGAGGCGTTTTATCATCACCGCGAGTTAAAGGCATTAGCCGAAAACCGAAGCGTGGGCAACTCAACAACATCAGAAGCAGCTGGCAAGCACCGGCAGCAAATGTTCCGGTTATTTTATCATTTGTGGTTTCGCAATCGCCTGAATGCTGAAGAAGTCAAATTTCTGAAACAGTTTTTTGCAAGCCCGGCAATTCTTTCGTTTTACAAGTCATTTATTGTCACTGCCTTAATACTAAGTCAGCAGCGCTATTTTGATGATGGGAAACTGAGCTTGCTGTTCGATGCTTATGAGTTGGAGGAAGCAGCCATCGCCCAAAGGGCTTTGGTCGGATTGCTCATTAACCTTTATAAATACGATTCCCGGTTGGCCTACTATCCTGAAATTACCGCACGTTTGGAACTCTTAAACGAAGATCCGGCCTTTAAACGAAACCTGGAACGCATCATTGTCCAATTAATCCGGAGTAAGGAAGCCGAGAAACTTCAACAGCGGATTCGCGATGAACTGCTGCCCGAAATGATCAAGATTAGCCCCATACTGAAAGATAAGCTCAATCTTGATAGTTTGATGGAAGAAGGACTTTCGGAAGATAAAAATCCCGAATGGCAGGAAATTTTTATGGACTCGCCGGGATTGATGGACAAAATGGAGGAGTTGTCAGAATTGCAGATGGAAGGAGCTGATGTGTTTCTCGGATCATTCGCCCTGTTGAAATCGTTTCCCTTTTTTAATGAACTTGCCAACTGGTTTATTCCATTCTTTGCAGAAAACCCTGAACTAGCCCAAGTGCTTGATGTGTCGACTGAGGTCAACCGAATGTTTGTAGATACAATTGCCAATGCACCAATTTTGTGCAATTCTGACAAATACTCGTTTAGCCTGAGTATTCACAACCTGCCAAAAGAGAACCGCGAATTTATGATCCAGGGACTGAAAGCAGAGATGGAACAGCTGCGTGAAATTGAAAGTGACGAAGGACTGACTGATCCCGGAAGGAAAGCCGGGGATATTTCCAACCAATACATCCAGGATTTGTACCGCTTTTATAAACTACATCCGCGGAAAAGTGATTTTGAGGACGTTTTTAACTGGCGGTTTGATTTTCATAACCAAAAAACCTTGGGCAGTATTCTGAAAGAAGACGAGAACATGCTTCGGAACATTGCGGAATACTATTTTTCGAAGAATTATTTTGAAGAAGCATCCGGTATTTTTGGCTACCTGCTGACCATTAAGAAAGATGGCGAACTGCTTCAAAAAATTGCCTTTTGCCATCAAAAGCAGGGCAACTTTCAAAAGGCGCTGGAAGCATACCTCGAAGCGGAATTGTATGAGCCCAATCGCTTGTGGAATCTGAAAAAGATTGCTCTTTGTTACCGAAATCTCAAGCAGCCAGCCAAAGCATTGGAATATTACAAAGAGGCTGAAAGACTGAATGCCGACGATTTGAATAATCAGTTAAACGTGGGGCACTGTTTGCTTGAGCTTGAGCAATTTGACGAAGCACTAAAATGTTATTTCAAAGTAGAATACCTGGCTCCCGGAAACAAGAAAGTATGGCGCCCCATTGGCTGGTGTTCGTTTTTAACCGGAAAAAAAGAGCAGGCTGAAAATTACTTCCTTAAGCTGATTCAAGAACAGCCGAGCAAGCACGATCTGATGAACATGGGACACGTGCAGTGGAGCATGAATAAGCGGAAAGCAGCGCTGGACTACTACAAGCAATCCATTTCAAAAAACGGTTTTTCCGAATCTGAATTCATGGACGTTTTCGAGGAAGACCTGCCACAGTTGCTTCGCCAGGGGATCGACCAGGACGATGTGCCAATCATGCTCGATCAGCTGCGTTATTTTGTAGAAGGATAGCTTGGGGTTTTATCTGCACAAGAGAAGGCATATCGCGGTGGACTTATCAATAATCTCATGATTTGATATGAAATATGAATTTTAATTTGTATTATTGGCACGTCAAAATTTATATTAAAGAGTCTCATAAATTCAAGAAGAATTAGAAATAAGTATGGATAATCTTGACCTTAATAAGAAAAAAACAATTGTTATTGTAGAGGATAATGATTTGCTTAGCAAGGTATTAGAATATCGCATGGCGAAGGATGGCTTTCGTGTGGAGGTTTTTAATAATGGGGAGGAGGCCATTGAATTTTTGAGCTCTAATTCTTTTGATCTTTTGATAACGGACTTATATATGCCGTTTTTGAATGGAAGTGAACTTATTCAATATGTAAGGGACAAGATATCGGACACAGTTCCGGTAATGGCGATTTCATCAACACATGAAGAAGATGTCATTGCCAATGTTTTTAATATTGGAGCGAATGATTTCATCGTTAAACCCTTTCGGGCCGGGGAGTTAAGTGCTCGAATAAAGCGATTGTTGGGATAACAGGGATTTTAAATTTTTGTGGGACGGGAAAGTGAATGTGAAGTAGGTATAAAAATTTAAGATGAAGAAATTTGGGCGTTATTTTTTGAGGGGAGGAATCTTTATTGTTATTCATTCTTTGTTCTTTTTATGGGGACAAGTTCAGGAGATTCAGGCAGCTGTTAGTTTTCCGGAAACGAATGCGGCAGCTGATTTGGTTCAAACAAGTGAAGATGGAGGAATTGCACTACAGAATGCGAGTATTCGTTTAGACGCGCGGGGAATAGCGCAGGAGAACCCATCAGAAGTAATCAAGTCGGGCGGCGGTACAACCAAAATATTATTCCTTTTTTATAAAGGTGTTATAAGTGATTTCTTTGCCTTTGTTGATAAAATTTCGCTCGGGTATAGTCTATTGTTTTACCTGGCCTTATTTGCCCTATTTTTCCTGTTTAATATTGCCTTCGTTGTAGTTGTTACCGTTGTTTCAAACTCGATTTTCAATAGAAAGAAAAGCTACTACAAGTACAAGCGGAAGGAAATTATTGACATCGTTTCGCCGTATTTTTACGATGACTTAGATGATCATGAAGAAGCAGCGATTGTTGAACTGCTAAGCCAATACAAATCATCAAAAGACAAACAGATTATTATTGATGTCTTGATTGAGGGCAAGCGAAATTTCACGGGCGAGGGCTCAATTAAGATCAAGGCACTGTATCAAGTACTGCAACTCCATAAAGTATCGCTGCGCAAAATCAAGTACGGCAACTGGTATCGCCGCTCTGTCGGTCTAAGGGAATTGGCTTTTCTCGGGAGAAGAGCCTTTAAGACAGAAATCGAAAAATACATCAACGACAACCATCAGTACGTTCGGACTGAAGCCATTCTTTCCTACATGTTGCTGGACGATAAGAATCCTTTCGGATTTTTGATGGAGTTGAAATACTCGTTTGTTAGGTGGGACTCGCTAAGTATTTACTATACCATGTATTTTAATGGCATTTCTCCACCGCCTATGGCTCCCATGTTAAAGCATTCAGATTTGCAGGTGCGTTTGTTCCTGCTTCGGATGATATCCATTTACAATCAGCTGGATGCTGTCAGAGACGTTACGAAATGTTTGTTGGACGAGAATCCGGAAGTCAGGCAGGAGGCAATCGTAACGCTTAGGGCCTTGGAATATTACCGGATAAAGGTCCTCATGAAGAACAGGTACGTTGATGAATGTCATCCGGTAAAGTTGGAGATTCTTCGGTCAATGAAGCATTTTATTGAAGATGATGATATATCATTCGTTGAAGAGCGTGTACGCAAGGGATCATTTGACGAAGTTTTTGAAGCCGTCAAACTGCTCTACAAATTTTCGGGCTATGGAGAGCAAAGGCTTTGGCTGCTGAATGAAGAGCTTGGAGGGAAAATTGCGGTATTTATCAAACATGTGGCTGAACCAAGAAATAAACATGTAGCATGATTAAACTTATCCTTGTCGTCCTTGAGTATATATTCCTCGTGTACGCGATCCTGATCGTTGTTCATTATTTGATTCTGGCGATTGTTGCGCTGTTTGAACTGCGAAAAGTCGTGCGCGAAAATAAACTGGCTCAATATAAATCATTGATGGTATACGACCGGGTTCCCTGGGTTTCAATCGTTGCTCCGGCATTTAACGAGGAAAGGACCATTGTTGAGAATATCAACGGCTTGTTGCACCTTCGCTATCCTAAATACGAAATCATTGTTGTTAATGATGGCAGCAAGGATGAAACACTGCAAACAGCCATTGATGCTTTTGAGCTGGTAAAAGTCAATTTTGCAGTCAATTCGGTGCTCGATTGTAAAGAAATCAGAGGAATTTACCGATCAAACCTGGAAACTTACTCCAACTTAATTATTGTTGATAAAGAAAATGGCGGTAAATCGGATGCGCTGAACGCTGGAATCAGTATTGCCAAAGGGGAGTATTTTATGACCATTGATGTGGATACCATTATTGATCCATATGTCATTCAATACCTGATAAAGCCATTCCTGGAATATTCTGATTCGAAAGTGATTGCCACTGGTGGTACGATCCGGGTAGCCAACTCCTGTGAATTTAGGAAGGGACATCTGATTAACGTAAAGATTCCAAAAAATTTCCTGGCCCGATTTCAGGTGCTGGAATACAACAGAGCTTTCCTGCTTTCGAGATTGGCCTGGAAAAAGCTGAATGGAATGATCCTCATTTCCGGAGCTTTGGGCATGTTTGACCGCGAACTGGTTTTGAAATGTGGCGGTTACAGTACCAAAACGGTTGGAGAAGACATGGACCTAATCATCCGGATGCGAAAATACATGTACGACCGCGATGAGAAGCACCGCGTAATATTAGTTCCGCATCCGATGAGCTGGACTGAAGTGCCGGAAGACTGGCGAGTATTTGGCAGGCAACGTACTCGCTGGACCCGAGGCTTGATTGATTGTATGGTTAACCACCGGAAAATGTGGTTTAATCCCCGTTACAAGATTGTTGGCTTGCTAAGCATGCCGACCACCGTCCTCTATGAGTGGTTGGCCCCCATGATTCAGACGCTTGGTATTTTCTATTTTACTTACCTGGTGATCATAGACCATGTTAACTGGCCATTTTTTCTGGTTCTGTTACTTTTTGTTTACTTTTTTGGAATTGCATTTTCTACCTGGGCTATTTTGTGCGACCATTTTGCTTATCACAAATACACCAAAACAAATCATATCGTCAAGCTATTATTTATTGCATGGATTGAAGCTTTCACGTTTAACCTGGTTAACAGCTTCTTTTCTTTAAAAGGAAACTTTGAGTATTTCTTCAAAAAGAATCGAAATGGCTGGGGAAATATGTCGCGTACAGGATTCGTGACAATTAAAAAGCCATAGTTGTTACGTATGTTGTGGTGGCGTAATGACTCAGGTGATGACTTGAAGATGAAGCAAGATTGAAAATTTATAAGGATGAAATCAAAAGAACGAAAAAGCAATATTTTTAAAGATTTGACTCGCTGGTTTGGCGGATATGCGGTTGTTCTGCTAAGCCTGTTGTTGTTGCTGCGAATCTTCGAGATTTTTAGCGGTAATATTTCGCAGCTCCTTCCGGAAGAAAGCGATTGGAACTATTATGCCAGCGCATTTTATTTCGATCTGATTTATTGGCTTTTCATTGTTCCCATACTTTTTGTCATTTTTCTGGCCTGTTGTTGGTTGTCAATCCGGCTGGCAAGGGTCGTTGCGGTTGCCTTGTTTAGTTTGGTGGTATTGGGGCACGGCCTGCTGGGACAATATTTTTCAACTGTCCTTAATCCACTTGGAGCCGACCTTTTTCATTATTCACTTCAAGAGATTCGCCAGACAGCCGGTGCTGCCATAACCGGACCTATGACCATTGGACTGATGATCGGAATTGCACTGATTGTACTTGCCTTCACTTTTGTTCCGAGGTATCTGAAACTCCCCGCAAAGGTGATTTATGGCCTTTTGGCTATTAGTTTTTTAAGTTTCTTTTTTGTCGGAATAGCCCCTGCCAACCCCAAAGCAGCGTTTGGCTCGGAGTTTTTAGATCATTCTGCGATAAACAAATCGGCCCATTTTTACCGCGAAGCATTCTATCATCTTTCCGGTTGGGAGCAGGACGAAAACCTTCCCTTATTTGCCGACTCTTTTTTGGGCTACAATGGTCAATCAGGGCAAAAATGGTTGAATAAATTTGTCTATCCCGATGCTGTTCAGTTCCCTTTCCTCCATGAGAAAAATAGGGTTGATGTATTTTCGTCTTTCCTGAAAAAGAAGGATACGCCGCCGGATATTGTCATGATCGTGATTGAAGGGCTTGGGCGCGCATTTAGCAACGATGATGCCTACATGGGAAGTTTTACTCCGTTTCTGGATTCCTTGTCCGACCATAGCTTGTACTGGGAAAATTGCCTAAGCACCAGTGGTCGTACGTTTGCCGTTTTGCCATCTTTGCTTGCTTCGTTGCCGTTTGGCGAACATGGTTTTGCCGAAATGGGAGAGGAGATGCCTCCGCATCAAAGCTTAATTAATTTGTTGCAACACAACGGCTATCATTCCAGGTTTATGTACGCCGGTGATTCCGAGTTCGACCAGATGAAATTGTTTATGGAAAGACAGGGCTGCGACGAGATTATTGATAAAACGAACTTTGGCGCCGGATATGAATTATTGCCGGGCAATGCCTCCGGATTTTCTTGGGGATATGGTGATTTCGAATTGTATCGACGCTTTTTTAACGCGCTAGACGATACGGGCCATGACAGTCCCAGCGTAAATGTTTTATTAACGGTTGCAACGCATAGCCCGTTTCTGGTCAACAATCAGGAACAATATCAGAAAAAGTTCCATCAGATTTTACCAAGTCTCGAACTTGAAGGGCAAATGGAAAGCTTGTGCCGGACTTACCAGCAGCAGCTAGAAACGGTTTTGTATATGGATGATGCCTTGAGAAGTTTTTTTGAAACCTATCGGAAACGCGATTCTTTCGAAAATACCATCTTCATCATAACCGGCGATCACCGGATGCCGGAAATTCCTATGACAACAAAAATTGACCGTTACCATGTGCCATTCATTGTGTATTCTCCGCTGGTTGCAAGGCCAACGAAGTTTTCCTCCGTGGTTTCGCACTTCGACCTTACGCCGAGTTTGACGGCCTTTCTTGAGAATGAATTTGAATTTGATATGCCCGGACTTGATTGCTGGATGGGAGCTGGACTGGATTCAACGCTGGTATTCTCGAACAAAAATACATTCCCTCTGATGCAGACTAAAACAGCGATAAGCGATTTGGTTTCCGGCGAATACTTTCTCAATGGCGACAAGATCTATCGTCTTGGTCCGCATATGACTTTGGTTGATGAAGATGATCTGGAAATAACCGATCGTTTGAGTTTGGAAATGCAACGATTTAAGAATAGAAATACGCAGTTGGTACAAGGAAAAAGGCTATATCCGGATTCACTGATTTCGGGCTATTCGCCACCTTTGGTTCAATTGGGTAAGCCGTAAAAAACAGGAACAGCATGAACAGAATAATCACCGTAACATTTGCGCTCTTTTTATTTGTTTCACAAGGAGCTACTCAAAAAGTCAATGCACAGACGGATTATACTTCGGACGAACTATTCGTGCTCGCCCGGAAAGCTGCTTTTGACGAAGATGATTATCCCAAAGCAATCGAGCTTTCGATGCAGGCACTTCAAAAGAGTCCTGATTACAGCGATATTCGAATCTTTTTGGGGCGAATTTACACCTGGACCGATCGGGTGAAAGAGGCCCGTGAATCGTTTCAGTACGTTTTGGAGCGCTATCCGGGACACGAAGATGCGTCCATGGCAATCACCGATCTGGAATATTGGAATGACAATGATCAGGCAGCGTTGGAGTATTGTAATGAAGGTCTGTCTGAACATCCCAATTCGGAAGGATTGTTATTGAAGAAGGCCAGAATCCTGAATAACATGAAGCGGTTTGATGATGCATACCAAGTCGCCGAAGCGTTAGTTGAGCGTTATCCCAAAAATCAGGATGCCCGTTCATTACTAAGCAATATTCGTTATGATTCTGCCAAAAATAAGATCAGCATTTCGCATGATTTCAGTTGGTTTAATCAGAAGTATCCGGATCATTTGCACGAAAGTCCCTGGCACATTGTGGGAATTGATTATGGCCGGTACACCAAAGTTGGTTCTGTTATTGGCCGTATCAATTGGGGTGAACGTTTTGGAAACCAGGCTTTTCAATACGAAGTTGATGCTTATCCTCGTTTGTTCAAAAATATCAATGCATACATGAATGTCGGCTTGTCCGATCATTCGGCTGTTTTCCCCCGGTTTAGGGCTGGCCTATCGCTGTATTTTAGTCTGCCTAAAAGCTTTGAAGCTGAGGCAGGTACGCGGTTCCTGCATTTTAGCAGCAATACTTGGATTTATGTGGCCAGTGTGGGTAAATATTACAAAAATTATTGGTTCAACCTAAAAACTTACCTGGTTCCTGGAAATCAGCAAGTATCCCACTCGTACACCATGACTACTCGCTATTATTTTGGCGGGGCCGATGACTATTGGAAATTCAGCTTTGGCTATGGACTTTCGCCCGATGATGCTGTTTCATTGCAAAGCTACGTAAGCGACTACCGGCTAAAATCAGCTCATGTTGGCTTGGGGTTGAGAAAAAGTATAAAGCGGTTTAATGTGATTGGGCTTTCCGCATCCTTTATCAATCAAGAGTTTGAAAAGGACCAGAAAGGCAACCAGCTAAATACTTCAATTACCTACATTCGTAAATTCTAGGAATATGAGCTTATCGTTTGTCAAGCAGGTTAGGAAAAGAGTCTTTTTTGGGGTTCTAGCAGGCGTCATTATTCTATTCCCTTTGGTTATTCTCCTGATCATGAAAATGAGTTGGAAAGTAACGCCTGCAAAAATGGTCAACGTGGCTTACCTCGATAAAACAGATGCTTCCGATGAACGCCTGGCCCACAACGCTTTCTTTTGGGTTCTCCAGAACCAACAAATCAGAAAACAGGATGGGACACCCTATGACAAATCAAATGACTATTGGGGCGTATTTTCTGATAAAACCGGAAATCACCGGTTCAACGATTTCGATCAATTGTCCGAGCTACAACTAGATTCATTAAGTCGGCAAACAGATGTTTTGATGTTTGCCGACACGTATGGCGTTTACGCTTCTGAAACTGAAAGCGAAGGATCGGGGCTGATTTATGGGGGACTGAGTTCCAGCGACATTTCTTTGTTTCGAAAAATGAAAAAAGAAGGGAAAACCATCATTGCTGAATTTAATGTGCTTCAAGCGCCAACTTCGAGAGTAAGTCGTCGACAATTTCAAGAAGAAGCAGGGATCCATTGGACTGGATGGACTGGAAAATATTTTGAGTCATTGAATCCGGAGAGCGAAACATTGCCGGCTTGGGTAATTCATTTGTATAGCGAAAATTACCAAGAGGCATGGGATTTTCATGGGGCGGGGATTATCCTGGTTCACGAAGATGGGCGCATGGTGGTTTTATCTGAAAAAAATGACCTGAACGCTGCGATGCCTGAAATAAAAACATTCGCCTATGGTCTGAATCGACTGAAACTACCCCCATTGCAGGAGTTTCCTTATTGGTTTGATGTGATTGAGTACAATGATTCGATCAACCACGCCATCTCGGCTTACCAGTTACACCTGACAGATCAAGGAAAATCAAAATTGAACCAGCTTGGAATTTCTGATCGTTTTCCGGCAATTCTGATGCACCAGGCACCTGATTATTCGTTCTACTATTTGTGTGGCGATTTCAGCAGCAAACCGGTAGATCTATCAACCAGTCGTTTGAAGGGAATTCAACATTTCAGTTCAATTTTGAAAGGGAGGAAAGGGACGTTTGGCGAAGATGAATTCTTCTATCGTTTCTATTTTCCGCTGATGCGCAACATTATGAATAAACACAATCGTCCCAAACCTTAACATGAGACTACTCTGCTTCCTGATTCTTTTTCCGGGTTCATTCATTGGGTTGGCCCAAACCGTGCAAAGTCCGGTTGAGTTTCCTGACTGTAATTTCACAGCGGTAGCGCACCGGGGATACTCTGAGTTTTATCCTGAAAATACCTTACTTGCCATCGAAGAAGCCTTTAAGCGGGGAATCAAGTATTGCGAGGTTGATGTGGCCATTTCAGGCGACGGCGTTTACGTCCTGCATCACGATCCATACACCATTGCGCGGACAACCAAAGGTGAAGGGGTTGTGGCTGACAATACGTTTGAACAACTCTCCGGACTTGACGCAGGCGATTGGAAAGCAAGTTTTTTCAAAGGGATAACGGTACCATCATTAGCGGATGCCTTGAAAATAGCTCAAAAATACGATGCGTTTCTTTACCTGGATGTTAAAGATTTTGATGCGAAAGCCCTGGCGAACACACTGGCTGATGCCCAAGTGGATCCAAGCCGGATGATGCCCGCCATTACAAGCCTCGAATCAGCAAACACGTTCCATCAGTATTGCCCTGATTCTCCTTGGGTATGGTTTGGACCAGATCCGGATTCGCCAGAGAACAAGAATTGGTTTGATGAACGCACAGCTCTTGGATGTCAGGTGTTTGAATTGGCAGAAGATAAAGTACTATTTGAAAGGGAATGGTCGTTGCAATTTATTGAACATGCCCATGCTGCCGGTGCAAAGATTTGGGTCTATACCATTAATAGTGAAGGCAGGATCAAAGAATTTGCAGACCTGGGAGTTGATGGCGTTGAAACCGACCGGCCTTATGTGGCCCAGCTCTACGTGTGTGGGCACAATCCGGTATCAACCTATCCCAAAGCGGAAACCACCGGAAACTGGGATTTTAAGAAACGGAACTTGGAAAATACAGGTATTGGCTCTCGTTTAAAAAGTTTTGTAGGAGAAGGAGGACAACTTCAACTCGTTGAGTTTGGATTAACAAGTGATTTTGGTATTTCGAAAATTGCAGGGAAAGATACGGTAGTGGCCAAAATTCCGGCTTACGACCCAAATAACGGGCTGTTTGCCTACGATAATTTTATGATGGAAGATTCCGGAGCCGTTGACTTCAGCTATTCGGTTATCATGGATATTTATATTGAAGCGAAAGACAGTGGTGGTTACATCAGTCTCATTCAGACCAGTCCAGACAATTTGAATGATGCCGATTTTTTTATCGCTCCCGATGCCAGCATGGGCACCTATGGCGAATACCATGGCGAGTTTACTTTTGACGAATGGCACCGGGTCGTATTTGTGCATGATGGTAACGTGGTGCGAAAATACTTGGATGGAAAACATCTTGGAGATGTGGAGATTAGCGGATCGCGTTGGACTGCGTTCAACAACATGGCTTATCATGGGAAACATGGCTTGTTGTTTTTTGCCGATGAAGACTTCGAAACAGCCGAAATTTATGCCAGCGCCCTTCAGTTGCGGAATTATGTCTTGTCACTATCTGAAATTTCGGCTTTAGGCGGAGTCAAAGTCGATGGAATACCGATGAATAACAAAAAAGTGTTTTCAACCGGAATGGATAAGCTGGAAAGTGAGCTGGTGGACTGGGAGCAACAAACAATTTTTTTTATGCAAGCCGGAAGCAGCGCTTCTTTGACAATACCTTACCACTTAAAACTAAGTTACGGAGCAACGACAAGCATACCCGAAAGCGGTGTGTTTGACTTTAGCAGCGGCGAACAAACCTTTCAGGTAATTGCTGCTGATGGTTCTTCCACCAACTGGACCGTCCATCCCCTGCTTACCGTTGGAATCGAGGATTGGAGCAATAAGCCTATGGTTTTGGTTTACCCCAATCCTTTTCACCATCACCTAAAAGTGAAAACCGATACGGCAGCACATTTGGAGCTCATCGACACGATGGGGCAGGCGTTGTACCGGAAAGATCTGGTGGCGGGCGAAAACATGTTGAGTATTGGAGACTTGCCCCCGGGAACGTATCTTTACCGGATCCGAAGTGAGGAGGGGTACTCGACCAATGGGGTTCTCCTGAAATCAAACTAGCAAATCGGCCGGAGATTCGAAGCGATTTTGGTTTCAACACCTGATTGCTAAAAAGCGCTTCGGTTTTTGTGCAATTAAAGGGAATCCAGTATGAAATATCGTTGTTTATTTTTTGCGTTTCTATTTTTAGCTGCGATCGCGCAAGCTCAAACAATTGGAGCCAAATCGTCTTCAAATAAAATTGCGAATAGGTCAGAAGAAGCGGTTTCCGCTGACAGTGTATCGGTATTTACGTCGGGTAGTTATTCGGTTTCGCAATACCAAATAGGAGATGAAAATGTTCAGGTGCTGGATCTCCAACGCGATAAAGGCTACTATTCCATTCTGCAAATCAATTCGCCCAATAAAACACCTTTCGAATCAACGCTGGCATTAATGAACGAATCGGACTCGATGGGTGTCGAATTTCTTGACCTGTATAACCAGAACTATCCCTCGGAGCGTCAGTTTGGCATCCGCTTGCAGAAAAGGGGCAAAGGCGCTTTCAAACCATTTGTAATTGATTTTTCGGATGGGATGAAGAAGACCAAGATTTTTCAGGCTACCAGCGACCAGATCAGTACGTTTTAT
Organism: uncultured Sunxiuqinia sp.; assembly: GCF_963974515.1. Taxonomy (GTDB): domain Bacteria; phylum Bacteroidota; class Bacteroidia; order Bacteroidales; family Prolixibacteraceae; genus Sunxiuqinia. The sequence continues at coordinate 28,369 of NZ_CAXBDD010000002.1, read as the reverse complement.
GGAAGGCTGCAAGTGGAAGGGAATTTTCTCTCCGTTCAGGGAAAAGGAAGTGGCTATTCTTTCTCGGCCTTGGAACTAAAAAGCGATGAGGATGTACCTAAGCTTTGGCAAATATCACATAAACAAGATGTTCCCCATGCCTTATCCTTTTCCTATTATGATGGCGACGTATGGAAGTTTCCCTTGATGATTTCGGAGAAGGGAAATACGTTAGTTGGCTCGATTAACGATCTGAGAAATGCCCGTTTCCAGGTAAGTGGAACCTCTTGGTTTAATGGAGATATACAGCTTCAAGATGCAATCCTTTCTCTTACAGGCCGTGATAGCCGGATTTTGTTTGAAGCAGGCCAAGGCACTCACGGAATAAGTTCGGTAACGGGCTTTTTGGGGTTTGACTCAGAAAATGGAGATTTGTTGCTTGGAAAAACGGATTCAAAATCCGAAGAGAGCGAGCCCGTTTCACTATTGGTTTCGGGTAAAACGGGTGATGTTTTTATTGGAGCCGATCGCTCGCAGGAAAGACTGCAGGCTGTTGGCAAGCTTCATGCTGCGGACGTGATTGTTGATTCCTCCACGCTTTTGGATGGCGAATTTCCCGATGAGCTGAAAGCGTTCATGGAATCGGGTGGGAGTGAGCTTAGCTTGGTTTTGCTGAACCGCTTACTGCTTGAAAAAGTGGAGGAACTCTACCTGAAGGTAAATTCGTTGGAAAAACGCGTGCAGGAGTTGGAGCAGTGATTTTTTTCCTTTGTGTAACAAGAAAAGCTACACCTGTTGCATCACAATCAACAGGTGTAACATCTGGAATTTCTAATAATCAATTTTATATACCAATGGAACGGTAGCTCCATTGATAAGCGCTCCTTTCACAGCTGTCGCCTTATCAATGTCAATAGCATACATCCTGACTTCACTTTCCGTAGCAATATCATGATAAGCAATACCATCCTCAATAAAGGCGCCTCTTGACCAACCACCTCCATGGACAGGAATGCCGTCTACCGGCGTAACCGTTTTGCTTTCCAGATCGACAATGGCCATTTCAAAGGCGTATACATGATCGTTTGTTGCCGCCCATACGGTTTTAATTTCATCATCGGTTTCCACGGGGATGTATCGGACGAGTGCTTTCCCATCACCTAAATAATTTCCAAATACAATTCGTCCTGCAACAGGGCTTTCTTCGAAATTGATGAAATAATCCGCATCAAAATTGTCTTCTCCATTTTTAATGCGCAGAATACCGGAAGGACTACCTGTTTGCGTGTAACCGGAAGCATACGATCCAGTGGAGAAGGTATAAATATCTCCTTCTTCAGTTACCGAGATACAGGGTTGTGAACCATACATGCCAATCGGTGCAGTGCGCTCGTCTTTCAAGGTAGTCACATAATCAAGCGAAGGATACGCATAAACCGCGATATAGGCTGTATCCATAACAGGTGTCTTCCAGGTTTCACCATGTAGAGGGTAATAAGGCACATAAATCTTGTCGCCCCGTACGACAGCTCCGGTCGGCCATAAGTTGAGCTTGACATCGCCATGCTGCATGGACATGCTGTTAAACTGGCGGCTGGTGATTGATTTTGATTCGGCATTGATCACCATAAACTCGCAATCGTAGCTGCCACCTCCCCATGGAGCGCCTATTCCAATCATGTTCTCTTCGTCGGCAATACCCATGCAATCGAGCCGATCGGCATAAAAATTACCGGTTTGCTGTATATTTCCGGCAGCATCCAAGCTGTAGGCGATTGTTCCTTCATCACCATAGTTGATGCTGAAGAATGAGTTTTTCAAGCCAAAATAATAATTCCAACCAGCCTGTTCAATACCCAGGCCTTCAACCGACAGTTCGCCCGATATCAATTGTTCCAAGCTGTCAAGTTTCCAGACATAATCGGAGGTTCCATCGGCTCCCTGGGTTCTGAGCGAGAAAATATATCCGAAGTTTTCATCTGTTCCGTCCGCGCCATCATCAATAACATCGTCGTCTTTGTCGCAGGAGATCATGACAGGAATGATCACAAGGCACACCAGGTACCATTTCATTTGAGAGATTGTATTTTTCATGATTTAAACATTTTTAGTGATTATTATTTGCAATTATCTGATTGGATGAATCATTGTAAAAAGTAACGCAACTTGATCACGAACGAACGGCCCGGCTTTTGAATGTTGTAGTAATCGTACACCTTGGTGTCCGTAAAGTTCTGGCAATCAAAGCTGATATTGTACTTTCCGTTATTCAGCAAATAGGCCAAGCCAATATTTCCCGTAATCTGCTGCGGAATAGACCGCTTATTATCGGGACTGCCATATTTGGGCCAATAGAGGTAAAAGGCTTCCACGTAATTGCAGCTCAAAGTAATAAAGAGCCGGTCATCGTTGCGAAGCAATTCCCGGAAGTTAAAACCCATGTTGGCATTTCCGAAAAGGTACGGGATGTTGGGGACCTGTTGCTGGTAAGTATCATTTATTTGCTGTGTTCCGGGGACGTATTGATCGGTATTGACCAGCTTTTGCCAGGTTCCGTTTACTTCAAAAGTAAACCACCCGCCCTGCTTGTAACGGAACGAAGCTTCAGCACCCGTGCCACGCACGCTGCTCAGGTTTTCGTAAACTGTCTTGGCACCATCAATTGTATTGCGAATAAAATCGGAAGCATCGCGGTACACAAAGCCGGCCTCGGCATTTAGCTGGTTTCGCGGATTTGTTTGGATAAATGCCAAGCCAACATTCAGGTTATTGCTTTGTTCGGCCTTTAAATTGGGGTTACTGTTGATGTTTAGCCCATCGCCAAGGATCTCGGCAGGAGAAGGCAACCGACTGGTTCGTTCGTACGAGGCCTTGGCCTGCCACTTCGGAGATAAGTGCCATGCAGCAGCGATTCCGTATCCTGGATTTTGGATGGAGGATGAGATGGTAACCGTATCGCCAATCACCAGTTGATTGTTCATGAGAAACAATTTTCCGAAGACGGATACCGACAGACGCTTGTCGTGCGACGTTAGTTTGTACTCAAGTCCGCCGACGTGCTTCGAAATAGATGGTGAATTCAAACCATATTTATCGGGATTGTATTCGTCTTCTTCATCCCGCACATAGTCGTTGTGCACGTGGTTGAAGGTGAACAGCTGGTTTCCCGACAACCGGTAGATCAGGTTGGTGTTGATCAGCCAATTGCGTTCGTTGTATAGGTAGATTGTCTTTTCTCCCAATTCCCCCTGTCTGGCATTGTCACCGTAATTGCGGGATGTGGAATTCCCCGTCCAGTCGTAAACAACCGAGCTGGTATCAACCGACCGGTTTTCAGCAAGGTAGTACGAGGAATGCATTTTCAGGGCAAGTCCGTCAGTCAAAAAATCTTCCTTTTCGAACCTGATGGTAGGCGTTATACTTTTCCCGTCGGTAAACGCCTCGCCAACCACCCGCTGCATATTGGACCCCTGCTGGATCTCCTTTTCATTACCGGAAACCATCAGCCCAACAAGCAGCCGATCGGCATAGGATTTGCCCAAAACGCCGACTTCGGCTTTAATTGTCGCCGATTTGTAGCCGTCGTGAAAATGCTTGTATTCCTGTACCGGACCATAAACGCCGGTGTTTGGATCGGCAATGCTCAGGTCCACACCATAGTTGTTGTCTGAATAGTTGACAAAGGCGTTTGTGTTCACGGTAAAGCCGTTTTTTGAACTTTGTCTGAAGTTGGCGGACGCCTTATGGCTGTTAAACGATCCCAGGCTATACGACACATCCAGGTAATCCTTGCTTTTTTGGTTAGTGATCACGTTAACAGCCCCACCCAAGGCATCGGCCCCAAGGCTTACCGGAACCACGCCTTTATAGACTTCAATTCGCTCGGCCATATTCACCGGTATATTATCGAAAGAAAGGGCTGAACCAAAGTTCTCCAGCGGAATCCCATCGATAAAAAACTTCACCTGGTTACCGGAAAAGCCATTGATCGAAAAATTGAACCCGGAGCCCATTCCGCCCGACTGCCGCACCCGGACGCCTGTTGTGCGATTTAGTACTTCATTGATACTGGCTGTGGTGTTGTGGAGTTGACTGGCATCGATGGCCGAAATATTAAAGGCCCGTTCACGCGCTTGTTGTACAATGGTTTTAGCGGTAACCTGTACTTCCTCTATTTCAGCGACCTCTTCTTCGAGTATGATATGCTGAACCAACCGGCTTTGCCCGTCTACCGAAATACTGATTTCATTCGTCTTGAAACCAATAGCCGAAGCAACCAGCGTATAGTCTCCAGCTGGAACTGCCAGGCAGTAGTCTCCACTTTTGTCGCTTGTAATGCCATAGGTTGTTCCCTTCAAAAAAACAGAAGCGAAGGCAACCGGCTTTTTATTTGCATCCTGAATATGTCCTGCTATCACCTGATTGTTCTGCTGTGCAAAAACAACAGCGACTGTTATTACCAAGACCACAACTGTTCCCCAAAGCCTTCTTTTCATCCTGAAAAAAATTATGAACTATAAATTACTGTTTGTCGAGTCAGCAAAGTTAGCGTGGGAAACGAAAGCCTGCCATCCCAATTACTGGGGGTATTTCAACGAATTGCGGGAAAGCAAATACAGGTAGTTATCAAAAAGCAAACATGCATCTTCCTGAAAACTGTAAATTTTATCCGGGGCACAGTCGAATAATGCTCCTCTATCGCTATTTGTGGGGATTGGGCATTATCCGGATAAAGTCAAAGGTGATTTTGCACATAGGCAACTTAAAGAACTGATCGAGCTACTCATGCGCGTATGAAGTATCACCTGTAAAAATGGGACAATTCAATATTTAATAAGAAATTGCCCTTAATGACGATTCAATTTTGAAAAACAAGAGATGAGCCGGAGCAATCATGGGCTGGTGTATAACCCTACCGGATTTATCTATCACCATAACCATCGCCATCTGAATCTTGCGGATCAGTAGCAATGGCCGTAACATCGAGTACACCATCACCGTCATCATCAGGATCGCCCAAGGAAAAACTCAAGGCTTTATATTCTGACACGGTTACAAGCAGTTGATGGTTTTGCGTCACTTTTGCTTTTGACAGCTTCCCATTACTGGAAGCAGGACTGTTGCCCCGTATGGTATTAGATACGTTTGCTACAAAAGCATTCAAGGCATTTCCGGCATCAGTCTTGGTTAATTTTGCCTCATCGGCTACCAGGTTGACCAATTCATCGGCTAATTTTTTCAAATCGGCTAGACGTGCGTTACTTTCGTTAGATAAACCGGGAGTGTTTCCATTCTCTCCAAAATGAATTAACTGTAGGTGATCTCCATTGCTTAGTGATTCCGACAGGCTCGAAAATATTGAATTTAAAGCATTTCCGGCATCAACCTTGGTTAGATTTGCATCTTTGGCCACAGCAGTAACCAGCTTATTGCTATTGATCGGCATGTTCTCTTGCGAAGCACCTCTTTTCAAGGTGATGTTGGCATATTTTGTTCTTCCTGGCTTCTTTCTCACTAACGCTGCACTTGATCCGATTTCAATACCGCTGGCGGTACCACCAAAATTATTGCCAGGCATCGCCTTTTCAGGACCTGTGGTTTGGCTCCACGTGGTATCACTTGCGTGGAGTGATTCGGGTATATTTCCGGGATCAATTGTTTGTCCGCCTTCCCTAATGGGAAGTTTTCGTTGTTGCTGATGCGACGACTGACCTTCGGCGTTAATAAACGCCAGTACAAACACGAGAAGTAATACTGTTTTCATCCGTTGAGTTTTTAGTTTAATTTGGTATTCCACGGTAAATATAGCATAAAACACCAAAAGATATCAAACTCCGATTATTGATATTAATGACACCGCTTTCTGGAAACTAAGGCAATGTCCATAACTTAGTCTAGACCATCCTGCGCTGTTCCCGGAATAATCACCAGCGATTCCCACCCAAAAGTTCAGCACCTATCTGAAAAAAGAACAAGTATTTTTTGCTCCGAGTAACGCTCTTCACAGTCTATCAGAAAGATTCCTCATCTTGTTTCTCAGGTGATTATTGACAAAGGCCTTTACCAAGGAGGAGAGAAGGGTCGTGAAATCTACCACATCAGGGGTGCAGGTGTTTAGCGTTCAGCAAACTTATCTTAATTTACTGATTGTCCACGCTCGGTCCCTGGCCTGAAACGGATGTTGACCGATTGAAGTTGATCGGTTGTGCATTCCGATTCCGTTTCGGCCCCTTCGCAATTCAAATTTAACAGAAAACTTACCCAGTCGCCCATCAGAACAATATAGCCATCCAACAGGTAGTTTCTAATAGTATCTTGCAGTTCATCGATCACCAGGGCACTTAGCCACGGCTAAGTGTGGCATTTTTACTGTCGGATTCGGCGACCTCTTATACTGTTTTGAGGGGAATCCGCTTGGGAGTAATAAACCATTTTTTGTCTGCCTATGGGTTTTGAGGGTTGATTCGTTTGATTTTTGTGTAAGCGATTGCCATGATTTAAAAGTCAGGTACATTTCCAAAAAAAAATTATATAATTTGTATCTTTTCACTGCCCTAAATTTGCACTTTTGTTTGATTATTTAATTTTTTTAACCATGCTAAAATTTGCGTTAGTGCTTTCCATACTCTTTCAGCTGGGAGCCACGGTTTATGCCATCAGTTTAATCCGCCGGACGCGCTACAGCGTATCGTGGATTCTAATTTCATCGGGCTTAGTCTTGATGGCACTGCGGCGTTTGTTCGACTTTTCAACTCTTTTTTGGGAATCAAGACTGTTTCAACAAGAAGAAATCAACAGTTGGATCGGAGTGCTCATTTCTGGATTGCTATTCATTGGGGTCATTTTCATCAAAAAAATATTCAATCTTCAGGATCAGATTGAACAGCTACGCCTTGACAATGAGAAGAAAACACTTGCGGCAGTTCTGGAAGCGGAAGACAAAGCGCGTCAAGCCTTTGCCCGCGAGCTACACGATGGACTTGGGCCTGTTTTATCATCGATCAAAATGTCGTTGAGTGCAATTGATCAGGATAGCATGGAACAACCGAACCGACGGATTATTGAACGCTCCAGCCTGGCGACCGATGAAGCGATTACCTCCCTTAAAGAAATATCCAACCTCTTAAGTCCGCACATCCTCGAAAATTATGGATTAATCAAAGCGATCAAGGCAACCACAAGCCCGCTGTTGGAAGGATCACAAATTCAGTTTGAGATCAATTCGAATTTTAGTGAACGTCGGTTTCACCGCAACCTGGAGATCAATGTTTACCGGATTGTTTGCGAGTTGATCAATAATAGCATAACTCATGGTGCCCCAAGTTACATCAGGGTCGATATTATCGAAGAGCAGCAGGTTATTTTATTAACCTACAAAGATGACGGTTCGGGCTTTGATCTGGATAATCGTTTGCAAGAGAAGGTGATTACGGGGATGGGCATGGAGAACATTTTCTCGAGAATTAAACTACTCAAAGGTCAATATCAAATTAATACCTCGCCTGACAGTGGTTTCATCATCACTTTAAAAATTCCGGTTGAATGAAAAGACTGAAGCTTTTTTTGGTCGATGACCATGACTTATTCCGAGAAGGGTTAAAACTCTTATTGTCCGAGTGGGACTTGATAGAAGAAATTTATGAGGCGGAGAATGGTCAGCAATTTATTGAAAGTCTTCGTCAGCATCCGGTGGATCTTGTTCTGCTCGATATTGAAATGCCGGTAATGAATGGAATGGAAGCGGCGAAATTGGCCAGGGAAATTAACCCGGAAATGAAGATCATTGCGCTTTCCATGTATTCAGATGAAAATTACTATACCAGTATGATTGAGTCAGGCGCTGATGGTTTTCTGCTGAAGAATTCAAAATTCGCCACCGTAAAGAGAGCCATTGAAGAGGTTGCGGGCGGCAAGAATTATTTCTCTCAGGAAATTATTCAACTGTTGGTCAGGCACCTCAATAAGCAGGAGAGAGCAAAAGACAATCTGGTGATCACCGACAGGGAAATGGAGATTCTGGGTTTGATATGCCGTGGGCTTTCCAATACTGAAATAGCCAAAGCGCTTCAAATTAGCAAACGAACCGTTGAAAAGCATCGGCAGAATTTATTGGATAAAACCCAATCGAGAAATACGGTGGCCTTGGTTCTTTATGCGATAAAATCCGGGTACTTTAATGTTCGGTAGTTCTTTTGCTCATTCGGCTACGCAAAATTACGTAAGCCGAGTTTAGGCTTTAAGGCTGTTCCGGTAGTTCTTGCAAGCTGGTAGTTTTGTCATGGAACAATCAACAAATTACCATGATACGAAAACGTACCCTGAAAGAAAACACCAAGCTACTCGGTAAAAAACAAAAGCATGCGATACGAACAGCTTGTTTCCTGCTCATTGGCATGACGTTTTCAACACCTCTTTTTGCTCAATTTCAAATTGATGCACAGTTTCGAAATCGTTTTGAACTGCGCGATGGCTACCGTAAGCTGGCAGCCTATGGAGCTACGCCCGCCGTTTTTATTTCGCAACGGACACGCCTGTCGTTCAGTTACGAAACGGAAGGGCTGAAAGTGAAGTTTACGCCACAAGATGTCAGGGTGTGGGGCGACGAACAACTGGCCAGCTCCACCAGCGTATTGGGCGACAACGCGTCGCTTGACCTTTTCGAAGCTTTTGTTGAGATTAAGACAGGTGCCACAGGTTGGCTTTCGGTGGGCCGCCAGCAACTGGTTTATGACAACCAACGAATTTTAGGAGCCCGTAATTGGAACCAGAACGGAATAGCCTACGATGCCATCGTTTATAAATGGCAGGCTGAAAATCGTGCCTTCCACCTGGGAACTTGCTGGAACTCCACGGGCGAAAATACGTCTGACAACTATTACGACCCCACGCGTATCAAGTCACTAAGTTATATCTGGGCCAAAAGCAGCCTGTCCGAAAATTGGGATTTGTCCCTTTCTCATGTGGCTTCGGGTGTAACTAAATCTGAAACCGACAACACGCTTTACTTTCGTCAAACGACCGGAGTATATTCAACTTATAAAAAGGGTGATTTAAGCTTCTCAGGAAATATCTATTACCAGTTCGGGAAAAACCGATCAGGGAACAACGTAAGTGCCGTTTTGGTTGATGTCGAATCTAAATACAAACTGGGAAAATTATCGTCGGGCATTGGACTCAGTTACCTTTCGGGAAACAGCAAAACTGGTAGCAGTCATCAAACCGGCCATCTGTTTGATGTCCTCTATGGTGCACGCCATCGCTTTTTTGGGGGAATGGACTATTTCCGAAGTTTTGATTCGCACACCAAGGAAGGTGGCTTGGTTGATTATTATTTCTTCCTCGATTACAAATTCACGAAGAACACCAGCCTGCGAAATGCCGGTCATTACTTTCAATTGGCACAGACCAACCCGGCCACTCCGGATGACAGAAACCTGGGGTATGAAAACGACCTGGTGCTGAAATACCATTTTGCCGGCTGGGGAGCACTGGAAAGTGGCTATTTATTCTATCTGCCCACCGGCTCGCTAAAAACGATTCAGGGAGTCGAAGATGATAAGTTCTCACAGTTCTTGTACGTGCAACTAACCGTCAGCCCGTCACTTTTCAAAAATTAAAAAGCAATTATAAAAATAAGAGATATGAAGAATAGAAACTTAGCTTTGTTTTTGGCCATCGCCATCAGTCTTTCCGCTTGTTCTTCAGGCCAAAGGAAAGAACAAACCATTAGTCTTTCCGGGGCGTTCGCACTCTATCCACTGGTAATTAAGTGGAGTGAAGAATACCAGAAGGAAAACCCCGGAGTCCGGTTCAATATATCTGCTGGTGGGGCAGGAAAGGGGATGGCTGACGCTTTGTCGGGTACAGTTGACCTGGGCATGTTCTCGCGTGAGATTGTCCAGGAAGAGATTGACAAAGGTGCCTGGTGGGTGGGCGTTACCAAAGACGCAGTACTCCCAACCATCAATGCGAAAAGTCCGGTGTTAAGTGCCATTCAACAGCGTGGGCTCACCCGCGACGAGTTCCGCAGCATCTTTGTTACGGGTGAAATTATAAACTGGAACCAACTTGCCGGGATTGAAACTGATTTGGCTATCAACGTTTTTACCCGTTCCGATGCCTGTGGTGCTGCCGGTACCTGGGCAGCCTACCTTGGCGGTCAACAGGAAGACCTGAAAGGCGTGGGCGTGTTTGGTGACCCCGGATTGGCCGATGCCGTGGTGAAGAACGAAAAAGGGGTGGGTTTCAACAATACAATTTATTTGTATGACATTCAAACTGGCAATAGAAACCAGGGGATTGAAGTCATTCCCATCGATGTGAATGAAAACGGAGCCATTGATACCGATGAGGCGTTCTACGACAAATTTGATAAAATACTGGCTGCCATTGCCGAAGGGAAATATCCGTCGCCACCAGCCCGCGAGCTATACCTGGTATCTAAGGGTAAACCGGAGAAACAAGCTACGATCGACTTTTTGAGGTGGGTGGTCACCAAAGGACAAGCTTTCGTTTCCGAAGCTGGCTATGTGCCGCTGACAAAGTCAAGACTGGAAGAACAGGTATCCAAATTAAATTGAGCCCGTTCGAACGAACATGTACTTTGAATTGGGCGAAGAAATATAAAAACGAACTTATAAAATGAACAGAGGTAGAAGGCTGACTGACCTTATTGTTACGATATGGATGCGGGGAGGATTGTATTTATTATTGTCCATTCCGGTTCTGATTGTTATTGGACTTTATTGGAAGGCCGCTCCACTATTGGTTCATCATTCCTTTACTGAATTGATCTTTTCCACAAAATGGTTCCCGATGAAGGGTGAGTTTGGGTTTATGCCCTTTATTTACAGTTCGGCCTACGTCACTGTCTTGTCGTTTATCCTGTCGGCTCCTTTATGCCTTTTTGCCGCTGTTTATCTGACTCAGTTTGGCAAAATACGATTGCTAAATCTGATGTTGCCGGTAATCGATATTCTGGCAGGAATCCCGTCTGTGGTGTACGGGGTATGGGGCGTGCTGGTCGTTGTGCCAGCGGTTTCAGACTACGTGGCACCCTTTTTTGTAACCGCCAGTTCTGGCTACAGCCTGCTTGCTGGTAGCGTTGTTTTGGCGGTCATGTGTATCCCCTACATGCTGAACATGCTGATCGAGGTCTTCCATACCATTCCGGTGGGCATGAAGGAAGCCTCGCTGTCATTGGGGGCAACTCATTGGGAGATGGTGAAACATGTCATATTTAAAAAAGGCTTTCCCGGAATCATCTCAGCTTTTGGGCTGGGCATTGCCAAAGCCTTTGGCGAAACCATAGCCGTACTGATGGTGGTTGGCAACACACTCGACATTTCGGTATCACCCTTCAGCCCGGGTTATCCACTGCCAGCCCTGATTGCCAACAACTATGGAGAAATGATGTCGATACCAGACTACGATTCGGCGCTGATGTTTTCCGCGCTGTTGCTATTTGTAATCATCCTGGTCATTAACCTGTTTTTCCGATATTTCATTCATAAAACCGAGAAATTATGAGAAAATGGAAAATCATAGAAGAGCAAATCTTTAAGCTAATCTCATTAGTGGCTGCCTATTCGGTTATTGGCATCTTGTTGTTCCTGCTTTTCGTGGTGTTCAACAAAGGGGTTGGAGCCTTGTCGTGGGACACCATTACCAAACTGCCCGAAGGTGGCTATTATTTCGGTGGTGAAGGTGGGATACTCAATGCGATTGTCGGCTCATTCTACCTTTCGGTTGGCGCTACGTTGCTGGCCGTGTTTATTGGTCTGCCGGCAGCTTTGTTTATCAACGTGCAGCTCATTAAGATGAAACGGGCGCAAAATACCATCCGCTACCTGTTGGATGCGCTGTGGGGCATCCCCTCCATCGTTTACGGAGCGTTTGGCTTCGCAGTCATGTTGTTTTTTGGCTTGAATGCCTCGTTGTTGGCCGGAATCATTACCGTTGCCTTGCTAATTACCCCGATCCTGGTGCGGGCTTTTGATGAAGTGCTGAAAACCGTTCCGGTGGAGTTGCAGGAGGCTTCTTTTTCACTGGGAGCAACCCGCACTGAAACAGCGATGAAAGTTTTATTTAAACAAGGATTTGCAGGCTTTATCACGGCTTTGTTGTTGGCTTTCGGCCGTGGAATTGGCGACGCAGCCTCCGTTCTTTTTACGGCGGGCTACACCGATAATATTCCCATTACCCTTGATGAACCGGTAGCCACACTGCCGCTGGCCATTTTCTTTCAGCTTAGTTCTCCCATTGAAGAAGTTCGACAACGCGCCTATGCCGCCGCAGTTGTTTTAACCTTCTTTATTCTAGTTATCAGTGTCTCTGCACGACTGTTATCCAAACGGTATTCAAAAAGTATAATTAAATAGAACGATGATGTTTACAGAAAAGGTATTCAAGCAGACAAGTGTACACACCAAATCAAAATTGAAGATGAGCAAGACGGGCATCGAAAAACCAATTATTCAGATCAAGGGACTAAGTGTAAAAACCCGAGAAGGTGAAATTCTGAAAAATATTAACCTGGATATCCCCCGAAATGAGATTGTGGTTTTGCTGGGACCTTCGGGCTGTGGTAAAACCACCTTGTTGAAAAGTTTGAACCGCTTAACGGATTTGCACAAGGAACTGATCGTCAGCGGCGAAGTATTCATCGACGGGAAAGATATCCTGAAAGCCTCACACGATCTCCCTATTATGCGGCAAAAGATGGGCTTGCTGTCCCAGCGACCGTTTCCCCTGCCTGTTTCAATTTACAAAAATGTGTCCTATGGTTTAAAGCTGAAGGGAGTCCGCAACAAAAAGCTCATTGCACACAGCGTGGAGTCGAACCTGAAGCGGGTGGGCCTGTGGGACGAAGTGAAAGACCGCCTGAACAGTCCGGCAACCAGCCTCTCCATTGGTCAGCAACAGCGTCTTTGTTTGGCTCGCGGGTTGGCCGTGAAACCCACAATTATCCTGGCCGACGAGCCAACTTCAGCTTTAGATCCCATTTCTACCAAGACCATTGAAAACCTCTTCAAAGACTTAAGGGAGCATTACACCATCATTTTGGTAACCCACGTATTACGGCAGGCCGTTCGTTTGGCCGACCATGTGGTATTTATGTATTATGGCGACATCATTGAACAAGGACATCCGGATGAAATCCTGAAAAATCCGCAGACGGAGATCCTTAAAAAGTACTTGATTGATGGGAATTGAAGTTTTGCGGCGGTTACTTTCCGATACAGAAATTCTTGAAGATATGCCCCAGTACTTCGTCGTTGCTGATTTCGCCGGTTATTTCACCCAAGTAATGAAGGCATTCGCGGATGTCCTGTGCCAGAAAATCGCCGCTGATACCATCTTCTAGTCCATCAATCACCCGGATAACAGCTCGGTGGGCATTGGTCAGCGCTTCGTAGTGGCGGATGTTCGAAACAATCACATCAGTGCCTTCAGCCTGTTGCAGATTGGCGTTTTCCTTTAGCAACTCAATCAACGCTTCGAGGTTTTGTTGTTGCTTTGCTGAAATAAAGACCAGGTCTTCATTCTCAGACAGGATGAAAGCATCCAGCATTTCCTTGACTTTTGCCTTGCCACCCAGATCGGCTTTATTTCCAACGATAATCAATTTTTGATCCTGAACGCGTTCACGAATCAGTTCTACACGCTGCCTGATCAAGTCGATGGGGTTTGATAAATCTGTGACCAACAAGACAATTTCGGCTTGCTCCAGTTTGCTGTAACTGCGCTCAATTCCGAGGGTTTCAATCTGGTCAATGGTTTCGCGGATGCCAGCCGTGTCGAAAAATCGAAAAGCCGTACCGTCAATATTCACCACATCTTCAATCACATCGCGCGTTGTCCCATGAATGTCGGACACGATGGCTTTTTCCTCGTTTAAGATGGCGTTGAGTAGGGTAGACTTGCCCACATTTGTTTCGCCAACAATGGCCACAGGAACACCGTTTTTCAATACATTGCCCAGCTTAAATGAGCCGGCAAGCTTGTTAAGCAGGCGTTCGATTTTCTCAGTCAGCTCAATCAACTGTTTGCGGTCGGCAAACTCCACGTCCTCTTCACCGAAATCCAGCTCCAACTCAACCATGGCAATAAAGTGCAGGAGTTGATCGCGCAGTTTTTTGATTTCGTTGGAAAAGCCACCCCGCATTTGTTTTAGGGCCATTTTGTGATTGGCCGCATTGCTCGATGCTATTAAGTCGGCAACCGCTTCGGCCTGCGACAAATCCATCTTGCCATTCAGAAAAGCCCGCTGGGTAAATTCGCCGGGACGCGCCATTCGAGCGCCACTTTTCAGCAATAATTCCAGCAAACGTTGCTGGATGTACGACGAGCCGTGGCAGGTAATTTCAACCACATCTTCGCCGGTAAACGACTGGGGCGCACGAAACAGAGAGACGACCACTTCATCAATGATTTCGGGCCCTTCGCTGATTGTTCCTACGTGCAGTGTGTTGGCTTTCTGGTTGGCCAGCATTTTGTTTTCAATCGGTGAATGAAATACCTTATCGGCTATTTCTATGGCTTCATCGCCCGATAAACGGATGGTGGCAATCGCTCCAACTCCGGGAGAAGTAGCAATAGCGCATATGGTGGATTGATCAATCATGATGTCGTAATTTGAATTGAGACAAAAGTACAAAATGTGAGGGTAGCCACAAGTTATTGGCTGGAGCGTATTCCGTCAAGCAAAATTATTCGGAAAACTTAAAATGTTTGAAATAAATTACTGGCAGTTCCCTAATCCGAAGATTTTCGCGGGTAAACCAAACATTGAAAAGTCGCTCAGCCATAAAACCCATTATTCGTTCCTGATAGCCCTGATAATCGCTCAGTTCAATTCGTCGTTCAAATTCAAAGAGTACATCAAAAAGCCACGTCATGCACCGGTCAAAGTCTTGTCGCTTCATAATAAACATGTTATTGGCAAACAGGCGTTTCCCCCCCAGCACCCGTTGAAGCGCGTTTAAATATTCCGGACATCGCTCATTGATAATTGATTCGATCAGTTCCAGGTCTGCCGGATTGTGGTACCGGGAGTAATGCGTGCGCACAGTATATTTTAGCTTTCGCCGCTGTGGCAAAATGAGATCGTAGGTCTGCAATATATCAAGGATCTCGTTTTCAGTTAAAATTCTGGGTTTAAAAAACGCGATGTTTTTGGTATAGGTCAGTCCAAAACGTTTCTTTTGCAAACCCGCTAAATAATAAAGAAATCGCTTGATACGATGGGGTAGCGGCTCATTCTTTTGAGTAAGAAATCGCCGGTAGTGTACGCTGCCAACGATGTCCTGCGTTGTGTTTTTCCATACCCAATAAATGCCGGTCAGCTCGCTGTAATAATTATTCTTTTCGGAAATATTGTCCCCGGTATCATCACCAGGAATATCGCTGCCTGCTGATAACCGTGCTTTCCCTGCCATAATTGGCTGGTAGATGGGGCTTATTTCAAGCGTGGGGCCGCATTTGTAGTAAAAAACGTAGATTCTTGTCTTTGGAAGATCAGCCATTCATGAATTTTATTTTGCACAAAAATAATGGTTTTAATAGGTTTTAGTAATCACTTCCCCGCAAATATTGCTTTGTTATTAGCTCATGCAAAAAATTTCCTATAAATTCATACCTTCACGGCCTAATTTTATTTTGAGTCAGAGTTTTGGTCTTCAAGTTTTAATAAACTGTTTTTTATTCCATGAATCAACTTACTTCTAAGCTATACAGAATTGTGGTTCCAAAGTTTATCCGGAAAAGAATTCTGGCCAAACAACTTCCGGTCGCTATTCTTGACTATTACGATGGCAGGAATGAACCTCCATCAGTAGAAATTCAACAGGCACTGAATTTTCTAAAAAAAAATCCCTTAGCCATATTTCCTTATGATTTCCAGAATGAGTATCATGCCGAGGATATTGAAGTTTTTGATGACCGGGAGAAAGGGATGCGCTATGTTTTACAGGATGGCAAAAGGCTTTATTTCAAAAAAAGATGGGGCAAGCGAAAGATTCGGGATTTGTATAATTTGTTAAAAAAAGAGCAGGATATTCGGAGCCCACACCGCTATTTGACGCAAGAATTCCGTTTTGAAGAAGGAGAAGTGCTTGTAGATGTTGGCGCGGCAGAAGGAAATTTGGCACTGAGTGTTGTCGAGAAAGCGTCAGAGCTTATTCTTTTTGAAGCGAATAAGGACTGGATTGCGCCACTAGAAGCGACTTTCGAGCCTTGGAAAGATAAGGTGAAGATTGTGCAGAAATTTGTCAGCGACGTTACCAACGATACCAATACGACACTTGATGACTATCTGTCACTCGACGATTCGAGTGTATTTTTGAAGATTGATGTGGAAGGTGCAGAATCACGTTTACTGGAAGGGGCCAAGCGCATTCTTTCAGCGCATAGCCCATTAAAAGTGGCAGTTTGTACCTATCACAAGCAGAATGATGAAAAAGAGTTTACCAAGCTACTATCAACCTATGGTTTTCGTTCGTCCCACTCGGACGGCTATATGCTCTTCTATTTCGACAAAAAAATAAAAGCACCCTATTTTCGAAGGGGTTTGATAAGAGCGGTAAAGATGAATGAAAACAAAAAGTCTAATCAATAGAAGCAAGGAGTTGCTATTGATTAGACCAACCGTTTCGCATATTTTATTACTTTTACCCGAGATTCAAAATTCAAAAAATTAAATCATTTATTATGAAACTTCTTGAAGGAAAAACGGCTATCGTTACCGGTGCATCAAGGGGCATTGGAAAAGCAATTGCCATTAAATTTGCCGAAGAGGGATGCAATATCGCTTTCACCGATCTTTTTGAAGATGAAAACATGAAAGCCACCGAAGCGGAAATCGCTGCTTTGGGTGTAAAGGCGAAAGGCTATGCTTCGAATGCCGCTGACTTTGCCGATACCGAAAGGGTAGTTGCAGAAATTGTCAACGAATTTGGACAAATTGATGCTCTGGTGAATAATGCCGGGATTACAAAAGATACATTGCTGATGCGTATGACGGAAGAACAGTGGGATGCTGTGATCAATGTCAACCTGAAGTCGGTTTTTAACTTTACCAAAGCAGCTCAGAAAACCATGCTGAAGCAACGTTCAGGCTCTATTGTGAACCTGAGTTCGGTGGTTGGCGTTAGCGGAAATGCAGGACAATCTAACTATTCAGCCTCAAAGGCAGGGATCATTGGATTCACCAAGTCGATTGCCAAAGAGCTCGGTTCACGGGGCGTCCGCAGCAATGCGATTGCTCCGGGATTCATCATCACTGAAATGACCGCCAAAATTCCAGAAGACGCACGCAAAGCCTGGGAAGCCAATATTCCGATGAAACGCGGAGGCACACCTGAAGAAGTTGCCAAAACGGCTCTTTTCCTGGCATCCGATTTATCGAGCTATGTGAGCGGACAAGTGATTAATGTTTGTGGCGCAATGAATACTTGATTTTATAAGCACTCAATATTGAGCCGTCACGAATCCATGTGGCGGCTTTTCTTTTTTCAAGCCCTATGAAACAAGCCCTATTCTTTGGTCTGGCCACACTCGACATTCAATATTATCTTGAGGAATTTCCGAAAGAAAATGTGAAAGTAAAAACCACTCTGCCAGAGTTTTTTGTTGGCGGTCCGGCAACAAATGCAGCCGTGGCATTTGCTGCACTGAATGGTGAAGCACATTTAATCACTGCCATTGGTCAAAGTCCTTTTCATTCCATTTTTAAGGATGACTTTCTTTCTGCCGGCGTATGCTGTACCGATCTCTTAAAAGATCAACTAGCTCAGCCGGTTTTGGCTACAGTAATTACAACGACTAACGGAAATCGCACAATCTTCACACATAATCCCAAAAAATTAGATGTTTCGCTGGATGAAAAAAAACTATTCGATAGGTATTGTCCTGAACTTTTGATGCTGGATGGCTTTTACCCCGAAGTGGCGATTAAACTTGCCCAAGAGGCCCGGAGCCGGCAAGTACCTGTCGTTTTTGATGGCGGAAGCTGGAAACCTCATCTACCGCAACTATTGCCTTTTGTCGATTACGCGGTTTGTTCAAACGATTTTTCTCCGCCGGATTGTCAAACTCCCGAGACTGTTTTTGCTTTTCTCGATCGGTTTTCGATCACCTATAAAGTGATCACTCGAGGGGGAGAGCAAATTATTGCACAAACTTCGGATCAGATTGATTTAATTGATGTTCCAAAAGTCCAGGTGGTCGATACACTCGGTGCAGGTGATTTCTTTCACGGTGCTTTCTGCTATTACCTGTTAACTAAAAATACTTTCGCTGAGGCACTTGATAAATCAGCTGTATTTGCATCTAAAACCTGTTTATTTAAAGGAACGCGGCAATGGATGAATAAACTGAAATAAGATCTTTACTTTCCCCTTGATTTTTCATAACTTGTATGTTCATTGCATTGACCCAAATTCATGTATAAACGAAGTATTGCTTTTCAGCTTGGACTTTATGTAGTAACTGCTGTAGTTATTATCATATCCATGATTGTGTTTATTAATTACAAGCACAGCAAGGAGATCATCATGGAAAAGATTGAAGAAGGCGCGATCCATCAATCAAGCCTGATTATCAATGAAATCACGCGAAATGTAATTAACAGTCAGGAAGTTACCCGGAATGTTGCGAACCAAACGCTGTACTACCATTCCCATGGTGACCTTCAAATGTTTCTTCATCAGGTTGTTGAAACCAACCCGGTGCTTACTGGCATCCATGCACGACTATTCGAATCTTCCGATACGCTAACGTACTCAACTTATTGGAACAAGGATGGGCAATTAGTTGATAAAACGAATTTTGAATTTTGTTCTGTTTTTAAATACCCGGAATTGGCGGAACTTGCCACACAAGAAAAAGTAGGCGTTTGGTCTGATCCGTTTCACTGTCCGATGGATTCGACCACCTTAATGATTTCCTATTTCCTGCCAGTGTTAGATGAGTTTGGAGAGTCAGTTGGGATAGTCGCCGGAGACATCAACCTTAAGTTTTTGAATCGAGTGATTGATGACATTCAGATAGGGGTTAACGGTTTTGCGTTTGTCGCTTCAGCTCAAGGTTATTATCTAACTCATCCGCGGTCGGAATGGGTAATGAAACGAAATCTGTTTGAAACTTCCTCTCAAGTATTCAACGGTGATCGTAACCGCTATCGGCAGATTCTCGAAGATGGTGAGACTGGCTCTGGTTTTGCCTACCCGGAACTCCTGAATTTTGAAAAAAGTTGGTTCTATTTTGCACCCATACCTTTCACCAACTGGAGAGTCGTGATTGTGATTCCAACCGAAGAGCTCTTTGACGACCTGGATATCATATTTCGAAAGATTGTATTGGTGTCGGTGCTTGGATTTGTATTGATTTTGCTTGTTGTTATTCTATTGTTTAATAAGATGTTTACCCCGCTTAGAAAGATAGTTCGTTCGATCCAGCGGTTTAGCTTTGGCGAACGGGGAAGACGGGGAAAGAAAAACGAAATCGAATTATTAAGCGACAGTTTGAAAGAATTGCAGGTTCAGTATAGCACCTATATGGCTGAACAGAATCAAGTTAGGAAAGACAAAAGAAAGTATGAGAAAGACTTAAAATCGGCGAAGGAAATTCAACGTACGATCATCCCGCAGGATTACAGCTTTTTGGAAACGCGCAGAGAAATTGACCTGTATGCCGTCCTTCATCCCGCTGAGAGTATTGGCGGTGACTTGTATGATTTCTTCTTTATCGATGAAAGACACTTGCTTTTTACCATGGGAGATGTTTCCGGGAAAGGGATTCCGGCCGCCCTGTTTATGGCTGTCGCCAACACAATAATCAAAAGTAAATCAACGGAATTATCGGCCAGAAATATTGTAGATGTCGTTAATAAGGCTTTGAGTAAAGAAAATTCAAACCAACATTTCTTAACCTTATTTTTGGGGATCTTGAATGTGGAAACAGGAATTCTGGATTACTGCAATGCAGCACATAACTATCCGTTTTTGTTACGCAGACACAGAGAGTTAATACAACTTGAACACACGCACGGATTGCCTATCGGACTCTATTCAAACAAGACCTATAAGTCGCATTCGATAGCACTTTCAAAAGGCGACGTTCTGTTTCTGTACACTGATGGAGTTACGGACTGTAAAAACCCATACGGTGAAATGTACGGAACGGAAAGGCTCTCAAAATTTATGGCACAAACCAAAGAGCCAGAGCCTAAAACTATGGTTGAAGCGCTGATGAACGAATTGATGGATTTTAAAGGGGAAACGGCACAAGCTGATGATATCAGCCTGATGGCGCTTCAGTTTTTTGGAAAGTACAGCTAGCACTGATGAACACTTGATTCGTTTTATTGTTAATTTGCAGCAAAGCAGATGCGGGAAGCTTTTCTAAAAGTTGTTTGCTCTCCGTTTTTTGTTTAAGCGATTGGGAAGTAGTTGTTCGACTGTAATACTTTATTCATGAGTTTATTTCTAAAAATAGCGATTGTTGTCGCAGGAATTATTGTTGGGGTCTTTATAGCCTATGCAATTATTGGTCGTATTAAAAAGATAATCCATCGCAATACTGATATTGGGGTTGTCCTAAAAGTTATACAGTTAGTGAGCCTGCCATTCATTTTTTTGATTGTTCTAATTTCCGGATCGATGTTAATACCAGCTACCGGATTGCTCGATGAATTGAATTTGGACACAAGTGTTGGCTTTGGGATCGTTTATACTGTTGTCATGGCTTGGTTGATTATAAACGCAATTGGGGGCATT
The DNA here is from genome assembly GCF_963974515.1 of uncultured Sunxiuqinia sp. Lineage (GTDB taxonomy): Bacteria > Bacteroidota > Bacteroidia > Bacteroidales > Prolixibacteraceae > Sunxiuqinia. The sequence continues at coordinate 7,613 of NZ_CAXBDD010000002.1, read as the reverse complement.
AAGATCTATGTTTTAGCCAAATATGATATCTCGACGAAAGATAACCTGAAAGCCCGGAAAATTCATACCCAGCTTTCGGTTCTCGAACGCATGCTTATCGCCATTGTGATTATTATTTCAATCGGCATCATACTCATGACCATACCTCAAATTCGCAAAGTAGGGGTGAGCCTATTGGCAAGTGCGGGGATTGCCGGTATCATTATTGGTTTCGCCGCGCAACGGAGTATTGCCTTGATTTTAGCAGGATTTCAAATTGCCATAACACAACCTATCCGTCTCGAAGATGCAGTAATTGTGGAAGGGGAGTGGGGCTGGATTGAAGAAATTACGCTGACCTATGTTGTCGTTCGTATTTGGGATAAACGTCGTCTCATTGTGCCAATTACGTATTTTATTGAAAAACCTTTTCAAAATTGGACACGCACATCAGCTGAGATTATGGGTACTGTTTTTATTCACGTTGATTATGGATTTCCGGTTGGAGAAATGCGAAAGAAATTGACTGAAATTTTGAAGAATACGGATCTGTGGGATGGCAAAGTAAATGTACTTCAAGTGACTGATTTAAACGACAGAACCTTGGAGTTAAGGGCCTTGGTGAGTGCGTCAGATTCACCCAAAGCTTGGGATTTAAGGGTCTATGTACGCGAAGAATTGATCCGGTTTGTTCAGGATGAATATCCTCAATTCCTACCAAAAGAAAGAATCAACCTGACGGAAAGACGACCAGATCAGATAAAAGAGTCATAAAAAAAGGCCGGACATCCGGCCTTTTTTATGCTACTTTGTTGTTTTATCTTTTGTGGCAAGTATACGAACTTTTATTTTTTCATTCTTTTTATCATAGCCTATTGAAATGGTGTCACCCTCTACAATCGAGGCTTTGATAATCACTTCAGCCATTTCATCTTCCAGATATTTCTGAATTGCTCTTTTCAACGGTCTAGCTCCATATTGAGCATCATATCCCTTCTCAGCAATGAAATCTTTCGCTGACCGCGATATTTTTAATTTGTAATTCAAAGATTCAACCCTGTCGTAAAGATCTTTCAATTCGATATCGATTATTTTGAAAATGTCTTCCTTTGACAGCGAGTTAAACATGATCACATCATCAATCCGGTTTAAAAACTCCGGTGCAAAAGCACGCTTCAGCGCCTTTTGGACAATATACTTGGCTTGCTCGTTTTCCTCTTCTGGTGTTTTCTGTGTTGAAAATCCAACGCCACGGCCAAAATCGGACAATTGACGTGAACCGATATTCGAAGTCATAATAATGATGGTATTCTTGAAATCAATATTACGTCCAAGGCTGTCAGTCAGGCGTCCTTCGTCAAGCACTTGTAGAAGCAGGTGAAAAACGTCAGGATGGGCTTTTTCAATCTCATCAAGCAACACAACCGAATAAGGTTTGCGTCGTACTTTTTCTGTCAGCTGCCCACCTTCTTCGTAGCCGATATATCCCGGGGGTGCACCGACCAGTCGCGAAACTGAAAATTTCTCCATGTATTCACTCATGTCAATGCGAATCAGCGAATCAATGCTATCAAACAAATATTTGGTCAATACTTTAGCCAGCTGAGTCTTACCAACACCAGTAGGTCCTAAAAAGACAAATGAGCCAATCGGCTTGTTCGGATCTTTCAGACCAGCCCTGTTTCGTTGAATTGCTTTAACAATTTTAGCAATGGCATCATCCTGACCGACGACACTCCCTTTCAGTTTTGCTCCCATGTTCATCAAACGAATGCCTTCGGCCTGAGCAATGCGCTGAACAGGAATTCCGGACATCATGGCCACAACTTCAGCAACTTTTTCTTCTTCAACAACCTCCCGATGACTTATCAGCTCTTTTTCCCAGGCTTCTTTCTCCTGATCCAAAAGCTGTAGCAGGTTTTTTTCTTTATCGCGGTGGTTGGCGGCAACTTCAAAATTCTGGCTTTTTACAGCTTTTATTTTTTCTTCCCGTGTACTTTCAATTTTCTCCTCGAGTTTTACAATCCGGTCAGGCACATTGATGTTCGAAATATGGACACGTGAGCCGGATTCATCCAGCGCATCAATTGCTTTATCTGGCAGAAAACGGTCAGTAATGTACCGGGCCGTCAATTTCACACAGGCTTTAATGGCATCATCGGAATAGGTAACATTGTGGTGGTCTTCGTAACGTTCTTTGATGTTATGAAGAATTTCAATGGTTTCATCAACCGACGTTGGTTCAACCATCACTTTTTGGAAACGACGTTCCAATGCTCCGTCTTTTTCAATTTGCTGCCGGTATTCATCGAGTGTTGTGGCACCAATACATTGGATGTCACCACGCGCAAGTGCCGGCTTCAACATGTTGGCTGCATCAAGCGAGCCGGTAGCTCCTCCTGCTCCTACGATGGTGTGAATTTCATCGATGAACAAAATTACATTGTTTACCTTCGCCAGTTCGTTCAGAATGGCTTTCATCCGTTCTTCAAACTGCCCTCTGTACTTTGTCCCGGCTACAATCGACGCGATGTCAAGACTAATCACACGTTTGTCAAAAAGAACCCTCGAAACTTTCTTCTGAATAATACGAATGGCCAAACCTTCAGCTATAGCCGACTTTCCAACCCCAGGTTCTCCAATCAGGATTGGGTTGTTCTTTTTCCGACGTGACAGGATTTGTGCCAAACGCTCAATTTCCCGTTCCCGTCCAACAATGGGATCGAGGTTGTTTTCTTCGGCTGCTTTGGTGATGTCGATGCCAAAGTTATCCAATACTGGAGTATCAGATTTAGCGCTGCCAACTTTCTTTGACGAAGAGCCCGATGGTGGCTGTTGCTTTGCGAATGGGTCATCAATATCATCCTCGTCGCCGAAATCAGATTTAGCTTCCGGCTGCTTGTAATCCTCCAGCCTGGATTTCAGGATGTAGTAATTCACGTGGAATTCACTGAGCAAAGTTGCAATCTGACTTTCTTTGTCCTTTAAAAGTGCCAGCAACAAGTGACCGGTACTAATCGTTGGGCTGTTAAAGGCCCTGGCTTCGAGATAGACTAACTTAAGCGCTTTTTCAGCTGATTTTAAGAGTTGAACGGAAGCTTGCGGATCAATGGTATTATCTGTACGAAGCGCTTGTTCAATGGCTTCTTTGATTTCTGATAAATTCACTCCCAAATTGGTGAGTATGTCAATTGCAATTCCTTCACCTTCTCTCAAAATTCCCAGAAAAATATGCTCAAGTCCAATCTGCTCATTTCCTAACCTGATCGCCTCTTCGCGACTGTAGGTTAAAACATCTTTTATTCTTGGTGAGAATTGAGAATCCATAATAAACTGTCTTAATAAATTTCTAATTTATTCCTTTCTAACAAATACTATTCCGAAATGTTGGGGGTCTAACCGCCTCGGAAAATAAAAAGTCAACTATAAAAATAGTCAATATTTACTGACTCTCTGCTTTAATCCGTGGGTTTTTTAAACATCCGAATGTTAAAATCTTGTTTCATTTCGACAATTAAAAGCTACTCAAAATGGCTGATTTTGTTAGTATTTTTATATTTTTGTAAGTCAAAATTTTTCAACATAAAATTTCTTTAAAAGGAGGATTAAATGGCTGAAGGCGAAAAAATTATAAAAATAAATATTGAAGAGCAGATGAAGTCTGCTTACATCGATTATTCGATGTCAGTCATTGTGTCAAGGGCTCTGCCTGACGTGCGTGATGGCTTAAAACCAGTTCATAGACGTGTCTTGTTTGGAATGAATGAGTTAGGGATATTTTCCAACCGTTCGTATAAGAAATCGGCAAGAATCGTCGGGGAAGTTTTAGGTAAGTACCATCCCCATGGTGATTCCTCGGTTTATTTTACCATGGTGCGTATGGCGCAGCATTGGTCATTGAGATACCCGTTAATTGACGGACAGGGAAACTACGGTTCCATTGATGGTGATAGCCCGGCTGCTATGCGTTACACTGAAGCCCGTTTGGCAAAAATAGCAGAAGAGATTCTGCAAGATTTAGATAAAAACACAGTTGATTTTCAACCAAACTTTGACGAGTCATTAGATGAACCAACGGTTTTGCCGACCCGGATTCCTAACTTATTGGTGAACGGTACCTCGGGAATTGCTGTCGGAATGGCAACAAATATGCCACCACACAACTTATCAGACACCATTGATGCCATCGTGGCATACATTGATGACCGTAACATAGAAATAGCGGATCTTATTCCTATTATCAAAGCCCCTGATTTTCCCACGGGTGGTATCATTTACGGCTACAGAGGAGTGGAAGAATCCTATGAAACAGGCCGTGGCCGAGTTGTTTTGCGAGGTAAAGCCCATATAGAGCTTACTCCAACCGGCCGGGAAAAGATTATTGTCACTGAAATTCCGTATTTGGTTAACAAGGCAGAACTGATCATGAAGATTGCCGAGTTAGTCAATGAGAAAAAAATTGAAGGAATCTCAAATGTTAATGACGAGTCTGACCGTGATGGGATGCGTATCGTCATCGACATTAAGAAAGATGAAATTTCGAATGTTGTTCTAAACAAGCTCTATAAGTATACCCAATTACAAAACAGTTTCAGCGTAAACAATATTGCATTGGTTAAAGGTCGCCCAAAGATGCTGAACCTGAAGGATCTCATTCGTTATTTTGTGGAACATCGTCACGATGTCGTGGTTAGACGTACACAGTACGAGTTGGATCAGGCTGAAAAACGTGCGCACATTCTTGAAGGTTTAATTATTGCCAGTGACAATATTGATGAAGTTATCGCAATAATTCGTGGTTCGAAAACACCTGATGAAGCCAGAGAGCGTTTGATCGAAAAATTTGAACTGTCGGAAATTCAGTCACGCGCCATTGTTGAAATGCGCCTGCGTCAATTGACCGGGCTGGAGCAAGACAAATTACGCTCGGAATATGAAGAGGTCATGAAGTTTATCGAACGGTGCAGGGAAATCCTGGCAAACGAAGAACTTCGTATGGAGATTATTAAAGATGAGCTACAAGAAATTAAAGCAAAATACGGCGATGAAAGAAGAACGGAAATTGTTCCCGATGCCGAAGAATTTAACCCGGAAGATTTCTACGCAGATGAAGAAATGGTGATTACCATTTCACACATGGGGTATATCAAACGAACACCATTAACCGATTTTAAAACGCAGGGCAGGGGAGGCACCGGCTCAAAAGGCGGGTCAACCCGAGATGAAGACTTTTTGGAGCACATGTTTATTGCTACCATGCACAATACACTGCTGCTCTTCACCGAAAAAGGAAAGTGTTTTTGGCTGAAAGTCTATCAAATTCCGGAAGGTACCAGAACATCCAAAGGACGTGCGATTCAGAATCTGTTAAATATTGAACCCGATGATCAGGTATTGGCATACAACAAAGTGAAGAAATTGGATGACCCTGAGTACATCAATAACAACTTTATCATTCTCTGTACAAAAAAGGGTGTTATTAAAAAGACATCATTGGAAGCCTATTCGCGCCCACGTCAAAATGGAGTTAACGCCATTACAATTCGTGAGGGAGACCAATTATTGGAAGCTCGGCTGACAAACGGCAACCAGGAAATCATGATCGCAGTGAAATCCGGCAAAGCTATCCGCTTCCACGAAAACATTGTTCGCCCAATCGGTAGAACAGCCTCTGGAGTACGTGGTATAACCCTTGGAAATGAGAGCGATGAGGTAGTTGGCATGATCTGTGTTGAGAATGAGTCAGAAGACGTTCTTGTTGTTTCTGAAAAAGGTTACGGAAAACGGTCAAGCATTGAAGGCTACAGGATAACCAACAGGGGAGGAAAAGGTGTTAAAACAATTAATATCACCGAAAAAACAGGTAGTCTGATCGCGATTAAGAGTGTTATTAATGAGAATGATTTGATGATCATTACCCAGAATGGCTTGACAATCCGTCTTCCGATTTCTGCATTGCGCGTGATGGGACGAGCAGCTCAGGGAGTTCGCTTAATTAACTTGAAAGAAGAAGATCGAATTGCATCAGTTGCCAGGGTTACCTTCGAAAACAGTAATGAGATCGAAGAAAACGAAAATGGAGAAGAGATTTCGCCTGATAACGAAGAAAATTCTGAAAATGAATCATAAAGCGTTTTGCTATCAGGAGTTTGAAATGGATAGCAAAAGAATTAAATTTGTAAAAAAATCTAAAAAATAAGAATGATGATGAAGAAAACTATTTTTCTATTTGTACTTATAATTTCAGTAACCACTGTATTTGCTCAGAAAGGAAAAGTATCCAGTGCGCAAAGTTATAAGGACGCGGGTAAACTGGATCAAGCTGTTGAGACAATCGAATCAACCATTGATCCGAGTAATGATAAATCGGATAAGACGCTGGATTGGCCGCGGACATGGGAAGTACGTGGTGAAATATATCAAGCCGTTTACCAAAGTAAAGACGCAAACTATAAAAAGTTATCGGAAAACCCACTTGCTGAAGCTTTGAAGTCGTACCAGAAAGCACTGGAACTGGATGACAAAGGACGTAATGCAAACGCTATTAAGATCAAATTAACGCTGTTAATTTCGGATTTTACCGACCAGGCTGTGCAAGCTTTCAACGATAATAATTATGATCTTGCCTTGCAGTCATTTAAGCAAATTCTTGAAGTTCAGGATATGCCATTGATGCAAGATGATACCAATGCTGGTGTTGTTGATACCGTTATTATCTTTAATGCCGGCTTGGCTGCTTATAACGCAGAAAAATATGATGAAGCTATTAAGTACTACGAAGAAGCGGCGAAACATGATTACAACGGAGCCCGTACATTCGAATTAATTTCGTCAAGCTACATTTTACAGCAAGACACCGTCAGTGCAGTAGACGCCCTGCAAAGGGGTTTTGAAAAATACCCAGACAATAGCTCAATTATGGTGGCTTTGATCAATATCTACCTGAATTCGAATAAAGTGGATGAAGCCATGAAATACTTGCAGCTAGCCATTGAAAACGACCCAAAGAATGCTTCTTTCCATTTTGCACGAGGCTCACTGTTTGATAAAACCGGCGAGACCGAGAAGGCGGTTGAAGCTTACAAGGATGCCATCGAAATAAAAGAAGATTTTGCTGACGCCTATTACAATCTGGGAGCAATTTATTACAATAATGGTGTGCAACAAATTGAAGTCGCCAATGCTGTTCCTACAAACCAGCCTGACAAATATGAGGAAGAAAAGAATAAGGCTGATATCGATTTTAAAAAGGCCGTTGAGCCAATGGAGAAAGCCGCTATGTATGCGGCGGCAGCAGAAGAACCTAACGAAAATACAAAGCAAACCCAATTGAGTGCGTTGGAAACGTTGAAAACTTTGTACTATCGCTTGAAAGAGATGGACAAATTTGATGAGGTCAATGCCAAACTGGAAGAGTTAAAACAATAATTGCGATACAAAAAAAGGGAGAGATTTTTACTCTCCCTTTTTTATACATATAAAAATAACATAATATCAACTATAAGACAACGTCTATTTGCAGATGATTCATTCACTTCTTGATTTCCTTCTCTAAGTTTGGATATATTTACGACAATCGAATCAAGTACGGATAAGGCACCAATCCTTCATGAGTACAGTCTGAACCATTCGGA
>NZ_CAXBDD010000001.1:0-160226 GCF_963974515.1 uncultured Sunxiuqinia sp. | reverse complement strand
ATATCAACAATCTAGATTTTGCAAGGCTGTTGCGCAATGAGGAAATATACTTCCCGAAGATTATTCGGATACAATTTAAGTCAGGGTTTCACTCCAAGTGAAGCCCTGACTACCATCCAGCAAGATTCCAACATAAAGCCCTCACTGCTGAAAGAACAGTTTTTTAAGGCCTGAAAAATTAAAATTCTGCGAGCATTTAGGCAGAACCCCTGCGATTTTATACCTTTGTGAGCCTGAATTTGAACAGATCCACAGAAAATAATCACTAAAAACAAAGAATTGATATGGCATTGATTAATGAGCATTATCTGAAATTGCAAGCGGGCTATTTGTTTCCCGAAATTGGACGGCGTGTCAGCGAGTTTGCAGCAGCCAATCCCGACAAGAAAATTATTAAGATGGGAATTGGTGATGTCACCCGCCCCTTGGTTCCTACCGTGTTAAAAGCCTTTCACGAGGGTGTTGACGAACAGGGAAAGCCCGAATCGTTTAAGGGATACGGCCCGGAACAGGGCTACGAGTTCCTGCGCAAGGCTATTGCAGAAAATGCGTATCAAGCTAACGGAATTGACATTCCGGCTGGTGATATTATTGTTTCCGACGGGTCGAAGTGCGACACCGGAAACATCCAGGAGATTTTTGGATCGTCGAACAAAATCGCGATTTGCGACCCGGTTTACCCGGTTTATGCCGATACGACCGTGATGTCGGGCAAAACTGGAGCTTGCCAGCCGAATGGTTATTACGAAGGGGTGATTTACATGCCTTGCACCGACGAGAATGGCTTTACGCCCGATTTGCCAACCGAGCGCCCCGACCTGATTTTCCTGTGTTACCCCAACAACCCAACCGGAACGGTAGCCAGCAAGGAAGAGTTGACCAAATGGGTGAACTACGCCCGCGAAAATAAAAGCATCATCTTATTTGATGCGGCCTACGAAGCTTTTATTACTGATGATTCCATTCCACGTTCGATTTACGAAATTGAAGGAGCCAAAGAAGTGGCGATTGAATTCCGCAGCTTTTCAAAAACTGCCGGATTCACCGGAACACGCTGTGCTTTCACGGTCATTCCGGAGGAGCTGAAAGCTTACGATAGCCAAGGCAATGCCCACTCGGTGAAAAAATTGTGGTTGCGTCGACATTCAACCAAATTCAATGGTGTTTCGTACCCGGTTCAAAAAGCCGCGGCTGCGGTTTACACGGCCGAAGGCCAAAAAGAAGTGAAGGAAGTGATTGCCTATTACATGGAAAACGCGCGGATTATGCGCGAAAGCCTGAATGAAATTGGCTACACGGTTTATGGCGGAGTGAATGCACCTTATGTGTGGGTGAAAACCAAAGGTGGCATGAGTTCGTGGGATTTTTTCGACAAAGTCTTGAACGAAGCCAATGTGGTGGGAACCCCCGGGTCGGGTTTTGGCCCTGCCGGCGAAGGTTACTTCCGCTTTTCAGCCTTTGCTGATCGCGACAGCGTATTGGAAGCCATGACCAGGATTAAGAACCTGAGTTAAGCGAGAAGTAAAACGAGATTAACGAAGCCCGGACCAATGACTTGTTCCGGGCTTCATTTTTTGGGTCTGGTGGTGGCGAAGGATGGATTTACGAAGAGTTTGGGCTAAAGCCCATGTTGGTTTGTTGCAACTGGCATGCCCAGAAGGACAGGGTTTCTGAATGGTGTAGCAGGCGCAGTTCGCGGAACAAAGATGAAGAGCCCTATCACTAACACCCGATTCATCCGGGGGGGACAGAACATGGCCTAATCATCCCGCTATTTCCGGACTTGCAGTAGGCCCTTTTAAACAGGCACATGGCCTTACTTGTTGAATCAAAGACATAAATATTGTTAAAAGCGCTTCAGCATTGGCTGTTTTCGTTAATTATCAGCCTTAAAAGATTAAATTTGTCACCGGCATGAAGAAAATGATTTTCATATTCACCTTGTTCTTTGCCCTTGTGGGCGGAGGTCCGCTGGTGGCGCAGGATCTGATCGGTATTGATCCGATTCTGATTCACCTCAATGGGCAGGTTTTGAATCAGGACGATGGTTTGCCTGTTCCCTATGTGCACGTGGTTAACATGCGCAACCATGCCGGAACAACGACCAACTCGCAAGGGCGATTTTCGATGGAAATGCTCAATGTGGATAGTCTTGCAGTTTCGGCGATGGGATTCATGAAAGAATATGTGCACGTCCCGCCAAAGCATCATCCCGACAGTTTGTTTACCATCTGGTTGCGGCCCATTCGATTTGCCATTGGCGAGGTGGAAGTGAAAGGAAGATCCAATGCCATCAGTATGGAAGGAATATCAACGGGAAAGCCCGTGGATATTGATCCGGAACTGCGCGGCGATGCCTTCAATACAAAGCCGCCCTGGTATGCGGCCGTGTTTTCACCAGCTTCGTTTTTGCAATACCATATCAGCCGCAAGGAACGACAGAAGCGCGAAGTGCGGAGCGCTATCATTTCTGAAAAGCGATGGGAATACCTGTCGCAATACTACAGCAAAGAAATTGTGATGGAGCTCACTGGTCTGAATGAGGAGGAAGCGGATTCGTTTATGATTTACTTCAATTCAAAAGGTATCCTGAACGAGGTAAACAATAATTACCAAGTTCGCGAAGCCATTTTGGAGCAGTTTGAATTGTATCAGCAGGAAATGGAGTAGGTGACAAGAAATCAAAATCATCACCCTGGCCTTTTTCAAGGCTATACTTTATCGTTTTAATCCTCACTTGAACTGGACTTTTTTATAAGAACCAGAAGATATAATCCAACGGAAATGTGCTCGTCCGGCATGAGGACAAAGAAGCATTGAGAATAAGCAAACGTTTTGTTATGCGGCGCATGTTGGCTGGGGGCATTCAAATACCTTGTGATTGCGCCTTGTCCATCTACGTACTACTGAACCCCGGGTTCCGTTTCACTTCAACCAGCCTGTCCCGATCAAAAATCGGGAGGGGCATTCAATTTGAACCCATTGTTGTCTAGTTTTTATAGGCTTGCCAGAGATGATTTCACCTGAAGCGTAACCCGCCATATTTGTATCTGGAAGGTAGCTTGAAAAGGGACAGAGAGGGGCAGGCATTGAAGAGTTGAAGAAGCCAAACGAGTTAATTTGGCAATCTTGGCTTGTCATGTGCCAATCTAAATTCTTTTTCCGAACTTTACGCCAATTTTAAAACTGGTTATGACAAAGAAATTTAAGTTTGAAGGACGCGATAATAAGCTGCCAAAGAAAGCAGACGAAGAGCAGGCAGCTCCGGAAAATAAAAAGGTAAGCCTCTTAAAGAAGTCTGATCGTGAGATTCGGCTGAATAAATTTATTGCGAACGCCGGCATTTGTTCGCGTCGTGAAGCCGATCAGCTCATTGAAAAAGGAGAAATAACAATCAATGGTGAAGTTGTTACCAGTCTGGGTTATAAAGTGACTTCGAAAGATGAAGTGGTTTATAAGGGGAAAGTGATCAGTGCCGAGAAGAAGGTGTATGTGCTGTTGAATAAGCCAAAGGGTTTTGTCACGACGATGGATGACCCGCATGCGGAAAAAACAGTGATTACCCTGGTGCAGAACGCCTGCCCCGAACGCATTTACCCAGTTGGCCGACTCGATAAAGATACCACCGGCTTGTTGCTGTTTACCAACGATGGCGAGATGACCAAAAAGCTGACTCACCCCAGCTACGAAAAGAAAAAAATTTACCACGTATTTTTAGATAAAGAATTTGCTCCGGCTGACTTGGAACAGGTAAAAAAAGGAATTGAGCTGGAAGACGGGATGATTGCCGCCGATGCCATCAGCTATGTTGTGGACGAAGATAAACGGCAGGTGGGAATTGAAATTCATTCGGGAAAAAACCGCATTGTGCGCCGCATTTTTGCCCACTTGGGCTATCGGGTCATCAAACTCGACCGCGTTGTGTTTGCCGGGCTGACCAAGAAAAACCTCCCCCGTGGCAAATGGCGTTTTCTCTCCGAAAAAGAAGTCGGCTTTTTAAAAATGACTTAGTGTAATTTCTCTAGAAAGTCAAGACTAATACCATCGCTTTGGAAAAGGAATTTGTTCAAATCATATCACAAAATCAAGGGATCATTCACAAGGTGTGTTCCATCTATTGTGATTCCGAAGAAGACCGTCGCGACTTGTTTCAGGAAATCCTGGCACAGTTGTGGAAATCTTTTCCTTCTTTTCGGAGCGAATCTAAATTCTCGACCTGGATGTACCGGGTGGCCTTAAATACAGCCATTACAAGTTTCAAAAAAAACAAACGACAGCCAGACAAAAGTGGAATCGATGTTGAAAATTTCCAACTGGCTGTTGAGGAATACGATCACGAAACCGAAGAGCAAATCAAGCTATTGTACAAGGCAATAGCGAATCTCAGTGGAATTGAAAAATCCATTGTTCTGTTGTATCTTGAAAACAAGAAATACGAAGAAATTGCTGAGATCACGGGGATTAGTCAAAATTATGTACGCGTTAAGATGAACCGGATCAAGAAAAAACTGAAGAAATACATGAACATCTGAACTGGGAGGAATGGAACTGAAAGATTTAAAATCGGCCTGGAATAAGTTTTCGTCCGACGATGCCAACAAGCACCAGTTGGGAGAGGAAGCGATTTATGACTTGCTGAAAAAGCGGACCAGGAACTTGATTGAGCGAATTGATCGCAATATCAAAATCGGCTTTGCGGTACTCATCGCGCTTAGCCTGCTGTTTGTTCTGGATGTGTTTCTTTTTACCCCTCGCATGGTGGGCGGCTATGAGCCTGCACCCGGCTGGATTCAGTGGATGGAAGGCCTCGGCGTTCTGTTTATTGCCGGCTCATTTGTGTATTTCTGGCTGGGTTATCGCACCGCTACCAAAGATTATTCGCAAAGCAACGACCTGGCAAAGGTGCTTCGGGCCATTGTCCGGATTTTGTATGTCTATCGGAAACTGTTTTATTTGGCACTTGGCATTCTTTTGCTCATCATGGGTATCAGTTTTGTTACCGGCCTATACAGCGGAGTGGACTTGAAAGCACACGAACTGGGAGCAACACTGACTGATGTGAGCAGTGCACCCGAAATGATTAAGACAATTATCCTGGGCATGGTCATATTCCTGGTTTTTATTGCTGCTCTTTTTGTTTTTTTCCGCTGGGGGTTCAGGAAACTATATGGCAATTACATCTCCAAATTAAAAGAAACATTGAAGGAGCTGGATGAAATTGATTAAGGCCGCAAGAGTAAAATCTGTCATCTTTTTATTGTTGTTCACGGCTTCATTTCAACTAGCTGGACAAACGCTAAGCTTGCGTGTTGTCGACGCCAATAGTTTGCGGCCACTGCCCTTTGTCAATGTGTTGTTTGACGGGCAAAACCTGGGGACCAGCACCAATATAGATGGTTTTTTTAGTTTGAACCGCGAATCGGCTGACACCATTTGGTTATCGTACATTGGTTATTCAAAACAACAGATGGCTATATCCGATCTGCAGGATGGCGACCAGATTAGTTTGTCGCCATCACCAGTTCAGCTTTGCGAAGTCGAGGTGTTTCCCGGCGAAAATCCGGCGGATGTTATTATGCAGCGGGTTGTAGCCAACCGCGACAGGCACCGGCCCGAAAATTTGGATTCATACCGTTACCAGTCATATAACAAGCTCACTTTTTCCTTGGATGATACTTCACGTAAGGAGTTTGCGGCGTCGCTGTATGAAAAGCCCGACTCAGCCAATTTGATACTAAAGAAGTTGTTGGAACAGCAAGACTTGTTTCTCATGGAATCAGTGAGTAATAAGATTTATCAGAAGCCGCAAAAAGAGAAAGAAGTGGTTATTGCCAGCCGTGTTTCAGGATTGGAAGATCCGTCCTTTTTTCTGCTGGCCACCCAATTGCAGTCCTTTACGTTTTATCAGGATTATGTGAGGCTTTTTGAAAAGCGTTTTTTAAGTCCGGTTTCGCCTAATTCGTGGACCCGTTATTTGTTTATGCTGGAAGAAACCCTGCAAACTTCGACCGATGACAGTTTATTTGTGATTCGGTTTCAGCCCCGGAAAAACAAAAACTTTCAAGGACTGAAAGGCATTTTGAAAATTAGCTCCGATGGATATGCCATCGAATCACTTCGGGTGAGCGCTGCTGATGCATCGAACGATCGCCTTCAGTTGTCGGTTGAGCAGGCGTACGATAAGCTGCGCTCGGGCTATTGGTTTCCCAAAGCATTAAACTCCGAGATCACGGTAAGGGGACTAAATCTTCCGGGCAGCGGTTTTCCGGCAAGTTCCGTTAACCTGAAAGCGCTGGGGAAAACTTACCTGAGCAACCGGGAAGTTAATTTGTCAATCGACCGGCAGCAGTTTCAGGGGCCGCAACTAAATGTTGATCCTTTGGCAACCCATCCCGAAACGGCTTGGGATACCCTGCGGTCGGTGTCATTATCTCCTAACGATTCATTGGTTTACCAACTCATTGACAGTCTTGGCCAGCAAAATCGCTTCGATGCCAAGATGTTTATCGTCGAATCGTTGGCTGATTACCGCTTGCCCGTTGGGAAAGTGGACCTTGTTCTGGACCGGATGATTGGCTTGAATAAGTTGGAAGGTTTGCAACTTGGATTGGCCCTGGAAACCAATCCCAAATTCAGCAGGTGGTTGAGCCTGGGAGCTTTTTGGCGGTATGGTTTGCGGGACAAAAAAGATAAATACGGAGGCGATGTCCGGTTAAAACTTCATCAAAAAAGCAATGCCAGTCTGTTTTTTCACTATGAAAACGATGTCCGCGAGGACGGCGCAATGGAGTTTCTGGAACAAAAACAGCCATTTATATCCAGGCAATTGGATTCCTGGTATCGTACAAATTTTACTTATCACGAAATGTGGCAGGCGGGTGTAGTGGGGCGACTGTTTCCTTCGCTTTTAACTAAAGCCTATTGGAAGGATTATCGTCTCCAGGACCCCTCGTTTGTTGTTGCGGGACAGGCGAGCCAGCCTGTAGATTACCAGTTGCTTGGCGTGCAGTTTCGCCTGACTTTCAAGGAGCGTTTGTTTCGTCGGCGTGGCGAGATTTATTCTCTGGGTAGCAACTATCCGGTGCTGCATTTTAACTACGAACGGGCTTTGAGAGATCGCTCCGACCGGCCATACCAAGCCATTGAGTTCAAGCTGTCTGATTCGTATCGAATCCGGAATTTGGGTGAAACGGAGTTGGTGATGCTCGGTGCTTTTCGTGAGTCGGGTGGAGTGGTGAACTTGCTGGCCAGTCCGCCATCGTCGCGTCCTCGCCTGCTTTCGCTTGACAACAAAACTTCGTTTGCTACCATGCGCGTGAATGAGTTTGTGACCGATGAAATGCTGGCTCTGTTTTTTCGTCACAATTTTGGTTCCTTGCTTTTCAGATATAAGGAGGTTCGTCCTGATATTCTGTTGGCCTTCAACGCCGGAGTTGGCTCTTCTTCCTACGACCAACAGGCTGGTTTTGCCCTTCAATATCCATCCATTTCGAAGGGATATTACGAAGCGGGATTGTTGGCTGCCAAACTCCTTCGGGTCGGCTTGTTCGAATTGGGAGCCGGAGCTTTTTATCGGTTTGGGCCTTATCATTTGGATTCGTTTCAAGACAACCTGGCTCTGAAAATTACACTCGATCTGGCGATTTAAGCGTTAAGATGCACGTTCCGTTAAAGTCACTGGGTTCGTGTCGCTAATTTCAGGTTTTATCAATATCCGTAAGATGACCTCGTGTTATTAAGAAGTTATTCAATTGTCGTTAGGCTGTTTTGAAACGATCAATGACAATAAAACGACCATGAATGGCAACGATTGACAGCCACAATAGGATAAATAGGCAAGTAAGGGGCAATCTTTTCAGATTTTAAATGCGTCGATGTGTTGCTGTCACATGAGCTTTCTTCAATTAATTGTTTATCTTTGCGCCGTTTTTAAACACTTCATTTTTAAATAAATGGCACATAAATCAGGATTTGTAAATATCATAGGAAACCCGAACGTCGGGAAATCAACCATCATGAATTCCCTGGTGGGCGAGCGTTTGTCAATCATTACTAAAAAGATGCAAACCACTCGCCACCGCATTAAAGGGATTGTGAGCGGAGAAGATTTTCAGATAGTCTATTCCGACACACCAGGTATTCTGAAACCCAATTACAAGCTTCAGGAATCGATGATGAAGTATGTAAACACAGCCTTGATTGATGCTGATGTGATTTTGTACGTCACCGATGTGGTTGAAAAACCAGACAAAAATGAAGAATACCTGGCGAAAATCAGGAAGTCGAATGCGCCGGTTATCGTGTTGATTAATAAAATCGATCTTTCGAACCAAGGCGATGTGATGAAGTTATACGAATATTGGAAAAACCTGTTGCCGGCTGCCGATGTGTTTGCCATTTCGGCGACCGAACGATTTAATATCGGGCCAATATTCGACCGCATTCTTGAATTGCTGCCCGAAGCTCCACCATATTTCCCAAAGGATGAATTGACTGATCGGAATGATCGTTTTTTTGTTTCGGAAATCATTCGCGAGAAAATTTTGTTGTATTACCAGAAAGAAGTTCCCTACTCGGTTGAAGTGGAAGTGGAGGAGTTTAAGGAGGAAGACAAGATTTTGCGCCTGCGTTGTGTTATTAATGTAGCACGCGACAGCCAGAAGGGAATCATCATCGGGCACCAGGGAGCGGCTCTAAAAAAGGTGGGCACCATGGCCCGCAAGGACATGGAAGAATTTTTTCAAAAGAAGATATTTTTGCAGTTGTATGTAAAAGTGTCCAAGGACTGGCGTGATAAAGACCGGATGCTGGGGAACTTTGGATACGACTTTCAATAGCCTGGAGCGAGTGGCATAGGGCGTGTGAGCTTGTCCTCTGCACCTTGAAACGTGTCAGCCAGCTGTTGGATGGAATTTGGAATTTTAAATTTGGAATTTAATTAGAAATGAGCAATATAGTCGCAATTGTAGGAAGACCCAATGTGGGCAAGTCAACACTATTTAATCGTTTGGTGGAAAGCCGGAAAGCGATTGTTGACGAGATTTCGGGCGTGACCCGTGATCGGAATTATGGGAAATCGACCTGGAACGGAAAAGATTTTTCGGTGATTGATACGGGAGGCTACGTCATGAATTCGGAAGATATTTTTGAAGAAGAGATTCGTAAGCAAGTGCATCTGGCCATTGATGAGGCCGATGTGATAATCTTCGCCGTAGATGTTGAAGGAGGGATCACGGATTTGGATCAGGCGGTTGCCAGTATTTTGCGCCGTGCCAAAAAGCCGGTTTTTTTAGCTGTTAACAAAGTGGACAACCACCAGCGGATCATGGATTCGCATGAGTTTTATGGACTAGGCCTTGGTGAGCTGTATTGTATTTCGGCGATGACTGGCAGCGGAACAGGTGAATTATTGGATGCAGTAGTGGCCAATTTCGTTAAAAATGAAGAAGTCGAAGTTGAGACAGGGATTCCAAAGTTTGCCGTAGTTGGCCGTCCGAATGTTGGAAAATCGTCTTTTATCAATGCATTGACAGGTGTTGAACGGAACATTGTGACCGAAATAGCCGGTACAACCCGCGATGCCATTAATACCCGTTACACCAAATATGGGCATGATTTTTATCTGGTTGACACGGCAGGCTTGCGTAAAAAAGCCAAAGTGCATGAAGACCTGGAATTTTACTCGGTGTTGCGCTCGGTTCGCTCCATCGAAGATTCCGATGTTTGTATGTTGCTGATTGATGCCGAACGTGGGGTCGAGAGTCAGGACGTAAATATTTTCAACCTAATGATACGCAACAAGAAAGGCGTGGTCATTTTGGTGAATAAGTGGGATTTGATTGAAAAAGACAATGCTTCGGTGAAAAAATTTACGGAGCAAATCCACGAACGGATTGCTCCTTTTGTTGATGTTCCAATCGTTTTTATGTCGGCATTAACCAAGCAGCGGATTTTTAAAGCGCTCGAAGCAGCTGTGGAAGTGTACGAAAACCGCCAGCAAAAGCTGAAAACTTCCAAGCTCAACGAGGTGTTGCTTGAAGCCATCGAACGTTATCCGCCGCCATCGATCAAAGGAAAGTACATCAAGATAAAATATGTGACCCAGTTGCCAAGTCCAACTCCATCGTTTGCCCTGTTTGCCAACTTGCCACAGTACGTGAAAGAGCCTTACCGGCGTTACATCGAAAACCAGATTCGGGAGAATTTTAACTTTTCGGGTGTTCCGCTGCAGATCTTTTTCAGAAAGAAATAGGTTTTCGTAACGGCTTCATCTGTTTCGCTAATCGTTCATACCTGAGCAAAAACATGAAGAAGACTTGCGCACGTGTCGACATAAATTTGCACACGTGCGCAAGCTTTAACCCGAGATTGATTGATTTTCACCACCCGGCTTGGATAGCTGAACAGGCTCTTTTAGTGCCGGGCCGGTGGGTTATTCGTTTGCATATTCGCCGCTTAAAACACCCGAAATGCTCCAGTGGCTGAAGCTGTTGCCTTCATCGGCACCCTGATCAATCGCCACCTTGAGTGAATGTTTGCCGGGGCTAAGGTTTTTCAGCGGAATAACATACGGCGGAGTGAGCGTAGCCGGGCACCAGTTCGACCGGCTTAGGTCGCTCGACGACATGCCATTGCCGAAGTTACCCGATGCCGGATTGTACAGGCGGTAAGTGGCACAATCGGTTCGCCACGGAACTACTTTGTAAAAGGGTTCACCGTCAATGAAAATTTCGTTGAGTTTTGGGTTGAACTCATCGCCACCACCCCAGCCGCCATGCCCGGTTGAGGTGTAAAGCAGTTGCAGGTTTTCTACGTTTGCAGGCACTTCAAACTCCAGCGACAAGGTATCGTTTCTGAATAAGCGGCCGTAATTCTGCCCCGACATTTCCATGATATTCACGGTGTAGAACAGCGGTTGAATGTAATGAACCGGCTCTTCCCGGTCGCCAAACGAGGGGTAAAAGTTGAGCTCCAAGCTGACTTTGTGTCCGCCCTGATCATAGTTGCCGATAAAAACGCCCACCCAGATCTCATCCTGATCGTTAGGAATAAGCGAAGTTATATCCTGCTTGTAAGTAGCCTCGTGTTCCCACGGGTAATTATTGATTTCGCGGAGTTTATTAAAATGGCCTACCCCAAACGAAGTGAAAAAGCGCATGAGCTCAATCGGGCTGTCGTAGTTTCGTGTGCTGGTAATCCCTTGGTATTGCCCTCCTTCGTTGTCGATGAAAACCGGCAATTGATCCAGCCCATTTTGAAGCGCATCGAGCATGGATTTTTTATCACTAGCCGTGGGCAGTGCAAAAACGGAGCCGGTTCGGTCGTAGGCATCGCCATTGGACCAACAACTGAGTTTGGCAAATACCTGTCCGCCCTTTAGCCAACTTTCGGGCAGCGTAATCCTTTTCAAGATCACGCTGCCTTTAGAAAAGCGGTAAGTCCGGTTCGATTCCAATTCTTGTCCTTCGTATGTATCCTGCAGGTTCTCAAAATTGATGATCTCGTTCTCAAAAACGGAAAGGATCGTGTAGCGTGATTTGATTTTCAGCTCCTCCAGCTCGCTTGCTGAAACTTCTTTAGCCTGATTAAACGGATAGCCAGGAACCGAATCCTTGTCTAGTTTTTCAACCGATTTGGCGAGCAGCGTGCGGCTTCCGTTGATGGTCACTTTTAAAACCAGCGACTTTGTGTCGGGCAAATACGCCTGGTAGGGCGAACCTTTGGCTCCGGTTTTATCCGAGTACCAGACTTCAATGGAGTTCGAAAACGACGAAAGTTTCGCGTGCTGGCAGTCGTATCCCAAAATGGTTTCGGTTTTGTCGCCGGGTTTTGGCTGCGGAAGCAAATCGAACGAGGTGAGCGTTTTAAAAAGCTCATTCTCGTAATTTAAAATGGTCACGGTTTGGCTGTTTCTGTAGTCAATGAAATTTCGAATTTGATCTCCCGGTTCAGAAAGATAGGCAACCTCATCGAAGTAGACTAAAGTCAAGCCGCGCCCGGGCAATTCTGTCCCGTTATGAACGGCAGCATAGCTCACTTTAAATCCAGACTTTTCTTTCGATTTTTGGGCATAGGCCGGAGCCGAAAAAATGAATAGAAGCAGAAAGCTAAGGGTAATCAGTTGTTTCATTGGAGTGGGATGTTGCCTGTTAATCTTGCAAAAACTGGTTTAAAAATCCGCCTGATTCTTTTCGCTGGTTTCCGCCGCGTGGCGATAGTTCGGCAATCAATTTGCGGATTGGCATGGACTGTAACCAAACTTTGCCGGTACCCCGCAAAGTAGCAAGGAAAATTCCTTCGCCGCCAAACACCATCGAGCGTAAGCCTCCCGATTGCTCCACACTAAAATCGATGCTGGGTTCGTAGGCGACAATGCAGCCCGTATCAACCCGCAAAACTTCGTTGTTCAATTGTCGTTCAATCACCGTTCCGCCCGCATGAATAAAGGCCTTCCCATCGCCGCGCAATTCTTGCATAATAAATCCTTCGCCACCAAAAAAGCCGGCACCCAGGCGTTTGTTAAAGGTGATGGCGATCTTTGTGCCGAGTGCGGCACACAAAAAAGCGTCTTTTTGAACGATGATCCGGCCTCCCATCATGGCTAAATCCAAGGGAATGATGGAGCCTGGATAAGGAGCCGAAAAAGCCACGTGCTTTTTGCCCCAGCCCTGGTTGGCAAAGTGTGTAAGGAAAAGTGATTCGCCCGTAATGATACGTGATCCGGCTGATAATACCTTGTCAAAAAATCCGGCGCGCGGGTTGGAACCATCACCCAGCTTGGCTTCGAAACTAATGCCGTCTTCCATGTAAATCATGGCACCAGCTTCGGCAATAACCGCTTCACCCGGATCTAATTCAACTTCAACCAACTGAACGTCGTGTCCAATAATTTTGTAATCTATTTCATGTGATTGCATAGGGAGTGAATTTTTGAGTTAATTTAAAACTCAAATTTACGAATTGAAGTCAAAGCACGAGCAGCTTTTCGATGAAATGATGGTTTTTCGGGGTAAACTAATCGTCCTGGGCTCGCTGGTGCGCTTCGTTGATACTGGCATTCAGTTCGAAGCCAATGAGCAGGATTAGCGACATCAGGTAAAAAAGCAGCAGAACGACCAACAAGGTTCCGATCGAACCGTAAAGTTTGTTGTATTGTCCAAAATTGGTAATGTAGTAGCTAAATCCAACCATCGTGATAAGACCGAGGATGGTCGCCAAAGTTCCGCCGGGAGAGATAAAGCGCCAGCGTGTTTTTTTTGCCGGAGCGAAATAGTATAAAAAGGCAAAGGCAAAGAAAAACAGGGCAATGGTGATCACCCATTTTCCGATAGTCAGCAGATAGTAGGTGAAGGTATCGTTTAAAAGTCCCTCTCTGTCCATATAGTCGATCGCAAATTGGCCACCAGTTATCAAGGTTATGGCCAAAGTGATTAGAATTGACAAGATGAAAAGCAGCATGGTGGCTACAAGCCTTTGACTGAGCCAACTTCGGCGTTTAAACGAGTGCAGCGAAGCATCAAAAGCACTCATCATACTGGCCAGACCGTTGGTCGAAAAAATTAAAGCCATAAAAAAACCAAGTGACAGTAAATCGCCCCGTTGGCGGGTCAGGATGTCCTGAATCGTTTTTTCCACGGTTGTAAAAGCGTAAGGAGGTAGTAATTCCTGTATCAGCAGGAATAATTCCACCTGAAAATTCTTGATTGGGATGTAAGGAATCAGAGTAAATAAGAAGATGATGGCTGGGAAAAGCGCCAGAAAAAAGCTGAAAGCAATGGCCGATGCCCGCGTGGTAATGGAGCCCTGGACAATGCTGCGGTAAAAGAAAACGCCGACATCGTAAAGGGCAATTTCATTGAAGCCGGGGAAGCTGACTTTTCTGGCCCGGATTAAAAGTTTGAGAAAGAAACGCTTAATCTTATGGCTTCGGTTGCTGACGACCATTCAGCTTATTGTTTTTCAATTCGTAACTGATGAATGTAGGCTTTTTGACCTTTTTCCTTCAATAAAAAATAAACTCTGAAAACACCGGTCGATGTTGTTAGGTTGCCAATAGCATATCGCGCACCTTCTTTTCCTCCCTGGTGAATAATGGCAAAACGCTGTGGCGAATTGTTCGAAAAAAACGAGGCGACAATTTGCTTGGCCTGTTCTTTGCTGTAAACATCGTCTTTGTCCAAAACTACCAACTCAATGTTTTCATTGAAATGGTTGGACAGCGTGGATGCATCGCCGGTTTTCAGGCTCAGGATCACTTCATCCGGAACCTGTGCAAAGCTCATGATTCCGGCAAAGAAAAATACAAAAGCCGGAATTACGGTTTTAATCCATTGATTTTTCATTTTCTGTTTATTTAAACGCCCTGTCCCTATGCATAAACTGTACCAAAATACTGCAAGTATAGAACCGGAAGTATAACTTTGTAAAGTTAGCAATTTTAGGACGACAATGGCTGATCAGTAAGTGAACGATTTTTTATACGGCCAAAAGATACTTCTTTTCAGTTAGAATGTTGATATTTAACTTGTGCTTTTAAGTTTGACAAATAATAGAAACAGGCAGCTCCCGCTGTCCTAAACCGCGTATAGTGAAGATTAAATTGGTTGTGATCGGAAAAACAGATGAGCGTTATTTAAGCGATGGGATTGAAAATTATCACAAGCGGATTCCGCATTATCTTCCTTTTGAATATCAGGTTATTCCGGATCTAAAAAACACCCGAAAGTTATCGGAAGAGCAGCAGAAGGAAAAGGAAGGCGAATTGATCTTGGGCCAGATTAAAGCCGGTGATGAGTTGATTCTCCTGGATGAGCAGGGACAAACATTTCGATCGACAGAATTTGCACGATTTTTGGAGAAGAAGATGCTTGGTGGACTGAAGACCCTGGTTTTTGTTATTGGAGGGCCTTACGGATTTTCGGAGGCAGTATACCAGAAGGCTGCCGGAAAAGTGAGTTTATCAAAAATGACCTTTTCGCACCAGTTGGTCCGGCTTGTCTTCAGTGAGCAATTATACCGGGCATTAACCATTTTGAAGGGCGAACCATACCATCACGAATAATTGATCTTAAGCCGGCTTATGGAAAACATTAAAAAATACAGTTTCCTTATTCTCTCACTTGCTTTTTTTGTCTTTGCATTTTTCATTGAGCATCATGTTCTGCATCATCATCCGGAAGTGAAGTTAATTGATCGGTTTGAACGGCAACTGCACGAACAAAAACAAGTGTTAGGCGACCAACTGGACGAGATCGAACGAATCATGACCAGTGCTGACTTTGACGGGAATTTTCAGGCTGAATTTTTTCCTTATTCTTCGTTGTACCCCGATCAGGGACTTGGGTTTGTGGTGTTGAAGGGCAATGAGATCATTTATTGGTCACACAATCACTTTGCTTTTACCAGCCGGTTTTCGAGCAAAATGGCAACACAGGAGCTGCTGGCATTACCCAACGGTACCTACCTGGGCATCAATCGGCAGGTGGATACGCTGAACGTGATTGGTTTAATTCATATCAAGGACGTTTACAGCATCGAGAATCAATACATCAGGAATGAGTTTGCTGAGCCTTTTGTTTTGCCCGAAAATTTCGTTATTCAACGTGAAAAATCAGCCTATAATCTTCCGGTGCGAGATGAAGTGGGTAATTATTTGTTCTCGGTACTTCCGGCCGGAAAAATAAAATGTACCAATGCCCAGCTCTTGCTTCCGGCTGCCCTATTTGTGTTGGCTTTTATATTCCTGTTGGTTTTTATACGGAAAATGGTTCTGCATTTCCGGCACGAAGATTTTTTAATGCGGGTCATCATCCTGGGGTTGTCACTTTTTGGGTTTTACTGGATTCATATTTTGTTCCGGATACCCCGTTTGGGCTATGCTTTCGAGTTGTTTGGTCCCTCGCTTTACGCCTATTCGTTTTGGCTTCCTTCCTTGGGTGATTTACTCGTGTTGGCCGTTCTGTTCTTTTTTTGGAGCATGAATTTTGTCCAGGAATTTTCCTATTCGAAGGGGCAAAACCGGAAGGAGATTTTTTCAGCCTACCTGTTTAGTTTATTCATTTATCTGTTCGCCAACTATCTGATTGGAAACCTTATTCAGAATAGCAGTATCTCCTTTCAATTGAACCGGATTGACGATGTGGATCAGTATAGTGTGGTTGGATTTATCATTATTGCCTTGCTCTTTTTCTCCGCTTTTCTAATCAACCTAAAAATTGTAGAATCCAGCATGCGTTATCTTTCAAAAAAGCGCTTTCTCTGGGGGCATCTTTTATTGATAGCCGTATTTGTTGGCTTGGCGGTTCATTATAAAAACAGTTATCTGTATATGATTTGCCTGTTTTTACTGACCAATTTTTCGATTTTTGCACTCGAAAATACGCACTTAAAAAAGCATTCCATTTCGTATATCATCTATTTTGTATCGCTTTTTGCTTTTTTTACGTTGATTAATATTCAATACTTCAACCAGCAGCGTACTATAGAAAGCCAGAAGTTGATGACTGTTACGCTCAATTCGGAACATGATCCGGCTGCCGAGATTTTTCTGACGGATATTCAGCAGGAGCTGAGCGTCGATTCTGTGATTCCTTATTTGTTATCAACCACTTACCAAGAGTTGGAGAGTTACCTGGAGCGACAGTATTTTGGAGGCTATTTTCGGAAATACGAGCTGGATATTATTTTGTGCAGTGGTTCCGATAGTTTGTTGGTTGAGCCGGAAAACCAGTGGGTTCCCTGCTTTCCGTTTTTTGAGGAGATGATTGAGACCTCAGGAACCCGGATTCCGGGAACCAACTTCTACTTTATGGATAACCTGAACGGGCGGATTTCTTACATGGGCAGGATCTTTTACCCCTTGACGGCCGATTCACTTGGGACATCGGTGTTTTTTGAGCTTAATTCACGACTGCTTCCCGAAGGAGCCGGTTTTCCCGAACTGCTGCTGGACCGGTCGATGGCCAAACCGCATCGCTATCGCCATTTTTCGTATGCCAAGTATTTTAATCACGAGCTGGTGACACTGAGTGGTGATTACCAGTATAATTACTACATCGACTCGTATGATGTCCAGACTGACAGTTCGGAGTTTGTTCTTGCCAGGTGGGATGGTTACGATCATTTGATTCACGATCTGGGAAAGGGTAATTTTATTATCGTTAGCGGTGAGACATTTGAGGTGATGGACTACCTGATTTCCTTTCCGTACCTTTTTGTTTTCTACTTTTTGTTTATCCTGCTTGTTGTTTTTGGTGGCAATTCATCTTTTCGAAAGAAGGCGAAACTCTATGATTTGAAATTCAAAATACAAGCGGCAATCATCACGGTGGTGCTGGCGTCACTATTTGTTGTGGCTGGTGGTACAATTTATTACAATATTCAGGAATATGAGAACCGGCATCAGGATGATTTGAACGAGAAAATGAAGTCGATCAGCGAAGAGATCGGGATGAACCTGAACGACGTGCATGAGTTGTCGCCCGATTTGGTTGATTGGCTGTGGCGTGAGTTGAACAAGTTGTCGATTGTCTTTCGTACGGATATCAATATTTTTGGGGTGAATGGCGAGTTGATCGCTTCGTCGCGTCCCGAGCTGTATTTGCGTGGCATTATTTCGAACCGGATGAATGCGGAAGCGTATTACGAGCTGATTGAAAACTACCAGGTAAGCTACTCGCAACCTGAACGGATTGGTGATTTATCTTATCTGTCTGTTTATGAGCCGATTATTAATGACATGGGCGATTACCTGGGTTTTATCAACCTGCCTTATTTTACGCGGGGTGATGAGCTGAAGCAGGAAATCTCGACCTTCATTGTCGCTTTCATCAATTTATATGTGCTGCTGTTTTTGGCCAGCGTGCTTGTCGCTGTTTTGCTCGCCAATCAAATTACACGCCCGTTGAGCATGGTGCGTGAAAAATTGAAGGGAATTCAACTGGTGAAAAAGAACGAGCAAATTAGTTACCAGCGTGATGATGAGATTGGCGCCTTGATTAAGGAATACAATCGTAAGGTGGAAGAGTTGGCCGAGAGTGCCGAGTTGCTGGCCCGAACAGAACGGGAACTGGCATGGCGCGAAATGGCCAAACAAGTGGCTCACGAGATCAAAAATCCGCTGACTCCGATGAAACTCAATATTCAATACTTGCAACGAGCTAAAAATGAGAAGGGAGCCCACTTTGATGAGTATTTTAACCGGGTGACCCGAACGTTGATTGAGCAGATTGATACTTTGTCGGATATTGCAACAGAGTTTTCCAACTTTGCCAAAATTCCAAAAGCTCGAAACGAGGTTTTCAATTTGGCAAAGCAGCTGACCAAAGTAACCGAGCTGTTCGAATCAAGCACCTACATTGACTTGTCAGTGGAGCTGGAAGAACAGGAAGAATTGCTGGTTTATGCTGACCAGGAACAGGTCTCGCGTGCAATGGTTAACCTGATAAAAAATGCTATCCAGTCAATTCCGCCTAAGCGAAGTGGAAAAGTGAGGGTTGTTCTGACAAAGAAAGATGATAGGGCTGTGATTTCTGTTCGGGATAATGGCACGGGTATCCCGGAGGACATTCGACAGCAGATGTTTCAGCCCAACTTTACAACCAAAAGCAGTGGAATGGGACTTGGCCTGGCTATTGTAAAAAAAATTATTGAAAATGCACGTGGTAACATCTGGTTTGAAACGGAGATGGATAAAGGTTCCACATTCTATGTCGAACTTCCCTTGTATGAAGACAATCGTTGACTTGCTGGCTGTTCTTGCGCTTTGAAAGTTCTATTCAGGAATTCGTAGGTTGTGTGCAAAGATGCGGTTAGTCTGATCTTCACCTGCTTTCCTGCAATTCAGTGAGTGAGGCTAGCTGTAAAATTCCCAGGTGTTTTAGTTTGTCTGAGGCTGCCATGCCGTTGGGGTTGCAGCCGGGAAGGCCTTCCGGGATTTCCATCGTTAGCTTTTCGTAGTGTCTTACCCAGGTGGAATCAAATTCACCGCTTTCAGGATTTTTAAAAGTCATGGGATTCAATGTAAAAATTGAGTCGTGTGCAAAAGCCAGGTAAATGAACTCGGAGCAATAATGACTGGTGTCGGACAGCACATAGCTGAAATTGTAAGGTTTTCCCAGTAAACGCTTGGCTTGCGCAATAGCGTTGGGAATCGTGGCTTGATATCGGGTCTGCAAACGGTAAATTGAAACCAGTGCCGAATCTCCGTCAGGCTGAGAGAATTCGGTTAACGAAACCTGGCAGGTGCCGCCAATAGGGCTGGCGTGCAATACATAAACCGAATCGTTTTCAACTACTGCCAGCCCAACATGCGAGAAGTGGGTTTGCTTGTCGGTTTGAGTAACCTGGTCAATGGCTTGCGATAAGTTACTTGACGCGGTTTCCCGAAACAGCAGATCGCCTGTTTTAAGTTGGTGTGGACTTATATGCTGGGCTTGAGTTCTCATGCTGACATTCAGTAGTAATAGAGTGATTAATAGGAGTTTCATGAGCTTGTCTATTTAAATGATACGGTTTCTCGAGATCGCATCAATCGCTTTTTACAAATCAATTTTTCCTCGCCATTTCTTCTTTTCTCCGGTTTGTTTTTTGGAGGTGATGCGCTTTTCGACCGATGTACGTGTAGGCCTGGTTGCTCTTCGTTTTTTGACCGGTCGAAGGGCTTTTGCAAGAAGCGCATAAAGCTTTTCAATTGTAATCTCCTTGTTGCGTAGTTGCGAACGTTCTTTTTGACTCACAACGATCAAGTCACCTTCGGTAGTTAGTTTATTGGTCAGCTTTTCCTGAAGAATTTCTTTTTGCTGATCAGTGAGCAATTGTGAGTTTTCAATATTGAAACGCAGCTCCACGCGCGAATCTACTTTGTTGACATGCTGACCTCCCGGACCACTGCTACGTGAAGTACGAAACGAAAATTCGCTGCTTAAATCAGGAATATGGACAGCATTCTCGGTCATAACCTAATTTATTTGCCCATTTTGAAAAGCAGTTCTTTTTCTTCCTTAGTTAGTGAGTCATAGCCCGATTTGCTGATTTTCTCCAGCACGCGGTTAATTTCTTCTTGTTTCAGGTTTCGTTGACGGTTATACTCAACATCGTCAACTGTTGTTCCTTTATAAGTCACCTTGATCTTTTGTTTGGGCTTAAAAAGTTTTTCTCCTTTAGTCAAAATACTCGATACGCCTTTGGTGAGGTCATTGTTCTTCCGGTATTGCAACACAAAGAGCATCCCCATGAACGCGCCACCTAAGTGTGCCAGGTTTCCGCCTGCATTCGACGAAGCAATGCCAATTACATACATGGCCAGTGAGACCAAGGCAATGTATTTCATTCGAATCGGTCCTATGAACAACAGGTTAATGGTGTGATTTGGCGCCCACATAGCCACTGCTATAACGATGGCAATAACCGATGCGGAAGCTCCCAGCAGCCTCGAAAAAACAACCATTTCAGTAAATGCCGGGAACAAATTATACGCCGCGAGGAAAAAGATTCCGCCGGCTATGCCACCCAAAATGTAGATACCCACCAACTGTTTAGAGTTGAAGTAGAACAGAAATATTTTGCCAAGCCAGTACAGCCAAAGGATATTAAAAAGGATATGCAGAAAGTCAAAATGCAGAAACATGTAGGTGATCAACGTCCATGGTTTGTAGGCCAGTTGGTTGATGTCGGCTGGAAGAGCAAGCCAGTTCACCAGCGAGAAATCCTTGTTCAGTAAAAAAAAGAAAACGTTGAGGACGCGGATAAAAAGGAATACCCCCAAATTGATATAGATCAAACGGGTAAGTACCGATCCCTTTTTGAATGACTCCTTTATTTCGTCGATAATACTCATAGTCACAGATTAGTAGAAGTTTCGCGTATTTTTGTTCCAGTAACGAATGAGCAGATACCCAAAAAGCATCCCTCCCAAGTGGGCAAAGTGGGCAACATTGCTTCCTGGACGCGACAAGCCAAGATACAATTCGATCAACCCGTAGCCAATCACAAAATATTTGGCTTTGATGGGGATAGGTGGAAACAGTAACATCAACTGCGTATTGGGGAACAACATTCCGAAGCCCAGTAAAACGCCGAATACTGCGCCGGAAGCTCCTACAGTCGGCACATTCAGTAAGAGGTTCAATTTACCCATTAAAGGGTCGGTGTAGTTTTTTCCCTGCATCCAAATATTGGCACCATTCTGCAAAACTAAATCAATTTGCTCGGGCGACATTTGTGATGTAACCGACTGGTATTCGATCCAATTGACAAAAGTGTGTAAGACTGCAGCTCCCAAACCGGTGGCAAAGTAATAAATAAAGAACCGCCGCGGGCCCCAAACACTTTCCAAAATCCGGCCAAACATCCACAGGGCAAACATGTTGAACAGAAGATGCGTAAAGCCGCCGTGCATAAACATGTGCGAAACAATCTGGTAGGGCTCGAATTTTGGCGACGCAATGTAATGAAGGCCAAGAATCCGGCTTAGCTCAATGCCTTGCATGCTCATGATGTAAGTCGCTAAAAGCATCAGCACGTTAATAATGATCAGGTTTTTGACAACCGGAGGTATTGAGCTTAAGTTGGGTCTGAAATTCTGCATAGTTGAAAATTTAGATGCTGGCTGCAAGAGCCACGCCAAAAGTTGTTTTCAATACAAAGTAAACAATTCTATAGACAATTTGTCACTTCAAAAGTTTTTCGAAATGCGCAATAGGAACAATTGTTAACACTTGCTTGCCCGTGGGCGAAAAGTTTGGTGTTGAGCAGGCAAATAACTGGTCAATCAATTGATTGATTTCCTCCTGCTTCAAGTTGTAGCCATACGAAATAGCCGAAGCCCGGGCAAGCGAAGCAGCCACTTTTTCGCGCGCTTTCTCCTTCAGGTCTGAGGCTGAGCTTTTCATGTCCTCCAGCAGGGTTTCGATAACGGATAAGGGCGACGAATTGTCCAGCATACCCGGGGTGCCATTGATGATGAAACTGTTGTTGCCAAAATCACGAATGTCGAAACCCAGCGCTTTCAAATCGTCCAAAACCGAGCGTAGCAACTCAGCATCGGCCGCATTCAAATCGAAGGTGTGCGGAAACAACTGTTGCTGGCTGACCGTTTCGTTGCTTTCGATGACAGCCATGAAGTTTTCAAAGAGAATGCGTTCGTGGGCCCGCTTTTGATCAATCACCATCAGTCCCGATTTTACCGGAGTGAGGATGTATTTGTTTTTAAACTGGATGAAGGTTTTTCCGGAGAATGGTTCTTCGTGCCGAATTTCCCCCGATGTTTCTTCCAATTGCGAAACCTCAGACTCGTCAGATGGTTGGTCTTTTTCAAAATCCTGGTACAGTTTTTCCCAGTACTGGGTTTGAGATTGATTCTTTAGCGATGAAGGATAAGAGCTGCTCCCGGATTGTTTCTTCTCCGAATCAAACGGGTTATAAGTGGGATCGATCTTGATTTGTGGCGGGCGAATGTCACCCGTATTTTTGGGTGCTACCGGAATGTCAAGGCTGCCCGCCTGGTCAAAATCAATGGAGGGAACTACATTGTGTTTCCCCAGCGATTCGCGAACGGTAGCTTTTATCATCTGCCAGATGGCCGATTCATTTTCAAACTTGATTTCTGTTTTTGTGGGGTGAATGTTGATGTCGATATTCTCTGGATTCACTTCGAAAAACAAAAAGTAGGAGGGAATGCTATCGGGCGGTAAAATCTTTTCATAAGCCTGCATCACTGCCTTGTGGAAAAACGGGTGCCGCATGAACCGCTTGTTGACGAAAAAAAATTGTTCGCCAAATGTTTTTCGGGCATGCTTGGGTTGCCCAATGTAGCCGCTTATTTTCACCAGACTGGTATCGGTATTTACCGGAATCAGATTTTGTGTGCTGTTCTTTCCAAACAGGGCGAAAATCCGCTTGCGAATGTTGTCCTGTCCCAGTTCATAAACCGTTTGTTGGTTGTGAATCAATGAAAAGGCAATATCCGGATTCGCCAGAGCCACGCGCTGGATTTCGTTGATGATGTGTTTTAATTCGGCGGCATTCGATTTCAAAAACTTACGCCGGGCAGGAACGTTGAAGAATAGATTTTTAACCAGAAAATTGGTGCCGTCGGCACAGCTGGTAGCTTCCTGCTTCAGCACGTTTGACCCGCTAATGTGGATCATGGTGCCAATTTCCTGATCATGTTGCTTGGTGTGCAGTTCCACATCAGCAATGGCAGCGATGGATGCCAGTGCTTCGCCACGAAAACCCATGGTGCGAATGGCAAACAAGTCTCTGGCAGCCTTGATTTTCGACGTGGCGTGCCGTTCAAAGGCCATGCGTGCATCGGTGTCCGACATGCCGCAGCCATTGTCGCTCACCTGGATGAGTGTTCGCCCGGCATCTTTCAAATTTATTTTGATATGTGATGCTCCGGCATCAATGGCATTTTCGACCAATTCTTTGACAACGGATGCAGGTCGTTGAATAACTTCTCCTGCAGCAATTTGGTTGGCAACCGAATCAGGAAGTAGTTGAATGATATCTGACACAGAAGAGTTTTAAAATTTTAAAAACAGGTAAGCAGCAATCGATAAAACAACAATCAGCGTAATCAACCGGGTGTTGGAACGGCGTCTGGCATCCGAGGCTGTTTTAGACGAATTGCCCATGGCCTGACGAAACTGCCCCCGAATATTGGGTCGGTAGTTTTTGTCAAATGCCTTTTTTTCATGAATACCCAACTCTTTTTTAATCCGGTCCTCACGGTTTTGCATTTCCTCTTTTTCCGGATCGTAATAGCGGAAAGGAATGCTGAAACGACGGTGGTTGGGTAAGTGAAAAAAATTACCGATCATGATTTTAAATTATTGATTGACTTGCAAAATTACAAAAATCAAGCCAGACGATGAAAGAGCGAAGGCAAAAAGATATGCGATGCAAATTCAAGCCACAAATGCGATAACCGGTTAATTCAGTTTCTCTCCACACTTTTTACAAAACAAGGCGTCGCTCTCATGCTTGTCGTGCAGACAATGTGGGCAAACCTGGGTGTTTGGGTGGTCTGTTGAACGGATCATCTCGGCAGTCACAATACCAGTAGGGACGGCGATAATAGCATAGCCTGCGATCATTAAGACACTGGCCAGTAGCTGTCCGGTTGGGGTTTGCGGTGATATATCGCCATACCCCACAGTCGTCATGGTCACAATGGCCCAGTAAATACCGGTTGGAATGCTGGTAAATCCATTCTCCGGTCCTTCAATCAGGTACATTAGGGTGCCAACGATCAGCACGACATTAATTACGAAGAAAAGGAATACAAATATCTTTTCGCGGCTGGCTTTCATGGCCAGGCTGAGATTTTTTCCGGCCATGGTGTAACGGTTCAGTTTGAAAATCCGGAAGATCCGCAACAACCGGATGGCACGAATCACCGCCAAGCTTTGACTGCCTATGAAAATCAGGCTCAGATAAGTGGGCACAACGGCTAGAAAATCGATGATTCCGTAGAAGCTGGTCACATATCGGAACGGACGTTTGACGACGAAAATCCGAACAACGTATTCTACGGTGAAAATGCCTGTAATCACCCATTCCAGAATTCTTAGCAAATCGAGGTGCCGGGCATTGATGGAGGGAACGCTTTCGAGCAAAACCAAAAGGATGCTGATTAAAATAATGACCAGCAAGACAACGTCAAAAAGCTTCCCTTTTGGGGTGTCGGCTTCAAAAATAATCTCGTAAAGTTTCTGTTTCAGGGGCATACTTTTTTGATTAGATTCGAGATTAAAGATAGAAAAAATGAACAACAGATTGAAAATCTGCAATTCAGTCTCAATGGTTTTGAATTTATGTTTTGTCTGGAGGTTAGACTTAAATTCCACTTCTATGATGATCAAAACCTTTGCTGCAGCAGTTCATGGTATTGATGCCGCGACGATAAGTGTTGAAACCGACGTAGCTCGTGTTGGTGGCGGCACTTATCCACAGCCGGACGAAATCTTGCTGGTCCACAATGGAGTGCTTTTTTTGGGATGAATTCCCTGATGTTGGTGGCTTCGATGAATCCCGGCCCCTGAGGTTATTACAATCACACAACCAAAGAATGCGTGTGCGCTCCGGGGGATGGTTCCCAAGTACCTAAGCAAAATTTCGAGTCCACTGCTCAATCGGATTGATATGCATCTGGAAGTAGTGCCGGTTGCCCTTCAAAGAAATAACGGGGCTGGCGGAGACGGAAAATAGCGAAGTGATCCGCGAACGGATGATTCGTGCCCGCAAAGTCCAATCGAAGCGATACAAGGGAATGGATGGTATTTTTTATAACGCACAAATGTCGTCCCGCCAAATTCACGACTACGTGGAGCTGGATGATGCCAGTAATATTCTGCTGAAAAATGCAATGGAAGAACTAGGGCTCTCAGTCCGGGCTTACGACCGGATTTCACGCGTTGCCCGAACCATTGCCGATCTAGAAGCGACTGATCAGGTTGAAGCGCATCACATTTCCGAAGCCATTCAACATCGGAGTTTGGACAGGGAGAACTGGGGAAATTGATTCAATTCAATAAATCGAATAGCCCGACATCAAGGTATTGAGCTGTTTCGGTTTGTAGTAGATTTTGCGTTTGTACTTTTTGTATTTTTCTGAAACGTTGGATTCATTCAAAACATAAGAAGAAAACTCCATGACTTGGTGCCCCAATCCATGTGCAATGGTGATTTCATCAACTTTTCGTTCCAGCTTTTTCCGGTAGGGGTGAAACAGGTAGCCGATGCCGGTGAACACAACTCCCACAGCGCTTTTTTCTTCATAATCCACCACGTGAGCCAATTCATGCCCGATGATGCCTACTTGCGCATTGAATGGAACGTCGCTCAAAAGCAGGCCTTTTTCGTTTTTGACACTGGTGTCGATGAAAATTTTGTATTTCCGGTTTTCCTTCTTTCTGAAAATGAAATCCATTGCCGGACGGGCGGCCATGGTTGTTTTAATGTCTTTCCGTACAAATTCAATATCGATTCCTTTCAGCTCAGGGTAGTAGCTCATAGCAATTTGCGCCTGCTCCTGGTAACTTTCTGCAAGCGCTCGGTGTTCATAGTCGTTATCATGCAATTGTGCCCGGTGAATGTTGAACGAATCGCTGTAGAAAATTTGAATGGGATCAGGCAATATGGCCCATGACTGGATGAAAAAGAAACCAAAAAGCAGGGTCAATAAATATTTCATATGGGGCGAAACTAATGAATTTCAGTTTGAGTTCCAAATGTCAGGTGTTGTTGTATTGTGTTGATTTTTAATGAAAATGAAGGGAAATGAACCTATGTTTTTGGAAAAAAGAGACTGTGCGCCACTTGTCATTGGGCTTAGCGGCGGGACCAGCTTGACGGTTTGTTCAATGATTCTTTCAGTGTGGTTTTAGTTTTCAAACAAAAGTTGCCCGACAAACAAATTCAATTTTTCAACGTACCTTTAGTCGTAAAATTTAAGAATCATGAAGCAAGATGAACCTTACAAACTAAATCGTCGAAATTTTATTCGCTTGTCGGCAGCAACTACAGCGGGAGCAACCTTACTTCCGCTCGATAATTTTGCTTTGGGCAAGCTCCCCACTCCGATGAAGCGGAAATTTGGTAAAATCGATTTTGAAGTCACAACGCTTGGCTTGGGAGGTCAGGCTTCCATCCAATGGACACCGGACGATGTTGATCCTGTTCCCATTATTTTGAAGGCGTTTCAAATGGGGATTAATTACTACGACACCTCCAACTTGTATGGCCCCAGCCAAACCAATTTTGGCAAAGCATTCCGCAAGTTGAATCTTATTCCAGGAGACGAAAATTACGATGAGAACCTGAGGAAGTCGATTTTTCTGACGACCAAAACACACATCCGTTGGGGGAATAATAATTTCCCTTCAGATTCGGATACCGTTCGCAATTGGACCAACGGAGATCATGGTATGGGAGCCATTGGAGATTTGAAGCGTTCGCTGTCGCAACTGTTTGGCGATGGCAAAGGCAACTATCCCGAAGGCGCCTATGTGGATATGATTCTGGCCCACAACCTGAATTTCATGGAAGAAGTGGACGTTTTATACAAAGGCTTGGAAACACCGCTTGATCCGGATGGGGAGTTTGGCGCTTTTGTTGCTCTGCGGGATTATCGTGACGGAACCAACTTGACCGGACTCAATCCCAAGCATGAAAAGCTGGTCAAGCACATTGGCTTTTCAGGCCACTACAGCGCCCCGGTCATGATGGAGATGATTCAACGCGATCGTTTCGATCTGCTGGATGCCATGCTGATTGCTATCAATGTAAACGACCGGCGGATGTTCAACATGCAGTATAACGCCATTCCGCTGGCCAAAGCAAAAAATATGGGTGTGATTGCGATGAAGGTATTTGCCGATGGGGCTATGTACGATAAAGAAGCCAAGTGGTCGAATGTTCCGGCTGATGTTGTCCGGCGGGTGGGAACCAAAGCGATTCCCAGCAGACCGTTGGTTGAGTATTCGTTGACGACACCCGGCGTGCATACTGCGATTATTGGCATTGGTCAAATTGATGATGATCCGATGAAATGCCAGTTGGTTCAGAACTTTTATGCCGCGCAAATTGGACCGAATGAATTGTCGGAACTGGAACGGCGTGAGCTTGAGGATTTGGGATTGAAGGCAAAAGACGGAAAAGCCAATTATTTTCAGATTGAAAGGCATGAGTTGAGCGCGCCGAATGATGTGAGTATCGAAAAGGCAGGAATGGATGTGGAAGTTTCCTGGCGAATGGCGTTTGCAGGTGACGAGCCACTTAGCCATTACGAAGTTTTGAAGAATGGACAAAAAGTTTCTGTGTTGGAGCATGAACCATTGGTTACCAAAGAAAAGATGATCTTTCGCATTTCTGATAGCCAGCCCGACGATCAATTTCAGGTCGTCGCGGTGGATCGAATTGGAAGAAGGGCCGTGTCGGAGTTTCTAAAAACATAAAACATTCGTTAAATAAAACGAAAAGCCTGTCTGTTATCATTCAATAACAAACAGGCTTTTTTAATTTTGCATAAAATGTGAAATCCTCGAAACATTTTGGATTCCTCGAGGTTTTAATTTCTAAACTGATAAAGAAAATCATATGGTTGATAAAATGTCTGATCCTATTGGCCGGCTCATGGGGCTTCGTTATAAATCACATCCATGGCACGGTGTGTACATTGGGAAAGATGCCCCCGAGAAGGTAACCGCTTTTATTGAAGTGGTTCCAACCGATACAGTCAAATACGAAATTGATAAAGACAGCGGTTATTTGCGACTGGATCGTCCTCAAAAGTATTCGAACGTGGTGCCTGCTTTATACGGTTTTATTCCACAAACATTTTGTGGCGATGAAGTAGGCGAATACTGCATGCAGAAGACAGGGAAAACTGGTATCAAGGGCGACGGTGACCCGATTGATGTATGTGTACTGACTGAAAAAGACATTACGCACGGTGATATTTTGGTTGATGTCAGGCCCATTGGTGGTTTCCGAATGATTGATGGCAATGAGGCTGATGATAAAATCATCGCCATACTCAACAACGATGTTGTCTATGAAGGCTATAAGGATGTTCAGGATCTTCCCCCGATTGTGGTTGAACGTTTGAAACACTACTTTTTGACATACAAGGATATGCCGGGAAAAGACAACGAAACGGAAATTACCCATACCTATGGCGCTGATGAAGCCTGCGAAGTAATGATGCACGCCATTTCCGACTACCAAAAACGCTTCGACAACTTGGGGAAATTAATGTATTAATTGGTACTATTTATTTCCGGCCATTAGTGGAAAATTCGCCATTTGTAAAAGTCACGTGTGATACCATCGAGAGTCAACTGTGACTTTTACCAGAGTCACACGTGATTTCATTCAAAGTTACGTGTGACTTTTCTAGCTGGCTAAACTTGGGTTAATTTTCTCTTCAAATTGATGTAGGAATAGTCAAACCCATTTTTCTCATCATGAAAGTTTTCCCGGCTAACCTGTTCCCATTCGTCGTAGTTAATTTCAGGGAAGTAAACATCAGCATCGAAATCCTGGTGTACAAGGGTTAGGTAAAGTTTTCCGGCCAGCGGATAAAATTGCCGGTAAATCATGCCCCCGCCAATGATAAATGCTTCGGCTTCATCTTTTACTTTTTCAATTGCTTCTTCAATCGACGAAACGACTTCACATCCGTCAAAACAGTCGTCTATCTGGTCACTGATCACAATGTGGCGACGATTGGGTAAAGGCCATTTGGGTAGCGACAGCAAGGTGTTGCGGCCCATAATAATGGTATGCCCCGAAGTGATTTCCTTGAAGTGTTTTAAATCGTTGGGCAGGTGAAACAGTAAATCGTTGTTTTTGCCAATCGCAAAATTTTGGGCAATGGCTACTATAATGGAAATATTTTCGTGAATCATGGGTTCTATTGATTAATTGAAGGCTTCACTTGAAGTGAAACCCCGAATGTTCGTATGTATTAAACCGAAACTTTGCCCGGAATGTGTGGATGAGCTTCGTAGTTGGTCAATTCAAAATCTTCGAACTTAAAATCAAAAATCGACTGAACATCCGGATTGATTTTCATTTGTGGCAGTTTCTTCGGGACACGGGTTAGCTGTAGTTTTACCTGATCCAAATGGTTCTGGTAAATGTGCACATCGCCACCGGTCCAAATAAATTCGCCAGGTTGTAAACCCGTAACCTGGGCCATCATCATGGTTAATAAAGCATAGGATGCAACGTTGAAAGGCACTCCCAGAAACACATCGCAGCTCCGTTGGTAGAGCTGGCAGCTCAGTTTGCCATCGGCCACATAAAACTGAAACAGCAAGTGGCAGGGGGGCAGGTTCATTTGGTCAAGCTCGCCCACGTTCCAGGCGCTGACAATTAGCCGGCGCGAGTTGGGATTGTTTTTGATGGACTGCACCACTTCCGAAATCTGGTCAATGTGCTTGCCGTCGGGCGTTGGCCACGAGCGCCACTGGTATCCGTAAATGTGACCCAGGTTGCCATCTTCGTCGGCCCATTCATTCCATATCCGAACGCCTTTTTCTTTCAGTGTATTGTTATTGGTGTCGCCATCCAAAAACCACAGTAATTCGTGGATGATGGATTTTAGATGAAGTTTTTTGGTTGTCAATACCGGAAAGCCTTCTTCCAGGTTAAACCGCATTTGGTATCCAAATACGCTGATCGTTCCGGTGCCGGTGCGGTCTTCTTTCTTAATACCATGCTTGGTTACATGATCCAGTAAATCAAGATATTGCTTCATGATTGTTCCTCCAAGGGGTTCGTATTCTGCCTGTCAATTTTTGAAATGGGGAAGTTAAGCTTTTTGGTTGAACAGGGAAAGGCAAACTTATAAACAATTGGCGGGCGAACATAAAAAGAGCGCAAGCAAAAATGCTCACGCTCTTTCGTTAAATGACCGGTACGATATCATTCAAATACTTCCTGCTCGGCAACAAAACCTTCAGAAATGACGGTCATTCTTACGTTTTGTTTATTCACCACCTGTCCTTCCAGCAGGATGGCAGGAACCAAACGGTGTCCGTTGTTAACCGTGAAGCTCATGTTGTCTGTTGGATCTTTGCCTTTTGCTAGCTTGACTGCCGCGGCCGCCGCATTAAAAGCCATGGACTCCAGGGGCTTATATACCGTAATGGTTTGGTTTCCAAAGACAATATTTCGAATGGCGTTGATGTCGGCATCTTGTCCGGCAATGAGGACTTCTCCATCCATATCGTATTCGTGCAGAGCCTGAATCGCTCCACTTGCTAATGCATCGTTTCCGGCTATAATGGCATCAATTTGTTCTCCGGCCTCCAACAGGTTTTTGACGATCTCGTAGCCTTGTTCCGGCTCCCATTCTTCCACAAAACTGTTGGATGTGATCTCAATATCACCTTTATCAATCAATGGCTGCAGGACATTCATCCAGCCCAGGTAGAGTTGCACTGAGTTGTTATCTTTGGTTGGCCCGCCAATAAGCACGTAGTTGCCTTCGGGCTTTGCTTTTGCCAGATATTCAGCTTGTTTTTCTCCGATTTGAATGTTGTCTGTTGAAATGTAGAAATCCAGGTCGCAATCCCAAATTAGCCGGTCGTAGGCCAATACCGGAATCTGGGTTTTTTTGGCTGTTTTCACAATGCCGGCAGCCACTGTTTTGTCAACCGGAATAATCACCAATGCGTCAATACCTTCATTGAATAATTCGAGTGCTTGCTGAAACTGGACTGAAGCATCTGAATCAGCAACTTTAACGATTACAGAACCTCCGAGTTCCTCGACTTTCTCGACAAAGAGATCCCGGTCTTTTGCCCATCTTTCTCTTTCAATTGTATCCATCAGTAGTCCAATTACGGGCTTGTTGTTACAACCGGAGACAAGAAAGATCAACATGAAAAATCCGAATATTAAGTTGATGTTTTTCATAACAGAAAGTTTTGAATGATTTTTATATCAAGTCTTACGTTAATAAAACACTGATTGTTAGGTATTAAAAAACATGAAGCCGGATGTAACCTTTGAATCGCAATTTGGAGGGGGTATTTGATACTCATGGCCAAACGGAGTGGCATCGCGCATGATGGTCTATATACTTAAAAATGAGGTTTTTGAGCGACTTTGATGCTCGTGTGTAACTTAAGATAACAGGGTAATTCTATTCTACCCTAAAATCATCCCAATAATGGTGGCCGACATCAACGAGGCCAGTGTGCCGGCGATTAAGGCTGGCATGCCGTATTTCGAGAGGGTGACCCGCTTGTTTGGGGCCAGCGCTCCAATGCCTCCGATTTGGATCCCAATGGAAGCGAAGTTGGCAAATCCACAAAGGATGTAGGTAGCCATGATGACGGATTTGTACTCAGCAAATTGTCCGGCTGATTTCAGCTCTGAAAGGCTGATGTACCCAATAAATTCAGTCAGAATAAGCTTTTCGCCCAGCAGTCGTCCAACCAAAAGAATATCTTGCTGGCCAACGCCAATGAGCCACATGATTGGCGCAAACAAGTACCCCATTAAAAATTGAAGCGATAGTTCGTTGAAGCGGCCATCTGTTCCCTGGGCTATCAGTGTGTTCAATCCGGTCCAGTCGCCAATTTTGCCAAAGGTGAAGTTGAGCATGGCAATTAAAGCAAGGAAAGCCAACAGCATGGCGCCTACATTTACCGCCAGCTTGAGTCCTTCCGACGTTCCGTTGGTGATGGCATCAAGCACGTTGCTGCCAATACGGTCTTTGCTAACTTCAATGTCTTTATTTACGGTGTCGGGGTTGGGCACCATGATTTTGGAAAAAATAACCGCGCCGGGTGCTGCCATTACCGAAGCAGTTAGCAGGTGCTTGGCAAATTCGAGCCGCAGCAACGGATCGTTTCCACCGAGCATGCCAATGTAGGCAGCTAATACGGCTCCAGCCAAGGTCGCCATTCCTCCGGTCATCACCAGCATGATTTCCGAGTTGTTCATTTTTGGCAGATAAGCTTTGATCATCAGCGGCGATTCGGTTTGCCCCAGGAAAATATTTCCAGCTACTGAAAGCGCTTCAGCCCCAGAGAGTTTCATGAGTTTTGTAAAAACCCAAGCCAGGGCCCACACGATTTTCTGAATAATTCCCCAGTAAAATAATAGGCTGGTCAGTGCCGAAAAGAAAATGATTGTTGGCAAAATTTGAAAGGCGAAGATCATTCCAAACTGATCGAAATCGACCAGGGTGCCAAACAAAAACTCGCTGCCTGCCTTGGTAAAATCAAGTACTTTGACGAAAATTTGCCCAAAAAAATCGAAGCCTGCACGTATGAAAGGAACATAAAGAACACCTAGTGCGAGCACAATCTGGAAAATCAATCCGATGCCAACGGTCTTCCACGGAATATTTCTTCGGTCTTTGGAGAGCAATGCGCCGAGGCCAACCAGCACCAGCATGCCCATTAATCCGCGAAAAATTGTGGTGAGGCTAAAAGCCTGTTCTGCGGATCGATCAATTAAAATATTCGAGTTCCTGCCGGAATCTTCCTGCACAATAAGGTTGTCTTTGCTGGTTGTTTGAGTGTTTGAATAAGCTGAGAAGGAGAGGGTGGTCAACAAACAGCATGTTGCCAGGATGAGGAATAAAAATTTGTTCATTTTCCGACAGATATTTATTTCTTGCGACGGTTTAGCTCATCTCTGATTTTGGAAGCACGCTCATAATTTTCATTGCTGACTGCTTCATTCAACATTTCTTTCAACTCATTTTCAGTATAACTCTCAAACTCGCTTCTTGAACCAGACTCGCTGGAGCGATCTTCAAATTCAACCGGATTTTCTCCTTCGGTGTCCATAACAATGCCGGCTTTTTCCAGAATATCTTCGTTGGTGTAAATCGGACATTTAAATCGAAGCGCTAACGCAACGGCATCAGAAGTTCGCGAGTCAATGCGGACTTCTTCTTCATCCAACGTACAAACCAGTTCAGAATAAAAGATACCTTCTTCCAGCTTGTAAATAACGACTTCTGAAACGTTAATATCGAAAGCAAATGCCAGGTTTTTAAATAAATCGTGCGTTAATGGTCGTGGTGGTTTCAAACCTTCCAGCTGAATGGCAATCGACTGGGCTTCAACTGGTCCAATGATTATGGGAATTCGACGGTCGCCATTTTC
Organism: uncultured Sunxiuqinia sp.; assembly: GCF_963974515.1. Taxonomy (GTDB): domain Bacteria; phylum Bacteroidota; class Bacteroidia; order Bacteroidales; family Prolixibacteraceae; genus Sunxiuqinia. The sequence goes on along the minus strand of NZ_CAXBDD010000001.1, from coordinate 126,585 downwards.
TTCGGCTAAAACCAAGGCGTAAGCTCCTGATTGTGTTTGACTAACTGAGAGTCCAAGAATATTTAGCTTTTTTTTCTGCATAAAAATAGAACATCAGCAATGTTTGCAAGCAAATATAACAATAGTTTTAGTGTTTCATTAAAATTCGAGCCTGTTTCTTAAATCCTCATTTAATTGAAATTACCCATCACAATTGTAATTCAGTTAGACTCAGTAAAAAAGATCAAGGAATCTTTGCTTGTCAGTAAAAAATATCTACTTTTGCAGTCCGAAGTTTTCGAGCAGGCTCTAAAAAGAGGAATACTACCATGTTTCCGCCTGCCGGAGGGAATTTTAAAAGATACAACATGTACGCTATTGTAGAAATTGCAGGACAGCAATTTAAAGTAGAAAAGGACAAAAAGATTTTTGTTCATCGTCTTCAGGAAGAAGCAGGTTCAAGTGTTGAGTTTGAAAATGTACTTTTAGTTGAAGATGAATCCGGTGTAAAAGTCGGAACACCAAAAGTAGAAGGTGTAAAAGTGAGTGCCAAAGTACTGGAACACATGAAAGGTGACAAAGTAATTGTCTTCAAAAAGAAAAGAAGAAAAGGTTACAAGAAGAAAAATGGTCACCGTCAGTATTTGACTCAGATTCAGATTGAAGATATTATTGGATAACCCTAAAAACATTAGACCATGGCTCATAAGAAAGGTGTCGGTAGTTCGAAAAACGGACGCGAATCGGAAAGTAAACGACTTGGTGTGAAAATTTACGGCGGTCAGGTTTGCAAAGCTGGAAACATTATTGTTCGCCAGCGTGGAACTTCTCATCATCCTGATAATAATGTTGGTATGGGAAAAGATCATACATTATTTGCATTAGTTGATGGAACTGTTGTTTTCAGAAAGAAAAGAGACAACAAATCGTATATCTCTGTTGAACCAATTGTGGCGGCAGAAAACTAAACGATTTTAAGATATGTTTAGGAGAATCTCCTGTCTTTGCTAAGGCAGGAGATTTTTTATTTTATAACTTTGCCCGACAAAATTTAAACCCGTTCAGAAATGCTCAATTTACGTTTTATCCAGGAAAACCCGGAGTTGGTTGTTGAAAAGTTGAAGAAGAAGAATTTTGATGCGTCAGCCATCGTTGAACAGATTAGTGATTTATACAAAGCCAAGAATGAAATTCAGGTGAAAGCCGATCAGTTCAAGGCTGAAATGAACCAGCTATCGCGCGAGATTGGGCAACTGTTTCGCGACGGAAAACAAACGGAAGCCAATCAGGCAAAAGAACGAACTTCGGAACTGAAGGAGAACATCAAACAACTGGATGAGGATTTTGCTAAAATTGATGAGCAGGTTTATGAGTTGCAGGTACAGCTTCCCAACTTGCCAGCCGACCTGGTTTCGGCCGGCAAAACACCGCAAGACAATGAAGTGGTGAAAACTGGAGGAGAACAACCAGCTTTGGGTGCGGATAAATTACCGCACTGGGAGTTGGCTGATAAATACGATTTGATTGATTTCGAGTTGGGAGTAAAACTGACTGGCGCCGGATTTCCGGTTTACAAAGGAAAAGGTTCACGGTTTCAGCGGGCACTCATCAACTTCTTTTTAGATGAAGCCCAAAAGGCGGGTTACCTCGAGATTCAGCCGCCCCTGATGGTCAACGAAGACAGCGGTTTTGGCACTGGTCAGTTGCCCGACAAGGAAGGGCAAATGTACCATGTTACAGAAGATAATTTGTACTTGATTCCAACCGCTGAAGTGCCGGTTACTAATTTGTATCGCGATGTGATTCTGGAAGCCAAACAATTGCCCGTTAAGAATACCGCTTACAGTGCTTGTTTCCGCCGTGAGGCCGGTTCGTACGGAAAAGATGTGCGTGGGCTGAACCGATTGCACCAATTTGACAAAGTGGAAGTGGTACAGGTCGCACATCCCGATAAAAGTTACGAAGTGCTGGATGAGATGGTTGCCTATGTGGAGGGCTTGGTTCAGAAGCTTGGGTTACCCTATCGCATCCTTCGTTTGTGTGGTGGCGACATGAGTTTTACCTCAGCGTTGACGTATGATTTTGAAGTATTTTCAGCCGGGCAGGAGCAATGGCTCGAAGTCAGTTCTGTTTCGAATTTTGAGTCGTTCCAGGCTAATCGTCTTAAGTTGCGTTTCCGCGAGGACGGGCAGAAGAGGCCACAGATTGCACACACACTGAACGGAAGCGCCCTGGCTTTGCCACGAATTGTTGCTGCCTTACTGGAGAATAATCAAACCCCCGATGGCATTAAAGTGCCTGAAGTATTGGTGCCTTATTGTGGATTTGACATGATAAACTAGTCAAGAAACTAGCCATTCTAATAACGAAAAAAAGAAGGCCGGGAAAAATTAGAGATTTTTCCCGGCCTTCTTTTTTGTATTTTTTTCTTGGAAATTATTTAACCAGCTTCGAAATTGCCCGAAATTCGTCGGCTGCCGACGAGCGGGTTAGCTCAAATAAAATAGATTCGTAGGAGGTCATCATGATCCCTTCGTGACGAAAACGCTCCGCAGCCAAATCCACATTGTCCAGTGAGCGCGACGACACACAATCCATGACCACTACGGGGCTATATCCCGCTTCTTTCAGGTCGATGGCCGTTTGTAAAACACACACGTGACTTTCAATTCCGCAAATAATGATGTTTTGAGCACCATTGATTTTTAGTTGTTCACGAACCGATGTTTCGTCGCAACAGCTGAAATCTCGTTTTTCAATCGGACTAAAATTGGTGATAAGAGAACCGATTTCGGTAATCGTTTCACCTAAACCTTTGGTGTATTGTTGCGTGACCAACAAGGGAATGTTGAGCGTACTTAATCCTTCGGTCAAAATTTTGCAGTTATGGACCAAGGTTTCGTTTTCGGCCATAGCAGGAACTAATCGTTCCTGCATATCAATCACCAATCCTACGGTATTTTCTCGGGTAATGCGCATGGTTTATTTTTTTGTTTGAAGCAGTCTCGCCTGGGTTCGTGATTTATCACCCAAATAGCCACCGTGGTGACGCTTGGCATAGTCTTCGTTTGTAAATCCAATTTTCTTCATCATCAGTACCACCAACACATCGCCAATAACCGTCATCGTGGTTGTAGAAGTGCTGGGGGTGAGGCCGAGCGTGCAAACCTCATCCGGATTGCCGGTAAACAGAACGGCATCAGCCAACTTGGCCAGATCACTGTCTGGGTTTCCAGTAATCACAATAATGGGAAGGTTTTCGTACAGGTTGTCAGCCAGGTTTACCAGTTCCAGAATTTCACGGGTTTTACCAGAATTTGAAATCAGCAGTAAGACATCGTTGGGCTGAATCACGCCCAAATCGCCATGTTGTGCATCGCTCGGGTGCAGAAAAACCGCCGGGGTGCCCGTTGAGCTAAAAGTAGTAGCAATATTTAGCGCAATTTGTCCCGCCTTGCCCATTCCACTTGCCACCAGTTTGCCTTTGTTCTGGTGAACCCGCTCTTCAATCACCCGGATGGCTGCTTCGTACTGGTCTGTTACAGGAATATTGGCAACGGCTTCTGCTTCCTGTTTAATGAGTTGAATAACTTCTTCTTTCATCGGTTATTTAATTATTCTGAAAAGGTAAAATTCAGCGATCATGTAAACTTCATATTGTCGTTTGAAGTGAAATATTCGCGGCCAAAATTACGGTTATTTTTAGCTTTAGCCAATGAAGTCCGCATTTTTAAGCGGAAAGCCTGGATTTTATTTCCGGATAAACCAGATTAGGCGAATTCACATCGAGGCGCAATCAGAAGGAAAATATTTGTTTTTCTAACGCCGATCAGACGGCACTGTCCTGAAAATGCAATCGATTGCAATAAAATAGAATATTTGGACAAACAATTCATTAAAACGGCTGTTCATATGTTATAAAATAGGGTGGGGCGTAGTCTGAAATACTTCCAGACCTATAGATATTTTGATACATTTATACCGAACTAGAATTTTCTAACCTTTTTTAATAAATAATTTATGAAGATACACGAATATCAAGCCAAGGAAATCTTCAAGAAATACGGCCTTCCGGTACCGAACGATGTGCTTTGCCAATCGGTTGAGGAAGTAGAAAAAGCAATGGCAAAGAAAGACGGTATGGTCGTCGTAAAAGCACAGGTGCTCGTTGGAGGACGGGGAAAAGCCGGTGGAGTAAAATTAGCCAAAACCAAGCAGGAAGCCATTGATGCAGCCGGCCAAATTTTAGGCATGGACATTAAAGGGCTAACAGTCGAGAAAATTTTGCTGGCGGACGCGGTCGATATTGAGAAGGAGTTTTATGTCGGATTGATTAACGACAGAAACACCAAATCGGTTACTCTGATGGCCAGTGCTGAAGGAGGAGTGGAGATTGAGGAAGTGGCGAAAAACACGCCTGAGCTTATACATAAGTTCCCGATCGATCCGCTGACAGGCTTGCTCGACTTTCAGGCTCGTGAAATTGGAATGCAACTGTTTGGCGATGTGAAGTTGGCGCGACAAGCCGCTGACATTCTGCAAAAGCTGTACACTCTCTTTGTGGAAACCGATGCAACCATTGCAGAAATCAATCCGTTGGTTTTGACGCCTGATCATAAGATATGGGCGATTGATGGCAAGATGAACTTTGACGATAGTGCGCTGTATCGGCAGCCCGAGATTGAAGCGATGCGTGAGGCTGATGAAGATGAACGCAAAGAGATTGAAGCTCACGAGAAAGGCTTGTCTTATGTGAAGTTGGATGGAAATATCGGTTGCATGGTTAATGGCGCGGGGCTGGCAATGGCCACCATGGACATGATTAAGCTGTATGGTGGCGAACCGGCTAATTTTTTGGATATAGGCGGAAGTTCCAATCCTCAAAAGGTGGTGGACGCCATGAATATACTGATTTCGGATAAGAATGTGAATGCGGTGATGATCAATATTTTTGGTGGAATCACCCGTTGCGATGATGTGGCCCGTGGCTTAATCGAAGCGCTGGATACCATCAAGTCGGATATGCCCATTGTGGTGCGCTTGTCGGGAACTAACGCAGAGGAAGGCTTAGCCTTGTTGAAGGAGAAGGGATTGCCGACCGTGCAAACCATGAGCGAAGCCGCTCAAAAAGCGATTGAGTTAAGTCGAGTTCAGGAATCATAAAAATCAAAAAAAATGAGTATTCTCGTAAATAAAGATACAAAACTGCTGGTGCAGGGAATTACAGGGCGTGACGGACAATTTCATGCCGGTCGGATGAAAGCATATGGAACCAATATCGTAGCCGGAACTTCGCCGGGGAAAGGCGGACAGGAGGTTGAAGGAATTCCGGTGTTTGACACCGTTTCTGAAGCCGTGAAGAAGACAGGCGCCAATACCTCGATCATTTTTGTGCCGGCAGCCTTTGCGGCTGATGCCATTTTGGAAGCATCGTACGCCGGAATTGAGTTGGTAGTTGCTATTTCCGAAGGTGTGCCCATTCAGGACATGATTCGGGTGACCTCCATTATTAAGCGAAACGGCACCAAATTGATTGGGCCAAACTGTCCGGGGTTGATTACACCCGATGAAGCACTTGTTGGCATTTTGCCAGGTATGATTTTCAAGAAGGGAAATGTTGGGTTGATGTCGCGGAGCGGCACGTTGACTTACGAAGTGGTGAATATGTTGACCATGAATGGTATGGGGCAGAGCACTGTTGTCGGTATTGGTGGTGATCCCGTAGCTGGATTGTACTACATTGATTTACTTGAAATGTATGAAAACGATCCGGAAACCGATGCAGTGGTGTTAATTGGTGAAATTGGCGGTGATGCGGAGGAGCAGGCGGCCGAATACATTGCCAATCACATGACCAAGCCGGTGGTATCCTTCATTGCCGGGCAGACAGCCCCTCCCGGGAAAAGAATGGGACACGCCGGAGCCATAATTTCCAGCGGTTCAGGAACAGCAGAAGAGAAAATTAAGGCCTTTGCCAAAGCCAATGTGCCAGTAGCTAAAGAGCCTTCCGAGATTCCAGGATTGCTCAAAGAAAAGTTGGCGAAAGTCAATGCATAGAACAAAGAAAATCCCGCTGGAGGCGGGATTTTTTCGTTTTCACTATTTTGTTAGCGAGCGTTCTTCGAGTTTGTTGAGCAGTGCGAGGAGCAGCTGGTTATTGTTTGTCATGGCATCTTGGTTGGACAGAATTTCTTGTTCCGTTTGAACGTAGGTGTCTTTTATCAATTCATTGTCGCAAGCTTTCAGTATCTCTTGCAAAGATTCGGGGGTCATTTCTAAATGAAATTGCACGCCCAAAACTTTATCTGAATAGCTGAATGCCTGTTGGACGCAAGCAACAGATCGAGCCAGGTGCGTAGCACTCTCCGGTAGCTTGAAGGTGTCGCCATGCCAATGAAAGACTTTGAACGTTTCTGGCACCCCGTGAAAAAGGAAATGCTGCTTTCCCTGCTGGGTGAGTTGTACATCAAACCAGCCAATTTCCTTTTCTTTGTTGCTGAAGATTCTGGCTCCCAGGGCGCTGGCAATAAGTTGTGAACCCAAACAAATTCCAAGAATGGTTTTGTGAGCGAAAATTGCTTCCTTCAGAAAATTCCTTTCGGCTTTGAGCCAGGGGTACAGTTCATCGTCGTAAACTCCCATGGGACCTCCCAGCACAATTAGCCAATCGAATTGGTTGAGATCAGGCAATTGATAGTGATCTTCGTAAAAGCGAGTATAGGTCAAATGGTGTTCCCGATCTTCAATCCAGCTTTTAATCGCGCCCAGTCCTTCAAACGGGACATGCTGAAGACAGTGAATCCGTTGTGTTCTCATCCAATCTATGGGGTTTGTGGTTGCGGTATGTGAAAAAAATCATGCACGAAGCAGGATTTTGAAAGCTACAATTTTTCGAGGTATTCAACGAAATCTTTCAGGTCGTCAAAATCCTTTTCTTTTTCGCAAGCCGAGGTAATCCAAGTCGACAAGTAGTTTGTTGGTTTGGAAATCAATACGTATTCGGTGTCGGTTTTCTGAGTTTGTGTAAAATCATTTGGATCATATAGGATTGCAGCGCCAATGTTGAGCTGAAAGGCAGCGACATCTTCGGGGTGCAAGCCCCAGGTGGCAAGATATCCATCGCCTTCTTTAGTGGAGGTTCCCTCATGATAATTAATTCCGGTGGTAAACTGAACGGGTTCAGAACTAAAAGCAAAAGCTTCTACTTTGGCTTCGCGTATTCCGGAGTAAACGGTCACCCGGATAAGCACATCAATATTGTCGCCCTTGTAAGGGACGTTTTCTGAAAGCATTTCCATATACGATTGGTTAGCTTCTTTTTTTACACGGGCAGTCCTTTTACTTACCGGATTGAGTAAAACAACTTGCTCGCCATCCCACAGTCGGACGCCTCCGAGTCCAACCGTTTGGCCGGCCTTATACTGGTCGGCTCCCCAGCCTTCTTCTTGCTGCCCGGGGGTTGGATACCATTTGGCCACTTCCAGTTCGAGCTGAGGTTTGGTTTTATTGTACACGTCGATGGCTACTTTGTGGTCAAAATAAAGTCGTAACCCCAGCCACTCATTTTCTACTGCCGGCCCGTGATGCCCAACTTTTTGATACAGATCACCAGTCTCAGACTCAATGATATTCACTTGCTCCGGACTATCTTTCCAGAATAAACTCACAGCTGTTTTGTTTTGTGCTGCTACCTGTAGTCCAATTATTGCGACAAAAAATAAGACGAATAGTGCTTTCATAAAGTATTGCTGATTATTGATTCGAATAACAAAGATAAAAATATCGGTGATGAAATTGCGGCTGCATTCGCAGATAGCGAATTTGCAGTCATTTAAATTAACGATTGGTAAGAAAATAAACGATCAGAAAAGCTCCGCCGACGGCAATAATTAGCGTAAGCAACAATGGTAATTTGGATGAAGGAGCATACGCATTGGAAGCAAGTTGATTGGCATTCTTTTTAAACTGAATGTAGGCGAAGATAGCCATGACGAGCCCGATTGCAACCATGATCATACCGACTATTGTTCCGTGGGGTTTTTCTGAGAAATCTTCCGCTTCAAGAACAAATGAAAGCTGTTTGAGAAAAAGATTAAACTTGGCAATGACAAAACCAAATCCCATCAGTGCGATACTGGTTCTAATCCAGGCCAAAAAGGTCCGTTCATTGGCTTGAAATTCCCTGGATTTGTCGTTTGTGGTATTTTCTTTAAGATCGGTCATTCTATTGCCCTTAGCTTAATTCCCGCATTTGCTCGGAAGGTAAACCCGCCCGACCAATTGCCCGGCGAAAAAAGCCCCAACCAAAATGGGATAGGTGTAAAAAGCGAAGCCAATATCACTGTAAATTCGGAGCATAATAACGAAGGGGACCGGAATATGAATGTAAACCCACCACATCAGACTAAACTTTTTGTGTTTTGATCGCAGGTAACCAAAGGGAATGTTGATAAAAAAAACAAGGAGGGCAACGAGTACAACAGTCATCTGTAAAACTTTGGCGTAAAACTAATCATATAAACTTAATTCCAAAGCATCAACGCTTTGGATTTTTCAAACAGCTTGCTTTTGCACTTGGGGCAGATGGCGAATTTCACCCGGTGAATATTGGTGTGTTTTAGCCGCGTGTTACAGTTGGCACATTTAAATTGGGTTTGATGAAGCAGATGGTCGCCATTCCAAACGGCAACAACCAGCTTATCGGACAGTTGAAGACATCGATGGCAGCGGTAAATTTTATATTCAGTTTTTAGTTGGAGTTGTTCGTGCGACTGGGCCAATGCTTTAATCTTTTGCCGGGTTTTGTAATGTAGTTTTATTTGGTTTGAATTCATGATTGACTCAGGCGTTTGGTCATGCTCCATAAAGCGCCAGCCTTCGTACAGTTGTTGGCTGTGGTTGCATTTTCGGCAGGTAAACAAGTAGGAGTATCCCATTGAGTGAAAGTTTTGTTTTCGAATGACAAGTTACGAAATGTATTGATTGGATCCATTGTTATTCAGTAGTTTAATGGCTGTTGTTGGGCATTGGCTTAACACGAAGTTTACATGAGAAACAGCTAAGCATCAGGTGTGAAAAATAAATCTATCTTTGCAGCTCAATTTTTTGCATCGGTGGCATAGGGGTGTATTGAAAAGTAAATTTTATTGTCATCAGTGCTTATTGGGTACGGAGAACTTGTTGTTCTTCGATAAAAATAAATACAATGATGACATTTGAACAGACGGGCATCAAACCCGAACTGCTTAGCGCCATTTCAGAAATGGGCTTTGAGCAACCTACTCCTATTCAGGAGAAAACAATTCCACATCTTTTAAATAACAAACACGACTTGATTGCCCTGGCGCAAACAGGAACTGGAAAAACAGCGGCTTTCGGGTTACCGATTTTGCATAACTGTGATGTGAGTAAAAAAGATATTCAGTCGCTGATTTTGTGTCCAACCCGCGAGTTATGTCTCCAAATTAGCCGCGACCTGGATGCGTTTTCAAAAAACCTGAAAGGGTTTAAGAATATTGCCGTTTACGGTGGTGCCGATATTAGCAAGCAAATCCGTGAGCTGCGGAGTGGTGGACAGGTAGTTGTCGGGACTCCGGGGCGGGTTCATGACCTGATCAGGCGGAAAGTACTAAATGTAAGCCAAATTCGCTGGATGGTATTGGATGAAGCGGACGAAATGCTGAATATGGGTTTCAAGGAAGAACTGGACGCTATTTTAGCTGAAACTCCGGCCATTAAACAGACCCTTTTGTTTTCGGCTACCATGCCGCGCGAAATAGCCAACCTGGCCAACAAATATTTGCATTCGCCCGAAGAAATTTCGGTTGGACGCAAAAATGAGGGTGCTGCAAATGTGGAGCATCATTATTATGTGGTTCAGGCCAGAGACAAATATGCGACCCTAAAACGGGTTGCTGACAATTACCCGAATTGCTATGCGATTGTTTTTTGCCGCACGCGTATGGAAACGCGTGATGTAGCTGAAAAGCTCATGGAAGATGGTTACAATGCCGATGCCTTGCACGGTGATTTATCGCAATCGCAACGCGACTATGTGATGGGCCGTTTTCGCACGGGGCAACTTCAGATGTTGGTGGCAACCGATGTAGCTGCCCGCGGATTGGATGTAAATAGCCTGAGCCACGTAATTAACTATAGCTTGCCGGATGACCCGGAAGCATACATCCACCGAAGTGGACGGACTGGGAGAGCCGGAAAAAGCGGGATTTCAGTTTCGATTTTGCACATGCGCGAAACTGGGAAGCTGCGTCATATTGAAAAACTTCTGAATAAACGTTTTGAGCGCAAAGATGTGCCAGGTGGAGAAGAAATTTGCGAGGTGCAGTTGATGCACTTGGTTGATAAAGTGGCGCAAGTAGAGGTCAACGATTCGAAAATCGATCCCTACATGCCTGCCATTATGGAGAAATTTGAAGGACTAACCAGCGAGGAAATTCTGAAGCGCTTTGTATCGGCCGAGTTTAACCGTTTTTTAGCCTATTATAAAAATGCCCCCGACTTGAATGTACGCGGACAGGAACGGAAAACCTACGATAAGCAACGCGGCGGCAGAGGCAGTGATCGGGGAGATCGAGGAGATCGAGGAAACGATTATGGAAATGACGGTATGAGTTTTAGCCGTTTGTTTATTAATGCAGGTAAAAAGCAAAACTTGAATGCTTCGCGACTTTTAGGCTTGATTAATGAGCATTCAAAACGGAAGAATGTTGAAATCGGCAAGATTGATATTCAGCGTAAATTCTCCTTTTTTGAAATTGACAGTCGCTTTGAGAAAGAATTGATTCAATCCATGAACAGCTCTTCGCTTGATGGGCATTCGCTGGAGGTTGACCGGGTAACCGGTGAGGAACACGTTTCGGTTCCGAAGATAAAAAAGAAAAAGAGCCAAATGGATCAGCCGCGAGCTAAACGCAAGCGGACCAAAAGATAAAACAAAAGCGGTGTGAAATTCAAGTTCACACCGCTTTTTCATTAGGCATGGTTAGCGGGGATTAATAATTCTCAGGAAGTGTTTTGATTGGGGTGAGTTCGGCTTTGCGAATCAACAATTCAGATCCTTCCGATTGGATTTGAATTTTTCCTTTGCTGAGGGGTTGAACCTGTCCATCAACCAGCATCCCAGTGTTCAGGCATTCCATCACTTTCACGCCATTAATCACATGAATGGCTTTTTGTCCCACACAATAGAGGTCGACGATGTTCCATTCGCCAAGCGCTTTTTCCTGGTTGGAGCTTTTGCGGGCAATTTTACCTCCGTTTTGGTTTTCGCCAAACGAAAGCAGGTCGCCATCGGTTGCATAAACAGGATTGTTTCCCTGTTTACGAATGGGGATTTCGGCATAAGAATCCCCCATCATGTAAGCGTCGCCCAGGTTTTCGTGCATCAACTGGAGCTCGATGGAGCTCATCCACGTACCAAGTCCCGCACCAAATGGGCCAAAGCTATGGTACAGTAAACCGCTGTTACGTTTGGTATAAACTTCTTCGCCGTGTTTAAACTCCAGGCGGAAGTGATAATTTTCGTAGGCTTCTTTTGTAGCAATCGAGGCATTCACATCGCCTGAGATCCGCAGTAGCTTTTCGCCATCTTGCTCCACAATTGAGAAAATTGATTCCGCGGTGGCAGCGTCTTTCAAATCGTCGAAGCCGGTTAAGGCGGTTCCAATGGAGATATCCCAATTGGAAAGATCTTCACCATTAAATAAAGCTTCTGCTTTTGGCTGACAGGATAGGAGGCCGATGGTTACGGCCAGGATAAGGATCAATGTAAGATTACGGGTCATGATTTCTGGGTTTAATTGATAAAAAAAAACTGCCTTATTTCAAATAAGGCAGTTTCAAAAATAATACTTTAAACGAATTAATGAACTTGCTCGGCAATAAGTTGCTGGGCACGTTCTAATATTTTTGTGTCATCAATCAAAACTACGCCACCATTTGGCCCTGGTTCGATATGTAGCCCTACGGATTTTCCACGGTCATAATTTGCGCCTCCAAAATAATTCCTGACGGTTTCAACTTCAAGGTCAAACTCCTGCGCAATTTGGCGAATTGAACCATCAGGCAAGCTGTCTTTAATTTTACGCAATTCATTAAATGTGATTTTCTTATCCATGGCAGTAAAATTTTATGGGTTATTAACTAGATTCTTTTAAAACACCCCTTAAAGTTAAAATTAATAATCTAATAATATAAGGATATGAATTAGGTCACATTATTGACTCGCTCAATTTTCTGAATTTTCAGTTTGAAGAAATGTTTCAACTGAATGAGATGCATTGGCTGAAGCGGTTTTTGAGCAGCTGGATGTGGTAATTGCCTGCCTTGATGTTAAAAAACATTTTAACAATTTTTAGCAATTTGATGAATGTTAAGGCAGTGATTTTAGGTGATTGAGTTCCGCACTTTTCAGCGACCGCTTATTTCAGACTGTCGTAAATTGCCTGATGCATTTCCGGTCGGATATTCAATTTGAAGAGTTTGGAGTTTTCGCGGGTGGGGTAGACCCGGTTTGAAAAGAAAATAAACAAGAGGTTGTTTTTTGGGTCAGCCCAGGTAAATGTTCCTGTGTATCCACTGTGTCCAAAACTTTCAGGGCTAGCGTCTACGGCAGGATAAGCGTCTTTGAGTTTATTTTCGTGGTTATCGATAAAGGGTTTGTCGAAACCCAGTCCACGCCGATTTTCGTTCTCTGGATATTGGATGCGGGTGAACTCACATACACTGGCCGAATCCAAAAACTGCTGGCCTCCGTAATACCCGTTTTGCAAATACATCTGCATAATTTTTGCCAGGTCGTTGGCTGTTCCGAATAATCCGGCGTTGCCCGAAACACCCCCCAGCATGGAGGCTCCTTCATCGTGCACGAATCCTTGAAGCAATTCTTTTCTGAAGATATTATCCTGTTCGGTAGGTACGATCATATCGCGTGAAAAATGTTTGTAAGCATTGTAGAAAACCGTTCTGGCTCCCAGCGGAGTATAGAACTGCGTAAGCAAATAGTCTTCGTAGTTGCTGCCCGTGAGATCCTCAATAATTCGGGGAAAGATGTGGAACCCTAAGTCGGAATAGGTATATTTTCGGTGTGGTAATAATTTGGAATCGCGAATTTCAGAATAAATATGATCGATGTAGTGTTCGTTCATGTAAAGCGAAGAGGCGACACGCAAGTTAAAGCCAGCGGTGGGGTGGTCGCTGAAAACAGATGATTTTAATTGCCCGTTCTTTCGGAGTGCTTCCTGGTAAAATGGGATCCAGGAAGGCAGTCCGGCCTGATGAGCCAGAATTTCACGAACGGTTATTTTTTCCTTGTCAGTGTTGCGAAAGTCGGGCCAGTAAAAGGAAAAAGGAAGATCGAGGTTAATTTTTTTTTCACCATGAAGTTTGATTAAGGCCGGGAGTGGGCCTGTAATTTTTGTTAAGGAGGCCCAGTCGTAAATGTCCGATTTTTGTACAGGTCTTTTGTTGTCGTAGGTGAAATGCCCGTAACTTTTATGAAAAATGACTTTTCCGTCTTTGGCGACTAGAACCTGGCAACCCGGATAAGCCCGCTCTTTTAATCCCAGTTCAGCAATGCTGTCTATTTTCGAGTTTAATCTAAACGAAGAAATACCAACTTCTTCCGGGATGGAATATTTTAGCCGGCCATTTTTGGGAAGCGTGATACCCTGATTTAAGAAGAAGGTATCGTTGACATTCACCGGGAGTCGGCCATCAACAGGAATAGCGCCAAAGATAGCCTGAGCCGCGAGCTCCTGTGTGACTTGGTTTTCTTGATACGTAACCAGAAGTCCGGAAGCTTTTTCAGCATTTCGCAAGTAATTGAGTGCATAGGGATTGCCAAACAAAACGACAATTTGGGGTTTGCTTGCCAGTGCTTTAATAACATCGTTGATAACAGGTGTCAAGCCGTAGTTCCCTGATACGTTCAGTCGCATGTCGTGGATTCCGCTAATTAGCAGGTTGTAAGCGTTCAGATCAAGCATCAGCTTTTGAATGGCTTCTTTGGTGGCGTTTTTTGGCAGTTTGTAAAAGTCAACATTTGTGTAGTTGGCCAGCATGCGCTGAAAAGCGGTTTCCTGTTCCGCGCCGATGGAGAGGGCAGCAATTTTTAAAGTATCCAATCGTTGCAAAGGAAGAAGTTTTCCTTCGTTTTTCAAGAGGGTTAGCGATTGCTCGTGCAGCAAGCGTTTGGTCAGTTCATATTCGGGTTTTTGATAATCAGCCTCCAGACCCCCGGGTAGAGCAGGGATGTAACAATCCAGATGAAGCCACTTTTTCAGCGCCAGAATTTTCCGGCATTTTTTCTCCAGCAGGTCTTCCGTTATCTGGCCGTTTTTCAAGGCGGCTTTAACGGCAGCAATTCTGACGGGAAGGTTGGGTACAATTTCCAGCATGTCGTTTCCAGCTTGCAAGGCCCTCACTGTCGCTTCGCCATCCGAAAATTGCTTGCTGACACCATGCATGTTCATGGCATCAGATATAACCAGTCCTTTAAAGCCCAAATCGTCAATGAGTTTATTTTGAATCATGTTGGGTGAAAGCGAGGCAGGAATGCCTGAGTCAGGATCATAAGCTTCAACATGCAAATGGGCGGTCATCACACCACCAATTCCTTGGCCGATCAAATGCTTAAAAGGATACATCTCGACATGTTCCAATCGACCAAAATCGTGCCTGATAACCGGTAGACCCAGGTGTGAATCCGTTTCAGTGTCGCCATGGCCGGGAAAATGTTTGGCTACCGCCAGTACGCCGGCATCTTGCATTCCCTGCGCGTACATCCAGCTTTTATGGGCTACCTTTTCTGGTTCTTCTCCAAACGAACGGTAATTAATGACCGGGTTGCCCGGGTTGCTGTTCACATCGGCTACCGGCGCGTAATTGACATGAACGCCAATGCGTTTTAGTTGGGTTCCCACTTCGTAGCCCATCTGGTAAATCAAGCTGTCTTTTTGAATGGCTCCCAGCGCCATTTGTACGGGGTACTTTGGTGCTCCTGTCAGCCGAAATCCTGGCCCCCATTCCGCATCCATGGTAACGAGCAAAGGAATCGAGCTTAGTTTCTGAAGCTGGTTGGTGATGGCGAGTTGGTTGGCGGGTGTTCCTTGCATAAAGATTAAGCCGCCAATGTGGTAGCGCGAAATTTTTTCAAAAATCGCGTGGTTCTCGGGTAGTTTTTCTTTTGAGTAAACCTGGGCAATAAACAGCTGTCCGATTTTTTGGTCCAGCGTCATTTGCATCAGCGTGGAGTCCACCCACGGGTCATTCAGATAGTTTAAAAATTCCGGTTGGTCTTGCGTTTTGCCTTGCAGCACGAAAAGGCACAAAACCACCGAAAACAGTAGTCGGTTCAGGATGTACATAGTTCCATTTTTTCAACGGGTAAAATTAGCAAAGATTGATTAAAGCTAAAACTTAGGTGATGCTTTAACCGATGTTTTCTTACCTTCGTGATGAATAGAACGACCATTTTTTATGCGTATTGTATTGATCTTTTTTTTACTGCTTGCAGGTCCGGTTTCGGCACAGGAAATTCAGCCCGGAGCTGAACGCACGGATTTGTATTTGCCCTTGTTGC
Organism: uncultured Sunxiuqinia sp.; assembly: GCF_963974515.1. Classification (GTDB taxonomy): domain Bacteria; phylum Bacteroidota; class Bacteroidia; order Bacteroidales; family Prolixibacteraceae; genus Sunxiuqinia. The sequence goes on along the minus strand of NZ_CAXBDD010000001.1, from coordinate 111,005 downwards.
AAGGAAAGAAAATAGGCTTGGTGGTCAACCATACCTCCAGGGTTGGTGACGATCATTTACTCGACTTTTTGTTAGAGCATGAGCTTGCTGTGGAGCGCGTGTTTAGTCCGGAACACGGATTTCGTGGCGATGCTGATGCGGGCGAACAAGTCGCTGATGAGCGGGATCCGAAAACCGGAATTCGCGTGGTTTCACTCTACGGAGATAATAAGAAACCCCAGGCGGATGATTTGGCTGACCTGGATGTTTTGATCTTCGATATCCAGGATGTTGGTGTTCGGTTTTACACCTACATCAGCACCATGCATTACGTGATGGAAGCCTGCGCTGAACACCGCAAACCTTTGCTGATTTTTGATCGCCCGAATCCAAACGGTGACTATGTGGCTGGTCCGGTGTTGGACCCAAAATTTCAGTCTTTTGTCGGAATGCATCCTATTCCTGTCGTGCATGGCTGCACCGTGGGCGAGTTGGCACAAATGATCAATGGCGAAGCTTGGTTGAAGGATCAAATCCAATGTGAGCTCAACGTGATTCCGGTAGGAAATTACACGCACAAAATGGTCTATTCGTTGCCGGTAAAACCCTCGCCCAATTTGCCCAACGACCGCGCAATCCGGCTTTATCCGTCGCTTTGTTTTTTTGAAGCCACCAGCGCCAGCATTGGAAGAGGAACTCATTTCCCTTTTCAAGTGATCGGTTATCCGGATCCACGATTTGGCGATTTTCAGTTTACGCCGGAAAGCATTGAGGGAATGGCTAAAAATCCGGAGCAACTTGGGCAGGTTTGCTATGGTGTTGACCTTCGGACACCGTGCTGTGATGAGCCATTTACCTTGTCGTATTTTCTTGATTTTTACAAGCAGTTCGAGCATGAAGCAGATTTTCTGACCCGGGAACGCTGGTTTAATTTGCTGGCCGGAACAGATGCGCTGCTTCAGGATGTTCGAGCCGGGAAAAGCCTCGAAGAGATTGAGGCCAGTTGGCAGAAAGAGCTCAATGCTTACCAATCCATCCGAAAAAAATATTTGTTATACCCTGACTTTAACTAATTGGTATGAATTCATTCCTCGCACTGGGAATTGTTGTTGGTTATTTCGCTTTGTTAATGTTGGTCTCCTGGCTGACTTCTCGAAATTCCGACAGCTTCACCTTTTTTAATGCCAACCGGTCGTCACCCTGGTATTTGGTGGCTTATGGCATGCTGGGCGCTACTTTATCGGGAGTCACGTTTATTTCGGTTCCGGCCGAAGTTGGGAACTCAGCCTTTTCGTATTTGCAGTTTGTTTTTGGCAATTTGGTGGGCTACTGGCTGGTTGCTTTTCTGTTGTTGCCTTTTTACTACCGGTTGAAGCTGATTTCCATTTATTCTTTTTTAGAGGAGCGAATGGGGACATTTAGTCATCGAACGGCTTCGTTCTTTTTCCTGATTTCGAAACTGATTGGAGCAGCCTTTCGTTTGTATTTGGTGGCCGTTGTTTTGCAGTATGCGTTTTTCAGTGCCTTTGGTATTCCCTTTTGGGCCAATGTGTGTATCACCGTTTTTCTGATTTGGATTTACACGTATCGGGCAGGCATTAAAACGATTGTTTGGACGGACACGCTGCAAACGACTTTTTTGGTCATGGCGGTGCTGCTAACTGTTTACACCATCAGCAAAGTGTTTGTAACCAGTGATTCTTTTGGGGTTTTTCAGCGGGTTTACAACAGCGATTTGTCGCAGGTTTTTTTCTGGGACTGGCGTTCTCCGAATTTCTTTTGGAAACAATTTATTGCGGGTATTTTCATGACCGTGGCGATCAATGGAATGGATCAGGACCTGATGCAAAAGAACCTGACCTGCAAGTCGAAAGGGGAAGCCCAAAAGAACATGCTGGTGTTTAGTGTTCTTTTTGTATTTGTGGTGATCCTTTTTATGAGTTTGGGAGGCATGTTGCACCAGTACGCGCAACATGCCGGGATTGAAGTAGCCGATGCCGGAGATGATTTGTATCCGCTGTTGGCCCTGAATCATTTAGGAGGAGCGGTCGCCATTGCTTTTTTGCTGGGTATTACTGCGGCCTCGTTTTCCAGTGCCGATTCAGCGCTCACTTCTATGACCACAGCGTTTTCCATCGATTTTCTTCGTTTGGATGAGCTTAAGAATACAATGAAAATGAAATACCGGAAATGGATTCATTTGGGTTTTGCGGCGCTGCTGGCTGGTGTTATTATTGTCTTTCATATTATTAATGACGAGAATGTTGTGATTGCGCTGTTTAAGGCGGCAGGCTATACCTACGGACCCATCTTGGGGCTCTTTGTTTTTGCGATTTTATTCCGAAGAAAAGTGCGCGATCGGCTGGTGCCATTCATCGCTTTGGGAGCGCCCTTGCTCACATTTATAATCTCCGTATTTTCGAAACAATTATTTAACGGTTACGAATTTGGCTTTGAGTTGTTGATATTGAATGGTTTAGCAATGCTTATTGGTCTTTTTTTGATTTCTGGAAAGAATTGAGCCATCGGATCGTTAAAATTGTTAAAATTTGTAAAAATCATTTTGTACTTTTGAAATACGATATCGAAGCTTTGTGGCGTTAAACCTAAAACCGCTTGTGAAAAAAATAGTGCACATAATTATTGCTCTTCTCCTCATTGTGATGGTTATTTCATGCGAAGATGAGAAGTATGTTTCTTCCAACGAAGTGCAGCTCAGTTTTTCAGCTGATACGGTGATGTTTGACACGATATTTACTGCCTTTGGTTCAACCACCCAACATTTGAAAGTTTACAACCCTTACGAGCAAAAAGTCCTCATCTCGTCTGTTCGTCTGGCTAAAGGCGATGCGTCAAATTTCAGGCTAAACGTTAATGGAATCGCTGCAAATGAAGTTTTTGATCTGGAAATTCCTCCCAAGGACAGTATCTACATTTTTGTTGAGGTTACCGTAGATCCTACCGGGAATAATATGGCGATGGTGGTTCAGGACTCCATTGAATTTTCGACCAACGCTTCGTTTCAGGATGTCGATTTGGTGGCCTGGGGACAAGATTTTCACCTGATAAAGGAAGCGCGCCTGAAGACAACGACTTGGACGGCTGACAAACCTTACCTGGTGTACAATTATGCCTATGTTGACAGTGGCGAAGTGCTGACAATTGAACCCGGAGCCCGGATTTACTTTCACAGTAAGGCCGGCATGTATGTTCGGGGCCGGATTAAAGCCATGGGCGAATTTGGGCAGCCAATTGTTTTTCAGGGCGACCGGCTCGAAGATGTTTACGAAGATGTGCCGGACCAGTGGAATGGCTTGTTGCTGTTCTCGGGTAGCCACAACAATATTTTCAACTACGCTGAAATTAAAAATGCCAACATCGGTTTGCAGGTTGGCAACATCGAAGATGAAGGTCACGCCACGGTTGAACTATCCAACACCAAGATTTATAACCATGCCTATGCCGGGATTTTCTCTTTGAAATCAAAAATTAAGGCTTATAACTGCTTGATCGCCAACTGCGGGTTTTATGCCGCTGCGCTGTTGGTTGGGGGCGACTATGATTTTTATCACACCACCATCGCCAACTATTGGGGCGGTTTTTCAAGCAGCTCCAGGTCGACGGCTTCGCTGGTGCTCTCCAACCTGCTTATAATCGATCAGGCATCGGGCGGAAGTGTGAGTTATGTGGGGGATATGGAGAATGCCAATTTCTCAAACAGCATCATCACCGGAAATATCAGGACTAAGAATGAACTGGAGCTGGGCATTTCCGAGGAAGCCGTTTTTAATTACAGCTTCAACCACTGTTTGATGCAACTGTCGGATACCTTCGATATTTCAGATCCCGATTATTATACGGGAATTATTCGTAGTGCAGATCCCCAATTTAAAGATCCGTTTGAGAAGATGAATTTCGAACTGGATACCTTAAGTCCTGCTAAAGATGCCGGCCTGAAGATGATTGGCCAGCAATTTCCATTCGACTTGCTGAATCAGAGCCGCATTGGCGATTCCGGGCCTGACTTGGGTGCCTATGAGCGCATTGAAAAGGCTTTGAAGTAGATGGCCTCCCTACGAAATTGGGCACCGTCTTTTTAATCCTGGTTTTCATACAAAGCAATCTGTTCTGGCAGCCGAAAGCGCACGATCAACTGCTGGTACTTTTTTAATGTCGAAAACCTGTTCGACACATAAGATGATCCAACAATCCTTAATGATGATTTTTTACCCGGTGGCGACGGGCGATGGAACGACTACCGGTTTTACAAGAAGTTGAAGCAACTGAGCAAGGTCATTTTAAGCAGCGCTGATTTTGAATGGCCCGGAGTTATCGGTCTTTGCGAAACTGAAAATCGCTTTGTCTTCGAAAAGCTGCTCGCAGCTACTCCCATAAAAGGCCATGCGTATGCCATTGTCCACAAAGATTCGACCGATGATCGGAGCATTCGGTACGAATCGTTTTATGTTGCAACCTCAGGACCGCTCGGCCCTTTCGAAGTCCGCAATAACAACTTCCAAGTGCTCGTTACCGTTCAGGCAAGAGCAACAACTCGGCTTGTCGCATTTAGTCACTAAGATTGTCGCATTTACACTGCGAGAGCGAAGAATTTATTGGCGAGATTTGCCTTGTAACCCAAACGGCAGTAATATGGAGGCTAAAATGAAATATGTAACATCCAAAGATGGCACTAAGCTTGCGTACGATGTAACTGGTTCAGGTCCACCTTTAATTTGTATAACAGGGGCAAGTTGCTTTCGAAATTTTCCCCCGATCTTGAAAGTTGTCAAAGTCTTATCAAAGCATTTTACGGTTTATAACTATGATCGTCGTGGCCGCGGAGATAGTTCGGATACAGCACCATACAGTATTTCCAAAGAAGTTGATGACCTGGAAGTTCTAATAGACGCTTGCGGAGGTAAAGCGCTTTTGTATGGTCATTCATCAGGTGCTGTCTTGGCGCTTGAGGCAGCTTTGCGGCTGGATGAAAAAATAGATCAAGTAATTGTTTATGACCCTCCCTATGTCCATACAAAAAGTGATCGGGCAAAGTACCAAGCATTGGCAGCGGAGGTAATGAAGCAACTTTCGCAGAAAAATAATAAACGTGCCATGAAGACATTTTTAAGCGGCATCGGTATGCCGAAGTTCTTTGTGTTGTTTTTGCCATTATTTCCCGGGTGGAGGGAAATGCACACGCTTGCGCCAACACTGGCATATGATATCGAGCTCACAAAAGACTTTCCTCCACTAAACCGATTCAAAGAAATTAAAATACCTACCTTGGTACTTGTTGGGAGCAAAAGCCCTGAAAGTGTTCGCGCTGTAGGTGAAGAAATAGCAAAGGCAATACCCGCCGCGGCTTTTGAGATAATTGCCGGACAAGATCATCTGGTCAATGCAAAAGTGCTATTGCCAAAGTTTACGCGTTTTTTCGGAACATCAAAAGCATGATATTCGACAAGGTGTAGGATTGACAAACTTTAAGAGGAAGAAAAAATTGGCTAAAGGTCAGGGCCGTTAGTCGGCTATCGCAAATGCGGATTTGAAAGCTTGCTGATGTGGCATTGTGTGGATTTATTCTGCTGTCGGCTTCAGCCCCATTTTCTCCGCTACTTTCATCATATACTGAAAGGCTTCGTCGTGGTCGTTATGAATTTCACCTTCCAAAATCGCTTCCTTAATGGCGTTTTTGATATCGCCAACTTCGCGCGATGGTTTCAGGTTAAAGACTTCCATAATTTCTTCCCCTGAGACTGGCGGCTGAAAATTGCGAATATGATCGCGTTCTTCCAGGTCTTTCAGTTTTTGCCGGACCAGTTGGAAATTTTTCAGGTAGCGTTTGACTTTCGCTTCATTTTTAGAGGTGATGTCAGCCTCGCAAAGCGTCATCAGATCATCGATATCGTCGCCGGCTTCAAACAGCAAGCGCCGGATGGCCGAATCGGTCACTTCTTCTTCCGAAAGCACAATTGGGCGCATGTGCAAGGAGACCATCTTCTGGATGTACTTCATTTTTTCGTTCATGGGAAGCTTCATCCTCCGAAAAATACCGGGAATCATTTTGGCGCCCATGAAATTATGGGCATAGAATGTCCATCCAATGCCCGGCACAAACTTTTTGGTGCGGGGTTTGGCAATGTCGTGCAGCAGGGCCGACCAGCGCAGCCACAAATTATCCGTATTCGGAACAATGCGGTCCAACACTTCCAAGGTGTGGTAAAAGTTGTCCTTGTGACCAATGCCATTCACTTCTTCCCGGCCTTTCATCTGGTCAAGTTCCGGGAAAATCAGCTTTAGTAAACCTGTTTTTTCCAATAGCTTAAACCCTTTTGACGGTTTGCCGGCCAGGATAATCTTGTTCAGTTCTTCGATGATCCGCTCGTTCGAGACAATCCGGATTCGGTCTTTATTGGCTGCAATCGACTTTAGGGTTTCCTCTTCAATGGTGAAGTTTAGCTGGGTTGAAAAGCGAATCGCCCGCATCATCCGCAGCGGGTCATCCGAAAAGGTAATGCCAGGTTCGAGCGGGGTGCGGAGGATCTTGTTCTTCAGGTCTTCGATGCCACCAAAAGGATCAATCAACTCGCCAAATCGGTCTTGGTTGAGACAAATGGCTAAGGCGTTGATGGTGAAATCGCGTCGTCTCTGGTCATCCTCAAGCGTGCCGTCCTCCACAATGGGTTTTCTCGAGTCGTGTTGGTACGATTCTTTTCGGGCGCCCACAAATTCGACTTCGAGATTCTGGTACTTTAGCATGGCCGTACCAAAGTTCTTAAAGACACTCACCGGTGTTTTCGGGCCAATTTCGCGGGCAACTCTTTTTGCTAATTCAATTCCGCTGCCTAAAGTGACCACGTCAATATCGGGTGAATTTCGCTTCAAAAGCAAATCTCTGACAAAACCGCCGATCACAAAGCAAGGTTGTTGCAGTTGGTCAGCTTCTTTCGAAATGATAGAAAATATAGGGTGTTTCAGGTGTTTCTTCATGAATAAATACGGGTTTTAAACTTGATTACAAGAAATAAGTGTGACAAATTGTTTAAAACTGTGCCAAAATTACAATTATTTCTCTACCTTATGGGGAATTCCGGCAGATAAAAACAAACGGAATAATTCTTGATATCGAAATATCTAAAAGTTTATATATTTGTATAATAAAAACAGATAATCATGTTAGAACATTTAACGAAAGAGACATTTAAAGAGAAAGTTTTCAATTTTGAGCAAAATAAAGATTGGAAATATGAAGGTGATGCACCCTGCTTAATTGATTTTTATGCTGATTGGTGTGGACCTTGTAAGATGGTAGCTCCTGTTTTGGAAGAACTTCAAAAGGAATACGGTGAAGCCATCAAGATTTATAAAGTGGATACGGAAGATCAGCGGGAGCTGTCGGCCATGTTCGGAATTCAGAGTATTCCTTCCTTGCTGTTTGTTCCAAAAGACAGCCAGCCACAAATGGCTCAGGGAGCCTTACCCAAGGCAACTTTGGAGCAGGCCATTTCGGAAGTATTGAAAGTTGAAAAACCAGTTCATTAATTTTCCATTTGAAAGGAAGGTAAACTAGATTTGGTCAAGAGCTCGTTCGAGCTTAATTCCACGAGACCCTTTGATCAGGATTAGTCTGTTTTCCATTGGGTTTAATTCATATAGGTAGTTAGTAAGAAGTTCGACGTGTTCGAACTTCTTTGTTTTTGTACCTGTTCGGGCTGCCGAAAATTCCTTGCCGACCAAGAGGATGGAATCGAAATTTTGTTCGCTGAGATAGTCTGCAATCTTCTGATGTTCCTCCTTTGAATCGTTCCCCAATTCAAGCATGTCACCCAAAATAACGATCTTGTTGGGTTGATTGATGGCTTCAAAGTTTTTCAGGGCTGCCATCATGCTCGTGGGGTTGGCATTATAGGCATCCATGATGATTTTGTTACTTCCTTTTGTGATGAGTTGCGAGCGGTTATTCGTTGGAGTGTATTGCTCAATGGCTTTTTGGATCTTCAGGGGGTCAACCTCGAAATGCAAGCCGATACGTGCGGCAGCCAGCAGGTTTTCAAAATTGTATGCGCCAATCAGTTTTGATTTCAGGTAGAGCCATCCTTTTGGGAACAGTGCCTTGACGGTTAAATAATAGGCTGAATCCTGCAACTCACCACGAAGTTGTGCCTGCTCTGAACTGCCGTAGGTCATTTTTTTCAGTCCCTCGGCCTGTTTCATTAAGAGCGCATTGTCAATATTGATAAAGCAAGCTTCTTTTTTCTCCCGCAGGTAATCGTACAATTCGGATTTGGTGCGGACCACGCCTTCAAATGAACCAAAACCTTCGAGGTGTGCTTTCCCAATGTTGGTGATTATTCCAAGGTCGGGATCAGCAATTTGACAAAGTTCCGCAATCTCGCCCGGATGGTTGGCACCCATTTCAACGATTCCAATTTCGGTGTGATCATTCATTTTCAATAAAGTCAACGGAACCCCAATGTGGTTGTTCAGGTTGCCCTGAGTCGAACTTACCCGATATTTCTGCTGAAGTACGGCAACGATCAATTCTTTTGTGGTGGTTTTACCGTTCGACCCGGTAATGCCTAACACTGGAATGGCTAGCTGTTTCCGGTGGAACGAGGCCAGTTGTTGCAAAGCCTGAAGTACATCGCAAACAACGATGAATTTTTCATTTTCTGGAAGACTTTGATCATCCACCACCGACCAGGCTGCTCCCTTGCTGAGAGCATCTGCTGCATATTGGTTGCCATCAAAGTTCGGTCCTTTCAAAGCGAAGAAGATGCAGCCCGGGACAATGTTTCGGCTATCGGTTGAAACGATTGGGTGTTCCAGAAACCGCTGATAGAGTTGTTCTATAATCATTCTTTTTCCAAAAATAAGCCTCATCCGGCAGCTGCCGGATGAGGTTTAAATTGTGAAATTCTATCTTTTTTAGAATCCTTGCGGACTTCCTACTCTTGTCATGGCACATCGGAAACCAATGTCGTTGGTTGCCTGATCTTGTACCAAATATCTTCTGGTTCCAGGAATTAACCAATAGGCCCGGTCTTTCCACGATCCACCTTTATATACGCGTACATTGTCTGAAATCAGCGAGGTAAACTGACCAGCTTCTTCCGATTTCAAATACATATCTTCAGTGGACAGTTGATCCTGCATTGCTTGCCAGTCCGGTCCTTCAATGATTTGAGAACGATAGTCGCCATCTTCAAAATTACGGTAGTCAGCAATGGTGTCCTGAACCAATTCACCATATTCGTTTCGTATGAGGTTGCCATCGGCATCGCGACGGTACTGGGTAAATACATTACCACGGAAGGGTTGAAATTCTTCCACATCTTGTTGGTTGAGAGGGCGGTAAACATCAGCAACCCATTCGTTTACATTTCCAGCCATGCAGTACAGGCCATAATCGTTCGGGTTGTAAGAATTTACGGGTGCGGTAATGTCCGCATTGTCATTCAATGAACCAGCCATACCCATCATGTCACCCCGGCCCCGGACGAAGTTTGCCATCAGGTCACCCCGGTTCTTTTTCGAATCGTCCCTGAGATAACTCCCATTCCAAGGGTACAGTTTTCTTTCGGTCAGCAATTCACCTTCAGCGTTTCCGATCAAACCGTAAGCTGCATATTCCCACTCGGCTTCGGTTGGGAGGCGGTAGTTTGGAAGTAGTACACCATCTTCCCACTTTAGCTTACGTGCATTACCCGCGGCATCCTCCATCGGGTCTTCACCTTCTGTGCCTTGATAAAGACCAGCCAGATAACTGTCAGTGGTGTAAACGTTTTGTCCTCCTTGAGTATTGTCGTGTTGCAAGATGCCACGGTCAACCAGAATTTTTTCATTGACGCGATCAGTTCTCCACTTACAGTAGGCATCCGCTTGTAACCAACTCACTCCAACAACCGGATAATCGCTGTAGGCCGGATGTCTGAAATAATTTTGTATGTATGGATCATTGTAACCTAATTCCTTTCGCCAAACCAAAGTGTCGGGTAGGGCCATATTCGTTTTTTCCGGATTTTCCGGGTAAACCCTTTCCAGCCAGAATATAAATTCGCGGTAGTCCAGGTTCGAAACTTCTGTTTCATCCATATAGAACGATGCGACGGTTACGCGGCGAGGCACATTGTTCCAATCGTACATGACATCTTGTTCTACACGTCCCATGGTGAAAGTTCCACCCTCAATAAACGTTAATCCAGGTCCGGTGACTTGATTGTAATCACCGTCAGATTGAAAACCCCCATTGTCTGGGTTGTTGTATTCCCATCCGGTTGTACTTGATGTTTTCTTAGCTTTTCCACCTTTCCCCAACAACCCGCAGCCTGCCACTAAGACAGCCAAACCTAAAAATAATAAGGCCCTAAATTTCATCATCTGTATTCTCAGTTTGATTTTATTATGCACAAATATAACTAAATTGTTCTATTCTTATTGTTTGGGTGAGATAACTTTTTAGTGAGAAATTGTTGATTGCTCTTTGTATTTTTGCGATTTTGCAATTCGATTAACCAAAATTTGAGACCATCCTCGTTTGGCCGTTGTTTACAATAATGTAAATTTGCTCTATTTCTAATTTATACCGGGGAGTTTGCTTTGATGAAAAAGTACCTTTATTTTGGCCTTTTGGTCCTTTTGTCGGGTTCTGTCTGGGCACAGAATATCAATAGGAATATCAGCTGGCATGAAGCAGCAGAGGGAGTCCCTTTGGAGACTCTTACAAAGCTTCCAGGTGCCTATGTTAACACCGAAGGGCTGCCGGTTTATCAGGAGACATTCAAGCTGGATGCTTCGAATCAGCGGGTTGAAATTATCAATCCGGTTTTTGAACTGTTGCCATCAAGCTTGAATAAAAGCTACTCCACACTTCATGAACAATTAGCGATCGTTCCAATCTACACTCGCTCTAAAGGAAAATACCAGGCTATCATTGAATTTGTTCCGTTGATTCGCGAAGGTCAAAACCTTAAAAGGCTGATTTCTTTCGATATTCAAATCACTTCAACAACAGCAAAATCTTCATCCGTTCAAACGAAAGACTGGAAATCAAGTTCGGTGCTATCGGCTGGGAAGTGGGTCAAAATTAGAACCTCAGGGGAGGGCGTTCACAAAATAAGCTATGCGCAGCTGCAGAGCTGGGGTTTTTCCAATCCGGCTTCTGTTGGTCTGTACGGCAACGGAGGTTACATGTTGCCTAAAATGAATGATGCGTCTTATATTGATGATTTAAAGCAAAATGCAGTTCTTCATGCGAAAGATGGACAAGGCAATGATTGTATTTTCTTCTACTCAACAGGGACTGTCCAATGGCAGCTAAATCCGGAAACGGGCTTATTTTCTCACGAGTTGAATGATTATTCGGATCACGCTTATTATTTTTTGTCAGATCAGGGAAGTGTAAAGAACATTGGACTTTCGCAACAAGAAGCTGGCGAAATTACTCATCAGACCGCAACTTTCGATGAGCGAATTTTTCGTGAAATGGAGCTTGAAAATTTAATCCACTCAGGACGACGTTGGTTTGGCGAAAAATTTTCAAACGGACAAAGCAGAATCATCACGGTTGCACTGAGCAATCCTGCAAATGGCGAATCTGCAAAAGTGTTTGTTGAGGCGGCCGGCAGGTCTGGCAGCAATTCAAAGCTCGATGTGACTATCAATGGCTCTGGTGTTAAGTCGATCAACTTTTCTCCGGTCAATACAGGTGATGCTATTGCATTGTATGCTGATTTGGAAGGCCAGTCCTACGAAGTGGGCAATCCGGGAAATTTGATTGATGTGGGGCTGAGATTTGCGGCTTCGAACAGCACTTCCTATGCCTGGCTGGATTTTGTTACAGTTAATTACAAGCGAAAGTTAGAGGTGGATGACCAACTGTTATTCCGGGATCTGGCAAGTGTTGGCCCGGGAAATATCACCGAATTTCAACTGACGGTTTCCGAAACTGATCTGAAAATTTGGGATGTCACGAATTTTGCTTCGCCTGAAGCGGTTCCATTTTCAACCGAAAACATTCAGGCAAGTTTTAAAGTTGCAACTGACAAATTACGCGAGTTTGCTGCTTTTCGAACCAGTGCGGCTTTGCCCGAACCCGAATGGGTGGGTGATGTCGGCAGTCAAAACCTGCACCAGCTTTCAGGTATAGACATGGTAATCATTGTTCATCCCGACTTTTTAAATGAAGCGAACAGCCTGGCTCAATTTCACGAACAGAACGATCAACTTGCCGTTGAGGTGGTGACACCAGCAAAAATTTACAACGAATTTTCGGGCGGGGCACCTGATGTTGCCGGGATTCGGAATTTCCTGAAAATGTTGTATGATCAGACCAATTCTTCGCTGAAATACGTGTTGCTGTTTGGAGATGGAAGTTATGACAATAAAAACATTGGCGGGCAGGCCACCAACTACATTTTGACTTATCAGTCGCCCAATTCGCTGTTGCCAACCTCGTCGTTTGTAACCGACGATTTTTTTGTTCTGCTCGATGATGGCGAAGGAGAATATACTGGTATGATTGATTTGGGTATTGGGAGGATTCCTGCAAATACAACTGAGGAAGCAAAAATTGCTGTTGATAAAATCAAGGGTTACGCCAGTGCAAATTCGCTTGGCGAATGGCGAAATGTGATCACTTTCATTGGCGATGATGAAGATGCCAATACACACATGAGTCAGGCCGAGAATTTGGCAACGACTGTAAATGAAACAAATCCGGCTTTTTATACCGATAAAATTTACTTCGATGCCTACGAAGAAAAATCAACAACCAGTGGTGATCGCTATCCCGAGGTGACCGAAGCAATTAATAATCGGGTAAAAGAAGGTGTTCTGATTCTAAATTACACCGGGCATGCGAACGAAACAGCGCTGGCCCATGAAAAAGTGCTGGGAACCAATGAAATTGACAACTGGTCGAATTACGACAAGCTGCCCATTTTTGTAACCGCAACTTGCGAAATCAGCCGCTTCGATGCGGATGAAAAATCGGGCGGGGAGCACATTCTGTTTAATCCCAATGGCGGTGGAATCGGGCTTTTCAGTACGACGCGAGTTGTTTACTCAACTCCAAATTTCATTCTGAACAAAGAATTTTATGAGCACGTGTTTAGCCAGGACGTAAACGGAAATAAATTAAGAATGGGCGATGTGTTGAAGCGTTCAAAAAACGGGATCAGCACAGGTATTAATAAGCGAAATTTCACTTTGCTGGCTGATCCTGCTTTGAGCTTGGCTTTCCCGAAATACCGGGTCGAAACGGAAACCATTAATGGCGAGCCCGTTGTGGAGGTGACGGACACGATTGGAGCCTTAGCAATTGTTACCGTTGCCGGAAGAATTGCCGATCATGCTGGAAGTCTGCTGGAAAGTTTTAATGGTGAACTAATTTCTGTAGTCTACGATAAAAAGTATGGTTTGGAAACCTTAGGTAATGGAGAACAGGCACCGTTTAGTTTTGAAATGCAGGATCACATTATCCATAAAGGCGTGACAACAGTCACGAACGGGCGATTTGAGTTCTCGTTTATTGTGCCGAAAGATATTTCCTATGCGGTTGGCGAGGGTAAAATCAGCTATTATGCCAACAATGGAACCACCGATGCGCATGGCGTTTTTGAGAACTTCAAGATTGGCGGCGCGGCCAATGGTTCGATCAACGACACCGAAGGTCCACTGGTTGATTTGTTCTTAAATGATCAGGACTTCCGTTCAGGTGATGAGGTCGGAAAAAACGCGGTGCTAATTGCTGATATCGAAGATGAAAATGGAATCAACACCATCGGGGTGGGAATTGGACACGACATCACGGCCGTATTGGATAACGATTACGCCAATGTTTTTATTCTGAATGACTATTACCTGAGTGAAAAGGATAGCTATAAAAAAGGGCAGGTTATCTTTCCGCTCAACAATTTGAGTGTTGGCGAACATACGCTGAAATTCAAGGTGTGGGATGTGTTAAATAACTCGACGGAAGTTGAGATTCGTTTTGTTGTTGATGCAAGCCTCGAGATTATTGAAGTTGAAGCGTATCCTAATCCGGCTCGTGACTTCACCAACATTGTTTTTTCTCACAACCGGCCGGGTGTTTCATTCGACACCCAGCTGGAAATTTTTAATTTCTCCGGAAGTTTGGTCGATATTTTAAGCCAGCGTTTGGGCTCGAATGGAACCAGAAGTTTACCTTTGGTATGGCAAATCAATGAAAGCCAGATGCTAATACGCGATGGTGCTTATTTGTATCGGGTGACCATTACGGCTGAGGATGGATATTCAGCCAGTAAAACAGGGAAAATAATTATTTCACGCTATTAGTATCTTTGAAAACATACTTTTTCAATTCTTTATGCGTTTTCAATTTTGTATTCCAGCTTGGGAACTCTGTAACAATATCTATATTTGCAATTTAATTTTTTGAAACAGTTATAATGAAAAGACGATTTGCAGTTCTTGTAGTTTTAATTGGCCTTGGTTTTATCTCAAACAAAGCGTTTGCACAAGCTACATCTTCAACAACTGGAGCTAACACAATTTTAACGGGGGTGCCATTCTTAACGATTGCACCTGACTCGCGTGCAGGAGCCATGGGCGACGCTGGTGTTGCTTCTTCGCCCGATATGAACTCACAGCACTGGAACCCGGCCAAATATGCTTTTATTGGAAGCGAAATGGGGATTGGGCTCTCCTATACACCGTGGTTGCGCAACCTGGTCGACGATATTAATCTGGCCTACCTGGTTGGTTACAAACGACTGGACGACCTGCAAACTGTGAGTGCTTCGTTACGTTACTTTTCTCTGGGCGATATCTCGTTCATGAGTGAGTTTGGCGATTTCCAGGGACAACAGAGTCCAAACGAATTTGCCTTTGATGTCGGCTATACCCGCCTGTTGTCTGAAGAATTTTCAGGCTCTGTCGCCATGCGATACATTCGTTCCGACTTGACGGGAGGGCAATTAGTTAACGGAGTGCCGTCAACTGCCGGGCAATCCTTTGCTGCCGATATTGCTTTTTATTATCAGAACGAAATGCGGGTTAATCGGAAAGAATCGACTTTCTCTGCGGGGATCAATATTCAGAATATTGGAGCCAAAATTTCATACACCGATGGCGAAACCAAGGATTTTATTCCTACCAATCTGAAATTGGGGGTTGGTTACGAAACCGAAATGGATCAGTACAATACCATTGGATTTTATTTTGATATCAACAAGCTACTGGTTCCAACACCAAATTCAGATAGCGTAGACATCGTTGGTGGCGGCTTTAGTGATGATAAGTCGGTGATTGCCGGTATGTTTAGCTCCTTTGGCGATGCTCCAGGGGGCATGAAGGAAGAATTGCAGGAAATTACCTTGTCGTTTGGCGCTGAATATTGGTATAATGAGCAATTTGCTTTACGTGCGGGTTATTTTCACGAGCACGAAAATAAAGGTAACCGGAAATTCATTACAGCGGGTGCCGGTTTAAAGTTGAATGTTTTTGCGTTGGACTTTTCGTACCTGATCCCAACCCAGCGCAATCATCCTTTAGAAAACACCCTGCGGTTTTCACTCTCCTTCGATTTCGAATCGTTTAGTAGTCAGCGGAGATGATGCCATTTCGAATTGGATACGGATACGATGTACACCGTTTAGCAGTGGGCGAGAGCCTTTGGCTGGGCGGAGTTCTCATTCAGCATGATAAGGGAACAGTGGCGCATTCCGATGGTGATGTACTCATTCATGCGTTGTGCGATGCAATGTTGGGAGCACTGAAACTTCGGGATATTGGCTACCATTTCCCCGATAATTCGGCTGATTTTAAGAATATCGACAGCAAAATTCTATTGTTGAAAGTGAATGAGCTAATAGAAGCCAAAGGGTACACTTTAGGAAATGCTGACATAACAGTTGCCGCGCAAAAACCAAAGCTGAAAGATCACATTCCGTTGATGGAAGAGAAATTGACAGAAGTACTTCAAGCGCATGTTGATGCCATTTCGATTAAAGCGACCACTACGGAAGAGCTTGGTTTTGAGGGGCGTGAAGAGGGCATATCGGCACATGCCGTTGTGTTATTAATGAAGAAGGAATCATGAGTAAAAAGACATTGGTCATCGGCGCCAGCGAAAAGCCGGAGCGGTACTCAAACAAAGCCATAAAAGCGTTGCGTAAATATGGTCATCAGGTGGTTGCCATTGCTCTCCGAACGGGCCGAGTGGAAGATGTAGCGTTTGATACGGAGAAGAAAAGTTATTCAGGGATCGACACAGTCACTTTATATGTCGGGCCACAAAACCAATCCGATTTCTACGATTATGTGGAAAAGATCAAACCCCGCCGGGTAATTTTTAATCCAGGAACGGAAAATAAAGCTTTTGCCGACCGGTTGAAAGCCAGTGGTATTGAAACCGAGGAAGCTTGCACACTCGTACTGTTGGGCATAGGCGCTTATTAAATATGTATACAACCATTCATACATTGCACGAATACAATGAATTGGTGGTCACTGAGCCCGCCATGTTGATTTATTTTTCAACCGATGAATGCAACGTTTGCAAGGTTTTGAAACCCAAGGTGGGGGAGATGTTAACTGAAAGCTTCCCAAAAATCAAACTGATTTATATCAATCTCAATCAGTCACCCGAAATTGCCGCTCAAAACCGAATCTTTACGGTGCCAACAATCCAGGTCATTTTTGACGGACGCGAGTACATTCGAAAAAGCAGGAATTTTGGTATGGATGAACTTCGAAATGCAATTGATCGGCCGTATCAAATGATGTTCTCGTAAATTCGTTTGGCAAACAAATAAATAAGCTTACTTTTACTTGTCATTTTAAAGCCTTTGCATTGAGACGATTAGTAATAACTATTTTAGTCCTCGCGCTTTTTTCCATGGTGTCGGCTCATGGTCAAAACAAAACTTCTGAAATCGATAGTCTATTGGCTCTTTTGCCAGGCTTGGAAGGGGTGAAATTGATAGATGCTTATCTGGATTTATCAGAGAATTACCTCTATGTTACGCCAGTCAAAACCATTGAATATGCAGAACGAGCCATGAAACTGGTGGCTGCGACCGAATGGTCAGATCGGATTTGTCATGCCAATTTACTCATCGGAACCGGTCTGATTTCAACCGGAGAGTTTGCTCAAGGTGAAAAGTATGTCGTACAAGGACTCGCTCAGGCCCGCCAACTCAACAATGCCAGGTACATTAGTATTGGGTTGAGTGCACTGGCCGCTTACCATATGAATACCGGGAATTACGACAAGGCACTGGAGTTGCTCGAAGAAACGCGGAGAGAAGCCACGAATGCCGGATTGGCAGACTGGGACGCTCGGGCTAAACTCAATATTGGATCAATCTTGACTAACAAAGGCGACCGGGCCGGTGGACTGCGGTATATGACCGATGCCTTACGATACTTCGAAGCTTCGGGTAATAGTATCATTGCTTCGCGGATCATGAATAATATTGCTGTTAATTATCATTCATGGAACGATTATGATCTCGCATTGGAGTATTACCGGAAAACGCTTCAGGCGTACGAACTGAATGGTGATATTTTGGGAAAAGTAGTCGTGTTGAATAATATTGGCGAAATCTATAAGGATAAGGAGCAGTACGAAATGGCTCTTCAGTATTTTAACCAGATTTTTGGCTTGGCTGAAAAGCATCAAGTAAGTGATTTTTATCTGGCCATTGGCTGGGTTGGCCTTGCGGAAACGTACATGAAAATAGGGAATGATAAACTGGCTCGTCAATATGCTCAGCAGGCTTTGGAAGTGTTTGAACAAACGAACATGCAGGAAGGAGAAATAAACGCCAATTTGATTCTGGCTCAGGTCAATTTGAATGAAGGGAAGCTGCACCTTGCCACCCAGCTTGTTGATGAATGTCTGGATCAGTCGACTACCATTGAGTTGAAGGAGTTGACCATAAAAGGCTATTTGTTGAAGTCTGAAATTCTTGAGAAAAGCAGGAACTACCAAGAATCGCTCGCAAACTATAAAAAATATGTCGAAATCACTGATTCGCTATATGAGGAAAAGCAATTGCATCAGCTTGCGCTTCATCGTGCCGAGATGGACATTTCAGAAAAAGAAAATGAAATTGGACTTCTTCAGAAGAACAATGAAATTAAAGACTTGCAACTCGTGAAGCAAAAAAATCAGTCGCGAACTATGATTATTACCATCGCTTTATTGGTGGTTGTCGTTGCGCTCTCGCTGAGTTACAACAAAGCCCGCAAAAAGGCAAATGACCTGTTGCACAAAAAAAATAAGCAAATCCTTGAGCAGCATGAGGAGTTGATTCGGGTCAATCAAACCAAGGACAAGTTCCTGTCAATCATCGGGCACGACCTGCGTAACCCGATTGGTGCATTTAAAGATGTGGTTAGCCAGTTGGCTGAATTTCCTGAAATGTTTACCGAAGAGCTTCGGAATCAAATTTTAACTGAATTGCGCGACGAGGCTGAGAACACCTATTTCTTGCTTGACAACCTTTTGTTATGGGCAAAAACGCAGAAAAACAGTATCCAGTTTAAGCCTGATAAACTCAAGTTAAATTTGGTTGTAAAAAATAATATTATTTTACATACGCGACTGGCCGAACGTAAGAACATTAAATTGAAGACGAACATTGCGCCTGATGTTTTGGTTTATGCCGATCACAATATGGTTGATCTGATTATTCGAAACCTGCTTTCCAATGCCATCAAATTCACACCCGAAAATGGGAAAGTGAGGCTTAAGGTGAGGGAAGTTGACGACAATAAGTATGAAGTGAGCGTGAAAGACACTGGCGTAGGAATCGATGAAAAAGACCTGTCCCGGCTTTTTGACGAGAACGATCACTTGTCGACCTATGGAACCGATAATGAAAAGGGCTCAGGCCTTGGTCTGATTTTATGTCGTGAGTTTGTTGAAATGAATGGCGGAACCATCTGTGTTGATTCCAAACCCGGACAAGGCAGCACCTTTTCGTTTACCCTGAATAAATACCGCCCTCAAAAAGTCTAAAACAAATCTTCCAGTAGTTTATCTGAGGTGGATTCTGGCAGTGTTACTTTGAGTTGCGGATCGCTTTCCATAGCCCGTTTGATGGCAAAGTTTGCCGACGGGTTTCCGGCCCAGTTTCTGCGGGCAATGCCATTGTTCACATCCCAGTGCAACATAAGTTTGATACGCCGGTCAGCTTCTTCCGAGCCGTCAATAGTCAATCCAAATCCCCCGTTAATCGATTCGCCCCAGCCCACGCCGCCGCCATTGTGGATGGAAACCCAACTGGCACCCCGGAAGGAATCACCAATCACATTTTGAATGGCCATATCGGCAGTCAGCGACGAGCCATCGTAAATGTTTGAGGTTTCGCGGTAAGGCGAATCGGTGCCCGACACATCGTGGTGATCACGGCCCAGTACAATCGGTTCTGCAATGTGGCCATTCCTGATAGCTTCGTTAAATGCCAGTGCAATTTTAATTCGTCCTTCGGCATCGGCATAAAGAATCCGCGCCTGTGAACCGACCACCAATTGATTTTTTCCGGCTTCCTCAATCCAATGGATATTATCCTGCATTTGCGGCTGAATTTCGGCAGGCGAGTGACTGTAAATTTCTTTTAGAACGGATGCGGCAATCGCGTCCGTTTTTTCCAGATCTGACGGCTTACAGGAGGTGCAAACCCACCGGAACGGTCCAAAACCATAATCAAAAAACAGCGGGCCCATGATGTCTTGCACATACGACGGATAGCGAAATTCACCATCTTTGCTGTACATATCGGCCCCGGCCCGGCTGGCTTCCAGCAGAAAAGCATTGCCATAGTCCCAGAAATACAATCCATTGGCTGTCATTTGATTTATGGCCGCGACGTGACGACGTAAGCTTTTATATACTTCATTTCTGAAGCGTTCCGGCTCTTCGGCCAGCATGCGGGTGGACTCGTCAAAACTCAACCCAACAGGATAATAGCCTCCGCCAAATGGGTTGTGTAACGAAGTTTGGTCAGATCCCAAATCGACCGGAATTTTTTCCTGGGCCAGTTTTTCCCACAAGTCAACAATGTTTCCCTGGTAGGCTAGTGAAATGGCTTCCTTGTTTTGCCGCGCATTGTTTATCCGCCGGATTAATACTTCCAAATCAGCGTAGACTTCATCCACCCAGCCTTGCTCGTACCTGGTTTGAGTGGCTTTCGGATTTACTTCTGCTACCACACCAATCATGCCGGCAATTTTGGCGGCTTTTGGTTGAGCGCCCGACATACCTCCCAGTCCGGAAGAGACAAACACTGTTCCCGCCATGGCTGCGGCTCCCCGCAAGCGTGCGGCGTTCATCAAGGTAATGGTTGTGCCGTGCACAATGCCCTGTGGGCCGATGTACATGAACGAGCCGGCAGTCATTTGTCCGTACTGGGTGACGCCCATGGCGTTCATTTTTTCGTAATCATCACGGCTGGAATAATTGGGGATTACCATCCCGTTGGTTATCACGACCCGTGGAGCCTCCGGATGCGAAGGGAACAGGCCCATCGGGTGGCCTGAGTAAAGTACCAAGGTCTGCTCGTCAGTGATCTCCGAAAGATACTTCATGCACAGCCGGTATTGTGCCCAGTTTTGAAAAACCGAACCATTGCCGCCGTAAGTAATTAATTCGTGCGGATGCTGGGCCACAGCATGGTCGAGGTTATTCTGGATCATCAGCATGATACTTGCTGCCTGTATTGATTGGGCCGGGTAATCGGCAATGGGCCGAGCCTTCATTTCGTAGTCAGGACGCAGCCGGTACATGTAAATCCGGCCATAAGTGTTCAGCTCATCGCCAAACTCCGGTGCCAAAATGGCATGTTGATGCGGAGGAAAATAACGCAGGGCATTTCTTACAGCTTGAATTTTTTCGGGAGTCGAGAGGATGTCTTTGCGCTTTGGAGCGTGGTTAATCTCCGGCTGATAGGCTTTTATGGGTGGAAGTTGTTGGGGAATGCCTGCTCTTATTAGTTCCTGAAATTCTTCTTTTGTCATATCCCTGAATTTTTGGTTCACCTTTTGAGATCATAGGCCTAACGACAAAATTGCGACATTCCCCGAAAAGAAACAGTGATTTTCGTTCGGTTTTATAACATTTGCAAAACATTAAAAAAAGAAGATAACAATGAAAAAGACCTGGATTATTTTAGCTGTTGTAGCAGTAGTTATACTCATTATGTACTCCTCGGTAAAGGGAACCTACAATACAATGGTTTCGCGCGACGAGGCGGTGGATGCCAGTTGGGCTCAGGTGGAGAATGTTTACCAGCGTCGGGCCGATTTGATTCCTAACCTGGTGAATACGGTTAAAGGTTATGCCTCGCATGAGCGCGAAACGCTTGAGGGTGTCATTGAAGCGCGCTCGAAAGCTACTTCGGTGAATGTGAACCCGGAGAATCTGAATGAAGAGTCGCTGCAGCAGTTTCAGCAGGCACAAGCCGGGCTGAGCTCAGCGCTGAGCAGACTGATGGTTGTGGTGGAGCGTTATCCCGACCTCAAAGCTAACCAGAGTTTCCTGGATTTGCAGGCACAGCTTGAGGGTACGGAGAATCGGATAACGGTAGAGCGTCGGAAGTTTAATGAAAGTGCGCAGTCATTTAATACCTACATTCGTACCTTCCCCAAAAACATTTACGCCAACTTGTTTGGCTTTGACAAGAAAGCTTATTTTGAAGCTGATCAAGGGGCAGAACGGGCGCCGGAAGTAAGTTTCGACTAAAAAAGGAGAACCATGTCAGTACAAAACTTTTTTACAGACGACGAGAAGAAACAAATAACCGATGCGGTGAAAACAGCCGAGCTGAATACCTCGGGCGAGGTGCGGGTGCATGTCGAAGGAAAATGTCCGGAAGATGTGTTGGACCGCGCCGCTCATTGGTTTGAAACCCTGGCGATGCATAAAACGGAGCTGCGCAACGGGGTGTTGTTTTACCTGGCGGTTGATGACCATAAATTTGCCATTTTGGGCGATGCCGGAATCAATGCCAAAGTTCCTGCCGATTTTTGGGAAAACATCAAGGCGCACATGCTTTCGAAGTTCAAGGGAGGGCGGTTTGCCGATGGTTTGTCCGAAGGTATTCGAATGGCCGGCGAACAGCTGAAGGCCCACTTTCCCTACCAAACCGACGATGTCAACGAATTATCCGACGAAATTTCATTCGGAAAAAAATAAAACAGCATGTTCAAAAAACTTTCATTTTTACTGATTCTATTAATTTCATCTTCCTCCTTTGCCCAGGATATTCCCGAACGGCCCAATCCGCCGCAATTGGTGAACGACCTGGCCGATGTGCTTTCTGACACTGAAGAGCAGCGCATGGAGATGGAGCTGGCGCAGTTTGCCCGCGAAACATCCAACCAAATCGCGATCGTTACGGTGCCCAGCCTGAACGGTTACGACGCTTCTGATTTTGCTTTTCGAATAGGTGAGGAGTGGGGAATTGGACAAGGAGATAAAGACAATGGGGTGGTGGTGCTGTTCAAACCAAAAGTTGGCAATGAGCGTGGGCAGGTTTTTGTGGCCGTTGGTTATGGTCTCGAAGCTGTGATTCCGGATGCCATTGCTAATCGCGACATTGTGGATTACGAAATGATTCCGCGCTTTAAGGAAGGTGATACCTTTGGTGGATTGTACAACGGAACCCAGGTGATTATGTCGCTGGCCCGGGGCGAATTTTCGGCCCAGGAGTACCACGAAAAAGCCAGCGGCGGCAAAGGTGGTTTTCCTTTTATCCTCCTTTTCTTCCTGCTCTTTTTTGTGATCATCCCAATTTTGCGCGGACGAAGTCGGTATTACAATGCTGGAGGGAGAGGACGTGGAAGCAGCTTGCCTTTCTGGTTGCTGATGGGCGGCATGATGGGCTCGGGGCGCAGTCACGGTGGCTCGTTTGGTAATTTTTCCAGCGGAGGCGGAAGCTTCGGTGGCGGAGGAGGTTTCGGCGGATTTGGCGGCGGAAGCTTTGGCGGAGGTGGTGCCGGTGGGAGCTGGTAGCAGCACCAATCAAATTATACGATCAAAGAGAAAGGATCCGGTCTTTTTTTGGAAGAGGACCGGATTTTTTACGCTCAAGCTATTTCAGAAAAAGACAAGAGATCAGAGTTTCGCCTATAAAAAAAGCTCCATCATTTCTGACGAAGCTTTTAATCTTCTCGGGTGGAAGATGGGATTTGAACCCACGACCCCTGGAACCACAATC
Source organism: uncultured Sunxiuqinia sp. (assembly GCF_963974515.1). Lineage (GTDB taxonomy): Bacteria > Bacteroidota > Bacteroidia > Bacteroidales > Prolixibacteraceae > Sunxiuqinia. The sequence continues at coordinate 87,816 of NZ_CAXBDD010000001.1, read as the reverse complement.
CAGTGCTCTAACCAACTGAGCTACAACCACCATGTTGCATTGCTACTTGCAAGCGGGTGCAAATATAATATTTTATTTCAGATCAATCCAAGCATTTGTCGAAGTTAAGGTGAATTTTTTTGACTAAAAATTCAAAGCTTTTCTTTTTCAAGAACTTCTCCCTCCGAATTTAACAGCATAAAAAAACGTTCAAGCTTTTCATTGCGAACAATGAGTTGGTACATCAGCGTTTGCTTCCTCTTGATGACGATCACATTCATCAGTTCTCCAACATTTTGGATCGCCTTTTTGATGTCGTCGGGAGCCTGTGTCAGGGGCAGATTTGTTTTTAGGCTTAGCAGTTCGCCCGAAGATTGAAACCGTGCAATATTTTCCATCTCATCGACATAGAAAATAGCTTCCCACTCGTCTCCGATCTGATTCCATTCGGTGTTAAGCGGGCGGTTAAATGTTTTGGCAAAAGCTTGCTTTACCGCTTTCGGAGTGCCCGACACTTTTGTTCCGGCTAATATTTTGGAAAGAAAATTTTTTGCGTCCATATTTTTAATGGGTTTGACGACCTATTCGTGATCTTATGACGAAAATTTTACGAATAGTGACGTTTGTTGCTTATACTTCTTTTTGATATAGATCGTTGTAAAGATAAATAACCCGTGTTCGTGCTCGTTTAAGTCGCATTTTTACTGCATCTTCGCTGATTCGCAACGTCTGGGCAATTTGCTTTCCAGACAAGCCATCCATATATTTCATCAGCAGCAATGCTTTTTCTTCGGGGTGAATCATTTCCAGTATTTTCATCAGGTTTTCATAGGTCATTTCCTGCAGGTCGGTCTCCGACTCATCAATGATGTCGGGCAATTCATTCTGATTGTTCCAATTTGGGTAATGCATTTTCTTTTTCAGCCTCAGATAATCGATACAATAATTATAAGCGATGGCGTAAAGCCAGGATGAAAACGATGCGTTGCCCTTAAAACCCGGAAGTTTTTCATACGCTTTGGATAAAATGTCGTTGGCAAAATCATTGGCTTGATTTCGATCCTTGATGAAGCTGTAGCATTTTTCGAACACCTTGCGGTGGTAACGGTTGTATAGTTCTTGAAATAGCTGGCTTTTGCCTTCCGTTAGAATCAGGCCGATAATCTCTTCGTCTTTCAATTGTTTAACATTTGCTTCCCACATTGTTGGTTCTTTTAGCTAACTGTAATTTTCTGACATTTTTCTGCCTTTGCGTTACTTTGTCCTGTTTCCTCGTCTAAATGTAAATCTCGACCATGAAAAACGGAAACTAAAGTAATGAATGGGATTGGAATTGAAACTGAAATATAAAAATTGTGAATTAAAAATGAAAACAAAAATCACCTTGGTCTTGACAGCTGTGAGTTTGGCTGTCTTATTTTCAGGTTGTGGAAAAGTTCCACAATCAGAATTGGAAGCAGCTAACGCTGCGATTGAGCAAGCCAAAGCTATTGGCGCTGATGTTTATGTGCCGGCCGATTTCGTGGCACTCCAAGATTCGATGCGTGCGGTGACGGAGCATGTTGAAGTTAAAAAGGGTAAGCTTTTTGCCAGCTACGGAACCGAAAAAAACCAATTGGTAGAAATTACCGGGATGGCTGCGGCAACGCAAGAAAAAGCGGAATCAAGAAAGCAGGAAGTTAAACTGGAAATTGAAACGGTGCAAGCCGAAGTAGCTTCAATTCTTGCACAGAACGCCGAACTGCTAGCACAAGCACCAAAAGGAAAAGAAGGAGTAGCTGCTCAGGAAGCCATTAGAAGCGAGAATAGCCTGATCGAAACGTCTGTAGCGGAAGTGGAAACTTTGGTTGCCAGCAATGATTTGCTGACAGCTTTGGATAAAGCAAAAGCTGCCCGGGAAAAATCCCTGGCTATTAATACCGAATTGAACGAAGTGATTGCCAAATACAGTCTGGCATCAAAGAGATAGTGCCTGGTTTATTAGGCATAATTCAATAAATGTCCCTGGGGGTTGTTCTCCGGGGATTTTTATAAAAAGCGGATGATAAGGGTGAAAAACGAAATAAAAAAAATAGGGCTTGGGGCAATGATTGTTGTGTTGCTTTTATTGTCTGTTGCCTTGGTTTTGCAAGTGCCCGAGCCGCCGTTGGCTGAGCTTAAGTCAGCCAGAGAGAAACTGGTTGAAGCTCAAAATTCAGAGGCCGATGTTTACGCTTCAAAGTTGTACGAAGAAGCACAACAATGGTACGATTCAGCGATGATAAACTGGGCTGCTCAAAATGAACGTTTTTTTTTGAACCGGGAATATAGCAAGGTAAAAGAGCAGGTTGACAAAGCCATTCAAAAAGCAAATGAGGCCTCCGGTCGAGGCATTGAGCAAAAAAAACAAACCGAGGGTCTTTTGATACAGGGAATGATGTCGCTGGACCAGAAAATAGCCGTGTATGAACAGGTATACAAAAAGATGCCTTTGCCAACTGCAGTGGTGAAAGCACATAACCGAGGTAAAATGAAACTGGCCGAATGCAGAGTCGCATATGAGGCCGGTCGGATTACCGAAGCCGGAAAGAGTTACGAGAAAGCAGTGGAATTGATTGAGAGCTCCGGAAAACATGCTGCACAATTGCTGAGTCGTTGGTTTGCCAGTTATCCACAGTGGAAAGAAAATGGCGGCAAGGCGATCAGTTTATCTCGTGGAGGAAAAACGGTGATTTTAGTCGATAAGTATGCTCACCGCTGTGTGGTCTATCGAAACGGTCAGGCAATTAAAACGTTTGAGGCCGAGCTTGGGATTAACTGGATAGGAGACAAGCGGCTAAAAGGAGACAAAGCGACACCCGAAGGAGTTTACAGGGTGATTCAGAAAAAGGATCATCAGCATACCCGGTTTCATCGGGCATTATTAATTAATTATCCAAACGACGAGGATAAGCGGCGAATTGAAGCGGAAAAGAGAAATGGAACACTGGCCCGGCTTGCCCTGCCTGGCGGGCTAATTGAAATTCATGGGCATGGCGGTAAAGGTGTCAATTGGACCGATGGCTGTATTGCGCTGAAAGATCAGGATATGGAAGTTCTTTTTCGTCTGGTTGAGGTAGGAGTCCCGGTTATCATTGTTGGCTCGCTGAAATCACTGAAGGAAATTCATCATTGAAAAGAATGGGTTATAAAATGATTCGTATAGAGCAGCATGTTGACGGAAATGAACTGGTACATACAATCCGGCGAAAATTCATTCGCTGGGTACTCGGTTTGACGGCAGCAGTAGGATTGGTCATCTTGATTGTTTCCTGGTTTTTTCTTGTTGTTCCCTGGATGATGAACAGCTCGTTGGCTTTTGAGAAGCAACAGGTGAGTATGCATACAGAGGAGGCAGGAAATCTATCCTTACAAAAAATAATCGATGATCTTGATCGGCTGAACTCAAAATTGAAACGGTTGACTCCGGGAGGAAGCTATCTGGTGATCAATACCACCGAAAATACATTTGCACTCTACCAGGGTAGGCAGCTCATCAGAGAAGGGATTTGCTCTACCGGAAGCTATGTGAAACTTGAGTTGGATCACCAAACTTCCTGGACATTTAAAACTCCGAAAGGCGTCTTCACTGTTAAAGGGAAGTTGGTCAATCCGGTTTGGCGCAAACCCGACTGGGCTTTTTTGGAAGAGGGCTTGCCTGTTCCTCCGGTCGATCATCATTCCAGGTTCGAATATGGTGTCTTGGGCGATTACGCCTTGAATTTGGGTGACGGGTATCTCATTCATGGGACCCTGTATAAACGGTTTTTAGGATTGCCTGTAACCCATGGTTGTGTCCGCATGAATGATGAAGATTTGGAAATGGTTTATCAAACGCTTCCGCAAGGTGCCAAAGTATTTATTTATTGAATTGAATCTGAGAATATCATTTCGAATGAGAAAGTGGGTTATTATACGTCTTCTGGCCTTGGTTGTTGCCTTTTTGTCGATGGTTGGCATGCTAACCTATGCGGTGTTTTCGGTTGCAGGAGTCAGGCAAAAAATGAAACTATTGAACGAACAATCCGATGCGCAATTGTTGAATTTTGATCCCTTGTTGGTTGATTCAGCCTACATGGAGTTGTTCAGGGAGAAAAATTGGCTGGAAACCAGACTAATTCTGTCGAAATCGGATTCTATCTACCTGTCGGTTCATTTGAAAGACAGCCTTTTGCAACTCGAGATGAAAGGGGTTGTTCTGACTCAAATCAAGCTAATTGATTTTGAATACGACAGGTTTTTTGACGTATTAAGCCCCGGAACCTATCACCATTTGTTTGCCACCCAAACTCAGGTCGATTCCACTTTTTCAACAATTGGGAAGGGGCCGGTAACAATTAAAAAGATCACGAACATCAATGCGCAAATATTGAGCGAATCTCCCGATACCATTAAAATTATGGAAGCAGTCCATTGGATCAGCTGGTTGGACAATGGTGTGCGGATCAATATTGAAGGGATTGGGACGGATTTTCCTGACAGAAACTGGCATCGTGAGCTATTTTGGATCTCTCAGGATTTGAAAAAAATTGCGAGAACCATCAAGCAAGCTTCAGCTTTGAAATTGCCTGATTATTATCCCGAAATAACCTTGGTGCTAACTGATCGCGATGCCAAAACGATTTTCCGGGCATTACCCGAAAAGCCGTTCGTAGCTTTCCGGTTCTAGAATAAAAAAACCAGCATCGGCGTTAGCAGATCTGGTTTTTGTCGTTTGCATGAAAACTTTGGCAGATACCTGTTCAAGTTCCTTTACAAGAGGTAAATCAGGGTCAGCATAAGGATTAGCACGATGGCGACTCCAAAGGCGATGATATTTCCTGCTTTTTGTGAATTTTCAACTTTTGCCATAATTTGTTCGCTTTTTATTAAGACGTGCCTGGTCGAAAAAGTAACGGTTTTTTTATTTTGTTTTCTGGATGATTAATTCTTATCCAAGTGAATTTTGTGGGTTGGATTTTCATAGATTTGCTGCGCTTTTTCGTCTCAGTATTTCTTAACCCAGATTGGAAAACATGAAAGCATTGCTTACCATTGGTTTATTGATTTTGTCAAATACCTTCATGACCTTTGCCTGGTATGGTCACCTGAAGTTTGGCGAGATGAAGTGGTTCAATAGATGGGGTTTGTTGTCTATTGTATTGATTAGTTGGGGAATTGCTTTGTTCGAATACGCTTTTCAAGTACCTGCCAACCGAATTGGGTTTCGAGATCATGGCGGCCCGTTTTCACTCATCCAGTTGAAAGTGATCCAGGAGGTGATTACCCTGCTGGTTTTTTCAGTGTTCGCCGTGGTGGTGTTCCGGAATGAAACTTTCAGGTGGAACCACCTGATTGGTTTTGTATTCCTGGTCCTTGCAGTCTATTTTATTTTTAAGAAGTAACCGTGGGTTGATTTGATTTTGACAAACCGAGCAGAAACAAGAACAGCCGACGAGTAGGCCAGCTGTTCTTGTTATATTTGTGTGTTCCTGATTTTTTTCAAATAGAACACCAGAAATTATTTTAGCACCCGCCTTTGATCGCTGCGGTTTGTACCGGTACGGGCTTATTCATGTTGCTCATGGCTTCAACCAGTTTCTCCAGGTCATTCGCCAGCTTTTGCCGGTAATTGTAGGTATTAATCACCTCTTTGGATGCGTTGGGCACCGGCGTTTCGATGTTCGAATACAAGTTTCTGAAGTCGGATGAAGATTCCTTCAGTAAGTAATTGGCCGATTTGCCGGCATAGTTCGATAGCAAATAGGCCTTTTTGGCTATGCTGTCGTGGTCGGCATAAAAATAATTGGTCTTAATTTTCTGTTTAAAAATCTTTTCCCATTTCCGGTCGTCAATTTCTTCCAACGGAATGTTGATTGCCAGCGGCAAATGGTAGCTTTCGAATGCTTCGGGCGATCGGACATCGATCACATTGATCCGGTGAAAATTGTGGGCAATTTCGAACGCCAGTTGATCAGAGGTAACTTCCTTGAAAGGATATTCCTGATGTCTTTTCGTCGAACTGATCCGTGTTTCAATAATCGCTTCTTTAGAAGGAGAAAAAGCGACCAGGGCGATCAACACAAAAGCCAGCGCACCGGCAATCGCATAAACGTTTCGCCTCTTTGTAGTTACTTCGGTTTGTCGCTTGGTCACTTTGTTTTCAATTAAGTGGGTGAGATAAAACGCCAAAATAGCTATCGCGGTAAGCGCTATAGCAAAGACGGTTTTCGACATGCCCAATTGTTCACTAATTAGTACCGGACCCCAATTTTCAGCCAGATAGATGTTTTCCCAAAAAGGGTAGCTTTCAGCAAAAGCAAAGACTCCGAGGGCCGAGCCAAATACAAAAGCAATGGCATCGAGTTTCCCAATGGCCGCCGCGCAAATACTTGTTCCGGGGCAAAAACCGCCAATGATGAAGCCCAGTCCCATGATGGCACCACCAATTAGAGCGGACCACAGAAATGTTGGGTTGATGTATATTAAGCTCAAATCGAGTATTCCCCAGTGTCCGAAAAGCAACACGCCAATCATGGCAGTGACGCCAGCTGTGAAAAACACTTTCAACACCGTAAAGTCGTAGCCGTAGAATAATCCAGCCAGTTTTTTGGTTGAAGAAAAGCCGGCCTGTTCCAGCACAAAGCCAAACCCGATGCCGACAAGCAGGGCAATCACCAGGTTAAATTCGTTGCTAATAATATAAGGTACTAATGGTCCCATAACCGATGGATTGATTAAATTTCTGAATAATTGAAGGAAAAATTAAAGCCACAATTTTCGGAAGAAATAGGCAAAAAAGTAGCCGCTTCCGAAAATGGCCAGCATGGTGATGATTCCGCCAAATGACATAACTGCCATGCCACTTAGTGCTGAGCCACTGGTACAGCCTCGTCCCAGCTGCGAACCCAGACCGAACAGAAATCCACCGATGATGGCTGCGACAATTCGCGTTTTGTTGGTAATTCTTGGGCCGCGCTCCAGCTTTAAGCCCATCCGGTTGCTGATCACCCCCGAGAGGAAAGCTCCAATCAGCACGCCAACAATCTCGAAAAACAGCCAGTCTTTCAGCGGGCCGCCTGGATGTGTTTCAGCATAATTTTTCAGGTAAGCAGTGTTCGCTGTATGTTCCGGAGCCAGGTCCGAAACCATTTCCAGCACCACGCTTTTGACACCGCCACTGGCACCCAGTCCGCGCCCAGTGATGTAGATGGTTAGCAGTAAAACCAGCCCCAGCAGGATGCCGGCTAAATAGGGATTCATGTATGGTTTTGGTTTCATCTTATTTGGTATTTTTTAATGGTTCATTTTCCGTGTGTGTGTCTTCCAGGTCTTCATATCCGGTCAACATGGCTTTTATGTTTGAAGTTGGCGTTTCTCCAGTGGTTGTCATATAAACATGAACGATCAGAAAAACCATCAGTAGGATCGCCCCAAGCGTGTGCCAAAAAGCGATGCCTTCAAGCGGATAATCTTCTACAACCACCAGGTTGTTTTGGTCGATGGTTTTGTAGAGCAGGTAAAAAATGCCGGAAATGATCGTCAATGGAATCAGAATGATTTTGAAGCTCAGGTAAACCATGCGTTGCAGCGGATTCAGCTTGCTGAGTTCCGTTTTGGTGGTCGGGTGCTTTTCTCCCTTAAAAATTCCAGACACGTAATAGAGTAGTTGCTCTTTCAGCTTTCTGGTGGTTGGAATGTATTGTTTCCATTCGCCGGTGGTAATGTGCCAAAAGATGGCAAAAACAATCAGCCCAATGAGCATCCATGAGGCTACGCGGTGAAACTGGACTGCTTTTTCGAAACCGAATATTTCGAAAGATCCATGCACTTCAAAGCCGGTGGCGGCCAGAAATAAGATGAGCGAAGCCTGGGTCCAGTGCCAGAAGCGTTCAAATCCTTTATAAATATATACTTTTCGCATAACTTGCTTGTTTTGTTTGAATTGAAGGTCGAAACTTGCTAATTTAATCGGTTAAGTCTTCCTGTTTGTAATCAATCACCTGCTTTTCGTATTTGTCTTTGACGATGTTTGATATAATTCGCATCAGTCCATGACCCACAACTGCCAGCAGTGCGAGAGCGATTAACCAGGTTCCCGCGGTGTCAAGTGTTTTGTTGCGGTCACGTCCGGGCATGTAAAAACCACTTAGGTTGGCCAGTCGTCCGTCACGCGAGTGGCATTCAACGCAGCTCAGCGCTTGTTCCTTCGGAGCCACCATGTGATTGACAGGCCAGTACATTTCTGTTTCAACAAAGCCGTACTTGCCGCTGAAAGGTAAGCCTACATCGCGCATCCCCGCAATGGCTGCTTTTTCCCAGTCAAAGTCTTTCCAGAAAGCGCTGTCTCCTTTGTTGTCGGAATAAAGCTTGGGTTGGATCAATCGCTTGAACTCCTTATCGTAAATCTGGTCACCCACGTGAATTTTCACGGGAATGATTTTGGAGTTGCGATCGTTGTAAGCTCCGTTCAGCGTATTGATCTGTACCGGGACAGAGGTAATGCTATCGCCCAAATGATATTGGTCGGCAGTGCCGTTAAACCAAACGTAGTCGGGCTTTACATTTTTTTCCCATTTAAATGAGCCTTTCATTGACAAATACCGGTGGTTGCCGATCGAGTCTTCTTCATGATAGGGTTGTCCGTCCTTCATTTTTCCGGCTTCGGACCAATGCCAAGCCATTTTAGTGGCATTAACCTTGGCATATTCAGGAATGTGACATGTCTGGCACGACACTTTCGATCCATGCCGGTTGAGTACGTGGCTGAAGTGTGGTGTATTGGTGTGGCACTGTTCGCAAGTCGCACGGTCGGTATTGTTTGTCGATACCGAGTAGAGTTTTCCGATGATTTGGTGATTCTCAGCCGTGTGGCAATCCACGCAGCTCATGTTCATCCCATTGACGGCCATGTGCACATCTACGTCGCGGGTGGTCGACAGTTGAGCAACTTCCAGATCACCATGTTTCACATTGTTTCCGCCACCACTAAAGAAGTGGCAGGAACCGCAGTTGTTTCGCTGAGGCGTGCCAACCGACTGGGCTACTTTTTGAAGGTTCACCGTCCGGTCGGGATAGCCGGCCATGGACGTTCCTTTTTTGTATTCTTCACTGTTGTCGTGACAAACCATGCAGTCCACATTCAGGGCATTGTTGTAATCAAAATGATCATCATTCATCCCGAACCCGATGTGACAGGCCGCGCAAGCTTGTTGATTTGAGTTGGAGCCAATACAGAAATTGTTCAGCAAGGTGTTTTTCCCGGAAGCTGAAATTCCCCGGCCTTCAACATACGATAGTCGTTCCCAGTTCCAGTGGGACGAAGCCATTACTTCTTTGTGGGTCTCGGTGTGGCACGAAAGGCAGGCTGCGGTCACCTCCTGTGGTGTTTCGAAATTTTGCTGAAGGATGTCCAGCTTGCTGTGGTCGACCGAAGGCGTTGGTTTGATGGCATATTCCTGCTTTAATGTTTCAAGCTTCAGATTGTACGTAGGCGCTTCGTGGAGAGCATTAACCAAAATTAAAACAACAATTATGGCTATAATGGTAAAAAGTATGTTTTTATACATGACTTTCATCTCTTGTAGGTTTTTGAGTGAATCAATTTTGTGAACTATTCTATATTGAAATGCAAATATATTGATATTTATAAATAAACGTATCGGTATGTTTAGATTATTGCATGTTTTAAGGGGAGTTGCTTGATTTTATTTTCTTAAGTATCTATTTACAAGGTATTTCTATGCGACCTGAATTGTAATTTATAATAGCTCTAAATTACCGGATGATCCAACTCAAAAGAGCAATTGTGCATCTTTTTGTCTTTTGTTTATGATTAATTAATTGGTGTGTTAGAGGTAGAATTTCAATGGGATAAAATTGATCGATCGCGTGTCAGTCAGCCGGTTTTTATTTATAGATTTGGTTTATGAATTTCAAACTGACTTCGGTTTCGTCCTTGCAGCTGTTTCAATTGATGCGGTTTGGAACCTTCATTTTGATTGGAATTGTGTTTACGAAAACCAATTTAAGCATCCAGTCGATTGGAGAATATGAGCAGTTTTTGTTTTTGGCGGGTAGCGTTAGCTTTTTCTGGTTAAATGGGTTAATCCGCGGGTTGCTTCCCATGGCTAATGAACCTCGACACGAAGGAGCATCACCGGTGTTTAACGCTTTTCTGCTGATTAGCCTTTTTACCTTTCTGGTTGTAGTCTTATTGGCAATTGCCGGCAACTTGGTTGGTAAAACCCTGCTGGGTGGTGAGGAAATTCCGTATTTGGGCCTGCTGTTGGGTTACCTTTTTTTTAGTGTTCCGGCCAACCTGATTGAGTACTTTTTTTTACTGCGGAATGAGCCGCGAAAAATTGTCTATTACGGAGCGGCCAGTTTTTTCACGATGTTTTTGCTGGTAGTGCTTCCGGTGCTGTTTGCGCTGGATTTTCACTTTGTTTTGTGTGGATTGCTGTTGGTGGCTTTTTTGCGCTATCTTTTCTTGCTGAGCTTGATAGTCCGTCTAAAAGAAATCAGGTTTTCGATGGACTTTATTCGTGAGCACTTGGGCTTGTCGGCACCATTGGTTGTTTCAGCCTTGCTGAGTGGATCGGCTCAGTATGTTGATGGCTTTATTATTACGTCACGATTTGATGAAGCGACATTTGCTATCTTTCGCTACGGCGCCCGCGAGTTACCGTTGGTTATTTTGCTGGCCAATGCTTTTAGCAATGCCATGTTGCCCGAATTCTCCAACAAATCCTTGTTGCAGGCTTCGCTTGCCCGCATCAAAAAAGAATCGGGACGCTTGGCTAACCTGCTTTTTCCGATAACCGCTTTGTTTATCGTGTCGAGTCATAAACTATTCCCCATTCTCTTTAATGCGGATTTTGCGGAAAGCGCTACGATTTTCAATATTTACTTGCTGTTGATTATCAGCCGACTCATTTTTCCACAAACCATCCTGATCGGATTGAAGCAAACCGCTGTCATTGTGCGTGCGTCGACTCTGGAACTCGTTCTTAATGTATCACTTAGCTTGATGTTTGTCCGGTTCTGGGGAATTACGGGCGTAGCCTATGCCACGGTAATTGCCTATTTGGTTGAGAAGATTTATTTAGTCGCGGTGCTCAATCGTCGCTTAAATATTGCGCCAATAAAGTACCAAAATAGTTTCAGTAACCTGTTCTATTCATTACTTTTGTTGGTAATCTTTTTTATTGTTGAGTTTGTAATTTATTGATATGGATATACTTCTTGATGATCCGGTTGTGGATGGACAATTTCGAGACCTTTTGGCAAAAATAAGGCGATTGAAAAACGGCGAAACCGTTGCGCAAATGAAAGCCTACGGTTTGGTGTATAAAATCAATTGGGGGGCTTCGGTTGTTTCGCTGCGCGAGTTGGCTAAAAGCTATGAGCGGAATCACTTGCTGGCGTTGAAACTTTGGAATAAACAATGGCGAGAAACCATGATTTTGGCCACTTTGCTTGATGAGCCCGAAAAGGTGACAGAAGAGCAGCTTGATTTTTGGACCAAGAGCTTTACAACCACCGAGATTGCTGAGCAGGCGGTAGCCAACCTGTTTGTACACACAAAATTTGCCTATGTTAAAGCCTTGGAATGGTGTCGTGGCAAAAAACACCTGGTTCGTTACACCGGCTTGCATTTGATGGGCCGTTTAGCCATGGTTGATAAAAAAGCCATTGATGAGATGTTTGAACCATTCTTTGTTGTCATCTTTCCTTTGGTGAAAGATCCGGATTTGGGACAAATCTTTTATCGCAGCATGCTTATTTTGGCCAATCGCAGCGAGCAACTCAAAGCAAAATGCATGGAATTTCTTGACCTGGCGCAAGACATGGACGAAGAACAGGCGCAAAAAATGGCCGGCCTGCTGTTGGAAGATCTGGCAGAGCGCTAGCTGACCTCGGCTTCCCGACCCATCTTTATAAAACCTAAACGAACAGGTCATGATTAAACCAACAATGGTCAACAGCAGCGGCAGGTTACTTCCGCTTTGTTTAAGCGTATTGTTCAGCCTCGGCTTAATCGTTCTTTTTTCATGCTGTGAGTCGAATCTTCGTGTGGAAGATTTGCGTGTTGATTATCAGTACAACCCACTGGGCGTGGATTCTCCACAACCTCATTTCTCGTGGAAAATTAGGTCTGATAAACGGAGTGTTTATCAAGCTTCCTGGCGGATTATTGTCGGCGAAAGCTTGCAGGAAGTAAGCCATAAAAATGGTTCGGTCTGGGATTCTGGCGAATTCAATTCCAGAAAAACGGTCAACATAGCCTACGACGGATCCCCGTTACAAAGCAACAGGAAGTATTTTTGGCGAGTGGAGATAACTATAGATGAGCATGTGAAAGTATGGAGCGAACCCGCGAGTTTCCATACGGGTTTCCTGGATTCATCTGATTGGAAATCCCAATGGATAACAACGAAGGAGGAGATTGTTGACGCCAGTCCGTTATTTCGAAAAGAGTTCTCAATCGACAAAAAAGTTAAACAGGCTTACGCTTTTGTCTCGGCTTGTGGATTTTATGAATTTTATTTGAATGGCAAAAAAGTAGGCGACCAGGTATTGGATCCTGCGGTAACCGACTATCGACGCCGAATTTTGTATTCCACATTCGACCTAACCGGGCTTTTGAAAAATGGGGAAAATGCCTTTGGCGTGATGCTAGGAAATGGCGCTTACAATCTGCGGCAAACTGCAGGGCGCTACAGTTGGGGTGACGGCGGCACCCAGCTGGGAAATCCCGCTTTTATTGTGCAAGTCCATATTGCTTATGACGACGGTAGTCAAACGGTGATCACAACCGATGAATCGTGGAAATATGCAGACGGTCCGATTACGTTTAACAATATTTATGGTGGCGAAGATTACGATGCCCGAAAAGAAGCGGATGGTTGGAGTTCGCCTTTTTTTTCAGATGAGAATTGGCGAAAGGCACGTTTGGCAGAGTCGCCTGGCGGGCAGTTAAAATCGCAGTCGATGCCGGCAATTAAGGTAACCGAAACGCTTGAGCCGATAGCGGAAACAAATCCTGCTGAAGGTCTCTATCTCTACGATTTGGGACAGAATATTGCTGGTTGGTGGCGGGTTCAGCTGAAAGGAAAAGCGGGGCAGACCATTCGCATTCGTGGGGCCGAGACCTTAAATGATTCCTTGTTTCCAAAAAAATTGGAGGAAATCGACCGCTTGAGTGAAAAGCATCGTTATCACGCTCAAACCTGGACCGACTATACAATGAAAGGCGGCGAGCTTGAAACGTATGAACCGCGATTTTTTTACACGGGTTTCCGGTATATTGAAGTAGCCATCGGTGACCAGGAGGATTTGGAGATTTTGAAAGTGGAAGGTCGCGCAGTTGGCAGCGCACTCGAACGGAACGGAAGGTTTGCGTCGTCCGACTCGCTTTTGAATCAAATTCACAGGGCTGGCTTGTGGTCGCAAAAAGGAAACCTGGTTGGATATCCGACAGATTGTCCACACCGCGAAAAGGGCGCCTACAATGGAGACGGACAGGTGATTGCCGAAACATCGATGCATGATTTTCAAATGGCTCCGTTTTATTACAAGTGGCTGAATGATATGCGGGATTCGCAGGACCCCAACGGACGGATTCCAAATACATCGCCCACGCTGATTGGTGGCATGGGCGGTGGGGTAGCCTGGGGGAGCGCCTATGTCCTGATTCCCTACTGGATGCACTATTACTACGATGATACCCGAATCCTGAAGGAGCATTACCCCGCCATGAAAAGGTATTTGCAGTATTTGCAAAACCTGGGCAAGACAGATTCAAATCCTGAAGAGCCGTTTATAATCAATGATTTTGATGGTTACTGGTATTCGTTGGGCGAGTGGTGTGCTCCGGGCGAGAGTGATGGCCCCAATCATGCGGTGGTGAACTCCTTTTATTATTATTACAACGCAAAGCTGATGGCGGAAATCGCTGAAATATTGGGACATCAAGATGATGCTCATCAGTTTTCAACCTTGCGTGATACCATTCGGGAGGCATTCAATAGTCGGTTTTTTAATCCGGAAACCTTGCGTTATGGAACGGATTCAACCTATCAGACCTACCAACTATTGGCGCTTCATGGCAACCTGGTTCCGGCAGGGCATCGGCAAGGCGTGCTGCAAACCGTTATTGATGACATCAACCGGCGCGACGGTCATTTGCATACGGGCATCATTGGGACCAAATATTTATGGCCTGTTTTAACTACCGGTGGATTTAGTGATTTAGCTTTTGCCACAGCAACAAAACAAAGCTATCCCAGCTACGGCTACTGGATTGCAAATAATTCAACCACTTTGCTGGAAGAATGGTCGGGCGAAAATTCACACAATCACCAGATGTTTGGTTCGGTGGTTGAGTATTTCTATAAATACCTGGCTGGAGTTCAATCGCCAATGGAGGGCAAAACGACAAAAGGCTATCAGGATATCCTTTTAAAACCAACTGTTCCGGATGGTTTGAATCAGGTAAATGTTTCAATTGAAACTGTTGCCGGAACCGTTGTATCGAACTGGGTGAAAGATGAACATTCATTTCGTTATAACGTCAGTGTTCCGGCAAACACCAGTGCAACAGTGGCTATCCCGGCATTTAATTTTAAACAGGTAAAAATCACTGAAGGAAATATTGTGATATGGGAAAACGGGCATTTTGTGTCCGGCGTTTCAGGTATTGAGAATGTTGCGAGGACAGAAGATGATATTCGGATTGAAATAGAATCGGGGGATTATCGTTTCACCTTGATGGACCAGCATTAGGCGTTTGCGAAAGTGACCTGGACTTTTGGTATTGGCTTTGGTTTTCTTTAACGAGTACAAAATGTCAGTGTTCCGAGAATTGGTACGATTTTTATAGATAGGGCTACGGACAATTTTAAAAAGAACGAACTATGAATTTGACAAAATCTTCAAATCCCGCGTTATCCAAGTCGGTGTTTAGCCGGGTACAAACGGACGCTCAGGCCGATGTGATGACAATAGAGGGAACCGTAAATAAAACAGGCCTGATGTTTCTGATCTTGGCTTTCGCCGCTGCTTTTACCTGGCGTAAGTTTTTTGGGGTATACGAGTATGGGTCACCCGAAAGTGCTTTTTCGGTTGTCGCTCCCTGGTTGATTGGTGGCGGAATTGGAGGCTTTATTGTGGCCATCATTACCGTGTTTAGCCCTCGCTATTCCAATATTACAGCTCCCATTTATGCGGTTCTTGAAGGCCTTTTCCTGGGTGGAATCTCGGCGTTCTTTGAGGCACAGTATCCCGGATTGGTCATGCGCGCCGTGGCTTTGACTTTTGGTGTATTTTTTATTATGCTATTTCTATTTCGCTCTGGCAAAATACGGGCAACAGGTAAATTTCGAATGGCAATCATCGCCGCTACCGGCGGGATTGCACTGATCTATTTTGTTAGCTTCATAGCGGGCATGTTTGGTGTAAATATTGGATTCCTGCATGGCAACAGCTTGTTCAGCATTGGCTTTAGTCTGGTTGTTGTTGGCATTGCCGCTTTAAACCTGATCCTGGATTTCGATTTTATTCAGCGCGGAGCTGAAGGAGGTGCACCCAAAATTATGGAGTGGTACGGCGCTTTCGGGCTAATGGTGACGTTGGTGTGGTTATACATCGAAATTTTAAGACTGCTTTCAAAATTGGCCAGCCGCGATTAAAAGAACAAGTAAAAAAGAATTAGGGCAGGGACTTCGGTCCCTGTTTTTATTTTCTGGCGATATGTTGTATTTTCGGTGTTTTCAAATCAAGTTTAAGATCGATGCAGCTAGTAGAGGTGACTAACAAAAAGCAGGTGGATGCGTTTCACCGGCTTCCTTATTTTATTTATAAAGAAGACAAAAACTGGGTGGCACCCCTGAGAATGATGGTTGAAGACATTTTCAACCCCATTAAAAATAACACCCTGAGAAAAGGAAGTGCTTGTCGCTGGCTGGCTTATAAAAATGATAAACTTGTCGGACGAATTGCGGCCTTCCATACTCCTGGCTACGCCGGGCAGTTTGAGCAACCAACGGGTGGTGTCGGTTTTTTTGAGTGTACCAATGACCAGGAAGTAGCCAATCAGTTGTTTGATACCGCAAAGGCTTGGCTGATAGCGGAAGGGATGGAGGCAATGGACGGCCCCATTAATATTGGAGAGAATTTTTTTAACTGGGGTCTCCTGGTAGATGGATTTGTACAGCAATGCTTTGGTATGAACTATAACCCGGATTACTACCATAGGCTTTGGACAAGTTATGGTTTTCAAACCTATTACAAGCAGTATAGCTACCATTTGAATATTACCAGTCCCGATTTGCCGGAGCGCTTTTGGAAGATCGCTGCATGGATGGCCAAAAAACCAGGCTATCATTACGAACACTTCAAGTTTAAAAATCGTGCGAAATACATCGCCGATTTTATTGAGATTTATGATGAAGCCTGGCGAAAACATGATAACTATAAGCTGATTGAATCCCAGGATTTACATGATATGATTAACAGTTCGAAGCTTATTCTGGAGGAAGAATTCATTTGGTTTGTTTATCACGAAGGGAAACCCATTGCTTTTTTTATGATGATACCGGATGTGAACCAGTTGATTAAGTACTTTCCGAGTGGAAAGCTAAACTTTTTCAAAATTCTTCGCATGCTATACCTGAAGTGGAGAAAAGTGATTACTAATTGCCGCGTGATTGTCATGGGAGTTGTTCCCAAATTTCAAAAATCGGGAATTGAGTCGGCTATTTTTTACCAGTTACGTCAGGTGTTGCTTCGGAAGCACTGGTATAATGATATGGAACTTAGCTGGGTCGGAGATTTTAACCCAAAAATGATTTCGATTTTTGAAGCCGTTGGTGGGAAAAAAGACAAAACGCACCTGACTTTACGGTATTTATTTGACCGACAGAAAGAGTTTAAGCGCTCACCTATCATAGAAGACTAGCTGAATGTTATTATTTACGTATATTATTTGTCGTATCTTTTCACCCAAACAATTGATCAAACCATGCAATTACAAGTAGTTAATGATTCGGAAAATAGGAAGTTGTTTCACCAGCTTCCCCACCTCATTTATAAAAACGATAAAAACTGGGCGGCTCCTATCCAGGGAATGGTCGAGAATACCTTCAATCCCGATAAAAATCCTTCGTTTAAACAAGGCGAGGCCGAACGCTGGGTGGTTGTCGATGATGCCGGCCGGCCGATTGGGCGAATTGCCGCCTTTGTCAATTATCACAAAGCGAAAACTTTTGAGCAGCCTACAGGAGGGTGCGGCTTTTTCGAGAGCATCGATGATCAAGAAGTTGCTAACCTGTTGTTTGATACTTCCCGAAAATGGCTGAGCGAACGCGGGATGGAAGCCATGGATGGTCCGGTCAATTTTGGCGAGAATTACATGAACTGGGGCCTGCTGGTTGATGGTTTTATGCCGCAGGGTTATGGCATGCCCTACAATGCACCTTATTACCTGAAATTGTTCGAGAATTATGGCTTTCAGATGTACTTTAAGCAGTTCAGTTATCACCTGGATTATTCCGTACCATTTCCTGAACGATTTTGGAAAATTGCCGGATGGGTAGCCCAAAAACCAGGCTACAGTTTCAAGCATTTCGACTACAATGACCCGGAAAAATTCATTCAGGATTTCTGTTATATATATGATGAAGCCTGGCGTTTTCATGAGCATTTCAATCCGTTGGATCCACAGGATTTACGAGATTTTATTCAGGATTCGAAAGCCGTGCTCGACCCTGAGATGATCTGGTTTGCCTATCACGATGAAGAGCCTATCGCCCTGTTTGTGATGGTGCCCGACATCAACCAGATCTTGCAAAAGCTGAATGGTAAGTTGAATTTCATCAACATGCTAAAGTTTTTGTATTACAAGAAGAAAAAGGTGATCAACCGTACCCGGATTCTGATCATGGGGGTCATTCCTAAATACCAGCGCTCGGGTATTGAATCGGCTATTTTTTGGCATCAGGATAAGCTGATGAAGAAGAAGCCGCAGTACACTGAAGTGGAGCTTTCGTGGGCCGGCGATTTCAATCCAAAAATTGTCGCTTTGTACCAATCTGTGGGTGGAAAACATGTCAAAACCCATTACACTTTGCGCTACCTTTTCGACCGGAATAAACCCTTTGAGCGGGCTCCGATTATTGGGGCTGAAAAAGATGAATAAAAAACAGAAAATCTTTGGAAATTAAGAAAGTGTATTTATCTTTGCAACCCGATTGAAATAATGTTGAAAAAGAATCAGCAATGAAAAAAGAAATACATCCGGAAAATTATCGCGTAGTTGCGTTTAAAGATATGTCAAATGGCGAGATCTATTTGACTAAATCAACTGTTAACTCAAAAGAAACTGAAGTGGTTGACGGCGTTGAGTATCCCTTGATAAAAGTGGAAATCTCAAGTAGTTCTCATCCGTTTTATACTGGTAAGATGAAATTAGTTGATACCGCTGGACGTGTTGACAAATTCATGAACCGTTATAAAAAACACATGGATAGCAAGAAGAAATAATCTTTGATTATTACAGATATATGGGCTTCGCTTTTGCGGAGCTTTTTTTTTGCCTTATTTTTGTAAAAACCTCAAGATGAATTATATCCTTGTTGACGGAGATAACCGCGAGAATCTTTTACCCTTGTGTTTTACGCGACCGGTTGCCGGCTTGCGCACCGGAATACTCACCATCGGTGAAAAGTGGGAGCGTCGGTTGCCGGGCATCTATTCCTGGAAAACGGAGGCCTATTTGCAGCAAAAATTTCCGATGCAAACTGCTTCTGACAACTGCGTGATTTATGCGCATGTTTGTCCTACCGACGAACTGGTGGAGCAGGTACAGGCATTGGAGATTGGTCAAGGGATTTTATTTCAAGGTGAAAAGGTGGCTGTTAAGTTGAATGAAAATTTATTGGCTTCGTATTTTGAATCCGAAGGCGTAATTGAATGGAAAGAGTTTTCAGGGCCACTGGATGTGATTCGATATCCCTGGGATTTGACCGAGGTTAATGCCCGGCAAATTCAGCTTGATTTTGATTTGCTGACGGCTAATCGCGAATCGGAGCCGATAAGTCACACCAACCAATTGATTCATCCGGAGAATATTTTTGCCGAGCCTGGAGCAAAACTTGAGTTTGTCACCATCAATGCATCATCCGGCCCGGTTTATATTGGAGCCAATGCAGAAATTATGGAAGGTTCACTGATCCGTGGCCCATTTGCCCTGGGAGAGTACTCAGTCGTGAACATGGGTAGCAAAATTTACGGAGGAACCACCATCGGGCCTTATTCCAAAGGTGGGGGTGAGATCAGCCAATCGATTATTACCGGTTACTCCAACAAAGGGCACGATGGTTTTTTAGGCCACTCGGTGCTTGGTGAGTGGTGTAACTTGGGGGCCGGAACCAACGTGTCCAATCTCAAAAACAATTATGAGCAAGTAAAGAGTTGGAATTATGCTACCGGAAGGTTTGTCAAAACTGGGTTACAGTTTGGCGGCCTGATTATGGGTGATCATTCCAAGGCGGGAATCAATAGCATGTTTAACACCGGAACAGTTGTGGGTGTGGCTTGTAACATTCATGGCACCGGTTTTCCACGTCAGTTTGTACCTTCGTTTGCCGATGGCGGACCTGGTGGATTTAAGCTGCATCAGTTGAAAACCGTTTTCGCGACTGCTACCAAGGTGATGGAACGCCGGAATCAGCTGCTTTCCGAGGTGGATCAGGAAATACTGGCTACGGTTTTGGAGCAAACTGCTGCATTTCGCAGTTTTTAAATTGACATCAAGTCTTTTGGCATAGCTATTGACTTGTACTAGCCCTGAATTATTTTTGGTATTTTTACGCCAGTTTGTCACAACAATCACAGAAAGAAAAGTAATGGGAGAAAATAAAGAACTATCTCTGGGAAATATGATATTTACAGGAATGGGGGATGATGATACAGAGATCATTCCAATCATTGCTGACGGAACCGAAGAAGAATTGAAAAACTTTCAGGCGCCCGAAATACTGCCAATTTTACCGTTGAGGAACACGGTGTTGTTTCCTGGCGTGGTGATTCCAATTACGGTTGGAAGGCAAAAATCACTGAAGCTGATTCAGGATGTTTTTCGTGGCGACAAGTTGCTGGGGACCGTCACCCAAAAGGATGGGGGTATTGACGATCCGGAACAAGTCGATTTGTACCAGGTGGGCACGGTTGCCCAAATCCTGAAAATCCTGGAAATGCCGGATGGTTCCACTTCGGTTATTATTCAGGGAAAGCGACGTTTTGAAGTGATGGATTACCTTGAGGAGTTTCCCTATTTCCGTGCTCAGGTTACTTTGCTTGATGAAATTCTGCCCAAAGAAAACAGTGCTGAATTTAATGCAGTTGTCGGGTCACTGAAAGATTTGTCAATCAAAGTTGCCCAGTATTCAAGCAATGTGCCGCCCGAAGCCACTTTTGCCGTTAAAAATATTGAAAACTCGACGTTCCTGATCAATTTCATTTGTTCGAATACGGATCTCGAGGTGGAGGAGAAGCAAACCTTGCTTGAGATTGCTGATGTACGTGAACGTGGAATTCAGGCCATTTCCTATTTGGTAAAGGAAGTGCAGATGCTGGAGTTGAAACGTGACATCCAATCCAAGGTGAAGACGGATCTGGATCAGCAACAGCGTGAGTTTTTGCTCAATCAGCAAATGAAGACTATCCAGGATGAGTTGGGCGGAAATCCGATTGAGCAGGAAATCAACGAGATGAAAGAGGCTGCCAAAGGAAAAAAATGGAGCGAGGAGGTTGCCAAATTTTTTGAGAAGGAAGTCAATAAGCTGCATCGCCTAAATCCTGCCGCAGGTGAATACTCGGTGCAATTTTCTTATTGCCAGACGCTGCTGGACCTGCCGTGGAATGAATATACCGAAGACAACTTCGATTTGAAACATGCCGAGCGAGTGCTGGATGAGGATCACTACGGATTGGAAAAAGTAAAGGAGCGTATTTTGGAACACTTGGCAGTTCTGAAATTGAAGAAAGATATGAAGGCGCCGATTTTGTGTTTGTACGGGCCGCCGGGAGTTGGAAAAACTTCGCTTGGAAAGTCGATCGCACGGGCACTTGATCGAAAATACATTCGCATGAGCCTGGGTGGATTGCACGATGAAGCTGAAATTAGAGGGCATCGAAAAACCTACATTGGCGCCATGCCCGGACGAATTCTTCAAAATATTAAGAAAGCTAAAACATCGAATCCCGTCTTTATTCTGGATGAAATTGATAAAGTTTCGAGCGATTTTCATGGCGATCCGGCTTCGGCTTTGCTCGAAGTGCTGGACCCGGAACAAAATGGCGAGTTTCACGATAATTATGTGGAGCTGGACTATGACCTGTCGAAAGTGATGTTTGTAGCCACAGCCAACACGCTCAATACTATTGCGGCACCCCTGCGTGACCGCCTGGAGTTGATTGATGTGAACGGGTACATTGTGGAGGAGAAGATTGAGATTGCCAAGCGGCACTTGATTCCGAAACAATTGGCAAATCATGGCGTGGAGAAAAGCCAGGTGAGCTTTTCGAAGGAAGTGCTTGAGCACATTGCTGAGAATTACACCCGCGAATCGGGTGTGCGCGAGCTGGATAAAAAGTTGGCTAAGGTGATTCGCCGGATTGCCAAAAAAATCGCTTTTGAAGAGTCCTATAACAGGAAATTGACTAAAGACGACATCCGCGAATACCTGGGCGTGGTGCAATACACGCGCGAAAGCTATCAAGGAAATGAAATCCCTGGTGTGGTTACCGGTCTGGCCTGGACAGCCCACGGTGGCGAAATTTTGTTTGTTGAATCTAGCTTAAGCACCGGAAAAGGAGGTTTGACGCTAACCGGGAATTTGGGTGAAGTCATGAAAGAGTCGGCGATGCTGGCTCTTGAGTATCTAAAATCACACCGCGAGGAGCTGGGCATTGATCAGAAAGTTTTCGACAACAATAATTTTCACGTTCATGTGCCGGAAGGAGCCATTCCGAAAGATGGGCCATCGGCTGGAGTGACCATGGTTACGTCGTTGGCCTCCAGTCTTTCGAAGCGGAAAGTACGCAAGAATATTGCGATGACGGGTGAAATCACGCTGAGAGGAAAAGTGCTTCCGGTTGGTGGAATAAAAGAAAAGATATTGGCAGCCAAGCGGGCCGGCATTAAGGAAATTTTGCTTTCGGCCGATAATAAAAAGGACTTGGAGGAAATTAAGGATGTTTACCTGAAAGGACTGAAGTTCCATTTTGTAAAAACGATCAGCGATGTGCTGGACTATGCTTTGTTGAAGAGCTAGGAGACAGCAACTTTTTCGATAATTTTTGCATACCGCAAAGAGAGCAAATCAAGATTAGACCAGAGTCACACAAAAAAAGTACTCTGGCCTTTTTTTTAGGTAATTGGGAAGCAATTCAGCTTTTCGAAGAAAGTAATGCTCGACCGATTCATTGGTTCTTCAATCACTGTGTTTTGGTGCGTTAAAGTACAAAACCTGTTTTTGCGGTCGACCCGTCGAAGGTATTGCAGATTGATGAAGGATGTGCGGTTGGCCCGAACAAAGCTCGGGGAATCAATCTGTTCCATGATCTTGTGAATAATTGTGGTTACCAGTTCGACTGTTCCATTTGAGAGAAAAATGTAGGTGTAGTTTTCCTGTCCCTGGAGAAGCATTACTTCTTCCGGATTGATAAACACAATTCCGCTTTCTGTCGGTAGTTTTAGTTTCTGAATTGGCTTGCTATTGCGAATGAAAAAGTCCATTTTTCGTTCCATTTCTTTACGCTTTGCGCGAGCTTTATATCGGTTGATCACCGAAATCAGCTCCTCGGGGCCAAATGGTTTTACAAGATAGTCCAGTGGTTTAACTTCCAGACTTTTAAATGCATACTTGCTGTGTGCTGTTGTAAAAACGATTTCAGTAGGGAGTTTATTCTCTTTAATGGCTTCGGCGACTTCCAGCCCGTTGGTATCAGGCATGTCAATATCCAAAAACACAAGGTCGGGCATTTTTCGTATTAATAATTTGATTCCGTGCCGTGGGTTAGTCGTTTTATCGATAACTTCCAGTTCGCGGAAAGCTTTCAGGTAAATTTCCAACAACGAGATTGCTTCCTCGTCATCTTCAATGATCATTGCCGTTATGGACTTATTTTCTGTCATTAATCTTCTTCTTTCGTCTCAATTTTGCAAAGTTCTTTAATTTGTTTCTTTGAACCATATAGTTTGATCTCTTTTTTTCCGCCTGTTAATACGCACGAATTGTCAAATCGGCTCACACTTTTCAGTTTATCAAGGTTGATTAAGAACTGGCGTCCGATTCTGAAAAAGTCATAGTTGCCAAGTACATCTTCCATTTTTCCGAGGTAAGTGTTCGCCAATTCAATGCTTCCATTGTCCAAATGAATGTGTGTGTACGAGCCTTGAGCTTCGCAGTACAAAATTTCTTTCGGGTCGATAACGATATGGGAATTTATGGAGGATAGCTTAAGTTTTGGATCATTTCTCATGTTGGTTAAAAGGGCATCAAGTTCAGCATTTGGGATAGCCGATTTTCTGTTTTTGATGGTTTCAATAATGGTTGCGAGTTTAGCCGCATTGACTGGTTTGAGCAGAAAATCATACACGTCATGTTTAATGGCATCGATGGCCATGTCGCGATACGAACTGACTATGACAATGTTTGTGTCCAGTTTTTCTTTTCGTATGAGTGAGATAAACTCTGTGCCGTTTTGTCCGGGCATGACCAAATCAAGAAAGACAATTTCCGGTTTTTCTTTCATGAACTTGAACAGAGCAGATTCGGTGCTTTCAGCTTCGTCAATAACTTTAATTTCAGAATGTTTCTTGAGCATGTATTTTAGCACATCCCGCGCTTCTTTCTCGTCATCAACAATTAGGGCTCTTAGCTTACTGGTAGTCATACTTTTTTCATTGGTTTACAAATTTATTAAAAATACAGCATCGATGGCATCATTGTGTTAATTAGAAGTCTTTGAATTGGCGGTTTTGTGGATTGATCATAGTTTAGGAAGGTTAATCCTCGGTATCTAATCTGCCTAATCGCTTTATAACTTGAAATTATCCGGTATATTTGTGAAAAACCTTTACGATGATAAAAGTTCAGGGAAGAACCAGAAATATTTTGCTGGTAGCAGGTTTTCTTGTCGTCCTATTTCTGGTATGGTACTTTAGTGCTATTGTAACCTATGTTTTAATTTCCGCTGTTTTATCGTTGGTGGGCCGTCCGGTTGTTCGTTTTTTTCACAGCGCAAATCTGGGGCGCTTTTCCATCTCCAATTCTGTCTCAGCCTTTCTAACGCTGTTTATCTTTTGGGTATTTTTCATTGGCTCATTTCGCTTTTTAATCCCTTTATTGATTAATGAGTTCGAACAGCTCTCAACCATTGATTTTAATGCGGTCGTTGAAGTTTTTGAAAATCCTATCCGGCGCTGGACGGAGTTTTTTGGTGAAGATACTGCCCCTGAAAATGATGCCCGCCTGATGGCCTTGCTGAAAACACAGTTTGGAGATCGGCTCAATTTTTCGCAGTTAACCGATGTGTTTGGCTTTGTAGCCGGAACCTTGGGGGAAGTGTTTATCACCTTCTTCGCTGTATCTTTTATCACGTTCTTTTTTTTGAAGGAAGAAAATATGTTTCGTGACAGTATCTTATTGGTGATCCCTTCAGATTATGAAGATAAAGTGAGTCGGATTTTAAGTTCCATCTATAATTTATTGCGGCGATATTTCGTCGGGTTGTTGTTTGAAATTACGATGGTTGGTCTTTTGGTTACCTTGGGACTGGCGATTGTTGGAATCGATTTCAGCCACGCCGTCGTGATAGGCCTGTTTTGCGGCTTGTTTAATGTTATACCCTATCTCGGCCCATGGATGGGAGCTATCGTCGGTCTTTTAATCGGAGTAGCCATTAACCTGAATGCTGATTTCATGGGGTATACTTTACCATTGCTTGGGTTGATGTTACTGGTTTTTGTTGTGGTACAGGTGATTGATAACATACTCTTTCAGCCTTTAATTTATTCAAGCAGCGTGAAAGCACATCCTTTGGAAATTTTTCTGGTTATTATGGCTGCCGGAAGTGTGGCAGGTATTCTGGGTATGATTCTGGCTATTCCTGCCTATACAATTGTTCGTGTCATTGCTAAAGAGTTTCTCGATAACCTGAAGATCGTACGGAAGCTCACCGAGAATTTGGATTAGATACATCGAAATTATCTATCGAATAATTATTCTTAATAATCTTGATCTATTTTACTTGCACTCCTCTCGCATGAAACGATGTTCAGGTTCAGATACTTAATAAAAGCAGACCAATTGCCGGTTATGCCGGCAGCTATTAAATGATTTGTGGGGATATTTTTTTAACTTGAGCTGCAAAACCTTAAAGTACAAAATTTGTTAATTCTCATGAGTTGCAAAATCCTAAGGTTTGAAAAAAAACTTACTAAAGCTTGTAGAATGAAATTAAAGTCCCCAGTTTTACGGAAATTCGGGTTTTCACCCAAAGTTTTTCTGTTAACTCTCTCCATGTCATTTTTTGTTTTTTCAGCAACGGCTTTTGCTGGAACACAAACGCAACAAAGTGAACAAGATTCAACAAACAACGCAGCTATCGAGCAGCCCTCGCCGAACGATACTGCAACGACTCAACTTGCCGGGCAGCCATCCGGTGCTGATTCGGCATCGGATGATACGACTCGTGTTGCAGAAAAGGGGGCCCAGGCTGATACGACTAGTCAGGCAGCGAAAGCAGATACTGCTTCCACTGGTGCGGGCTCAGCCGAGAGCGAACCTGCCGGAGTCGAAAAATTTAGTCACTACCGGAACGATATTAAGCGCGGGGAGCGCTTTTTCAGAGGATTACTGCCGCACAACAACCAACAGGAATCGTGTGCCTCATGTCACAACATCATGCCTTCGGATACGCTGAATTGGAACCCCTCGGCAATGGATATTGCCAATAAATACCTAGAAAAAGATTTTGCTGAATTTAAGGCTGTCGTGATGGAGCCCTCTGGAGGTAAAATGGCTGAGGTTCATAATGACTATGATTTTGAAGATACTGACCTTAAAACGGTCAAAGCCTATCTGGACGATCTTTCAATGCGTGGGCCCGCTCCTGTCAAGCCAACAATCACACGTTTGCTTTTCTTCATTTTGTTGGGGTTGATCATTACCTGGGCGTTACTTGAAATGATTTTTTTCCGGAAAATAAAATACAAGGCCATCCCGTTATTAATTTTTCTGGGTGTTTTTGGCTACCAGGTTAAGATGATATACGAAGAAGGAGTAAGGCTTGGGCGTTCACCTGGTTATGAACCCACACAACCTATCAAATTTTCACATAAAGTCCACGCCGGACAAAATCAAATCGACTGTATGTACTGCCACTTCACGGTTGAGCAGAGTAAGTCGGCGGGAATTCCGCCTACTGATCTTTGTTTGAACTGCCACTCGCTTGTTCGCGAAGGAACCCGTTCTGGAAAGTTTGAGATTGCTAAAGTTATTGAGGCCAGTGAAAATGAAGTTCCAATTGAATGGGTGAGAATTCATGATTTGCCCGATCATGTCTTTTTCAGTCATGCCCAACACGTGAATGCCGGAAAATTAGATTGTATTGAGTGCCATGGTGATGTGGCCGAAATGGATGTCATTAGGCAGGTGGAAGATCTGAGTATGGGATGGTGTATTGATTGCCACCGGACGAAAGAAGTCCAATTTGTCGAAAACAGTTTTTATGAATCATACGAAACGCTTCATGAGCAAATCAAAAAAGGGGAAATCGATAAGGTTACGGTTGATATGATTGGCGGAACCGACTGTATGAAGTGTCATTATTAATAAACAACAAACCCATTCGGAATGAAGGAACAATATTATAAAAGTTTGGATGATTTGATTTATGATGCTCGTCTGGCATCAAGCGAAACCGATGCTGGTGACAGGAAGTCCATTCTTCAAATGAAACAGGAATCGAAATCGGCAGGAAGCTCCCGGCGTGATTTTTTGAAGCTATTTGGTTTTACCGTAGCTTCGGCTGCTATTGCTGCCAGTTGTGAGCAACCGATTCAAAAAGCCATCCCTTTCCTGATTCAACCTGAAAAAATTATCCCGGGCGAAGCGAGCTATTTTGCTTCAACCTATTTTGATGGGATTGATTACTGTAGCATTTTGGTCAAAGTGCGTGACGGGCGCCCCATTAAGATTGAAGGAAACACCTTGTCCCCGGTAACAATGGGTGGAACCAATGCCCGGACACAGGCTTCGGTTTTGGGCCTTTACGACAACAAAAGACACAAGAATCCGACCTACGAAGGAAAAAAGATAAGCTGGGACGAGGCGGATGACAAGATCATGCTGTTTCTGGATGAGGTAAAAAAGCGACAAGGTAAAGTGGTTGTTTTGAGCTCCACGATCATTAGTCCTTCAACCAAAGCAGCGATTCAGGAATTTTTGGATGCTCATCCGGGTTCGGAGCATATTCAGTACGATGTGCTTTCGGCTTCCGGTATTCTGAAAGCCAACGAGAAAACGTTCGGACAAGCTTTTGTACCGGCCTATGATTTTAGCCAGGCAGAAATGATTGTTGGTTTTGATGCCGACTTTCTCGGAACCTGGCTTTCGCCGGTAGAGTATACCAAGCAATATGTGAAAAACAGGAAGTTGGTTGATGGTGAACGCTCGATGTCGCACCATATTCATTTTGAAGGAGGCATGTCGTTGACTGGATCCAATGCTGATGAACGCTACCAAATACGACCTTCGCAGGAAAAATTGGTTTTGGCAAACCTACTTCAGGAACTTAAAAAATTAAACGGACAAGCAGGTTCATCAGTTCCGGCAACACCAGTCGATGTGGCGAAAATCGCGGTCGAATTGTCTTCAAGAAAGGGAAAGTCGCTGATTGTAAGCGGAAGCAATGACGTGGAAAACCAATTGCTGGTCAACGCGATCAATGAATTGTTGGGAAATTATGGAACAACCATCCGTACTGACATTCACCTTAAATTACGCCAGGGCATGGATGAAGACATGGATCGGCTGGTTAGCGAGATGGAAAGCGGACAAGTTGAAGGATTGATTCTTTACGATGTCAATCCTGCTTTCGATTATCCTGAGGCTGATAAGTTCGTCAGCGCCTTGAAAAATGTCAAGCTGAAAATCGCGATGCCCATTTTGGGGGAAGAGACTTCTCAATATGTCCACTATGTTTGTCCGGATCACCACTACCTGGAGGCTTGGAACGATGCGGAAGCTAAAACAGGCAGCTATTCGCTGGCGCAACCAACCATTCGCCCAATTTTCAAAACCCGGGCAGCACAGGAAAGCCTTCTGAAATGGGCAGGTAATCCGGTCGATTATCATACTTACATTCAAAAATACTGGGAAGAGAACTTGTTCGCAGGTTCCGGCGAAAGTTCGTTCGATGATTTTTGGAACAGCAAGTTACACGATGGCATTCTGGAATCGGGGCTAACTGAAAAGGAATCGCTCGCCTATCGTGCTGATGCTGCAGAAGCCGCATTGGCTCAAATCAAACTTTCATCTGGTGGTGATTCTCTTGAGCTGGCATTTTATACGAATGTGAGTGTCGGTTCTGGAAAACAGGCTAACAACCCTTGGTTGCAAGAGCTTCCTGATCCGGTTACCAAAGTATGTTGGGATAATTATGCTGCGGTTTCACCCAAACTGGCTGCTGAGTTGGAGCTAGAAGATGAACAGCTGGTTAAAATCAATGACTTCGGTCCAATTCCGGTGATCGTTCAGCCCGGACAAGAATATAAAACAATTTCAGTAGCCTTGGGCTATGGAAGGCTCAATATGGGTATTCCTGATGGTACGGTTGGGCAAAATGCCTTTCCGCTGATTCAAACGAAAAATGGCGCGAAACAATACCATTTGGAGCAGGTGACGATTGAAAAAGTAGCTGGCGATTATCAACTGGCGCGCACACAATCCCACCATTCAATGGAAGGACGTAGCCTGGTGCGTGAAACAACACTTGAAGATTATTTGGTGAATCCGGCCTCAGGCAATGAAGTGCGCGAAACAATCAAGGCCCACATGAAATCGCTCTATGCGCAACGCAAGTTTGAAGGGTTTCACTGGGGAATGGCAATCGATTTGAATTCCTGTACCGGATGTAATGCCTGTGTAGTCGCTTGCTCGGCCGAAAATAATGTTCCGGTGGTTGGGAAAGAACAGGTGATTAACGCGCGTGAAATGCACTGGATCCGAATTGACCGATACTATAAGGGCGATCCGGAGAATCCGGAATTGGTTCGCCAGCCCGTAATGTGTCAACACTGCGACAACGCACCATGCGAAAACGTTTGCCCCGTTGCAGCTACAACCCACAGCAATGAAGGGATCAACCAAATGGCCTACAACCGCTGTATTGGAACACGTTACTGCAACAACAACTGTCCCTATAAAGTACGGCGCTTCAACTTCTACGACTATACAGGAGCCGATGCTATGCCAGGAAATAGAAAGGATCCGACGGAGATGACGACTGATTTGCGTCGTTTGGTGTTGAATCCGGATGTTACCGTTCGGGCCAAAGGGGTGATTGAGAAGTGTTCGTTCTGCGTTCAGCGTATTCAGGAGAAGAAATTGGTTGCCAAGAATGAAAACAGAACCTTGCAGGATGGAGAAGTGGTGCCTGCCTGTGCGCAAGCTTGCCCTGCTGATGCCATCGTTTTTGGAGACTTGAATAATACAGAAAGCCGGATTTCGAAGTTCTTTGCTGATGAACGTAATTACCATTTGCTGGAAGAATTGCACACGCTGCCATCGGTCGGCTACCTAACGAAGGTGAAAAATAAAACCATATAACTAAAACGAATTAGGAATGTACACATCTCCGCTCAGAGAACCGTTAATTCGGGGAAATAAGAACTACAAACAGGTGACCGATGATATTTTGTCACCCATGGCAGGCAAACCTTCCAAATACTGGTATGCCGGAATTACCCTGGCAGGCATTGCACTCATGTTTGGTGCATGGGCCACCTTCAGAACCGTGTTTTATGGCATTGGAGAATGGGGGCTCAACAAAACCATCGGCTGGGGATGGGGAATTACCAACTTTGTTTGGTGGGTTGGTATTGGTCATGCCGGTACGTTTATCTCCGCAATCCTATTGCTTTTCCGACAAAAGTGGCGTACCAGTATTAACCGGTCAGCCGAAGCCATGACTTTGATTGCCGTGATGTGTGCCGGATTCTTTCCGCTGATTCACATGGGGCGCCTTTTGTTGGGGTTTTACATTTTCCCGTATCCAAACACCCGCGCGCTTTGGGTTAACTTCAACTCCCCCCTGTTGTGGGACGTTTTTGCAATTTCAACCTACTTTGCTGTTTCATTAGTGTTTTGGTATGTTGGATTGATCCCAGACTTGGGAACGGTACGCGACCGGGCCACGACGAAAATCAGAAAAGCAATCTATGGGTTTCTAAGTTTTGGATGGACCGGATCAGCAAGACATTGGTCGCGCCACGAAACAGTCAGTTTGATTTTGGCAGGGTTAGCCGCTCCTTTGGTGCTGTCGGTTCACACCATTGTAAGTTTCGACTTTGCCACATCGGTCATCCCGGGTTGGCACACCACTATTTTCCCCCCTTACTTTGTATCGGGCGCAATTTTTTCCGGATTTGCGATGGTCCTTACCCTGATGATTGTGACACGTAAAGCGTTAAACCTGGAGGAGTACATTACGCTGAATCACATCGAATCGATGAACAAGATTATCATCCTGACCGGATCGATTGTTGGGGTAGCCTATCTGACTGAGTTTTTTATGGCTTGGTATTCCGGAGTTGAATTTGAAACCTACGCATTTTTCAACCGTGCTTTCGGCCCATATGCCTGGGCTTACTGGATTATGATGACCTGTAATGTAATCACTCCGCAGCTTTTTTGGTTTCGAAAGATTCGCAGAAGTGTGCTGTTAACATTCATCATTTCCATCTTTGTGAATATTGGCATGTGGTTCGAACGATTTGTCATTGTGGTTACTTCGTTGCACCGCGATTTTCTGCCGTCGAGCTGGACCATGTACAGCCCCACCCTTGTTGAGGTAGGTTTATATGTGGGAACACTGGGCTTATTCTTTACTTTGTTTTTGTTGTTCATCCGGGTATTCCCGGTCATTGCAGTGGCAGAAGTAAAAGGTGTATTGAAATCTTCGGGTGAAAAACATAAAATAGCCGATCATGAGTAGATATATAACAGCATATTATTTGGATGAGGAGGATTTGCTCAAAGGAATTGGGCAAATGAAAGCCAAGGGTTTGGAAATTATGGATGTGTTGACTCCTTTTCCGGTGCATGGTGTTGATAAGGCTTTAAATATTCGACGTTCCAGGTTGACACGTGTCGCTTTTATTGGTGGAGCGGTCGGCGCCATTATTGGTTTTGGGTTTCAGGCCTGGGTTTTCACCGTCGATTACCCATTGAATATTGGTGGAAAACCATTTTTTGCTGTGCCTTCGTTCATGCCCGTTGCATTTGAGCTGACGGTTCTCTTTTCAGCCTTTGCCATGGTGATAGCCTTTTTTGTGAGCAACAAGCTGGGACCGGGAGCCAAGACCATTATTCATGATGAACGCATAACAGACGATCGGTTTTTGGTGGTTGTGAAAGTTGATGATAGCCGTTCGGAGGAGAATATCAAGGAAATTGAATTGGCGCTTGCTGAAGCCGGTGCTGAAGGAATAACATTAAAAGCATAGCATTGTCATGGAGAATCAAAAATTTATAATGACCAAAAAACTGTCAACCCTGATTTACGGGATGATCGGAATTGGTATCCTTTCGCTGGCGGTCAGCTTTTTCATTGGTACAGGGGGCGAGCGTATTGCAGCCAACCTATTGCTGAATACCTACTATTTTCTGGCCCTTGGCTTAATTGGCCTGTTTCTGGTTGCCGTTCATACTATTGCCGAATCGGGTTGGCACACCAGTATTCAACGGATCGGGGAGGCCATGGGTGCCTTTATCCCGGTAGCTGGCGTTCTCATGTTATTGCTATTTGTATTTGGCGGATTACATCTGCTTTATGAGTGGACGCATGAAGACCATTTGGATGAAATTCTACTTAAGAAAGTGGCCTATCTGAATGCACCTTTCTTTTATGTACGATTTGCTGTGTACTTTGCCATTTGGATTATTTTGGCTCATTTTATTCGTAAATATTCGCTGTTGCTCGATCAATCAGGCGATTTGAAATACTACCGAAAGTTTCGGATTTTTTCAGCCGTTTTCGTCGTTACGCTTGCCATTACCAGTGTCACTTCGTCGTGGGACTGGCTCATGTCGATTGATGCGCATTGGTTTAGTACCCTTTATGGCTGGTATGTCTTTTCGAGCATGCTCGCTAGTGGCACGGCGGTATTGATCATCCTGTTGATCGTGTTGAGGCGAATGGGTTATATGGGACATGTGAACAACGAGCATATTCACGATCTTGGGAAATACCTGTTTGGCTTTAGCATCTTTTGGGCCTACTTATGGTTCTCGCAGTACATGTTGATTTGGTATGCCAACATTCCTGAAGAAACCGTTTATTTTTACGAACGACATAAAAACTTCAGTACGATTTTCTACGTCAATTTGATTCTGAACTTTGTGGTTCCGTTTTTTGCCTTGATGACCCGGAACTCAAAACGTGGCTCTTTAATCCTGTTGCCTGTTTCGTTGATTGTGTTTATTGGCCATTGGCTCGATCTGTACCAGTTAATCATGCCCGGGGCTGTGGGTGGCGAAGAGTCTGGAATTGGAATACCGGAAGTTGGAATTACCATCGGATTTGTCGGACTGTTCCTGTTCGTTGTCTCCCGTTCACTTGCCAAAGCTCCGCTGATTCCCAAAAATCATCCATTTTATAAAGAAAGTCTTGAATACCATACGCAATACTGATTATGAGAAGATCTGTTAAACTATACCTGTTGCTTTTTGTCGTGGTTCTGTCGGCGGCATGTACACGCGATAAAAACCGGCCAGGACATACTTTTTTCCCCGATATGGCTTATTCTCCGGCCTATAAAACTTATACGGAAAATCCAGTATTTGAAGACGGGAATACGATGCGTTTGCCTGCGGAGGGGACCATTCCCCGCGGGTTTAAGCCCTATCCTTACGAAGGACGGTCGATGGATGAACAGGTAAGAGCGGGGCAGGAGCTGGTCAATCCGGTAGAGGCAACCCCTGAAGTATTGGACGAGGGAAAACGTCAATACGAAATATTCTGTATCAGCTGTCACGGAGACATTGGCGATGGTAATGGGCATTTATTTACGAGTCGGATGTTTCCGGCCAAACCTCGATCATTGATTGATGATTATTTAAAAGGTAAGCCGGATGGTGAAATATTTCATGTCATAACTGTCGGTTCTTTTTCAGGGTTGATGGGACCTCACGGAGGACAGATCAGCCCCGAAAACCGCTGGAAGATTGTGCATTATGTGCGTTCACTGGCGACAGAATAGTGTTTTTTTTTACATGAAATGGGCAAGTCTCGAAAAACATTTCTGAAGTGGTAAGCAAAATGAAAATAAAAAAAAATACCGTTGCTACAGTTCAGTATTCTGTCGCAGATGCGTCGGACGGGAAAATTCTACAGCAGGTTTCGGGTGAGGAAATGCAGGAGTTTCTGTTCGGAAATCAACTGCTTCTGGAGGTGTTCGAGCACTCTCTGCAAGGATTATCAGCCGGAGAATCGTTTCATTTCCATGCTTCGCAGCACGAGGCATACGGCCCTATTGATCCAAAGGCAATCGTTGATTTGCCGCTGACCACTTTTGCTGAAGAAGATGGTCGCATTGACGACGAAGTGGTGCAGGTTGGAAACGTCTTTCCGATGGGAGATGACAAGGGAAACCAACTGTATGGCAAAATAGTCAGAAGAGGAGAAAATCGGGTGATCATGGATTTCAATCACCCTATGGCCGGGAAAGACCTGATTTTTTCAGGAAAAATTATTGGCGTACGGGAAGCACTTCCCGAGGAAATTCCCGATTAGGCTGTTTTTTTTCGTTCGGGCACACTTTGTCATTTCTTATCGCGGACGCTTTCTTGTGTAAAAAATCAACAACTATTGAGAACCCGGCAAGGGTAGTTTATTTTCTCGCTATTTCATTTATGCAGTAAGCAACTGCAATGATGCAAATTTGATCTGCAACACGGCATCAGCCTGCTGCAAGAATGAAATATTGAACTACAATTATGCTTAAGATGAAGATCTATTTGTGGTTGTCTTTCTTCGTGGAAAACCACCTGAAACTGGTTTGTTTCTCATCTTGGTCTGTTTCTGCCTCGAGGTAAATTTCCTGTACATCCTGCGATGGACTTGACGAGGAGCTAATTTTCAAAACATAGGTTTGGTAACCGTCACATCGAATCAAAACATGGATGGTGTCTCCCGGGAGATTCCACAGCCGAAATTCGCCATTTTCATTGGTGATGGTGCCAATACCAAGTGGATCATCTTCAAGACAAACATTGACCCCGTAGAGTGGCTTGTTTGTCGCTTTGTCCATAACCTTTCCGTAAACATTGGCGGTTTGTGCACTGCCTGCTGTAGGTATCAGGCAAGAAATCATTAGTAAACTGAATAAGATAAGTGGTGTTTTCATACGTTATTATTTTTAAAGGTACGTATGGAACTCACTTTAATGTTTTCACTTCCGTTGTTTTGTTGAATTCAAAATTGTTAAATGAAATTTTAAAGTTTGTTTCCTGGCTTGTTTCTGTGTTTCTATTATTACTGACAAATAACTTGCCAAAGGGTTGCTTCGATGATGTTAAAAAGATTAAATTTTGTTTCTTTTTAGACGCTTAATTCTGCCGGACGCTGAATGGGCATTAAAAGTGATTTTTTTAACATTTCGAGTCCATCTTATTTCACGACGTGATAGCCTCTTTTCTCTATCGCAGCAGTAATTTTTTCAGGGTTTGTTTTCGAAGGATTGTAGACAATGCGTGTGGTTGAGTCTTCATGGTTGGCTTCAACTTCTGCAATCCCTTCGAGTTCATTTACCCCTTTTTGAATTGACATTTCGCAGTGATCGCATGTCATGCCTTCAACAGAATAAACCAGCTCAACGTCAGCAACAGGCTGTTTCGGTGTCGTTGTAGCGTTTTTTTGGTCACAGGCTAGGGTAAAAAGACTGATTACGACCAACAGCAGACTTGTTTTGATGTACCTCTTTAGTTTGAGCATATAGTTTATTTTATTGTTTTAAATTAACTGTTAATTAGGACGTTGTCCTTTTATTGGCTTATTTTAAGAGCGGTTCAAGTATTCTTTCACTTTCCTGACCTGCATCTCTCATTACTGCTTCTGCGTTGTTTCCAAGCAGCTTTGAGAGCAAAATGGCATTCATGCGGGCAATGTATGTTTTACCGTTCTCATTTTCATAGACAGCCACACGACAAGGCATCATGGCCGAAATGTGCCGGTCCTCGTCGCTTCCCAAGATCCGAGCAGCCAGCTCGGGTTTGCAGATTGAAAAAACTCTGACTGGTTTTACAGCAAACCCGTGCTTGTTTAGGGTTGCCTGCAGGTCATATTGGTGGGGCATGCTCCAGCCGTTGTCTTTAGTCGATTGCTCAATTAGATCAACCGTTTGGGCAAAATTGTACTTGCTTTCCGTTTTGGTGAAGATTATTCTGGGAGCCAAAACAAGAAGGAGCAAAAATGTCAATAGAATTCCAGTGATAAATCCGGTTAGAAACATCGTTGATTTTTTTCGCATGGCTAATATATTTAAAAATCTAGATATATTGGTATAACATCTGATTTTTTTGTTTGTTCATCAACGAAGAAGAATGCTATCGATGATTATTGCAATCATCATAAGGAGATATAAAAAGTTGATTTTGAAGAAGGTGCTTCGTACCTGAAGGTTGTTTTTTATAAGAAGTTGTAAGCTGGTGGAGATTAGCACATAGAAAATGTACGCCAATAGAATGACGATGATGATTTTGCTGATCATGATTTTGAATGCGATGATTAAAGCGGCTGCAATGGTCGATAGAATCCAGGTATAGCTTAGACGTTTGATCTGGTTGTCGGTAAAGATGTCCGTTAAGCTGGGGTAACCAACCAATTTGTATTCTTTGCCGAACATTAACAGTAGCAACCAAAAATGGGGAATTTGGCCGATAAAAAAGAAAACAGCGACCCAGAAAATGACTGGGCTAAACAAATCGCCCCCTGTAGCCAACCATCCAATGTAGGGTGGCAAAGCTCCGACCAGTGAGCCGGGTACCACAGCAAATGCAGTGTATTTTTTTAGAGGGGTGTAAAAGCCGTTGTATGAAAGAAGCGTGACTGTGCTTGCGATAAGTGCCGCCGGGGGGAAATGAATTGTTAGAATTACTGCACCAGATATAAAATAAAGTAAGGCCACCCATGTGGCGAATAAAGGCGAAATTTTCCCCGAAGGGATTGGTCTATTTTGTGTGCGGGGCATTAATGCGTCAATTCGGTGTTCCTGCCAATGGTTGATGGTACCGGAGCTACACGAGATTAAAAATACGCCGACGCCCAGATAGACGCCTTCCAGTCCAATCGTTCCTGTGTGAAGGGCAAAACCGGTTAGGGCTGATAAAGCAACGGGCAAAGAGATACGCGCTTTGCCCAGTTGAAGAATAAGTTTAAGATAGGAGCCAATGGTTTGACGGCTCATGCTATTCAAGTGTTTTCAGGTATTCAATAATCTGTTCAATGTCCGAATCACTTAGCTGTCCTTGGTAGCTTTGCATCAGGCCGCGGTTAAATCCGTCAACAACATCAGCGTCAGGCTCATAAATAGACCGTTTGATGTATGCGTCATCAACAGTAATGGTGCGTTCGCTTCCCCCCGATTTTACGGTTACGTCATGGCCGTAGATTCCTTTAAATGAAGGACCAATAATTTTTGATCCATCAACTGAATGGCAGGCAAAACACCCGATGTTGGTCATAATTCGCTTACCTGCTGCCGCCGGCGAATCAATCTCTGCGCTGGCTACTTGTTGTGTGGTGTCGGTATACCATTTATTGAACTCTTCCTCGGGCATCACTTTTACCCAGTTATACATGTACGAGTGCTGCAGTCCACAATACTCGGTGCAAAAAAGCTCGTAGATGCCTTCGTTTGTAGGGGTAAACCACAAAAACTTCTCACTGCCAGGCACTACGTCTTCCTTCACTCTGAATGCAGGAATAAATACGGAGTGGATGACATCCATTGATCGAAGGTTCAGCTTGACAGGCTGGTCTTTTGGCACAAATAAGGTATCAGTTCGCCGACCATTGTCATATTCGAAAGTAAAGTTCCACATGCGTCCAACGACGGTGATTTCGAAACTATCTTCCGGAGCTGTTTTCATGGGTTTCCATCCAGCCCATCCGTAATAAAACATGATAAGCACTAAGATGGTGGGAATGATGGTCCAGATCAATTCCAACAAGTTGCTTCCCTTTATTTGTACAGCCTTTGGATGTCGCTTTCTATTGTATTTGAAAATAAAATAAATCATGACTGCTGTGAGGCTGATCAAAAAGAAAAAGCTTACAGCAAGAATAAAAATGAATGCCCGGTCGACTCCGGCAACAAAATTAGAGGCTTGTGTTGATGCTAAAATATACATAGTTTCTTATCTGAAATAGTAGTCAAAAAACGTAACAAGAACGATAGCAATAAATAATAGAAAAACCAGTCCGACCATAATCTGAATATAGGCTTTGTCAAATTTAAGGTGCATGAAATAAACCAGCACTAAACCTGATTTTACTGAGGCAAGCAATAAAGCTCCGGCAACAGTATAAGCTCCTAATTCGATGTTGGTAATGGCTATTGACAGAAACGTCAAAGTAAGCAGCAACAGCAGAATAATAGCATATAAGCCGTATGGAACGATATGATGTTTTTCATTTTCCATAATTTAGTTGTTAGGTGATTAAGTAAAACAATGGGAACAGGAAGATCCAGATTAAGTCAACCAGGTGCCAGTATAACCCGGCATTTTCCAACAAGGATGGCCTGTCGGCATGAACGGTACCCTTTTTTATTCGTGCCAGGGCAAATCCCATGATCACTAATCCGGCGATAATATGCAGGGCGTGCAAGCCGGTCATGACAAAGTATAACCCAAAGAATAACACCTCTCCCTGACTCATTTCCGCCTTCATAAACTCTGATCCGGGGAAAATTCCATGATCAAATTTTACACCCCACTCAAAGTATTTGTTCACCAAAAATATTAGCGCCAACATGAAGGTGATTTCCAACAAAACAATGGTGGTTGCTTTTTGCTTTTTCTGAAGGGCTGTTGTCGACATGGCAATGGTCATGCTGCTAACCAGCAGAATGACCGTATTCAATGCGCCAACGGTCGTATTCAATTCTTCGGCTGCCAGGTGAAATGCGTCGGCATTCATGTACCTGTAAACCGAGTAGACAATGAAAAGCCCTCCAAATAGAAGCAATTCAGTAAAAATGAAAAGCCACATCCCGATTTTCGATCCTTCCGGGTCATAGTGCTCATCATGTTGAATAACTTGTGACATAGGTATAGCGTTTATTGATATTCGTAAGGTCCGTCGTTTTCTTTGTACTCAGGAATTTCATCAAAGTTTTCAACCGGCGGCGGTGATGGAACGGTCCATTCCAACGTTTTTCCATTCCACGGGTTTGCTTCAGCAATGGGCCCGTTTTTAGCTGAACGGAACAGATTAATGATCACAATAATCAATCCCAGTGTCATTACCCACGATCCCAACGTTGATAAAATATTTGCGGCGTGAAATTCTTCCAGATAATCGTAATAACGGCGTGGCATTCCTTGCATTCCCAGGTAGAACATGGGAGAGTATAGGGCCAGGAAACCGATCGTGAAGATTAGCCAGCCAATGTTTGCCCAGGTGGCGTCATACATCCGCCCAAACATTTTGGGAAACCAGTAGTGAATGGCTCCAAAAAAGGAGAACCCGACACCGCCAAACACAATAAAGTGGAAGTGGGCAACGACAAACGCCGTATCATGCAGGTAAACGTTGGTTGCCAAAGCTCCCACAACCAGTCCTGACAAACCACCAATCATAAAAACAAAAATGAAAGAAGCTGCCCAGTAAAACGGGGTTTGTACATTGATGGATCCTTTGTACATGGTGGAAATCCAATTGAATACTTTTATGGCGCTGGGAATAGCTACCAGAAATGTCAGTATGGAAAAAGTGTACTGAGCTGTTCCGCTCATTCCGGATGTAAACATGTGGTGCCCCCAGACAAAGTATCCAATAAAGGCAATTGCAAGGGTAGATACCACAAGGACTTTATAACCGAAAATATGTTTTTGAGAGAAGGTTGGAATAATTTCAGAAATAGCTCCCATGGCGGGCAGAATCATCACGTAGACCGCTGGATGCGAATAGATCCAGAAAAGGTGCTGGTACAGGATCGGATCGCCGCCAAGAGCCGGATCGAACACCCCAATACCAAAAATCCTTTCTAACGCCACCAAGACCAGTGTAATTCCAACGATAGGAGTAGCCAGCAGCTGAATCCATGCTGTGCCGTACAGTGACCAGGGGAACAGTGGCATTTTGGTCCATGTCATGCCAGGGGCACGCATACGGTGGATGGTGACAATAAAGTTTAGCCCGGTGAGGATGGATGAAAAACCCAGCACAAAAGCTCCGAAAATGGCAGGCAGCATATTGGCCCCGGTTTTAAAGCTATACGGTGCATAAAAGGTCCAGCCGGTGTCGGGCGACCCATCACCAAAAAGAACGGATGTGATCACCAGAAATGCTCCGGCAATGTATACCCACCAGGATAATAAATTTAATTTAGGGAAGGCCACGTCTTTGGCTCCAATCATAATCGGGAGCATAAAGTTTCCAAAAACAGCCGGCAGTCCTGGGATCACAATCATAAAGATCATGATGACACCGTGAACTGTGAAAACTGCATTGTAATCTTTGGCTTCCATGATGGTTTTACCTGGAGCAATCAGCTCAAACCTCATGGCAAGGCCCAGGATAACTCCAACTAAAAACAAGGTCATCATGGAATACAGGTACAGCAGGCCAATACGCTTATGGTCGGTAGAAAAAATCCACGCCTTTAACCCTTTATGCTTGCCTTCGTATTCCAAATAACTTACATCAGTGGGGATTTTAGAACTTGCTTGCATATAAATGTTCGTTTGTTAAACTTCTCTTCGTTTAGGTTTAAATACTAAATACAGGAAAATAACCAATGCAAAAAACAGAATGATTGAGCCGGCAACTTTCGTTACGTTTAAAACATAGGTTTGCCCAACAGGATCATATGAATAGCAAAATTGTAAGATCTTATTAATTGTTGGCCCCGATTGTCCTTTATTAGCTTCAATAATGGCCATTTTAAATTCAAAAGGTAAAAAATAAATTCCATTGAGGTAGCGGGTTATTTTTCCATCGGGACTGATGACCATGACCGATGCGGCATGTAAAAAATCATTGCCTGTCTTTTTGTATTGAAAACCAACTGCTTTTGTCGCTTTGTCAATGCTGGCGCTATCCGAAATAAAAAATTTCCAGCCGGCACTAATGGCCTCTTTTTTATTGACCAGATTCAGATAGTTTGTTTTTTTTCGTTCGGCCAAGTCCAGTGTTTCCGATGGATCAAAACTGATGGTCAGCACCTGGTAATCTTCATTTGGTTTCAAATCTGATCGATCCATTACCTCTGCAAGTCCTTCCATTAAGGGGCTGCAAATGCCAGGGCAACGATAATAAACAAAGTTTAAAACCGTTGGCTTGTCAATCAAGTCAGTCAGTAAAACCCGTTGCGAATCAAGTCCGGTAATGTAGATGTCATTCGGCAGAAACTCATCCAAATGCTCAACAACACCAACCTCAGGATCACCAGGCGCATCGGAGACAGGATTGATCTGCCCAAAGGAGTTGATTTGAAGTATAATGGCAAGAAAAAACAGCAATTGTTTTGGAAATAGCCTCATATTATTTTTAGCCTCTTGGTTTTTGATTTTCACAAGATAGAAAGACCTACTTACTTTATCACCATAAGAAACCCAAAACCACTACCGAATGTTTATAAAAAAAAGAAATTAAACCATTATTTTTTTGAGATTCCATGCGGTTCTCCTGTTCTTCAATTCTTTTTGATTGTCATGCTGTGGTTCTAATTTATTCTGCTTCAAGGATTAGAATTTTATTTCCTTTCATTATCAGTGGCAGCAGCTATCTTCCATTGCCCGTTCGATGGGGATTAATTTTTCTGATTTTGGGCTGATGTAAGGTATGCCAAGCGACAATCCGCGCAAAATAAACAAGATTCCCAACAGGACTATGAAGTAAGGAACCACTTTGCGCATTCCGGCTCGTAACCGTGTGCTGATCATGTTTCCTGATAGCGATATCAGCAACATCATTGGAATGGTTCCCAAACCAAATAAAGTCATGAATAAGGCACCGGCCAAAACATGATTCGTATTGATTGCTCCTGCAATGGCCACGTAAACCAGTCCGCAGGGCAACAGGCCGTTCAGCAATCCAATACTGAAAAGTGACTGATAAGAATGGTTGGAAAACTGTTTACGCAGATTCGAAATGAGCCGTCCGGCATAGCCGGTAAACAAGGTGCCCAGGTTGATCCGCTGCTTAAAGAAATACGGAAAGAGAACACTCAAAATCATGATTGCTCCAAGCAAAATGGAGGTCCATTGCTGAAAACCGGCCAAGTGAATACCAGCACCCAGAAGTCCAAACAGTAAGCCAAGCACCGCGTAAGTTAGTGTACGGCCAATGTTGTAGAGTAAGCCGCCGGCAATTTTTGCTCCTGCGCTATGGTTTTTCAAGGGCAGGGCCACCGCAATGGGGCCACACATGCCGATGCAATGAAAACTGCCGACCAATCCGATGGTTAATGGTGCAATGAAATCGAAAATCATGGTAGTTGTATTTCAAGTTCCTGGTAGTAGGGTTTCTCATTCGAAATCCAGTCCAATTTTACCTTGTAGCGCCCGCTTGGCAAGTCTTTTACCGAGATGGATTGGCTTAATGCGTCATTTAGCTTGATTGGTAAAGTCAGGTCGTTTTTTTCACTCACCGGACTGTAAATGTGAATGGTGCCTGCAAGTAGTTCGTTTTGAAACAGTACTGGAAAGTCAATCTGAATGGCCTTCTCTGTTTGAATTAATTTAACGGGCACTTCCAGTTTGCTGACATTGTTGATCTTGTCAATCTGGTTTTGGTAATTCACCGATTTCTGGTAATAATCCTTTTCAACCAAATCAAAATCTTGCCTCACAGCGATGGAGACCAGGAAGAGCATGGCCGACATCATAATTAGAAGTGCGATAACAATGCCTGTTCCCCAATTTATTTTTATCTTCATAGCTGCTGTTTTAAGTTTTTCGAACGCTTTTGTTGATCGTTGCGTACTTGTGGAAAACGTAATAAAAAAAAAGAATGGTCTGCTCCGGGACCTAATAGTCCAGTGAATTTGGCCCAACAAAACTTGTCCCGATTTCTTCTACCAGTTCTCCATTTTCATAAACCCCAATGCGTAAATGCGTGTTGGATTTTGTTAGCTGATCTTTATTCAGGATGATTAGTAAATTACGCTTGGCAATTTTTCCAACTTCAATGCTGAGCTCATCTCCCATAACGACTATTTTTCCTTCGGGTGCAATTAATTTCAGTTCTGCAGTGATCGGTTCTTTGGTCTTATTCACCATTTGCATATTGTATAAGTTGCTGTAAGCGTCGGCTCCGTATTCCTGGAACATGGTTCCTTGTGCTCGAATGAGTGTGGTTTCAATATCACCGCGGTTAATGAATGAGTAGCTGGCCAGCCCCACCAGCAACACCAGCACAACAGAATAGGCAATTGCTCGGGCATTCAAAGCATGTTTTGTCCCTTTCATAATGGAGTTTTCCGAGGCATATCGGATCAGCCCTTTGGGTTTGTTTACGGTGTACATGACTGAATTGCAGGCATCGATGCAAGCCGTGCAGTTGATGCACTCCATTTGCGTACCGTTTCGGATGTCAATTCCGGTTGGACAAACATCCACACATCGTTTGCAGTCAATACAGTCCCCTTTTTCCTCATTTCTGCCTCTTCCGCGCGGTTCGCCACGAACGTAATCGTAGGCCACCACAATGGAGTCATTATCAAGCATCACACCTTGTAGTCTTCCGTAGGGGCAAACCAATGTACAAACCTGCTCGCGAAACCAGCCAAATACAAAATAGTGTGCCCCAGTAAAGGCCAGCACGACAAGCAGAGCGGAGAAATTGGCGTTTGGCCAAGTGGACAGATAAACCTGCACTTCGGAAAAGCCAATGAGATAAGACCAGAACGTAAGAATGGTCCAAAACGAAATGGATAGAAAAAGCGCATGCTTCACGGTCCGCTTCAAAAACTTTTCCATATTCATTTCTTGCTGTGCAAGTACTTGTTGTTTACGACGATCACCGTCAATCAGGTATTCAACGGGGCGATACAAAAATTCCATGAACACTGTTTGTGGACAGGTCCATCCGCAGAAAATACGTCCGTAAACAACGGTGAACAAGATGGTGAACACCAAGAGGGCAATGACCGGGAAAATCAGCAAGTGAAAATCCTGCGGATAAAACGTATTTCCAAAGAACACAAATTTCCGTCCAGCAAAATTCAGAAAAAGAAGTGGTTCTCCTCCCATCTTCAGGTGTGGAGCCAAATAGAAAAACAGCAACAGCGAGTAAGCAACAACCCGCCGATAGTTGTACAACTTGCCTTTTGGCATCTTGGGAAAAAGCCATACCCGTTTTCCTTCGTTGTCAACAGTAGCCATTTGATCGCGAAAGCTATCTTGTTGATTGGCGGTGTTTTTTGCTGCTGAGTCCATGTTTGTCTTTATGAAAGTCGGTTAGCTTTGCGCTCCTTCTTGAGGTTCTGGATCATATTTTTCTCCTTCAGGAGCTTTTTGATTTGGCGGATTGGTGCCCTGCAAACTCTTGATGTAGGTGATGACATCCTGAATTTGTCTTTCAGAGAGTAGGTTTTTGTAGGAAATCATTCCCTTTTCAATTACCCCGGTAACAATTACTTCGTGCATGTCTTCGCGCGATCCTCCGTGAATCCAGTATTCATCGGTGAAGTTCGGGCCAACAAGGCCTTCACCAAACTTGCCATGGCAAACGGAGCAGATTTTTGAGAAAGTCGCTTCTCCGCTAGCCATAATTTCCTCTTGGGTTCGTTCAACCGGAGTGGC
This sequence comes from uncultured Sunxiuqinia sp., assembly GCF_963974515.1. Classification (GTDB taxonomy): domain Bacteria; phylum Bacteroidota; class Bacteroidia; order Bacteroidales; family Prolixibacteraceae; genus Sunxiuqinia. The sequence goes on along the minus strand of NZ_CAXBDD010000001.1, from coordinate 43,513 downwards.
TTGTTCGTCTTCTTCTGCAGTTTCTTCTTCCTCAATATAAGCGGCCATTTCCTTTTGATATTCTTTGGCCTGAATCACCCGATCGTCTTCAAAAACAAAAACCAGCGTGAGGTAGGAAGCCGCAAACACAATGCTGGCATAAAACAGGTATTTCAGCCAGGGCGGAAGCTGGTTATCCAACTCCCGGATTCCATCAAATTCGTGTCCTTGAAGTAACTGGTCATTGGTTACCTCGTCGATTTCGGCTTGAGGCTGATGCTTTTCGTGGTGCTTATCTTCTGTTGTGCTCATAGGATTTCTATTTTAGGCTACTCCTGGTTCGTTCTAAATTCATCTTCCAGCGGAATTTCGCTTAATCGTCTGACCCGGCTCTTATCCATCCGAATGGTGTGCAGGGTGACCAGAATGAAGAATACAAAAAAAATCAAAAAGCCAATAATGGCATATAATTCCACGCCAATGATGCTTTGCAAGTGTTCTTTCATCATGGTTTATTCCTCCTCTTCTTCAATTTGTGGTTTCATAATATCTGTACCCAGGCGTTGCATGTAGGCAATTAGCGCAATAATTTCCTTGGTGCTTTCCGTCTCAATTCCAGCTTCGCGCAGGTTTTGAGCAATCTCTTCGGCCTGCTTCTGCAGGTCATCATTTGCCTTGTGCTCGTAGTTGTCAGGGTAGGGAACCCCCAGGCGTTTCATCGCCCTGATCTTTGGTGCAGTCGATTTCAGATCGATATCTTTTTCGGCCAGCCACGGATACTTAGGCATAATGGACCCTTCGTTCATCTTTTGCGGATCAATAAAATGGTTGTAATGCCAGGCGTTGGGCTTGTATAACCGGCCAGTTTTTACACCCTCGCGTGCCAAGTCGGGGCCTGTCCGTTTGGAGCCAAACTGGAAGGGATGATCGTATATGAATTCGCCTGCTTTGGAATATTCTCCGTACCGTTCAGTTTCAGACCTGAATGGCCGAATCATTTGCGAGTGGCAATTGTAACATCCTTCGCGAACATAAATATCGCGACCCTGTAGTTCGAGGGGCGTGTAGGGCTGTACGCTCGAAATGATGGGAACGTTCGAGTTGATCAGGTAAGTCGGGATGATTTCAAACACACCTCCAATAAGGATGGCGATGGTTGCAAAAATCAGGAAGCGAATGGGTTTACGTTCCAAAAATCCGTGCCAGCTTTCCGACTTGGTTTTCACAGCAGGTTGAGCATGCAGTGCCGGGGCTTCCACCTCTTCAACGGCCACCAATTGCCCTTGTTTGGCAGTTTTAATCACGTTAAATACCAGCATGAGCATGCCAACTACATATAGAAAACCTCCAAAGGCCCGGGTGGCATACATCGGGATGAGCTGGGTCACAGTTTCCAGAAAGTTTGGGTAAGCCAGAAAGCCTTCCGGAGTAAATTCTTTCCACATCAGTGCCTGGGTAATTCCACCAATGTAAAGCGGGACGGCATAGAAAATAATGGCAAGCGTCGAGATCCAGAAATGCGCGTTGGCCAGCTTGACTGAGTAAAGTTTCGTATTGTATAGTCGTGGGACAAGCCAGTATAACATACCAAAGGTTAACATGCCGTTCCAGCCCAGCGCGCCAATGTGGACGTGTCCAACGGTCCAGTCGGTGAAGTGGCTAATGGCATTCACCGTTTTCAGCGACATCATGGGCCCTTCGAAAGTAGCCATGCCATAAGCGGTTATTCCAACCACAAACATTTTTAGAACCGGATCTTTTCGGACTTTGTCCCAGGCGCCACGCAGAGTTAGCAAGCCGTTAATCATGCCTCCCCAGCTTGGTGCGATCAGCATGATGGAGAAAGTAGTTCCCAAAGCCTGAAGCCAGTCGGGCAGCGAGCTGTAAAGCAAGTGGTGTGGTCCTGCCCAGATGTATATGAAGATCAAGGACCAAAAGTGGACAATCGATAATTTATAAGAATAGATGGGCCGGTTGGCTGCCTTTGGAACAAAATAATACATCAATCCGAGGAAAGGGGTGGTCAGGAAAAAAGCCACGGCATTGTGCCCATACCACCATTGGACCAACGCATCCTGGATTCCGGCATACACCGGGTAACTTTTCATCAGGCTGTATGGAATTTCAATGGAATTGACGATGTGAAGGACGGCAACGGTCACCCAGGTGGCAATGTAAAACCAAATGGCGACGTAGATGTGGCTCACCCGGCGTTGAAGGATGGTTCCAAACATGTTGATTCCGAAAACGACCCAAACCAGCGTAATGGCAATGTCAATGGGCCATTCCAGTTCGGCATATTCCTTGCCTGAGGTGTAGCCCATGAGCAAGGTGATGGCACCGGCAACAATAATCAACTGCCAACCCCAGAAATGAATTTTGCCAAGCAGCCTGCTGTACATGCTTGTTTTCAGCAAACGTGGCAAGGAGTAATACACGGCAGTGAAAATAGCATTTCCAACAAAGGCAAAAATGACCGCGTTGGTGTGCACGGGCCTGGTTCTGCCAAAGGTGGTATATTCCAGGTTGAAATTCATTTCAGGAATAAAAATCTGCAAGGCTACCAATAAGCCGACCAACATGCCTACGACACCCCACACAATCGTTGCCACGGCAAAATCCCGCGTAATCCTGTTGTCATAGGTGAACTTCTGTAATTCCATATAGCTATGATTTAATAGATTGCTTTTTCTGCGACTTGTCTTCTGTCAGGTCGCGATCGTTTTCTTTCGAAGAAACCGGATCATCAAATAAAATGCGGACGGATGGGGTGTAAGAATCGTCAAACTGCCCGTTTCGAACAGCCCAGATAAATGCAATAAGAAAAACGGATGCCACTAAAATCCCAATAATAATCAATACAAATACAACCGACATACCTTTGGTTTTAGTTCACTTTTAGTTTTTTTGCTTTTGCTTTACTGCTGCGGGTCACAACATTTATCCACAAATCAGAATCAAACAACAAGCATGCTCAAACTTTGTTCCCCAAAATAAGCAATTTTTTTGGAAGAGTTTTGAACCAGTTTTTAAAGCTGTTTTTTCTTGGTCATAAAATTAACTGAAAACGTGGCAAATGCGACGACTGTTACGGAACTTAGCGGCATGAGAATGGCCGCAATGATGGGCGATAAATTACCCTGTACTGCAAATGAAATTCCAACAATATTATACAAAAATGAAATCAAAAACGACAGCCAAACAATGCGCATACTGGTTTTGGTAAACTGGATGAAGCGATGGAGCGAGGCAAACTTTTCGGCTTGCAAAATCGCGTCGCAGGCTGGTGTAAAGTTGTAAATATTGTCGGCAATCACCAGTCCAACTTTACTTTCGTTTAGTGCTCCGGCATCATTCAGTCCGTCACCAATCATCAGGGCATCTTCCCGATTTCGCTGCAAATTCTTGATGTAGTTTAGCTTGTCTGTTGGCGACTGGTTGAAATTGAGACGGGCATGGTCGTGGAATAAAGGCAGCAGGTTTTGCCGCTCCGATTCGTTGTCGCCACTAATTAAATGCAGCTCGTAGCTCGTTTGCAGACTGGCGATGGTTTCGGCAAGTCCTTCGCGGTAGTTGTTTTCAAACTGAAAATAGCCCAAGGTTTTGTTTTCAATGAAAACCCACACTTGCGTTTTTAATTCTTTATCTGATGATTGATCACCCGTAACAAAGTATTGAGAGCCAATGTTGATTTTTGTTCCTTTTACTTTACCGGTAATTCCCATTGAAGGGATCTCTTGGAAATCAGCAACTTCATCGATGATCGGTTCCTTGATGGATTCGTAAATGGCTTTACTCAACGGATGGGTGGAATGAAAAACCAGCGACTTGATCAGTCGGATTTGTTCGCCGGTCAGCTTTTCGCCCCGAAATTCAATTTTGGAAGATTGTGCATGGGTGATGGTTCCTGTTTTATCGAAAACAACCGTTTTAATGCGGTATAGCTTTTCGATTACCGCTGTGTTTTTCAGGTAAAATCCTTTTCGCCCAAATTGGCGCATGGTGGTTCCAAAAGTAAACGGAATGGTGAGTGCCAGCGCACAGGGGCAAGCAATAATCAGTACCGATGTAAACGCGAATAATGCCTTGCTTGCGTCGGCAAAGTTCCAGTAGATGGCGGCCGATAGCGCAACGGTGATGATGACGATGGTGAAGTACTGGCTGACTTTGTCCATAATGCCAGAGATGGGAGTGCCGTCGTCTGCCTTCTTGTTGTCCTGATTCCAAAGTTGGGTGAGGTAGCTTTGTTCCACTTCCTTTTGCACCAAAAGTTCAATGGCACTACCGGTTTGGCGCCCACCCGCAAATACGAAATCGCCGGGTTTTTTTGCCACCGGAATAGACTCGCCGGTAACAAAACTGTAGTCGATGCTGGCATTTCCCTTTTCTATGGTCGCATCAGTCGGAATCAACTCCTGGTTGCGAACCAAAATCCGGTCGCCGGCTTTCAGCTCATTCAGCGCGATGGTCGTGTTGCCTTCTGAGGTCACTTTGGTCACTGCCACCGGGAAGTAGGACTTATAGTTGCGTTCAAAAGTGAGCGCCTCGTAGGTAATGCTTTGATACCACTTGCCAATCAACAGGAAAAAAACCAGACCGGTTAGTGAGTCGAAATAACCAATTCCTTGGTCAACAATCAGTTCAATTGAACTTTGAACAAACAGGGTGATCAGGCCAAGCGCAATGGGCAAATCAATGCTGATGATTTTTTTGCGCAAGCTTTTCCAGGCCGACAGAAAGTAGTCACTGGCACAATAGAACAACACCGGCAGGCTGAGTAAAAAACTCAGCCAGCCAAAGATAATGCGGAATTCGACTTCAAGGGATTCGCTGCCGGGCAGGTACTGCGGAAAATGGTACAGCATGGCATTCAGAAAGCTGAATCCGGCAATCCCGATCTTGATCAGCAGGGTTTTGTTGGTTTTTCCTTTTTCGGGCTTTTCCATCGATTGCTGGCTGATTTCCGGAACATAATGAATGGAGGCCAGCAGTTCAACCAGCTGTCGCAGTGTGATTTCGTCGTCGCGAAAGGTGATGCTGACTTCTTTTTTGGGAAAATTAACCGACGACTGAATCACCCCGGGATGCAGAGTGTGCAAATTCTCCAGCAGCCAGATGCAGGATGCGCAATGGATGGCCGGAATGAAAAAACGTATTTTGGAAACACCGGAGTCAGAGAAATCGAGCAGACCATTTCGGATCTCTTCCAGGTCCAGGTAAGCAAACTTTTCATCCGAAGGGATTTGATCGGTTTTCAGTTTGATTCCGGGGGCCTTCTGGATGCTGTAATACTGATCCATCTTGTTGTCGTTCAACAACTGGTAAACTGTTTGACAACCCTGACAACAAAATGGCTTTGCATTCCAGATAATCGGAACCGGGCCGCAGTCCTCTCCGCAGTGAATACATGTTTGATGATCGTTCTTCAAGAGTCAAGCTTTTAGTTGTTGATTCGATTTTTGCAAATAGAACACATTTTGCATTTAAAGGTTGCAAAAAATTGTAAGCTGTTGGCATTGTTGTCTGAAAAATGACAGGTGAACGGCTAAAGCTTTTATTCGGTATACTCCGCCGAGCAGTCAGGAAACAATAAGGAATTGAAACGCAATGTTTATGCTCGGGTAAGCATTCAAAGCTGTTTTTTTGTATTCGGATCATTTTTTTTGCGTTTCAGGCGCTCCCTTTTGTGTTCAAACTGCTTTTTTCACTGTCCGGACGGATTTTTGCTGTATTTTAAGAGTCCGGAAGTTCATTTGCAACACTATTTTTCATGCTCAAACGATTTTTTCCGGTATTCCAGCCATGAATAATTTAAACAATGGGCACGTCTATGCTAGAGGGTTTTGCGGGGTGTCTTTTTCTTTTTTTCCGGGTGACCAACCGACAGGTTTTTTTGCAAAACGATGGAGTTGGGGATCGTAATTCGGTCACCTTCCGGCGAGATAATGTGTACAAAAAAGAAGGTCACATCGTGGACTTCGCCTTCAATGATAAAATCTTTTTCCAGTACCCGGATGTGATCGCCCAATTTCATCGGATGGTTGAAATAAAGAATCAAGCCCGCAGTAATGTTCGAAAGAATTGACCATTGCGCAAAAAAGGCGATACCCAGAATGGTGAGCACCGATGAAATGAAGATCATGAGCTTTTCCCGCTCAATTCCCCAAATTCCGGTTAAGGCAATAATGGCGCTGATGATGATGAAGAAGTTCATAATCTTCAATGTGATCTTCCGCCGCTGCAATGTGAAATTAAATTTTTTGAGCGTCCGGTTGATGGAATGTTTAATGATGAACCGGATCGTTAGCAGCAATACCACAACAATTACTGTTTGTATGATTTGCAATTTATAGGGTCCCATAGTTGTCGAGTATCTGTAAAATTAGTTTCGCAAAAATAGCAATAATCCTTCGGTTTTGCTGCAAGCCTCTGATTGATTGGAAAGAAAATAGTGAAGGGTTATCGCACAAAAAAAGACCGGAAGAGCCGATCTTTTTTGTGTGGAAGCAGACATTTGAATGAATGCTGAATCTCGTTAATCGCTGACAGCTGACAAATAGAGACAAGCCAGTTGTGAGAGAGTATCATTAGTCGGGTTTACTTAAAAAGTCCGTCCACCGATAAGTAGCGTTCGCCGGTATCGTAAGTAAACGTTAAGATTCTCGATCCCTTTGGAAGTTCCTGAATTTTTTTGGCTACCGCTGCCAGCGAAGCTCCCGATGAGATGCCGATAAACAAGCCTTCTTCTTTGGCGGCGCGCACGGCATATTCAAAAGCGTCATCTTTTGAAACCTGGATGGTTCCGTCGAGCAACTTTGTTTTCAGGTTTTCGGGAATGAAGCCGGCTCCAATTCCCTGCAAGGGGTGTGGTCCGGGGTTTCCGCCGCTGATGACAGGTGAAAGTTCGGGCTCTACGGCAAACGTTTTCAAATTCGGAAAGCGCTTCTTCAAAACCTCGCTCACCCCCGAAATGTGTCCGCCGGTACCAACCCCGGTAATCAGGTAGTCAAATCCTTCAGGGAAATCATTCAAAATTTCCTGGGCGGTATGGTCGCGGTGGGCGGCTATGTTGGCTTCATTGTCAAATTGCGAAGGGATCCATGCGTTAGCATGCTCGGCGGCAATTTCTTCCGCCTTGGCAATGGCACCTTTCATTCCTTTCTCTTTGGGAGTAAGCACCAACTCGGCTCCATGAGCCGTCAGAATCCGACGACGTTCCAGGGACATGGACTCCGGCATAACCAGAATCAACTTATATTTTTTCACTGCGGCAACCAAAGCCAGTCCAATTCCGGTGTTGCCCGAAGTTGGCTCAACAATCAACGAGTCTGGCTTCAGAATGCCTTTGCTTTCTGCATCTTCAACCATTTTTAGGGCAATACGGTCTTTGATACTACCGCCAGGGTTGGCTTTTTCCAACTTGGTGTACACTTCGTAACCTTCAGGATAAAGGTTGTTAATTCGAACGCTCGGCGTGTTCCCAATTGTCTCAAGGATGTTGTTAAATTTCATATTTGCTGTTTTTAAAGGGTTATTTTAATTAAAAAAGGCCTTCCAAATACTGGAAGGCCTGCTAATATCTCTGACGAATTAAAATCTTGCATCTTAAACATACCTTCCCCGTGTTGTATTCATACAACAGCACATACACATGTTTGAGAAGGTGAAATTCATAAGGATTTGTTGTTTTGCTTATGTGGAACAATTATAAATAAAATATTCCAATAAAATACAATTTACTCTGATTTAATTGTGATAAAAAAGCCATTTAACGATTTCTTTAAGATTGACTTTCTTGCCATACATTAATATACCCGTGCGATAAATTTTTCCAGCAACCCAAATCGTTCCATAAATAGAGGCGATCAGAATTCCCATGGATAGCAGCAATTCCCACAAAGGAACACCGTAGGGCACGCGGACCATCATGATGACGGGGGAGGTAAAGGGCACCATCGATGCCCAGAACGCCAAGGCTCCCTCAGGATTTTTCACCACAGGAAACAGAATGATGATCGAAAAAATAAGTGGAATGGTTACCGGAAGCATCAGTTGCTGCGCTTCTTCTTCATGGTCAACAGCAGCTCCAACAGCACCCATGAGCGAGGAATAGATGAGAAATCCGCCTAAAAAGTAGAACAGGAACGAAAACAGAATGAGTGGAATGTTCAGGTTACCAACCAGATCGATAATATTAAGAACCGCATTTTCCTGGGCAGCTCCCTGAAGTTGAGGATTGGCTGCCATCATGCTTTGTGATTGCTGCATGAGTTCCGCTTGGTCAGGACTAAGAAAAACTTGTAGCCCGGTCACAATTAAGAATATGAGGATCAGCCAAAAAACCAATTGGGTAAGGCCAACCAGCCCAATGCCGACAATCTTTCCAAACATCAGTTGCGTGGGTCTTACCGATGAAATAATCACCTCGACGATCCGGCTTGTTTTTTCTTCCATTACCCCACGCATCACCATGGCTCCATAAATAAAAACAAACATATAAATAATAAATCCTGCAGCGTAGCCAACGGCCATGGCAATTTCAGTTGAGCTTTTCACGGCGCCTCCTTTCTCGTCAACCTTAATGGTTTCCAGTTGGATTCGGGTGCGGGCAGCCTCCAGTTTCTCCTCCAAATCGGGAATGCCTGACTGGTCGATGATCACCGCTTTTTTATCCGACTCGATCAGGTTTTCCAGTTTGGCTCCTATCATGTTTTTAATATCGAAGGTAACCTGCTTGTCAGAGAGTAGCCGGGCACGGTTGGTGTTGAGAATGTCTTCCGGAATGTACAACACTGCATAATATTTGCTCGATTTGATATCTTGCTGAATGCTTTCAAATTCAGCTTTTTGGATGCGTTCAAAATTCGTAAAATCGGTGTTTTCCAATCGTTGGTCGAACTGGCTGGTGGCATCGTAAACCCCAATAGTCCGCTCTTCTTCGTCGTCCTGCATGGCCAACCAGGCCGGAAGAATGGTAAATCCGGCAAAAAGGAAAGGAACCAGCAATGTCAAAATGATGAACGATTTTTTCCGTACCCGCGTAAGGTATTCCCGCTTTAAGATTAAAAATGACTTATGCATGAGCTTGTTTTTTGGGGTTTGCTTGTTCTACAACTTGGATAAACACTTCATTCATCGAAGGGATCACCTCACGGAAAGAGCGAATTTCCATTTTTTCCATCAGGTTTTGAAGTAAGGTGTTCGTCGGTGTTTCATGTTCTACCTGAAACTTTACACGCTGAATTTGTCCTTTCAGTTGGTAGTCGATTAGTTGAAAACCATTGCGGCTAAACTCAGCAGTTACATCGTGGGCGGCACTGGTTTCTACTTCATAGATGTCTTGTTTATAGCGCTCTTTGATGGTATCAATCTGTCCATCCAGTATTTTTTTAGATTGGTTGATCAGGGCAATATGGTCGCAGACTTCTTCCACTGATCCCATGTTGTGGGTGGAGAAAATAATGGTGGCACCCTGTTCCTTCAGGTTGAGGATTTCATTTTTCAGCAGCTTGGCGTTAATGGGATCAAAACCACTGAAAGGCTCATCAAAAATCAGCAGCTTGGGTTTGTGAACCACCGTAATGACGAACTGGATTTTTTGCTGCATCCCTTTCGAAAGCTCTTCCACTTTCTTATTCCACCAAGGTTGAATTTCAAACTTTTCGAACCAGTACTTCAGTCCTTTTAGCGCGTCTTGCTTGCTTAGCCCTTTCAGTTGTGCCAGATACAGGGCCTGTTCGCCTACTTTCATTTTTTTATACAGGCCACGTTCTTCCGGCAAGTAGCCAATGTGTTGAATGTCGCTGGCTTTAAGTTTCCGGCCAAACAGCTCAATCTCTCCTTTGTCGGGTGCCGTAATTTGGTTGATGATCCGGATTAAGGTCGTTTTTCCGGCTCCGTTGGGGCCCAGCAAGCCAAAGATACTCTGCTCTTTGACGCTAAGGCTGACCTCATCCAAAGCCCGGTGTCCCGCATAATCTTTAACGACATTGGTCGCTTTAAAAATTTCCATGAATCTAATTTTAGGTTGCGTTTACGTATAGCTCGTTTTATCACATGATTTGCTCGTAGCAGGTATCAAATTTAAGTAAAATAACAAAAAGCAACGCCTTTTTTCGGTGAATGGCCGATTTTAATCCCTGAGTGGTTTCGGCCTGCTAACACATCCTTTGCAAAATTAACTGACTGAAATTCCTTTGATGTTAGTTGACTTTGGTTACTCCACCTGAAACAACAAATTTCATCGCTTCGGAAGGAGGCATTTCCAGTGGTTTTACGGCCGATGCCGTAATCATGTACAACTCACCCGAAAAGTTATAGGAGTGTGGGAAGTAAACAGCAACCAAGCCTTCCATTCCCATTTCAGCCATGCTTTTCTGGGTTACGAAGCCAATCTTCCACAGGTTGTTTTCTTTGTTGATTTCAACCAGAACCGGCCGGTTGAATTTTTTCTCCTTGCCAACAAATGCGGAAAACAAATCGACCAGCGAGCTATAAATCACCTGCAGTAGCGGCGCTTTTTTGAGTAACTGGTCTGCCAGGGCCTTAAAGGGGCTCGAAACAATGGATTGCCCGACAAAGCCAAGAACGGTAATCAGACCCACAATAATCAGCAACCCCAGGCCGGGGATGGCATAACCAAACCAGCTTTCCAGTTGGTTTCGCAAAATTCCATCAATGAAATCAAAAATAAGAAAGACAATATAAATGGTAATAACGATGGGTGCAACCAACACCAATCCTTGCATAAAATAAGTAAGTAACTTTTTCATTTGCCTGTATTTTTTAAGGTTCTGAGTCCATTATTGAGTTGCAGAAGCGCCAGATTTTTGGTTTGGGAAAGGTACAAAATAAACCCGTCCGTCGGAATTGATCCGGGAGTGTTCTTTGTATTTTTTGATAAGTAATTGGTTTGCGATTGACTGTTGGCTCATACAGGAATCACTGTCGGATGTGGGAGCCCATTAACAAATGTTAGTTCTTTGATTCCGGTTTCGATGAACCTCCCTGAACAGGAGCTTGTTAATTTTTAATAAGCTGGAATTTAAAAGATTGAATATGAATCAGATTAGTGATACAGCGTATTGGCTAGAACACGAAAAAAGAACCTGGCCTCAAATATGGAAACGGTTTGGGCGCATTTTGTCATTGGCGGTTTTGTCGGGTATGCTGCTGAACTGCTCACCCAGGATGACAAGCGTTTCGATTCCTGTTGATAGTCCCGAGAGGTTTGTTGAGTCCGGCGTTCAGGCGGTCCCTGAACAATGGTGGACTGTGTTCGAAGACCCACAGCTCAATGCTTTGGTTGACAGTGCGCTCAATTCCAACTTCAATCTAAAAACAGCTTGGGAACGGCTACGGGCCGCCAGTGCAGTGGCTGATAGGGAGGCGTCAGCGCTTTTCCCAAGTTTGGATGGTTCGGTGCATGCCGAAAGAAATCGCTCGCAATCACAGTTCCGCGACAGCGAAGTGCTTCAGCTTGGATTAAGCTCTGAATATGAAATTGACTTGTGGGGCCGAATCCAGTCGGGTCTTGATGCAGAACGCTTCCGTGCAAAGGCATCCTATGCCGATTATCAAACCGCCGCATTGTCGCTTACGGCTGAGATTGTCCGAACTTGGTATCAGTTGACCGAAGCCCGAAATCAGTTGCAACTTGCGAATGAGCAGGTTGAAATTAATGAACAAGTGTTGCGCCTTATTAAGGCGCGGTTTGGTAGTGGTTTGATACGCGGGGTAGACATCTTACGTCAGGAGCAATTGTTGGAGGGTACCACCGGGCAAAAAATTGCAGCTGAAGTGCGCGTTCAAATGCTGAAGCATCAATTGGCAGTGTTGTTGGGACAAGTGCCCCGGCAGGCACTTAGTGATGCTGCCGATCATTTACCGGAGCTTCCACCTTTGCCTGAAACGGGGTTGCCGGTTGAGTTGGTACAACGACGCCCGGATGTGCAAAGCGCATTTCATTTGCTTCAGGCTGCCGATCGGGAACTGGCTTCAGCCATCAGCAGTCGGTATCCGCGGCTGAACTTGACAGCTTCAATTTCTACAGCGGCGATTAACGCTGATAAGTTGTTCGACGATTGGGCCTATTCTGTTGCCGGGAGTTTGCTGGCACCGCTTTTTTACGGGGGCCAGATCAATGCTGAGGTTGATCGGTCGGAAGCAGTCAGACAGCAACGACTGCACCAATATGGGCAGGCAGTTTTGATGGCTTTTCGCGAAGTGGAAGATGCGCTGATTCAGGAGCAGAAACAGGCGGAGAGCATTCAAAGCCTGGAGTCACAGGTTCGTTTATCGAAGCAAACTTATGAGCAGCTGCAGTTGGCTTACTTTAACGGGATGAGCAATTACCTTGATGTGTTGACGGCCTTGGATGAGCAGCAACGATTGCAGCGTGATCTTCTTGCAGCGAATTTGGAGTTGCTGGAATATCGGATTGCTTTGTATCGAGCACTGGCCGGCGGATTCGAAACAAAACGCGAAACCGATTTGCCGGGCTAACATTAGGTTCCAAAAATAGACAACAGCCGATGATGACAATCAAATTTGCAAACCAGATCCAAATCATATGAATCCTAAAAAGACACTTTTTATAAGCCTGGTGATTTTACTGGCTGCGGTTGCAGTTACCTTGGTTATTTTTTCAACCGAACCCAAAGCTACCAGCGAAGGGGCAACCCGCGAAAGCGCCATGCTGGTTGAGGTAAGCGGTGTTGAGCGCGGAGATTATCAACCTTTGGTCGTTGCAACAGGGGTGGTTATTCCGGCACAAGAGGTCGTGGTAAGTCCGCGGGTGAGTGGGCAGGTGGTTCATCGTTCGGAGGCTTTTACTCCTGGCGGGTTTGTAAGCAAAGGACAAAGCTTGCTGATGATTGACCCGGCAGATTATAATAACAGGCTTCAAATGCGAAAGAGCGAACTGCTTCAGGCGAAAGCTGATCTGGAGATGGAAATGGGGAGGCAGCATGTTGCCATGCAGGACTATCAGCTGGTAGAAGAAGGCCTAATCGGTGAAAATAAGGCGCTGGTTCTTCGCGAACCTCAGTTAAATGCAGCTAAATCGCGGGTTGAGTCGGCTGAGGCTGCCGTAAAACAGGCTGAGCTCGATCTGGAGCGGACAACTATTCGGGCACCGTTCGATGCGCATATTCTCAGCCGCGATGTGGCCTTGGGTTCGCAGGTCTCGCTCGGTGAAAGCCTTGGGCGTTTGGTGGGCATGGATGTGTACTGGGTGGAAGTGACCATTCCATTGGCCAAGTTGCACTGGCTTTCATTTCCAGGCGATGATGGAGAAAAAGGATCGCCGGTCAAAATTCGGAGCAGGACTGCCTGGGGGGCGGACGAATTCCGCTCAGGGCATTTATACAAACTGGTGGGTGCTTTGGAGAGTCAAACCCGCTTGGCACGCGTGCTGGTTGAAGTAAAGGATCCATTGGTACAGCAGCCGGCATCTGAAGGCCTGCCTCCATTGATGATTGGAGCTTTTCTGAAAACCGAAATAGAAGGGAAGAAACTGGAAGATGTCGTTCGTTTGAATCGAGATTACCTTCGTCAAAATGAAACAGTCTGGGTGATGGAAGATGGAAAACTACGTATCCGTGATGTGGAGATTATTTTTCGCGATGAGCATTACGCCTACATTACTGGTGGCCTGTATGAAGATGACCAGGTGGTTACCACGAATTTATCGACCGTTGTCGATGGAGCCGCACTTCGTGTGGAAGAGCCCGCCAATGCATCACAGGCAGGAGGCAATCAGAATCAGTCTGAAAATCATGATTCGGAAGGAGGCAGTAGATGAGCCGTTCAATTTCAGGAAAGATAAGGAAAAAGGATCGGAAAGGGTTAATCTCATATATGGCCCGGAACTCCATTGCAGCGAACTTGCTGATGATGATTTTGATTGGCGGTGGCATTTACACCATGATCTATATTCAAAAAGAAGTCTTTCCACAGTTTCAGCTCGATATTGTTGAAGTTAGTGTCGTTTACCCGGGAGCTGCGCCTTCGGAGGTGGAAATGGGAATCTTGATGCCGGTAGAAGAAGCCATCCGGGGCGTTGACGGAATTGAGGAAATTACGTCGACCGCTCGTGAAGGATCCGGAACCGTGGTGATTGAGCTGGTAACCGGAACCGAGCGGATGAAAGCTTTTCAGGATATCGACCAGGCGGTGAACCGGATTCGCACTTTTCCCGATGATATTGAAGAGCCGGAAGTCGTGCTCCAATCTCAGCAACAGGATGTGATGGAGATCGGATTGTATGGCGATGTCGATATTTGGACCCTTCGGAAACTGGCCGAACAGCTGCGTGAACGGTTATTAAGCGCAGAAGGGATTACCCAGGTTGAAATAGGGAATGTACCTGATTTTATGACCCATGTGGAAATTCCTAGGCATAAGCTCCGGGAGTACAACTTGACCCTGGGAGAAGTGGCTGATATTTTAGTTCGCTCAAGTGAAGATATCCCGGCGGGTGCCGTGGAAACAGCAACAGGCGAAATTCTGTTGCGCATGAAAGAGCGGAAGCAGTGGGCCGAGGAGTTTGGAAAGATCGAGATAATCAGCTCTGGAAATGGGGCGGTCGTTGCTTTAGCCGACCTGGCGGAGATTACCGATGGCTTTGAAGAGTCAGGTTTTCATGGTCAATTTAACCAGCAACAGTCTGTTGAAATAGAAATATTTCGTGTGGGAGATCAATCGCCCTTGACGATTGCTTCAACGGTGGAATCGGTGCTTCACGAGTTTGAACGGTCTCTTCCGCCGGGAGTCAAACACCGAATTGACAGCAATCGGGCTGAAGATTATCGGGAACGCTTGTCGTTGCTCACCGAAAACGGGATTCTGGCCATCGTGATTGTTTTGCTCATCCTCTCACTTTTTCTGGAAATTAAACTGGCTTTTTGGGTAATGATGGGTATGGCCATTTCTTTCATTGGTGGCATCTTGTTTTTGCCGATGGCAGGGGTTAGCCTGAATATGATTTCAATGTTTGGTTTTCTTGTTGCACTTGGTATTGTGGTCGACGACGCCATTGTGGTAGGAGAAAATGTACATGAAAAACGGCAGCATGGAATGGGAAACATGCAGGCTGCCATTGCCGGGACAAAAGACATTGCACGGCCGGTCATTTTCAGTATATTGACCAATATTATTGCGTTTATTCCGCTGCTTTTCATTCCTGGCACAACGGGTAAGTTCTGGTGGCCTTTGCCTGCCGTGGTAATCATTGTGTTGGCCGTTTCACTCTTTGAGGCCTTATTTATTCTTCCGGCACATTTAGGACATAGTAATCATAGAGATAAAAAAACATTCAAAGCGATTCGGTATATTGAATTTGGGCAACAAAGGTTCGCGGGGGCTTTCAATCGGTTTGTCGATCGGCGCTACCGACCATTTCTTGAGCTATGTCTGCGGCATCGTTACATCACTCTGAGTGTGGCTTTGGCTTTGCTGTTGATTGTAGGAGGCTACGGATACAGCGATCACATGGGAATGATTATGATGCCCGAAGTTTCAGCCGATGAAATAGAAGCAGGTGTGAGACTGCCGGTGGGCACTACGCCTGACCAGGCAGCCAAAGTAGCGAATGAAATTACACAATCGACCCAAAAGATGTTTGACGAGCATGATTTATACCGCGTGGCTGAAGGTATAAAAACCAACGTGCGCGGACAAAATTTCATCGACGTTGAAATTGTGATGCTACCGCCTGATGAGCGTGACATGAGTGCAAGTGACGTGATTGCTCTGTGGCGCGATGAATTGGGTGATATTGAAGGTGTGGACCAAATTACGTTTGAAGCCGAACGAGGACCGGGAGGATTTCAACAGGATATCAGCGTGGATTTAAGCCATTCAGACATTGACGTGTTGGAAAAAGCCAGTCAAGCCTTTTTCGAACGGGTTTCTGCCTTTGATAATACCCGCGATATCAGCGATAATTATGACAAAGGAAAGATGCAGTATGATTTTAAGTTGTTGCCAGAAGGGAGAAGTCTGGGCTTCACGCCGTCTGATGTTGGTCAGCAGGTACGCGATGCATTTTATGGAGCACTGGCTATGCGGCTGCTTAGGGAAACAAACGAAGTGGAAGTCAGGGTTAAGTTGCCACTCGAAGAACGGAAGGATATTTTTCATTTGGAAGACCTGATCATCCGGGCTCCGGATGGAACGGAGGTGCCTTTGTACGACGTGGTTGAATTAACCTCAGGAGAAGCTTTTACCAGCATCAACCGGCGTAATGGGCGGCGGATCGTCACTGTTGGTATGGATGTGGAACCTTCCAGTGCCACTTCGCGCGTGCTGGCAGCCATCAATTCGGAAACACTGCCGCAACTGAGAGCAGACTTTCCGGGAATAACATGGAGTTTTGAGGGTAGCCAGGCGGAGATGCGGGAATCAACCCAGGCATTGTGGGGTGGATTTTCACTGGCCATGTTAATCATCTATGCCTTGCTGGCGATTGCATTTAATAACTATGTCCAGCCCTTGATTGTGATGATGTCTATCCCTTTCGGAGTTGTTGGTGCCGTGATCGGGCACATATTGCTGGGCTACGATCTGTCGCTGATAAGTTTGATGGGTGTGATCGCCTTATCGGGTGTCGTGGTAAACGATTCGTTGATCATGATCGACTATGCCAACCGAAAACGCTCAGATCAGTCTGCTTTTGATGCTATCCATGAGGCAGGCTTACGGCGTTTCAGGCCCATTATGCTTACTACCTTCACTACTTTTGGGGGTTTAACTCCAATTATTCTGGAAACCTCACGGCAGGCGACCTTTTTGATTCCGATGGCGATTTCGCTGGGGTTTGGGATTATTTTTGCCACATCCATCATCCTGATTATTGTTCCCAGTTTATATATGATTTTGGAAGATGTTGTTGATTGGTTGAAGGCTAGGCGACAGGAGATTTCGACTCAATTATCGGATTGAACGATTTGCACCGATTCGACGATTATTTGCTCCAATACATCCAGGTTGACATCTGCCAGTTTTTTGATGTAAAGGCAGGATTTGCCGGTTTTGTGTTTCCCCAGTTTCCTGAAATGTTCGGACAGATTTTGATCATTTTCACAGGACATCAGATAAATGGCCAGGTTTTGTTTTCGGGGTGAGAATCCGGTCAGGAACCAATCGCCTTCACGTCCGCTGGCGTATTTATAATGGTATGTTCCAAAACCGATCATACCGTTTCCCCACATTTTGGGTTCGAAGCCAGTCACCCGGTGCATGATTTCAAGCAACTGGAAGCTATCTTTTCTTTTCTGCTCCGATTCGATAGTTTCGAGAAAATCGCTCAACGGGAAACTACTGGGTCTCGTTTTTAATTCAGCCATAACGCAAATTTTTATTCATAACAAACTGCAGCTCCCACTGGTTTTGGATTTTAATGCTTCATTGAAAAAACTGTCGCCGAGACCTTTTGGAATTGTTTATCTTCGTAGCGTGAAAAAAGTGCAGGACATCGTAACGCAAAATTCTTTCCGGAAGGAAGATCTGGTCGCTTTGCTTCAGGCTGAGGGAAGCGATCGGCAAATCTTGTTTGACGCCGCTCATGCGAAAAAACTGGAAGCCGTTGGTAACAAGGTCTTTTTTCGCGGCTTAGTCGAATTTTCCAATATTTGTTCGAAGGATTGCTTGTATTGTGGTATTCGCAAGAGCAATGAAAAAGTGGTTCGTTACGAAGCCAGCGATGAGAAAATTTTGGCGGCCTGCCGATTCGCCTGGGAAAATCGTTTTGGCTCGGTGGTCTTGCAATCGGGTGAGCTTTCGTCTCCAACGTTTGTGAATCGCGTTGACCGCTTGCTGAAATCCATCAAGCAACTTTCGAACAATGAGTTGGGTATCACTTTGTCGTGTGGTGAGCAAAGCCGTGACACTTATCTCCGTTGGTTCGAAAGTGGAGCGCATCGTTACCTGCTGCGCATTGAAAGCGCATCGCCCGAGTTGTATGCGAAAATTCACCCAAACAACCCGCATCATTCATTCGAAAAGCGACTGGACTGCCTTACAGTATTAAAAGACTGCGGCTACCAGGCCGGAACCGGTGTGATGATTGGCTTGCCTTTTCAAACAATCGAGCTTTTAGCCGATGATTTACTTTTCTTGAAAAAAATGGACGTGGACATGGTGGGTATGGGGCCGTACATTGAACACGAAGATACACCCTTATATGATTTTCGGAATCAATTAAAAAGCAAGTACGAACGGTTTGATATGGCTTTGAAAATGGTGGCCTCGCTGCGTTTGCTGATGCCTGATATTAACATTGCTGCGGCTACTGCGTTACAGGCTATTGATCCTGCGGGGAGAGAGAAAGCATTGAAAATTGGTGCCAACGTGATTATGCCTAACCTGACCCCCTGCGATTTCAGAAAAGAATACCAGCTTTATGAGGATAAACCATGCTTGGATGAAGATGCTGATTTGTGCCGTAACTGTCTGGAAGCCCGTATTGAGTTGGCTGGAGGAGAGATTGGCTACGGTGAGTGGGGAGATTCAAGGCATTTTTTTAAGCGAAGGAAAATCAGTTCAAAATAAAAAACAGCTAAAACAATTCGCCCCGCTTTTCTTTGAATTCCAGCTCATGGCGCAAAAGCCATTTTTTTCGCCACAGCCCACCGGCATAGCCCACCAGTTTTTTATTGCTGCCAATCACCCGGTGACATGGAATCACAATCGCCATCGGATTTTTTGAATTCGCCCCACCAACCGCCCGGACCAGATTCTTATCGCCTAACTTAAGTGCCAACTCCTGGTAACTGATGATCTGTCCATATTCGATCGTTTCCAACTGTTTCCAAACCCGCTTTTGAAAATCGGTTCCTTGTGGTTGAATTGGAAGGTTAAAGTGGTGCAGGCGCCCGCCGAAATAGTCGTCCAACTGGCGGGTGATGGTTTCCCTTAGTTTCAGATCAAATTTGTCGGTATTATGCTCGTGATCAACAAAATGGATGCTGGTGAGCTGTTGGCCGTTGCTGTCGAATTGCATCAGTCCGATCGGCGAAAGGTATGTGTATGATTCGGTCAATGGTTGCCTTTTTTCTCATCTGTTAACAATAAGGTAACGTAAAATTAACGTAAAAAGTTCAGTGAAAAGCGTTGGTGTCCGGGTTCATTTAATCCATCTTTTCCGGTCAATCTTCAATCGCACCATAAATAACAGCTGTCAGCCGGTCGTAAAACTCACCATGTTTGAAGGGGTTGATTTGGGTCATTCCAACGAAAATAAGATCTTCTTCAGGATCAATAAAAAACTTAGTACTAAAATAACCTCCCCACTCGTAGGTCCCCGGAGATTTTGAATTCAGTCCATTGGCTTCGTCGGTAATCAGGCCAAAACCCAGGCAAAACGTACTTCCCGGAATTTGGCTGATTCCTGCGCCTTTTTTGTTCAAAGCCACAAATTGGTCAGCCGTCATCAGTTCAATTGTTTTTCGCCCCAAAATTCGGTGTCCGTTGTATTCGCCGTCATTAACCAGCGCTTGGATGAAGCGAGCATAATCCATTGCTGTTGAGGATAGTCCGCCGCCGCCGGCATAGTGTCCCCGGTCTTTTCTTTTTGGGTAATCAATTAGCTGGACCAATCCATCGTCCTGCTTCATCACGGTTCCGTCGTCTGTCTGGGCATAAACGGGAACCAAGCGGCTGTGTTTTTCTTCCGGAAGATAAAAATGGGTGTCCACCATGCCAAGCGGATCAAAC
This sequence comes from uncultured Sunxiuqinia sp., assembly GCF_963974515.1. Taxonomy (GTDB): domain Bacteria; phylum Bacteroidota; class Bacteroidia; order Bacteroidales; family Prolixibacteraceae; genus Sunxiuqinia. The sequence continues at coordinate 23,818 of NZ_CAXBDD010000001.1, read as the reverse complement.
AAATGCTGTTGGAAATAATCCCTTAATGACAAACCTGAAACCACTTCAATAACGCGTCCCAAAACATCCACGTTCAGCCCGTAGTTGTAGCGGTCGCCCGGATGAAAGGCCAAAGGAACCTGGGCCAGCTTGTCGATAAACTGCTCGGTTGTCCACGAACTATGCGAAAGACCCACACCAAGCAGATCTAGTTTTTGGTAGATCGCCCGGATTTCATTGCTTTCAAAATCGCCATACACGATGCCTGAAGTGTGGGTGAGCAGATGACGGATGGTTATTGGCGTTTTTGGGGCTACGGTGGTGAAGCTTGAGTCGGCCGGGTTAAACGTATCTAAAACGCCGATCGATTTGAATGGCAGAATATAGCGATGGACCGGATCATCCAGTCCCAATTTCCCTTGTTCGTAAAGCTGCATGATTCCGACGGTTGTCACCGCTTTGGTCATCGAGGCAATCCGGAAAATATCATCGTTCTGATATTCTTCCCAGAAATTTAATGAGCGATACCCAAAGCTTTTGTAATAGACTATTTTTCCGTGCCGGGCGACTAAGAAAACCCCTCCGGGTAGCTGGCGGTCTCTCATATATCGATTAATCAAGCTATCAGCCAAGGCCAGGCGTTGTTCTGAAAAACCAGCTTGGACGGGCGGAACCTGTTCTAAGGGTAAGCTTCGTTCTTTCGGGATGGAAGTGCAGCCAACAAAAAGTAGAATGCCAGTGATATATCTAAGTAGCTTGAGCATAAACGCGATCTTCATGAATTATTAGACAGGACAATTTACGCAATTTTGATAAATGGGAGGAGGATTTGGACATAAAAAAGCCACTTCTTTTTTTGAAGTGGCTTCTGTTGGCAAGGATTTAGTAGCGATCGCGCGCTATGTATTTGGTATGCAAGAGATGGTGTGATTTTGGGCCCAGTGGTTCGCCCAAAAAATCTTGGTAGATTTTTAGTACTTCCGGGTTTTCATGTGATTTTCGCAAAGGCATGTCACTATCTTCAGCATAAATGGCTTCCATTCGTTTTTCCCGGATTTCAGGATTTGTGGGAATTGGCTGTCCTCCGCCGCCCAGACAACCTCCCGGACAAGCCATAATCTCGATGAAGTGATACTGGCTGGTTCCGTTTTTTACAGCCTCCATCACTTTGCGGGCATTCACCAGGCCATGGGCAACGGCGCATTTGAGTTCTACACCATCCAGAAAGGCCCATTCAGCCAGTGGACTCTCAATTTTTATGGTTGCTTCACGAACGCCTTCGATGCCACGAACCGGAGTGATGTTTAGGTTTTCGAAAGGAACGTCGCGCCCGGTCACCAGCTCGTAAGCTGTTCGAAGCGCTGCTTCCATAACACCGCCAGTTGCACCAAAGATGACCCCAGCTCCGGTTGATTCGCCCATCAACCGGTCGAATTTTTCATCGGGAAGCTTTTTAAAATCGATGCCAGCTTGTTTGATCATGATGGCCAATTCGCGGGTGGTGAGCACATAATCAACATCGCGGAAGCCACTGTCGTGCATTTCCGGGCGGTTCGCCTCAAACTTTTTGGCCGTGCATGGCATGATGGAAACTGAAACGATGTTTTCCGGATCGATCTTCCGGGCTTTGGCGTAATAGGTTTTTACCAGGGCTCCAAACATTTGCTGAGGTGATTTACAGGTGGATAGGTGCTCCAGAAGATCAGGGTAGATGTGTTCAATGTATTTGATCCAGCCTGGTGAGCAGGAGGTTGCCATGGGTAATTTAACATTAGGCTCTTTGTCCTTCATTACTTTCTTAAGTCGGTTCAGCAATTCTGTCCCTTCTTCTATAATAGTGAGATCGGCAGTAAAATCAGTATCTAGCACTGCGTTGAATCCCAAGCGTTTGAGGGCTGATACCATTTTCCCAGTTACCCGGGAACCTACCTCCATTCCCATTTCTTCGCCTAGCCCGACCCTTACAGCCGGCGCTGTTTGAACCACCACATGCTTTTCCGGATCGGAAATAGCGTCCCACACTTCTTCAATGTAGTTTCGCTCCACCAATGCTCCGGTAGGACAGTGGTTGACGCATTGTCCGCAGTTGGTGCAAACCACATCGTTCATGGCTTTTTCAAAGAATGCAGCTACTTTCATCTCATCGCCCTTGTAGGCCACGGTTAGGGCATTTACTCCCTGCAATTCAGCGCAAGTACGAACACAGCGTTGACAGCGAATGCATTTGCTGTCGTCTTTGATGATAGATGGCGAAAATTGATCGATGGTGTAATTTTTCAGAGGTGCCAGCCGAAGGAAATCCTGGGTCATAATTTTATATTCCGAGGCCAGTTCCTGCAATTCGCAGTTTCCGTTCTTATAGCACTTGGTGCAGTCGGCATTGTGTTCCGACAACAGCAGCTCAATGATGTGTTTCCGGGAGTTCCGTACTTTCAGACTGTTGGTTTGAATTTCCATTTCCTCTTCGCAAGGGGTGGCGCAGGCGGCTGCCAATCGTTTCTGTCCGGAAACTTCAACCACACATACCCGGCAGTTGCCGGCAATGCATAAATCTTTGTGAAAACACAAGGTTGGGATAATGATTCCCGCTTGATTCGCGGCATCGAGAATGGTCTTTCCGGGTTCCATCTCAAGTCCGATTCCATTAATGGAGACGTTTATTTTGTTGCTCATAGCATGTTTCTTAGTGGGTTAGTAGATCATTTCTTCTCTGAAATTTTCAACAATGGAACTAAACGAGTTGGCGACCGACTGGCCAAGTCCGCATTTTGCTGTGAGTTGCATGGTTTCTGTCAGTTTAAGCAGTTTGTCGAGGTATTGTGCTGGTTTGTCGCCCCGTTTTACCGCTTTAATGCCAAAGTGTAGTTGCTGACATCCTACCCGGCAGGGCGTACATTGCCCACAGCTTTCTTCGCGGAAAAATTCCAGATAATTGTCGAGCACATTGTACATGGATCGGGAACTGTTGAAAAGCATCATCGAACCACCGGTGGGCAGAGAGATGCCCGTTAGTCTGCCACGATAGCCAATGGTTGTTTTTTCGAATCGTTTGCGGGGGACCAAAAAGCCCGACGCGCCTCCAACCTGGACGGCTTTGGTATCGCCATCACCAAATTCGTTGACAAAATCTTGCAAACTCATGCCCAGTTCAAGTTCGTAAATGCCGGGTTTGGGTGTGTCGCCCGAAACAGAGAATAACTTAGAACCCCTCGAATACTGCACGCCGAGGTCGTAGAATTTTTTGGCGCCGTATTTAAAAATGGTAAAAGTGTGGGCCAGCGTTTCGACATTGTTAACCACCGTGGCTTTTCCCATATATCCGTTGGAACTGGGGTAAGGTGGTTTGTTTCGTGGTTCGCCCCGTTTGCCTTCCATCGATTCAAAGAGGGCGGTTTCTTCGCCACAAATGTAGGCCCCACTGCCCAGAAAAATTTTTATCGAGAAGTTGTGCCCAATCTGTTTACAATAGTATTCGAATTCCTGGATTACCCTATTCAGTTCGGGTACCAAAAACTTGTATTCGCCCCGAAGGTAAATATAGCCCTTGTTTGAACCGATCACGTATCCACATACTGCCATGGCCATCAGTACTTTATAGGGTACTTTTGATAAGATTTCGCGGTCTTTGAATGTCCCCGGCTCGCCCTCATCGGCATTGCAAATCACAAATTTCTCGTCCGATGGATCTTCGGCGGTCAGCTTCCATTTCAAACCGGTTGGAAAACCTGCGCCTCCGCGGCCCTTTAACTCCGAACTCATGAGCTCGTTGATTAATTCCTGGGTGGGACGCTTGAGTGTTTTATCCAGGATTCGTTCCCAGTCGTTTTCATTTTTGAAAATGAAATCAGCGCGCTTTAATTGATAGGAATGAGCAACCATGTTAGTTATTTTTTAAGGTAATGACTTAAAATTTCTCTCACCGACTCGGGGGTCAGTTCGGTATAAACTTCATCGTTGATGAGCATAGCCGGAGCCTTGTGGCACCACCCAAGACAATTCGTTTGCAGTAAAGAGAATTTACCATCTGAGGTAGTTTCACCCAACCCAATTTTCAACATGTCCTCGATGGTCAGCAGAATCTGATTCTTTCCCTTCATGGCGCAGGTGATGGTCTTGCACACCCGAATAAGGTATGTCCCCATTTTTTTGTGTTCCAGAAAAGAATAGAAAGTGGCAGTTCCATAAACATCGGCTGCGCTTAGGTTGAGCTCCCTCGCAATTTCGATCATGGAAAATTCTGACAGGTATTTTTCTTGCTCTACAACCCCCTGAAGAATGGGTAACAAATTGGCCCGGGTTCGTCCGTGCTCATCGGCCAGATTTTTAATTAGGTCCTGTACTGGATTCATATAAAATAGAATTAGTTGTTTAGTAAAATGACTAAATAGGTAATTTGTTGTCAGTAAGCGCCCAGCTGGAGGCAAGATCAGCTCGCTAATTGAACTTCCTGGTTTTCTTTCGAAGATCATTTGTTCAATTTGTTATAAAATTAGGGAAGCTGGGTGAGATAACTAGAAGACTTTTATCAGAAAGATGATTTTTTTTGCTGTTTTCCAACATAATTTGGTTATTGCAGATTAGATTGATTCTAAATAGGAAACAGCAAGTTTTTATTTAGTGAAAGTTGAATGATTTGAAAATCTTTTCTGCTTCGTACGGTCTTATCTCATTTGGTCTTTTAATTTTGCTAAAAATTGAATGGTCATGGCAACTGAGATTGAGCGCAAATTTTTGGTCAATGAAAAATTGCTGCCAGCAGCAGAACAAAAAATAGTGATGGTTCAGGCTTACCTGCAAGCAGACCCCGAGCGAACGGTGCGGGTGCGATTGGCGGATGGATCAGCCTTTTTGACGATCAAGGGCAAGCTGGTTGGTTTTTCCCGAAAAGAGTACGAATATCCGATTCCTCTTGAAGATGCAAGAGAGCTGCTTGATTTGGCGATTTATCCGCCGATTGAAAAAGTCCGTCATCTGATTTGGGTTGACGGGAAAAAGTGGGAAGTTGACTTTTTTGCCGGAGCCAACCAAGGGCTGGTGTTGGCCGAGCTGGAGTTGCCCGATGAAAATGAACAGGTTGAATTACCACCTTGGATAAAAACCGAGGTTACCGGCTTGGTGAAATACCATAATTCCTATTTGTCGCAGCATCCTTATTTGGAGTGGAAATAGGATTATGGCTTAATTTTTGCAGTCTTGCACAAGATTTTATTTGAAGTATCGTTTGTAAGTTAAGCCAAATAAACCGTTGGATTCATGAAGAACAGATTGACACGAACTGTTATTTTAATCATAACATTTTGCTACTTTAATTCTCAGGCTAATGAATTGCCGAGAAAGAACGATTCAGCAGTTGACTCTGTTGAAGTAAGTGTGGAGTATCTGAAGTTTTTTTTAGAACAACAAAACGATTGGAAACCTCGGAATGAGGAACTTCTGAAAAGCTTGAAGGGCTTGATTCATTTTGTTGAAGATGAAAAGATTGATACCATTTTGTATAAACTTAAAGCCTACCGTGAGAGTCATGATGGAGATTTTTTTTACCGCTTGCCTACGCGTGTTGCCGATAGCTTAAATGTCGAAGGCTATGTTCCGTATTCAAATGTTAGGGAACAACTTAATCAGCTGGAGCGGGCCATTCAGTCAACCATTGTCAAAGACCAGATTGCTGTGCCGGAGGAATTGTTTGTGAATATGAACGACAAGGTGAAGCTCCTGGAGCCAGGAGAAACGGATGTTTTACTACGCGATTCGCTGGTTTCTTTGCCCGATAGTCTGAAGAACTTTGATGCATTGCCGGATTCGTTGGTTCGCAGCCCGGCCGATTTCAGACGCCTGCAGCGGCTCGATAGCGCGAAGCATGCTTTCCTTGAAACTGCACGTCTGCAATACAATAGTAACGTCTTGCAAGCTTATGTCGATTCAGTGTCGGAGGCCTATCAGAATCGATATGTTCAGGATTATATACAACAGGCAAAATTCAATTTTAAGGATTCTGTTAAAACCCAAAATTATCTGGTTTTGGAAAGGTATAACAACTGGGTTATGGAATCGGTGAACGATTCAATCGCCCGCATGATCGATGTTTTAACAGATTATGCGGAGAAAGATTCGGTTGAAGTGTGGGTAAAAAACAGCGAAGGAGATTCAACCCAGGTTTGGTTGCGTAATGATGCTCAGCGTTACAGCCGGATGTTTTTAAAGAATGAGCAAAATGATTCGCTTGGAATCCGAATTCAGAATACCGCTAAAAACAGCATGCAGATTTTTATTGATGATGCAGTAACTTTGAAACGCTTTTCCTCGCAACGCACCAAAGACTATAATTTTGACCAGTTCGAGCCAGAAAGTAACCTGCGACAGATTGATAAACGATACCAAATCACTACGCCCTGGATCTTGGGTGGTGACGGAACGGTTGGTTTCACACAGACGGCGGTTAACAAATATTGGAAGAAAGGGGTTGGTTCCCTGTCAACATTGATGATTTTGAAAGGCTATGCCAACTATTCCTACCGAAAAGTGAAATGGGAAAACTCGGTCGAGCTCCGTAACGGCTGGATGAAACCTTCTGAAGACAAGATTCAGAAGAATGATGATAAGTTTGAGTTTATTTCGCGTTTCGGGCTGAGTGCTTTTAAAAAGTGGTATTACAGTGCGGAATTTGATTTTCAAACACAGATCTTTAATGGTTATAAGTATCCCGATCGCGACAATAAAGTTTCGGCATTTATGTCGCCTGCCAAGACACTTATCAAGCTTGGTTTGGACTATAAACCCAATAATAACTTCTCGTTATTCCTTTCGCCGTTTACCTCTAAAACCGTTTCGGTACGAGATACGGCAGAAGTTGATCCTACAAATTACGGAATCAAGGAAGGTAAAAAACGTTACTGGGAGCCCGGTTTAAACGCTGATATTTTCTTGAAGAAAGATCTCACACCAGATATCTCCTATCAAATGAAGTATAAAATGTTTATCAATTACAATTCGCCATTCACAAATTTCGACGTGGATTGGGAAAACAACGTGGTGATGAGGCTGAATGATTTTATGAACATGCGCATGCAAGTGCATTTCATTTTTGATGATAATGTTTTGTTTAACGTGGGAGAGGATAGTGCAGGAAACGCAATTTTGGAACCCCGGTGGCAGGTGAAAGAATTTATTACCATTGGTTTTTCTTATAAATTAAATAAGCGTATTTTTCGGCGAGAAAAAGTAAATTAAGCTATTGGGCATTTTGGAATTAAGATTTGATTCTCGGGATACGCTCATTTTACGAGAACATGAACAGGTGTAGTTACATCATCAATTAAGAATCTCAAATGAAAAACTATAAAAAATACTTTCGTCTGGCGGCCAATCCGGCTGATGTTTACAATGCGTTGACCAACCAGGTGATGCTCGAAATTTGGACGGGAGAAGATGCGGTGATGGAGGAAAAACCCGATACCGAATTTTCGCTTTGGGATGGAAGCATCTGTGGCAAAAACCTTGAATTTGTCAAAGATTTTAAGTTGGTTCAGGAATGGTATTTCGGAGAGCAGGACGAACCGTCGATCGTTACCATCAAATTGCATAAAGATGGCGCTGGAACAAGCATGGAAATCGTGCATACCAATATTCCGGATGAGGCGTACGACAATATTGTGGAGGGCTGGAAAGAAGATTATTTTGACGCGCTGAACCAGTTGTTTGAAGAATAATCTACTTAGAAAGTTTCAAGTTTCAAATCCCAAGTTTCGGGTTTCAAGTTGTCCAGCCGCAAGAAACTATAGGGATAAGTGTTCAGTTTTCGGTCCCAGTAGGCAGAAGGCTGCAAGCGGCAAAAATCCCGTCGCAAGCGAATCAACCGATTAACCCTTGAGTCCCCTACGAACGTTCCGCCTGTTTGTCGGGAAGCTTTCGTACTAGTACGAATGATCCGCTGGCAAGCAGGGAAGCATTCGTACCAATATAACAGCCAGTCAGGCGCCATAAAGGGTATTGCGACTGGATTTGTCCGACGGGCTTCATGCTGCGCTGTTTTTACAGGGGCTTTAGCATCATTCAAGGTCCTCTTCTCTTCCCCTGCTGATTTACCAATCCTGAATTCAATTCAATCCTATTTTCCTGAGTTGCTGACAAAGGAAATCTGCTGGCTGTCGGGCGACCACGATGGAACGTTGATGGTGCCTTGTCCGCCATACAGGTAGGCGATCACTTTCGGGGCTCCGCCCGATGTAGACATGAGCCGCAGCATGACCCGCTTGTACGACGGGTGCGAGTTGAATTCAATATCCGGGGGAAACGAGATAAAAGCAATCCATTTACCATCGGGAGAAATGTGGGGAAACCAGTCGTTGTATTCGTCAAAGGTAATTTGCTCTTTTCCGCTGCCATCTGGTTTCATGCGCCAGAGCTGCATGGTTCCCGACTGGCTGCCGTTGTAATAGATGTATTGTCCGTCGGGCGAATATTCGCAGCCATCCACATGTTCGCCGGGTTTGCAGTTGGTCAGTGCCACTTCTTTCCCGCCTTTGATGGAATTTTTATAGATGTTGTACCCGCTGCTTTCACCGCGTTGTGCCACATAAACCACCTCTTTGTGGTTGGGCGCCCAGCCATGCCAGTATGACGGTGTTTCTTCGGTTACCAGTTGTGGTGTGCCACCTTCAAGAGGCAATACGTAAACCGTTGATCCTCCGCCATTCATCCCTTCTCTGTGGTGGCTGATGGCCAGTAGCTTTCCATCGAAGGAAATGCCGTGGTCGTTATTGTTGCGGTTGGCAAAGCCGGTGTTGAGCTGTTCCAATTCGCCGCCTCCAACCGGAATGGTATAGAGCAAACCATCCCTGTTGAATAATAGTTTCTTGCCATCAGGCATCCAGTTGGGCGCTTCAAAGCGGTCGTCTTGCTCGTAAATCACTTTTCGTTTGCCACTGAATACGTTCATGGTTTCCAGCCGGCAGCCCAGCCAGCCCTCTTGTCCGGGATGATAATCGTCCGCAACCGGTTGGTCGATTCGTACGTTCCATACTTTGGCTTGTTCTATGACTTCGGGATTATGCGAATTGATGAAAAGGCCGGCCAGCACTTCATCAGGCAGGTTTTCCATCACCTGACATCCGATGATTTGCAGTGGTTCTCCAGGATGTGCCGCACGAAAAATCATGGTCTTGCCCGAACGTTCCAGTTGCAGGATCTGGTAGTTGGGTTTAGGAGCCACGAGCTGATCTTCCGGATCGCGCATGAAAGCACCTTTGAGCAGGCGCCACTGCATCACTGTTAATCCGTCACCGTGCAAAACGGCGGAACAATGCGCCGCATTTTCTTCATCCGAAGCACGAACCATCCAGCCGGTTTTGCGATGCGGGTCAACACCTTCTCCGATAAACGCAAAGTTGGCAGTGAGAATGAAATCGCCTTTGATCTTGCTGTTCAGAAAGTGAAATTCATCGCGTTCAAACCAAATGTTGTAACCGGATCCGCGAAGGGTGTATTCCTGTGTTTGATCGTCGAACGAAACTGAGCCGGAAAGTCTGGGATTGCCGATATCATGACTCGAAGAAAAGGACCCGATAGGTTGCTGGGCAAGGGTCGTGGTGGCGAGCACACACAAAAGAAGCCAAAAAAAGTGTTTCATGGTTGGTGTCGATTAGCGTTTATATTGATTCCATTAAAGATAGGAAAAATGAATATCCGCGAGATTACCTCATGTCATTAAAAATACATTCAGTGGTCAATAGGTGGCTATTCAGTTGTTTTGACACGATTAACGACAATAAAAATGATTAGGAATGACATGAATTGACAGCCACGACGGAATCCGCAGGCAGGTGTGTAAGCGGACAATTTTGTTGGCGGGAATTCAATCACAAAAAAACCTGTGAGCGTCGGCCCACAGGTTTTTTAATATTATTACGTCAATAGTTTATATAATTACAATAAGCTCAAGGTCACGGTTAAACCCGCCATCACCACTGAGACCATTGTCATTAGTTTGATCAAGATATTTAACGACGGTCCTGAAGTATCTTTGAACGGGTCGCCAACGGTATCACCAACAACAGCAGCTTTATGAGCTTCGCTGCCTTTTCCGCCATAGTTTCCTTTTTCAACGAACTTTTTGGCGTTATCCCAGGCTCCACCGGCATTGTTCATGAACACGGCCAGTGTAAATCCCGCAGTTAGGCCGCCTGAGAGAAGCCCAATAACACCGGCAACTCCCATTGATGCACCAACCACCACAGGAACAATGATGGCTACCAGTGATGGGAGCAACATTTCGCGTTGAGCGCCTTTGGTTGATATTTCCACACATTTTGCATATTCGGGCACAGCGGTGCCTTCCATAATCCCTTTAATTTCGCGAAACTGGCGACGAACTTCATCAACCATAGCCCCGGCAGCACGACCAACAGCTTTCATGGTCATGGCGCTAAACACAAAGGCCATCATCGATCCCAGGAACAAGCCACCTAAGAACAATGGATTGAAAATGGTTATATCGTAAGCAGCGGCCAGATCCTTGACCGAAGCCGTAGAAATCTTCACCGCTTTGATCCCTTCTTCAACCGCAGGAGCCACATCATTGTAAAAAACAAACTCTCCTTTCATAATAAATCCTTCGCCAGCTTTTGCAATTTTGCCAAACCACAAACGCACTTCTTCCATGTATGCCGAAATAAGCGCCATAGCTGTCAACGCTGCTGAACCAATTGCGAACCCTTTTCCCGTAGCGGCAGTTGTGTTTCCAAGCATATCCAGCGCATCGGTACGCTCACGAACTGCAGGGGGAAGTTCGGCCATTTCGGCGTTGCCACCGGCGTTGTCGGCTATTGGGCCAAATGCATCGGTTGCCAGGGTAATTCCCAGTGTTGAAAGCATTCCAACAGCTGCAAAACCAATTCCATAAACACCCATGGCAAAATGACTTGCACCGCCAGCTGCCCAGAACGATCCCATAATACCCAATACAATGGTGACTACAGGAATCCAGGTTGAATACATTCCAACGGCAAGGCCGTCGATGATGGTTGTTGCAGGCCCTTGTTGCGCTTGTGCCGCAATGCCTTTTGTGGGTTTATATTCATCGGAAGTGAAAAATTCAGTTGCCTGTCCAATAATTACACCGGCAGCCAACCCGATAACCACAGCACCAAAAACGCCCCAGGTTACCCATCCAAAGTACGCCATTCCGGCCATGGCAATTAAAATTAAAAGCGAACTTCCACCTGTACCGATAAGAAGAGCATTCAACAGGTTTTTTTGTGTGGCTGATTCTTTGGTACGGACCATAAATATTCCAACGATAGAAAGGATAATACCAATCGCAGCGACGATCATTGGTGCCGTAACCGCTTTTACCGGGTCGATACTTAAATCAGATAAAACAATTGCCGGAAGCGCAGCACCCAAGGCAGCCGTCGCCAGGATCGAACCGGCATAACTTTCGTAAAGGTCGGCGCCCATACCAGCTACATCGCCTACGTTATCGCCTACGTTGTCGGCAATGGTTGCCGGGTTACGCGGGTCGTCTTCAGGAATACCAGCTTCAACTTTACCAACCAGGTCGGCACCCACATCGGCTGCTTTAGTATAAATGCCACCGCCTACACGTGCAAATAAGGCTTGGGTAGAAGCTCCCATTCCGAAGGTAAGCATAGTGACGGTAATTTCAATCAATTTAACACGTTGGCCGGCCTCGGTAATAATACCATTAGCCACATAATCAGCACTTCCATGAACGAAATGGAGCCCAAGGAATTCAAGGCCGTTTGCCAGGTGTTCCGGCGTAAAAATAACCTCACTCAATAACCAGTACCAGGCTGCAATATCAAGCAGGGCAAAACCAACGACAACCAGACCCATTACAGCACCACTTCTGAAAGCAATCTGCAGTCCTTTGTTTAACGACTGTGATGCTCCGTGGGCAGTACGCGCCGAAGCAAAAGTTGCAGTTTTCATTCCCAAAAAGCCGCACAAACCAGAGAAGAACCCTCCAGTTAAGAACGCGATGGGAACAAATGGGTTTTGAACTCCAAAATAAGCCATGACGGTAAGCAGGACGAAAAGAATGGCAAAAACGATAGCCACCACTTTGTACTGCCTCCTTAAATAGGCCATTGCACCTTCCCTGACATATTGTGCAATTTCTTTCATCCGGTCAGTGCCTTCGGAGTTCTTCATCATCGATTTAAAGAAGAACCAGGCAAAGACCAATGCAAGTATGGATGCTATTGGAACAATAAGGAAAACATTACTCATAAGCTATAAAATTAAGTGCAACGATGTTGCGGTTAGTGATTTTTTATTACCTAAAAACAGGCGTGAAAATAATAAATATTGTTGTTGGCTGAGCTGGATACCCTAATGTTGTATGACAGTCAGCCAGATTCAGTTTTGAAGCTAACAAAGATAAGCTGAAAAATAAAAAATGGAAGTCAGAAGTGGTTATTGCCTTTAATTTGTAGGCATTCTAAAGAAGTAACTTATAATTTGATGATTTAAGTCTAAAAGATACTGGACAGTAAGAGGGATTTACAGGGTGTTCTGCTTTTTCGATCGCTGAAAAACATCCTTGCCCTTCCACTTCCCACTGAAATAATACACCGCCAAGATAATGGTTCCGGCAAGCCAGGCGGCGGGTTCGGCCCACCAAATTCCATTGACCCCCAGATGATCGGAAAGGAAATAGGCCAAGGGAATCCGGATGGCATAAAGAGCAGTCAAGGTGGTCAGCATCGGGATAAAGGTTGCACCGGCGCCCCGCAGAAATCCGGTAAGCGTAAACATAACAGACAACAGCAGGTAAAACGAAGAAACAATCACCAGGTAATCCTGCCCGATTGCTATTACAGCAGGGTCGGGCGTGAACATCTTGATCAGGTACTTTCCGAAAACGATAATAATGATGGAGATGAAGATCGAGTAGATCAGCGAAAAATAAAGCGTGATTTTCAGTCCGTTTTTGGCCCTGTCCTCGCGCAATGCCCCCAGGTTTTGCCCGGTAAAGCTCGACAAGGCCGAGGAAAAAGTGATGGCCGGCATTTTGGCAAACGAGTCAATACGGATGGCTGCGGTATAGGCGGCCACTGCGTTGGTTCCAAAACCATTGACGATAGCCATAATCGCCATCATACCAAAAGCGACGAACGATTGCTGAAAGCCGGTGGGCAAGCCAATGCGCAGGCAACTTTTAAAAATGTTCCGGTCGAAAACATATTTCCGAAGGGTCAACTTAATCACCGGATGTTTTTTGTTGAGGTACCAAGTCGCGGCAAAAAATGCTATGGCCTGGGCCACAACCGTCGCAAAGGCGGCGCCTTCGATACCCCACTTAAAAACCACTACGAAGAGAATGTCCAGCACAATGTTGTTGAAGGTGGAGATCACCATAAAATAAAGGGGTGTTTTTGCGTCACCCATCCCGCGAAGAATCGAAGTAATGCCATTAAATCCGAAAAAGAAGAACATACCCAAAAGGTAAACATTCATGTAGCTGACGGCTTCAGGCATCATCTCGTCGGGGAGTTGTAAAAGCTTGAAAATCTCCTCACTGTAATATATTCCGAGTGCCGAAACAATCAGCGACGAGACCAGAAAGAAGATGAAAATGGTGTCGATAGTCTTGGCAACATTGTGCATTTGCTTGGCACCAAAGTATTGCGAAACAACAGTCGATGCGCCCGAACCAACACCAATAACCAATGAGATGAGCGTGAAAATAATGGGAAATGAGGCGCCGACAGCTCCCAGGGCTTCTTTACCCAGGTAATTTCCTACAATTATGCTGTCAACAATATTATAAAGGTTCTGAAATAAATTGCCAATAACCAATGGGACCGAAAAGTTCAGGATAATTTTTGCTTCACTGCCGACGGTAAAATCTTTCATGTTCTAAAAAACAGAATGCAAATCTGAGTATTTTAATTTTGATTTCAAAATTGTTGATATCTTGCATTGTTCTTAATATATTGAAAATAAGTTTTTTATGATTGTTGCAGATGCCGATTAAATAGCGCGATCCGTGTTTGTTGGATGGGATTTCACCGCCGAATGTCGATTTCGCAGTACATTGTTAAAAAAATATAACATTGGACACTTTTTGCGCGCTTCACTTTTATGATTTTCAGAATGGATTAATTTTGTAGATAAACGCGGTTTGATATGAAAGAAAAGGTACTCTTTGTTTGTTTAGGAAATATTTGCCGGTCACCCAGCGCCGAGGCGGTTTTCAACAGTCTGCTTGAAAATCAGGGCTTAGAAAGCGCGGTTGAATGCGACTCAGCTGGAACCGCGGCGTATCACGAAGGAGAACCTGCAGATGCCCGTATGCAGAGCCATGCGATTCGAAGAGGCTATCGCCTGACGTCAGTTTCGCGTCCGGTAGATCCGGTGGTTGATTTTGATCGTTTTGATTACATCGTCGGCATGGATGACAACAATGTATGGGATTTAAAGAAAATGGCGCGTAACCTCGATGATCTGAAGAAAATCCATAAAATGACCGACTTTGCAAAATCCAAAAGTTACCAGTCGGTTCCCGATCCTTATTACGGTGGAGCTGACGGCTTTGAGTTGGTGTTGGATATTTTGGAAGATGCTTGCCAGGGGCTTCTGAATAGAATTGTTTGGGAAATCCGGGATAAAAGCCCGGCTGGTAAATAAGTAAATTGACGGTTGTTCCATTCCATTTAAAAGTTTCGTGCAACATGATCGGAGCGAAAAAACGCCTATATTTAGATTTTCAAACGCTTGGAATCAGGAACAGGCGAATCATAAAATTAATCCGTCCGCTATGAAAATTGATCAGGAAATTTTTTACTCATCCATCGCCAAATATTACAACCAGATATTTCCATTGAATGAGAAGCAGCTTGAGTTTGTGCAGTCCAGCCTGGCTGCGTTGGATGGCAAGAAAATTCTGGATATTGGATGTTCAACCGGGCAATTGGCGAAAAAGCTGGCTGGGCTTGGAAGCCAGGTGACCGGACTCGATTTAAATGAAAAGATGATTGCCTTGGCTCAAAAGGAAAATCATTTTCCGGATCTTCAGTTTATTGCCGGCAACATGCTCGAAGCCGATTCGTATTGTGATCAATCCTCGTTGGATGCCGTTTTGTGCTTCGGGAATACGCTGGTTCATCTTGATTCGATTGATGAAATTGGCCGTTTCTTTAAGGTGGTTGCTAAAGTGCTGAAACCTGGCGGCAAGTTATTAGTTCAAATCCTGAACTATGATCATATTTTGGATCAGGAAATTGATGAACTTCCGTTGATTGACGGGCCAAAAATTAGTTTTATCCGGAAGTATGACTTACCGGAATCTGAAGGCGAAAAGATTATTTTCAATACTGAATTGGTTATTAAAAGCACCCGCGAATCACTTTTTCATGCTTCACGACTATTGCCTTTACGCAAAAACGATTTGCATACACTCCTGCAGCATTTTGGCTTCGAACGCATAAAGTACTATGCCAATTTTGATAAAAAGCCCTTTGGCGGGCATCATTTGCCCCTGGTTTTGTCGGCCGAGCGATCTGCTTCTTAGGAGCTTGTTTTTTGCATTTTCGTTTTGCGATAAGCTTTCCACCAAATCAGGAAGCCGCTGACCAGTACCATGATCAAACATAAACCCGAAAGGGGAACGTATAAAATGTAGAATGGGCCAAGCAAGTGTTCAAAAATTCGCCCCGTGTGTATTTCCAAAGCGGTGTTCCAAAGCGACAGGGGTGATTTCTCCAAGACTTCCTGTGGCATGGTCCAGCTTGCCTTTCCTTCAAAGTTGAGCATCCCCCGGCTGTAGTCGAACCAGTAGTGCTCTTGCTTATTCAGCTCAAAATAGCCGGCCACCATATGATCCGAAATGGGGCGTCCGCTATTGGCTTGCGGAGGTTGTTGGCTAAAAGCGTCCAAGACAATTTGCTTCTGGATATCCCAAATGAACAGCCCGTTGAAAGAGCCAACCAGGTATTGTCCCTGGCCAATTGGTTCCAGCACATTGCAGCCCATCACACTGACCGGTGGCTGAACAGGCATCGGGATGAGCTGCTCTTCCAGCTTTTCATCAGCCAGGAAAAATCCATCGGATGTTGAAAAGATGTAGCTGTTTAAGTTGTTGTCCCAAGTGGCGCGCCGCAGCTTGTCGAACCATGGATTCGGGTTGTCGAGGTGTGTTCCCGGGATCAACCCTACTTTCGAATTGGCGATTGGGATCAACAATGGTGGACGCAAAAACATACCGGCGGTGGTATTGATCAGCAAAAAAAGGATAAATACATAACCAACGACGTTGTGCCAGCGCAGGTTGAGGCGCCGGGTAGCCGTCAGTTTGCTGTTGTCCTTTTTCTTTTTCCGCCGTCGTTTGGCAATTTTTGGAAAGAAAAAATGCAGCAAGCCGGTTACCGAAAGCAGGATGGTCACCAGCCCGAGTAAATCGACAAACAATTTGCCGGGCAAGCCAAAAAGTTCACCGCTGTGTAACTGCCAGAGGGTGGTGAACAGGCTCGTTTTGCGTTCATAGTTCACGGGTTTTGGAAGTTGAATGACCTCAAATTGATTTCCATCACCCGATTTTAGAAGGTAGTGGCGGCTCAAAACCATCAAGCTGTCCTGTTTGATGAACAGGTCGGTCAGGCGTTCTTCTTTTAGCGGGATTGGCACTTTCTGCCATTGTCCGTTGGTTTGCTCCCGCTCGTATAAGCCGAAATGAGTGGCGGCATACAGTTTGTTCTGAAAAGAGCGGATCTGGTAGATCTTACGCTGGTCAACCCCTTTTGGAAACCCCTGGTTGAAATCGCGGATCTCATCACCATTTTTCTGCCAAACGCCAATGTTCCCAAAAAAGAGGAAGTGGGTTGAGTCGATTGGCAACCCACCGCGAACAGCTGCCAGGTTCCAGTTTTTATAGTGATAGTCCGAAGGTAACAGTTTCCGGCTGACATCCACTGTCGAAAACAGTGGGCGGTGATTCATGACAATTCCCGACAAGGCAAAAAGAATGGCCAAAAAGGCAATCACAATTCCGGGCCATTTGTGTAGTTTCCGAAAGATTTTGAGGGATTTATTTTTTTTCTTCATGAAACAGCGTATTGAAAATGATGCAAACGGAACAATACAGAGTTTTGCATCTGATTCTGATTTTATAAACTGCGAAGATAATAAAGCTGGCTTTTTAAGTTGTACCGGATGTTACAAATTGCAAAAAGGAAATTCCAAATTTCAAATTCCAAGTTGTCCAACTACTGGCTGAAGAAGTGTTCAGTCGTAGTCCCTGCAGACAGGGAACCAACATTGATCGACATCTTTTATTTTGCTAATCTAAAGGTTCTATGTGCCTATTATGGTCGTTATGAATTTTAATTCATTCAAAGAGCTCTTCAATTTCGAATATTTGGTATCCGGAATCGAACCCTAAGCTACGAGCCCAAGAAGCCAGCCAAAAGTTATCAAGCATCCAGTTTCAATATTCAAATTTCAAGTTGTCCAACCACTGGGGATGAGTGACAATTAAATGACCACCAATGATCTATAGCCAATAAACCAATGACAATTTTCCATCTAGCCCGAATACGTATGCACGCTGTTTTGGGCGGTTGGCAAGTAGTTGACACCGAACCAGCAGATCAGCAACAAGCCAAAAGCCACAATTAAAATCCACATAGCCGGTTTGTGTTTTTTCAGGTGTTTGTACCGGTAGTGAATGTAGATTAAATAAGCCGTCCAGCTAATGAACGCCCAGGTTTCTTTCGGGTCCCAGGTCCAATAGTGCCCCCAGGCTTCCTTGGCCCATAGCGCGCCAAACAGCAGTCCCATGGTTAAAAATGAAAAGCCAAGGTAAACAAAGTTGTCGGCCAAATCAGGAAGATGTTGCCAGTTTCTACCGTGGTGATCCTGGTATATGGCTTTGATGGCGACCAGGCTTGAGGCGGCCAGCAAGGCGTAGGCAAACAGGTAAACAATGACGTGCGGAATGAACCAAACACTCTGCAGCGCAGGCATCAGGCTTTTGTCGTAGGTTTCGGGGTGAAGCAGGTTGATCACCAAAAACAAGCCGCCCATAAATAGGCTGTAAGCCAGCAACCATTTGTATTTCCATCGGACGAAGCTGACCATGCCAATCAATGCCAGCAAGGCAGCATACCATAGGCGGGTTTCACCCAGTGTACGCATGGGTGGGCGGTCAATTTTAAGCCAAAGCAACACGATAAACAGCAGCAAGCTGATGAAGCCGCTCAGTGCAAGTATCGTGGGAGCAACAGTTCTGAATGCCGGATTGGTGGTTTTCAGCAATAGAAAACCGCCACCGGCCAACCAGCAAAGCAGGCTGATTGCCGCAAATATTTCGAAATTAATCCATCCCATCATGTTGTGCTTTCTTTTTGTTTGTCCCATCGCGAAATAAAAACAGGCTGCCGGCCAGCAGCATGAAAATTCCCATGTAAACCACCGGAATCCAGGGATCGCGTACCAGTTCAATCACACTTAGTGTTGACCATCTTCCTTTTTCGCTGTCGTAGCTCAGCTGATAAAGTTTCCAGCCACCTAATTTGAAGGGTTGATTCACCTCTAAGGTGGTTTGCATCTGCTGGCCTTCTTCAGTCACAATGCGGATGTC
This sequence comes from uncultured Sunxiuqinia sp., assembly GCF_963974515.1. Classification (GTDB taxonomy): domain Bacteria; phylum Bacteroidota; class Bacteroidia; order Bacteroidales; family Prolixibacteraceae; genus Sunxiuqinia. Next base: position 5,238 of record NZ_CAXBDD010000001.1, on the reverse strand, counting down.
GGATTGAAACTTCTGAGGTTCGGGGGGCAGCATAACCAGCGAATAGTGCTCGTTCAGTTTGAAGGCATAGGGCTGGTGCATGAAACTTCCCGAACTCACCCAGCCGGTTTGCGTCTCGCCGGATTGTGTATGCGTCACCATAACTTTCGCGGCAGGTGGCGAGCCCATCTCATTGACCGGCTCAAAACGTTCGCCAATCAGCCCGGCCGACTGGAGCAGTTTCTCCACGTCAATCTGATAATCCAGCAACTGGATCGGCGAATCTTCAACCGAAAAATATTGGTTTTTCTTCCCCTTGGCAACCACCCGGCCCGTTGTGTTATCAATCAGGGTGAGCTTGGGCGGATATTCTTCAATTTTGAAATCTGTCAGCTCAATGGCTATCGGCAATTCAACCACCTGTCCAGCCTGGTTGGTGGCGCGCCACTCGGGCTGTCCCTCATAGCAGTTTATATACAAACGTTGCAGGTCGCTGCTTCCCAAGGCGGCTGATGTCAGTGCGATCCAAAGTCCAAGGTGGTTCAGGATGTAGCCCATGTTTTTTAGTTTGAAAGGAATCAAACGTTTTAGCGTTGCCAAGCCCAGGCTGCTTAAAAAATAAACATTGGCCAATACAAAAATCCAGGATGTCGTCAGCCGGTTCAAGCCCAGCAGGTTGATGAGCGCTGAGTCGCCCGTTTGTCCCTGAGGTATGATGCCCATCAGGATGGCAAGTCCACAGTAAAAGGCAGCCGAAGTGACCGCCGCAGGAACCGATGTCAACCATTTACTGATCAGTGACTTTGCAGAGAAGAAGTGCAGGGCCAACAGCAGTATGATAAAAACAAGGCCCAGGATCAGATTGCCGGGCCAGCGTGGGACTTGCGCTTCAAGCGCAGGCAGAAACGCCTGCCAAACGACACCTAAAATGGCCAATCCCCCAACTATAATCCATCCCTCGCGATACGACCATGGCGTTTGCCAGGTATTTCTTTCCATAGAACAGTGATTAAATATTGAATATTTTCAAGTTTACGTCATGTCATTAAAAAGTCATTCATGGTCATTTTATTGTCAACGATCGGTTCAAAACAACTTCATGATTAACTAATGACCATGAATGACAAATATTGACGGACTCAATAGGACACAGGTGGAAATCATTTAATAAAATTAGGTGTTACGCTCAGCATGAGCCAACTCCAGTAGTGGCTTGCCGATTGGTCTCCTCCTTTGATGATTTCCATACTTTCGCCTGCAAAAAGCCACGACAAACCACAGCTGATCTGCGCTTCGGGGCTGATTTTCCATCCGGCTCCCAAGTCCAGTTCCGTTCCCAGGTAGTTGGATGCGTCAGCGTTAATTTCAGCCGCGGCAGAAAAGTAATGCAAATGGGCATTCAAACTCAGTTTATCTTTGGAATAGTTGTATTTCGCGTAGATGTCGTTCAACCCAACCGAGTTGAAATGATTGCCCACATAGAAATAATCCATGAAACCGTTAAACTTGTGGTTGGTGCCATACAACGGGTTAAACGATTTGTTTTTCGCGTCGTCGTAACCTGTTCCCGACAGACGTTCGTAACCCCAGGTAATGCCGCGCGGACAGGTGGCTTCCAGCAGCAGGTTGTAAGCGCTCAAGTCGCCGCCGGTGGCTGTTTTTCCGGTTTGCAGGTAAGCGTTGGCTGCCAGCTTGAAGTTTCCCAGCGGATAGGTGGCATGACCGCCTATGGTCTGACTGTAGTTCACCTCTTGTCCGTCAGGCGTGTTTTCAGGAATGCCATTGTTAAGGACCAGTAAGCTCAAGCTGCCTTTGTCCCATTGTTTGCTAAACCAGGCGTATTGCAGGTCTTTGTAGGCATCGGCTCCATCAAAAAGGTTGTTAGCGGGATTGCTGTTTTCGTTGTGGGCGATTCCAACATGCAGGTCGACGTCGCTTTGGTATTTTAGAATAGCCAAATCGTGCGAACGTGCCTGGTGGGCCCAGCCAACGTTCCCAAAAATCCGGTGGTCGTCGTACACCAGCTCTTGTCGTCCGGCTTTTAAGGAGAACTCGGGTGAGAAGAACACTTCGGCCCAAGCCTGGTGAACCGAAGTGGCAAAATCTTCATTGCCCACCAACTGGGCTTGGCTTCCCCACGTCCGTACATCCTGCAACGATAAGAAGGTGATGACCTTCTCGGTTTGATACAAGGCATTGAGCCGGGTGCGCTGTGCCGTAAACAAGGAGGCATCCTGATCGCTTCCGGCCAGGCTTTTGTAGCCGTGGCTCAGTTCGGTGCGTGGCCTGAATTCTCCGCTCAGCGAAAATTGGGCATAGCTTAAGGTAGTGGACAACATAAAAAGTAGCAGCAAGCTGCCGGTTAAACGTATCTTCATTTTGTTCTGCTTTTATTGACGAACAACATCCCACGACTCTTCACGTTCCTGTGCTTTTTTGAGCCATTCGGGAACAACGGTTTCCAGAAATTCTTCCTTCTCCTGGTTTAAGGTAGCCATGTCGAGGCCAATAAATGCCTGTGCTTTGGCTTTTGTTGAAATGTCGGGGTAGGGCAGTTCCTCGATGAATCCTTTCGAAGCCAGGATGCGCGACAGCTTGATGCGTGTTTCCTGCGCAATGTCGATTCCTGTTGAAATGATCCGGCTGGTTTCGAGCGGAGCGTGGAACGAGCCGCCGTGGCTGGCCGCCGCATAATCCCAGCGCCATTGCGCATGACGGATGCCCATCAGCACTTCCTTCATTTCATCTTCTGTAGCTCCCAGTTGCCAAGCCTTTTGGGCTTCCAGGTGAGCGCGGACCAGCAGTTCTTCCAGCTTGTCGCGATTTTCAATGACTTTATCCTGACGGTCAAACACGTTTTTGATCAAGCTTGCTGTTTCTTCGCGGTGACAAACCTGGCAGGAGTTGGCCACATTGTTTAACGGCGATTGGATGTGATGATCAGTGAATTTCTGTCCGCCTTCAGACTTGTAAGGCATGTGGCAATCGGCACATGATACACCGCGTTCGGCATGGATGCCCTGCATGTAGATTTCGTACCCCGGGTGTTGGGCTTTCAACATGGGCGCTTTGCTTATTGAATGGGTCCAGTCGCTAAAGTCGATGGCATCGTAATATTCTTCGGCTCCTTCAACAGTCATCCCATTGTGCCAGGGAAAGGTCAGGTATTGTGCGCCTTCCACTTTGTCCTTGTCGAAATAATATTCCACATGGCACTGGGCGCAAACCAGCGACCGCATTTCCTGGTGCGAAGCTTTGTTCACATCCTTACCCATGTTTTCGAAGGCTTCCACCAAGGCAGGTCGGGTTACTCTTAGGTTCATGGTTTCTGGATCGTGGCAATCGGCGCAGCCAATGGGGTTGACTACCTCAGCACCCAGCCTGGCCCATTTCCCTTTATAAAACTCGGCAACCCCTTCTTCCTGCATCACGCGCGGAACATCGGGGCTTTTACAGGTCCAGCAGGTGGATGGCATGGGACCTTCGTTTTCGTTGGTTGGGGCTCCTGTTCGCAAGGTGTTATGAATATCTTCAATGGCGTAGTAGTGGCCGCGCCCTTGGTTATAATCTTTCGAAAATCCGTAGCCGGCCCACAGCACGACCATGCGCGGGTCAACCTCCAGCATGTCGATCATGGCGTTACCGTTGTATTTACTTTGGAAATTGCTGTCGGCGGTTTGGTAATACGACTGAAACTCGCGGGGAAAGTTTTCGCCCCACACTTCGTTGCGCGGTTCAAACTCCGATAACTTGACTTTCGGAACATTTACAAAGCTGGCTTCGGCCCTGCGTTCCATAATGGATGAGGCCAGCAGCCCCAAAACAAAAACAACAAGTAAGGTGGCGAAAAAAAGTAGCCAGCCTAAAATCGGTTTTTTTTCAATGGTCGTCTTCAATGGTTTCATGTGATATGGTTTTTTAATCGTTGTTATTTAAATTTTTAATCCAGTCGGGTACAGGGCTTTCTGGCAGCGGAACACGAGCATAGGGTGTGCTCGATAAGCTATTAACCCGTCCGTGCGGAACTTCGCGATGACACTCCCAGCACTTTCTGTCAGTCCGGTGCGCTTCGTAGTTGGCAATGTAGCTGCTATGCTGCGCATCCATCAGTTGATTTTCGTGGCAGCGAACGCAGTTTTGGTGCACCACTTCGGCGCCTTCTTCCTTAATGAAAATAACCTGGGGCTCGTTTCGCAAGGTGAAAACCGTGGCGTGGCGTAACCCATCTTTCGCCTTGAAATAATACGTGTTGAAAAAGTTGTCGTGTGGAACATGGCAACTATTGCAATTGGTTACTTCGCGGTGCGAACTGTGATTCCAGGTGGCATACTGAGGCGCCATGATGTGACAGTTGACACAGGTTTTGGAATCGTCGGACAGATAGGAATGCGCTTTTGATAGGTAAACGGACAGGACAAAAAGACCGGCAAATATTCCCAGGACTATGATAACAGGGATTCTCCAGATCTTCGGAGGGTGAAGGTTTCGGATCATAGCTGACTTCGTTTTTTTTATTATAGTTTATTGGTTAAAAATACGGGAGTCGTTGCGCTTAGGTTGTACCGAATGTTACAAACTTTCAAAAAAAAATGCTCTTATGTTTGGACTCCTTCTTATACCACCTGCCCCCATTGAATGATAAAATGGATATTCTACAAGTACAAACATTTCAGCCGAAGCAAAGTAAAAACTGTTCCATGGTTGAAGTGAGTGTGGAAAAGACATCTAAAATTTTATCGCTGGGGTTTAGGTTGTCAGTCAACCTGAAAAATTGACTGCATGATAAGAGCCGTATGGATTGAGAGGTTTACAGTCTGTCCTGATTTTCGGATATGGATCTGAGGGAGGTTTAGGGGTGAAACTTTTCTTAAACTATTCGGCCATGTCTATGCACTGACCAGGTTTTACCTTTCAAAATACTGAAACGAACAAAAAAGGGGCACTACCCCTAGAGTTCAAACAACAAATGCTGAGATGCTCCAGTTATAAGCTGCTGTTTGGAAATGATTTCTTGCTTCTCCTCAAGTAGTTTCAAAACCACGAAACTTTCTGTCTCTGAAATCTCCCTGATGTAAGGAACCCCACGTTACGGGTGCAGTTCGATTTGCCAACCCGTATAAAAACGATTCATCAATGTATCTATCCAGCAGACTTCGCCCCAAAGACCGTTTAAACTAAGGTTTATCACACGTACCATCGCACAAGTACGGTCAATATCTGCCCCGAAAAACAACGAATCCCTGCTAATTTTTGTCGCTG